>NZ_LZIS01000179.1 GCF_001667015.1 Mycobacterium sp. E3198 | reverse complement strand
TGCAGCCGCCCGATCATCAACACCCGCGACGAGCCGCACGCCGATGCGCCGGTACCGCCGCCCGCGGAGGTGCCGCCGGCTCCCCCGGCCGCTCCGGCGCCCCCGGCCGACGCCCTGCCACCCGCGCCGCCCGCCGACGCGCCGGTACCGCCGCCCGCGGATGTGCCGCCGGCGCCGCCCGCCGACGCACCGGTCGTCGACGCGCCGGCCCCACCGCGGCACACATCGCAGGTCGGGTACACCCGGCAACTGTGGGACGCCATCCGCAGCACGGACATCCACGGCAACGACGCGCTGGACGCCCTGGCGCAGCCGCCTCAGGCCGGCTGACGTCCGGCCGCTGGGGGCGATGGCGGCGACCCGCTTCCCCCGGCTTTCGCCGCGCTCGCGATCGCCGTTAGGCCGAACCGACCCATTCTTCGGTTCCGTCGTCGAAGAACTGGTGCTTCCACACCGGTAGTCGCGCCTTGATGGTGTCGACCAGACGGGCGCAGGTATCGAATGCCGCGCCGCGATGGTCGGCGGCCACCGCGGACACCAGCGCCGCCTCGCCGATGCGCAGCACGCCGATGCGGTGGCTGGCGGCGATGGCTCGCACGCCGCCGGCCTCCTCGGCGATCTCCGCCACCACTTGGGCAAGGACCTGTTCGGCCGAGGGGTGCGCGGAATACTCCAGCCGCACCACCCGGCGGCCGCCGTCGTGGTCGCGAATCATGCCGACGAAGCCGACGACGGCTCCGGCCGACTGATGGCCCACCAACTCCTCGTGTTCCGACAAAAAAATCGGGTCTTCGGTCACCGCGGCGCGCAACACACGCGTCATCGCTCGTGATCCCCGCCGGCGAGTTGATCGAGCGCGTGGTCGAGAACGTCGGCGAGCACCCCGAGGCCGTCGCGCACCCCGCCGGGCGAACCCGGCAGGTTGACGATCAGCGTCCGGCCGGCCACGCCGCAGACGCCGCGCGACAACACCGACGTCGGCACCTTCGGCAGCCCGGAGCGGCGAATGGCGTCGGCCAGCCCCGGAATCATGTAGTCGAGCACCGCCACCGTCTGGTCCGGGGTGCTGTCGCTGGGCGAGATGCCGGTGCCGCCCGAGGTGATGATCAGGTCGACCTCGGCGTCCAGCGCCCCGCGCAGCGCCTCCCCGACCGGCTCACCATCCGCCACCACCTCGGGCTGTGCGGACGAAAATCCCTGATGCTCAAGCCATTCCGCGATGATCGGCCCGCATCGGTCGTCATACGCGCCGGCCGACGCGCGGGTCGAAGCGATGATCACTCGTGCCGATCGCGCGCCCATCACCTCTCCCAAGTTCCGGTTTTGCCGCCCTGCTTGCGCAGCACGCGGATGTCGTCGATGCGAGCGGCGGGGTCCACCGCTTTGATCATGTCGTACAGCGTGAGCCCGGCGACGCTGACGGCGGTCAGCGCCTCCATCTCCACGCCGGTGCGGTCGGTGCTGCGCACGGTCGCGGTGATCTCCACATCCGCGTCGCCGATGGCGAAATCGATGTCGACGCCGGTGAGCGCGAGCTGATGGCACAGCGGGATCAGGTCGCTGGTGCGCTTCGCCGCCAGAATGCCGGCCACCCGCGCGGTGGCCAACGCATCGCCCTTGGGCAGGCCGCCGGTCGAGATCAGCGCCACCACGTGCGGCGAGGTGCGCAACGCGCCCGCGGCGACGGCGGTGCGCTTGGTGGCGCCTTTTTCGGTGACGTCGACCATGTGGGCGGCGCCGCGCTCGTCCAGATGCGAGAGCGCGCCTGCCGAGGCCTTCGCGGCCTCTGGGGCCCTAGCCATGGGTTACCGGTTGACGACCGTGACCGGGTGAACGTAGGGCAGGTCTGTCGCGGGCAGGGGGAACGCCAGCTCACCGAACGGTGACAACGCACCCGTGCGGTCACTCACCAGTTCGCTCACGGCGTGGTCGTCCGGGTCCGTCGTCGGCCAACCGTTGTCGACGTAGTTGGTTTTGCGCGCGTTGCCCTCAGCAGTGTCAGCCACGCGGTCCATTCTGACAGGTCGCGCACGCGCGCGTGGCGCAAGGCCACTGGTCCGCGTTGTGAGCGTGGTCGTTGGGCCCGCCGACTGCTTTACGCTGGTCAGCAATGACCGACAACACCCCGGATATCCCGCTGGGGTCCTGGCTGGCCGACTTACCCGACGAGCGGCTGATCCGACTGCTGGAACTCCGGCCAGACCTCGCGCAGCCCCCACCCGGCAGCATCGCCGCGTTGGCCGCGCGTGCCCAGGCGCGCCAATCCGTCAAGGCGGCCACCGACGACCTGGACTTCCTCCGGCTGGCGGTGCTCGATGCCCTGCTGGTGCTGCAGGCCGATTCCGCCCCGGTGCCGACCGCCAAGCTGCTGGCCCTCGTCGGCGACCGCGCCGCCGAGGCCGACGTGGGCGGCGCGCTGGACGACCTCAGGCAGCGCGCCCTGGTCTGGGGCGACACCGCGGTCCGACTGGCCGCCGACGCCGGCACCGCGTTGCCGTGGCATCCGGGCCAAGTCACGCTCGAGGACAGCTCCCGCACGGGCGAGGAGATCGCCGCCCTCATCGACGGGCTCGACCGGGCGCAGCTCGACGTGCTGGACAAGCTGCTGGAAGGTTCGCCGATGGGCCGCACCCGCGACGCCGCGCCGGGCGCCCCGGCGGAGCGGCCGGTGCCGCAGCTGCTGGCCTCGGGCCTGCTGCGGCGCATCGACGCCGAGACGGTGATCTTGCCCCGTCACGTGGGACAGGTGTTGCGCGGCGAGGACCCCGGTCCCCTGCAGCTGACCGAGCCCGACCCGGTCGTGTCGACCACCAGCCCCACGGACGTCGACGCGGTGGCCGCGGGAGCCGTCATCGACGTGTTGCGCGAGCTCGACGTGCTGTTGCAAAGCCTAAGTGCCACACCGGTTTCCGAGCTGCGCAGCGGAGGGCTGGGCATTCGTGACGTCAAGCGGCTGGCCAAGGCGACCGGCGTCGAGGAGCCTCGGCTGGGCCTGATCCTCGAGATCGCGGCCGGGGCGGGATTGATCGCCAGCGGCACGCCCGATCCGGAGCCGGACGCCGGCGACGGCCCGTACTGGGCGCCCACGGCGGCCACCGAACGGTTCACCGCGATGTCCCCCGCCGAACGCTGGCACCTGCTGGCCAGCACCTGGCTCGACCTGCCGAGCCGGCCGGCCTTGATCGGCACCCGCGGCCCGGACGCCAAACCCTATGGCGCCCTGAATGATTCGCTGTACTCGACGGCCGCTCCACTGGATCGCCGATTGCTGCTGGGCATGCTGTGCGGTCTGCCGCCCGGGGCCGGCGTCGATGCGGTCACGGCGTCGGCGGCGCTGATCTGGCGACGGCCGCGTTGGGCCAGGCGGCTGCAACCCCAACCCGTCGCCGATCTGCTGGCCGAGAGCCACGCGCTGGGTCTGGTGGGCCGGGGGGCAATCAGCACCCCCGGCCGGGCGCTGCTGGAGGAAGGTGGCGACCCGGAGATCGCGGTGGGCGCGATGACGCGGGCGATGCCCGCACCGATCGACCACTTCCTGGTGCAGGCCGACCTGACCGTCGTGGTGCCCGGGCCGCTGCAACGCGACCTGGCCGACGATCTCGCCACCGTTGCCACCGTCGAATCGGCCGGCACGGCCATGGTGTACCGCATCAGCGAGCAGTCGATCCGGCACGCCCTAGACGTCGGCAAGACCCGCGACTGGATGCACGACCTCTTCGGCAGGCATTCCAAAACCCCGGTGCCGCAAGGACTTACCTACCTCATCGATGACGTGGCCCGCCGGCACGGCCAGCTGCGCATCGGCATGGCCACCTCGTTCGTGCGGTGCGAGGACCCGGCATTGCTGGCCCAGGCGGTGGCGGCCGCGGAGGAGTTGCAGCTGCGGGCGCTGGCGCCGACGGTGGCGGTGTCGCCCGCGCCGATCGCCGAAGTCCTCGTCGCGTTGCGCAAGGCGGGCTTCGCCCCGGCCGCCGAGGACTCCACCGGCTCCATCGTCGACGTCCGGCCGCGCGGGGCCAGGGTGCCCACCCCGCAGCAACGCAGGCCGTACCGTCCGGCGCCGCGGCCCAGCAGCGAGACGCTCAACGCCGTCGTCTCGGTGCTGCGGAAGGTGACCGCCGCGCCGTTCGGGAACATCCGCGTCGACCCGGCCGTCACCATGTCGCTGCTGCAGCGCGCGGCCAGGGCCCAGGACACCTTGGTGATCGGTTACCTCGACGCCGCCGGCGTGGCCACGCAGCGGGTGGTGTCGCCGATCACGATCAAGGGCGGGCAGCTGGTGGCCTTTGACTCGGCGTCGGGCCGGCTACGCGACTTCGCCATCCACCGCATCACGTCGGTGGTGTCGGGGGACTCCGGATAATGGTGCTATGCGCGCCGACGACGATGCAGAGCGAAGCGATGAGGAGGAGTGGCGCTAGATGTCCGACGGACCATTGATCGTGCAGTCCGACAAGACGGTGCTGCTCGAGGTCGATCACGAGCTGGCCGGCGAGGCGCGCGCCGCCATCGCGCCGTTCGCCGAGCTGGAGCGCGCACCCGAGCACGTGCACACCTACCGCATCACGCCGCTGGCCCTGTGGAACGCGCGCGCCGCCGGGCATGACGCCGAACAGGTCGTCGACGCGCTGGTCAGCTTCTCCCGCTACGCGGTGCCCCAGCCGCTGCTCGTCGACATCGTCGACACGATGGCCCGCTACGGGCGCCTGCAATTGGTCAAGCACCCGGCGCACGGCCTGACGCTGGTCAGCCTGGACCGCGCGGTCCTCGAGGAGGTGCTGCGCAACAAAAAGATCGCGCCGATGCTGGGCGCCCGGATCGACGAGGACACCGTCGTCGTCCACAACAGCGAGCGGGGCCGCGTCAAGCAGATGCTCCTCAAGATCGGCTGGCCCGCGGAGGATCTCGCCGGTTACGTCGACGGCGAGGCGCATCCGATCAGCCTGGATCAGGGCGGCTGGCACCTGCGCGATTACCAGCAGCTGGCCGCGGATTCGTTCTGGGCCGGCGGCTCCGGGGTGGTGGTACTCCCCTGCGGTGCGGGCAAGACGCTGGTCGGCGCCGCGGCAATGGCGAAAGCCGGTGCGACGACGCTGATCCTGGTCACCAACATCGTCGCCGCGCGGCAATGGAAACGCGAGCTGGTCGCCCGCACGTCGCTCACCGAGGACGAGATCGGCGAATACTCGGGAGAGCGCAAGGAGATCCGGCCGGTCACCATTTCGACGTATCAGATGATCACCCGCCGCACCAAGGGCGAGTACCGGCATCTGGAGCTGTTCGACAGCCGAGACTGGGGGCTGATCATCTACGACGAGGTGCACCTGCTGCCGGCGCCGGTGTTCCGGATGACCGCCGACCTGCAGTCCAAGCGGCGGCTGGGCCTGACGGCCACGTTGATCCGCGAGGACGGCCGCGAGGGTGACGTCTTTTCGTTGATCGGCCCGAAGCGCTACGACGCGCCCTGGAAGGACATCGAGGCGCAGGGCTGGATCGCGCCCGCCGAGTGCGTCGAGGTGCGGGTCACCATGACCGACAGCGAGCGAATGACCTACGCGACGGCCGAACCCGAAGAGCGGTACCGGCTGTGCTCGACGGTGCACACCAAGATCGCGGTGGTCAAGTCGATCCTGGACAAGCATCCCGGCGAGCAGACCCTGGTGATCGGCGCGTACCTGGATCAGCTCGAGGAGCTCGGCGCCGAACTCAACGCCCCGGTGATCCAGGGGTCCACCCGGACCAAGGAACGCGAGGCGCTGTTCGACGCGTTCCGTCGCGGCGAGGTGTCGACGCTGGTGGTGTCCAAGGTCGCCAACTTCTCCATCGACCTGCCGGAAGCCTCTGTGGCGGTGCAGGTTTCGGGCACTTTCGGCTCGCGCCAGGAGGAGGCGCAGCGGCTCGGCCGGCTGCTGCGGCCCAAGGCCGACGGCGGCGGCGCCATCTTTTACTCCGTGGTGGCCCGCGACAGCCTGGACGCCGAGTACGCCGCGCACCGCCAGCGCTTCCTGGCCGAGCAGGGCTACGGCTACGTCATCCGCGACGCGGACGACCTACTGGGCCCGGCGATTTAAGCTCCTGACCCGACCGAGCGTGAAGCTGCCTTCACGCTGGCGGCCGAGCGTGAAGCTGGCTTCACGTTCGCCGGGGGCTCGCGCCGGAAACTAGAGCGACAGAATCGTCGCCGACGCGGTGCCCGGCGCGCCGTACACCTGAGCCAGGCCGACGCGCGGGTCGCCGGGCACCTGACGCTCCCCTGCCTCGCCGCGCAGCTGGCGCACCAGCTCGTGCATCTGGCGCAGGCCCGACGCGCCGATCGGCTCGCCGTTGGCGATCAACCCGCCGTCGGTGTTGACCGGCATGGAGCCGTGGATTTCGGTGGCCCCGTCGGCGACCAACTTCTCCTGCTCGCCGTCGGCGCACAAACCAGTCTCGGCCATGTGGATGACCTCGTTGCCGGCGTCGGTGTCCTGCAGCTGGGCGACGTCGACGTCCTCGGGCCCGATGCCCGCCGCCTCGTAGGCGGCCTTGGCCGCGTACACCGTCGGCGAGACGTCCTCGTCCGGCGGGGCGAAGGTCGCGTGCACCTCGTAGGCGCCGTAGCGCCGGGTCCGGATCTCGCAGGCGCGCACGTAGACCGGCTTGTCGGTGTACTTGTGCGCCAGGTCGGCGCGGCACATGATCACCGCGGCGGCGCCTTCGTCGGGCGCGCAGAACATGTACTGGGTCAGCGGGTAGTTGAGCACGGCCGAGTTGAGGATCTCTTCCTCGGGAATCGGCTTGCGGCGGAACGCGTTCGGGTTCAACGCGCCGTTGCGGAAATTCTTCGCGGCCACCTTCGCGAGGGTGGCCTGCGAGATGTTGTGGTCGTGCAGGTACTTGTTGGCCTTCATCCCGAAGAACTTGGTGGTGACGAACTGCCCATTCTGGGCGTACCACTGCGGCAGCGCCAGCTTGGCGGGGTCGTCGGTGAACGCCCCGCGCGGGTGCTTGTCCAAGCCGATCGCGATGCCGAGGTCGTATTTGCCCAGCCGGATGGTGTCGGCGGTCTGCTGAATGGCGCTGGCGGCGGTGGCGCACGCGTTGAACACGTTGGTGAACGTGATCCCGGTCAGCCCGACCAGGCGGGTCACCGCGTCGGGGTTGGAAACCTCGTGGCTGCCGCCGAAGCCGAACTGGATGTCCTTCCAGTCGCAGCCGGCGTCGGCCAGCGCGGCCTGAATGGCCTCGGCCCCCATCTGCATTGCGGTCTTGTCGAACCTGCCGAACGGGTGCAGGCCCACGCCGATGATGGCAACGTCGTTCGTCATCTCAGGCTCCTCCTTTTATGCCGGCTGGAAGGCGAACGTCATGACCTCGGCGCCGTCGGCGTCGGTGGTCAACGGCACCATGGTCAGCTCGACCTCCTGACCGAACTGCAGCTTCGCGGGGTCGTTTTCGGTCAGCCGCCCCTCGACCCGGATGATGTCGCCGAGCTGGACCAGGCCGACGCCGAACGGTACGAAGTCCTTGCCCGTCGGACCGGCGAAGGGCGCCCCGGGCGGGAAACCCTGCGTGGTCCAGGCGACCAGGGTTCCGCGGCGCGGCAACAACAACTCCGTCATCTCGCCGCCGCTGCAGCGCGGGCACCACTGCTGCACCGGGAAGGTCGTGGCACCGCAGCTGCCGCAGCGACTCCCGATGAGCTGTGGGTTCTCGTCGGGCCAGGTGGAGATTTCGGGGGCGAGTGCCTTCTGCATCGAGGGATCCTCCAGGAGCGTCCACAGTGGGCAAAAGAATATTGCTCACTGAACCGTATAACAGGTTTCCGAAAAGTGGAAACCGCATTCTCGCCGGCATGCGGGTCCGCGGCCCACGGCCGACCGGGCTATCTTGGCGGGGATCCGTGCGACGTGAGGAGACCACCATGCCGGTGACGGTGACACTGGAACTCAGGCTGAAGCCCGACGCGGTGCAAGCGGGGCGCGAGGTGATGGGACGGGCGCTCAAAGACACCCGCGCGTTCGCGGGCAACCTGCAGACCGACGTGCTCGTCGACGAGGACGACGAGGCGCACTGGCTGATCTACGAACTCTGGCAGAGCGTCGAGCACGACGAGGCGTATCGCGCCTTCCGGGCCGGCGAGGGCAAACTGACGGAGCTGCCTCCGCTGCTGGCCGCGCCGCCGGTAAAGACCCGCTACTCCACCACCGATATCTGACCAAGGAGCACCAGCGGGGCCGCCAGGATCGGCGCACGCCGGGTCGCCACGGGAAATCTTCTTGGGTGGACATTTCGATACAGTGGGGCCGATGACCGACCCCGGCAAGAATCCAGCGATCGCCGGTTCGGCGCGGATTCGCCTGGGTCATTCGCAGCTGACGGTGCGGCCCATCGGACTCGGGTGCATGGGCATGTCGCAATTTTATGGGGCGGCCGACGACGGCGAATCTATCGCCACCCTGCGCGCGGCCATCGATCTCGGCGTGAATTTCCTGGATACATCAGACATTTACGGTGCGGCCGATATCGGGTCGAATGTGAGCGTTCGCGGGTTCGGACACAATGAGCAGCTCATCGGACAGGCCATCGTCGGACGCAGGGACGAGGTTGTGCTGGCGACGAAGTTCGCCGCCCGACTCAGCGACGATGAAACACAGGTAGTCATCGACGGACGTCCTGAATACGTCAACTCCGCCTGCGAGGCCAGCTTGCGCCGGCTCGGCGTCGAGGTGATCGACCTGTACTACTACCACCGCCTCGACCGGAACGTGCCGATCGAAGACACCATCGGAGCGATGGCCCAACTGGTCGGCGACGGTAAAGTTCGAACACTGGGGCTCAGCGAAGTGACGCCCGAACTGATCCGGCGAGCGCACGCCGTCCATCCCATCACCGCACTGCAAAGCGAGTACTCGTTGTGGGAGCGCCGCGTCGAAAACGGCATCACCGCCACATGCCGCGAACTCGGGGTCACATTGGTGCCCTTCAGCCCCCTCGGCCGCTCCGCCCTGACCGGGGCAGTTACCCCAGACACCACCTTCGGCCAAGGGGACTTCCGCGCAGCCAACCCTAGGTTCTCCGCCGCCAACCTTGCGAACAACCTTCAGCCGGTAGAGGTGCTGAAGACACTGGCCAACGAGAAGCAATGTCGCCCAGGCCAGTTGGCGTTGGCGTGGCTACTGGCCCAACCCCTCGATGTGGTTCCGATCCCAGGTACCAAACGTGCCCAATATGTTCGGGAAAACCTGGAGGCGACGAACGTCGCGGTAAGTGCGGATGAGGTCGCATACCTCGCCGAGGCCTTTTCGCCGAGCCGCATTGCGGGGGACCGATACGCCTCGACATACGCCACATATGTCGAAGGCCAGGAGAAACACTGACCCATACCCGACGCTTCGGGTGAGCCGAACTCCAAGCTTTCACTAGCTCAGCGCGGGGATGACTTCCCGTTCGAACAGCTCGATGCCGGAACGGTCGTACGCGGCATCCGGGAAGTAGCAGATCGCGTACTCGCAGCCGAGGTCGCGGATTTTCGCGATCCGCTCGATGACTTGTTCCGTTGTGCCCCTTGCCCCCTCCGCGCCGCCGGACAGCATGGCATCCGCCGCCGCCTCGGGGACGCAACGGGACATGCGCTCGCGTATCCGCCGGTGCTTGTCTTCGACGTCGGTGTCGGAGGTGCCGATGATTGCGCTGAAGTTGGCCGAACGCACGATCGCCTCGAAGTCGGTGCCCACCTCGCGGCAATGCTGGGCCAGCACCTCCGACTTGTGCGCGAACGCCTCGGGCTCGGGGGTGAAATTGGTGTACTGCGCGTACTTCGCGGCGATGCGCAACGTCACCTTCTCGCCGCCGCCGGCGATCCACATCGGGATCCCGTTGTCCTGCAACGGCTTCGGTGCGACGATCGCGCCGTCTACCTGGTAGTGCTCGCCGGCAAAACCGACTTTCCCGTCGCGCCACGCATCGCGCATGATCTGTACGCCCTCCTCCAGTCGCGCCAGCCGCACCCTGGCCGAGGGAAAGCCGTAACCGTAAGCGCGCCACTCGTGTTCGTACCAGCCGGCACCGATACCCATCTGGATCCGGCCGCCGGAGATGATGTCGGCGGTCGCGGCGACCTTGGCCAGATATACCGGATTGCGGTAGCTCATCGCCGTGCACATCTGGCCGAGTTTGATCCTCGACGTGGTTGCCGCGTAGGCGGCCATCAGTGACCACGCCTCGTGCGTGGCTTCGCCTGTCGGCATCGGGACGGTGTGGAAGTGGTCGTACACCCACAGCGAGTCCCAGGCGCTCTCATCCGCGTAGGCGGCGAGGTCGCGCATCACCGCCCAGTGTTTGGCTGGCTCGATGCCGACCAGATCCATTCGCCAACCCTGCGGAATGAAGAGACCAAAGCGCATAGCAGGTGACTTTAGCCTCGAGACGCCGCGGCCCCTCAGCGGATCGATGGCCGAGGCTCAGCAGCGAGGACAATGGGGCCGTACACATAACCCATGGCAGCTTGGCAGCCGCAAATCCGCGCGGCGCAACCAGCCCGCAGCGCGAGCATCCGCTGAGTCTCGCGGCCGGTCTCGACCGTAGGCTGACGCCCATGCGGGTTCTGATCTCCGGCGCCAGCATCGCCGGGCCGGTGCTGGCGTACTGGCTGACGCGGCACGGTTTCGACGTCACCGTCGTCGAGCGCGCGCCCACGCTGCGCAAGACCGGCGGCCACGCCGTCGACCTGTTCCGTCCCGCGATGGAGATCTCCGCGAAGATGGGTGTCCTGCCGCGCATCGAGGCGCTCGCCACCGGAACCGATTCGATGACCATGTATCGGGAAGGCCGACCGCGAGCCACCAAGGTCGACCTCACCAAGCTCGTCGGCGTCGCGTCGGATCGCCACGTGGAGATCATGCGCGACGACCTCAGCGAGATCTACTACGACGCCGGCCGCGACGACGTGGAGTACCTCTTCGGCGACTCCATCACGGCGATCGACCACGACGGCGACGTGACGTTCGAGCGCTCCGCCGCCCGCCGATTCGACGTCATCGTCGGCGCCGACGGGCTGCATTCCAACGTCCGGCGCCTGACCTTCGGCGAGGAGGACAGCCTGACCCGGTTCCTCGGCGGCTACCTGGCGGTGGTGAGCGCACCCAAGGCGCTGGCCGAGCCCAACGAGATGGTCGGCCACGTCGGGGTCGGACGGCTCGCGGCGATCTACACCGCGGAGCACCTGGACGACGCCCGGGTGGTGTTCATGTTTCGCAGCAAATCCGAGCTCGACTACGGCTACCGAGATTCGTTGCGGCAGAAGGAGCTACTGCGCGGCGCGTTCGCCGACATGCATCCCCGGGTGGACCGTTGGCTCGAGGAAGTCGACCGGACGCCGGCTTTCTACTTCGACGCGATCAGTCAGCTGAGCATGAACATCTGGTCGCGGCGGCGGGTCACCCTCGTCGGCGACGCCGGCTACTGCCCCGGTCCCGCGGTCGGCGGCAGCACCAGCCTCGCCGTCCTCGGCGCCTACGTGCTGGCCGGCGAGCTGGCCCGGGCGGACGGCGATCACCTGCGCGCGTTCGCCGCCTACGAACTGCAGATGCATGAGCCCGTGCACCTCAGCCGGGTCTTTGCGCGCGGGGCCGCCCGCACCATCATCCCCGGCTCCCGGGCGGGAGTTTGGGCGTTGACCCGCGGGCTGCAGCTAGTGTCGTCGATGCCGGGCTCGCTCTCCCGGGCGCTGGCGAAGCTCAACACCAAGGGCGTGCGGATGCACGAGTCGATGCGGGTGCCCGACTAAAGCGAGGTTTGACACGGAAGGATGGAGCGCCGATGGACCTTGGCGGTGTCGGGGTATGGAGCAGTCAACTGCGTTACGGCGATCCGTCCGAATCGGCTGACGCGGCAGCGGAATTGGACCAACTCGGGTTTACCGCGCTGTGGATTCCCGACGTGGGCGGGCCGGTTTTCGACGCGGTGGGCCACCTGCTCGCCGCGACCAAGCGGACCACGATCGCCACGGGCATCCTCAACCTGTGGATGCACTCGCCCGGCGACGTCGCCGCGTCGTATGACACCCTGACCGCCGAGCACGGCGACCGCTTCCTGCTAGGCATCGGAGTCAGCCATGCGCCGCTGATCGACGCCGGCGAGCCCGGGCGGTACCGCAAGCCGCTGGCGGCGACGGCGTCCTTCCTGGACGGGTTGGACGCCGCGTCGCGACCGGTGCCCGCCGAAGCGCGGGTACTCGCCGCGCTGGGCCCGAAGATGCTGGCCCTGTCGGCGGCGCGCGCCCGCGGCGCCCACCCTTACCTCGTCACCCCGGACCACACCGCTTCTGCCCGTTCGGTTTTGGGTGAGGGCCCGTTGCTGCTGCCGGAGCAGACGGTGATCCTGTGCGACGGGGCCGACGAGGCGCGCCGCATCGGAGCCGACTGGCTTCGGGCGTATTTGGCGCTGCCCAACTACGCCAACAACCTGCTGCGCAGCGGGTTCTCCGAAGACGACCTGGCGCAGGTCAGCGATCGGCTCCTCGACGCGATCATCGCGTGGGGCGACGAAGAGGCCGTCATGCGCAGGATCGCCGAGCATCGCGCGGCCGGCGCCGACCATGTCTGCGTTCAGGTCCTGACGGCCGACCCGACGGAATTCCCGCGCGAGCAGTGGCGCCGCATCGCCGCGGCCATCTGATCGCGAGCAGACACAAAATCGCACGCGGAGGGCCCTCGTTATGCGATTCTGCGTCTGGTCGGCGGGTACTTAGAGCAGCGACTTCGGCGGGTTGAAGCGGTCGCCGTACTTGGCGGCAAGCTCCTTGGCGCGCGCCACGAACGCGTCCTTGCCGGTCCCCAGCGGACCCGAGTAGCCGACGATGAACTGCGCGCTCCCACCGGTCCACGGCGGGAAGCCGATGCCCATGATGGACCCGATGTTGGCGTCGGCGGTCGACGTCAAGACGCCCTCGTCGAGGCACTTCTGCGTTTCCAGCGCCTCGGCGAACAGCATCCGGTCGATCATGTCCTGCAGCGGCGGCTCCGACGATCCCGACTTGAACGTCTCGCGCAGGCCCGGCCACAGGCCGGTCCGTTTGCCGTCGGGGTACTCGTAGAAGCCCGCGCCCTTGAGCCGCCCGGAGCGGCCGAGCTCGATCATCTTCTCGACGACGGCTTCGGCCGGATGCGGCTCGTAGGTACCGCCGGCGTCCTCGACACCCTTGCGGGTGGCGACGGCGATCTTGTGCATCAGCTCCAGGTTGAGCTCGTCGGACAGCTGCAGCGGCGGCGCGGGGTAGCCCGCCTGCGAACCGGCGTGCTCGACGCTGGCCGGCTCGACGCCCTCGCCCAGCATCGCCAGCGCCTCGTTGACGAACGTGCCGATCACACGGGAGGTGAAGAAGCCGCGGCTGTCGTTGACGACGATCGGGGTCTTGCCGATGGCCAGCGTGTAGTCGAACACGCGGGCCAGCGCCTCGTCCGATGTCTTCTCGCCCTTGATGATTTCGACCAGTGGCATCTTGTCGACCGGCGAGAAGAAGTGGATCCCGATGAAGTCCTCCTGCCGCTTCACCCCGGTAGCCAGGCCGGTGATGGGCAGCGTCGAGGTGTTGGACCCCAGCACGGCGTTGGGCTCGACGACGTCCTCGATCTCCTGGAACACCTTGTGCTTGAGGTCCTGGCTCTCGAACACCGCCTCGATCACGAAGTCGACGCCGGCGAAGTCCGACGCGTCGGCGGTCGGCGTGATGCGGGCCAACAGCGCGTCGGAGCGCTCCTTGGTCGTCTTGCCCCGCTCCAGCGCCTTGGCTTCCAGCTTCTCGGAGTAGCCCTTGCCCTTCTGCGCGGCCTCGAGGCTGACGTCCTTGAGCACCACGTCGTAGCCGGCCTTGGCCGAGACGTAGGCGATGCCGGCGCCCATCATGCCCGCGCCGAGCACGCCGATCTTGTTGATCGGGGTCTCGCCGATGCCGTCCGGGCGCGAGCCGCCGCCGTTGATGGTCTGCAGGTCGAAGAAGAACGCCTGGATCATGTTCTTGGCGATCTGGCCGGTGACCAGCTGCGTGAAGTAGCGGCTCTCGATGCGGGTGGCGGTGTCGAAGTCCACCTGGGTGCCCTCGACGGCCGCAGCCAGGATGGCCCGCGGCGCGGGCATCGGCGCACCCTTGAGCTGCTTGCGCAGTAGCGACGGGAACGACGGCAGGATCGCCGCCAGCGCCGGGCTGCTCGGCGTTCCGCCGGGGATCTTGTAGCCCTTGACATCCCACGGCTGCGTGTGCGCATCGGGGTTGGCCTTGATCCACGCCTTGGCGGCCGGAACCAATTCTTCGACGGTGGAGACGATTTCGTCGACCAGACCCAGTTCCTTGGCTTGTGCCGGCTTGAAGCGCGTGCCTTGGCTCAGCACGTTCATGAAGGCGTTCTGGATGCCGAACATCCGCACCGTGCGGGTCACCCCGCCCGCGCCGGGCAGCAGGCCGAGCGTCACCTCGGGGAAGCCGACCACAAGCCCCTTCACGTCGGCGGCGATGCGATGGTGGCAGGCGAGTGCGATCTCGAGGCCACCGCCGAGCGCGGCGCCGTTGATCGCGGCCACCACAGGCACACCAAGGGTTTCCAGCGCGCGCAGATCCTTCTTCACGCCCTCGACGAGGTCAAACGCCTCTCCGGCGTTCTCCGGCCCGATCTGGATCATGCTCTTGACGTCGCCACCGGCGAAGAAGGTGTTCTTCGCGCTGGCGATCACCACACCGGTAATCGAGTCCTTCTCGGCGACAAGGCGTTCGACGGTCTTGCGCATCGACTCGATGTAGTTCTCGTTCATCACGTTGGCCGACCCGGTCGGGTCGTCCAGGGTCAGCGTGACGATGCCGTCGGTGTCCTTGCCCCACTGAATCGTGTTCTCTGCCATGCGCTTAAACCCTCTCAATGATCGTCGCGACGCCCATGCCGCCACCGATGCACAACGTGATCAGCGCACGACGGGCGTTGCGGCGCTCCAGCTCGTCGACCATGGTGCCCAGGATCATCGCGCCGGTGGCGCCCAGCGGGTGACCCATCGCGATGGCGCCGCCGTTGACGTTGAGCTTCTCGTCGGGGATGTTCAGGTCCTTCTGGAACTTCAGGACGACCGACGCGAACGCCTCGTTCAGCTCGAACAGGTCGATGTCGTCGACGGTCAGGCCCGCCCGGTCCAGCGCCTTGACGGTGGCGGGCGTCGGGCCGGTCAACATGATCGTCGGGTCGGAGCCGGTGGTGGCCGTGGCGACGATGCGGGCGCGGGGCGTCAAATTGGCGGCGGCCCCCACCTTTTCATTGCCGACCATGACCAGCGCGGCGCCGTCGACGATGCCCGAGCTGTTGCCACCGGTGTGGACGTGGTTGATCTTCTCGACCCAGTGGTACTTCTGCAGCGCCACGTCGTCGAAGCCGGCCATCGCGGCCAGTCCCTCGAAGGCGGGCTTCAGCTTGGCCAGCCCCTCCTTGGTGGTCTCGGGGCGCATGTGCTCGTCGTGGTCGAGGATCAGCAGGCCGTTCTGGTCGCGGACCGGAACCACCGACTTGGCGAAGTAGCCGCCCGACCACGCCGCGGCCGCGAGCTCTTGGCTGCGCAGCGCGTAGGCGTCCACGTCGTCGCGGGAGAAGCCCTCGATGGTGGCGATCAGGTCCGCGCCGATGCCCTGCGGGACGATGTACGCGTCGTACGAGGTGGCGGGGTCGGCCATCATCGCGCCGCCGTCGGACCCCATCGGCACGCGGCTCATCGACTCCACGCCGCCGGCGAGCACCATGTCGTCCCAGCCGGAGCGGACCTTCTGGGCCGCGGTGTTCACGGCCTCCAGGCCCGAGGCGCAGAAGCGGTTGAGCTGCACGCCGCCGACGGTGTCGGGCATGCCGGACGCGATCACCGCGGTGCGGGCGATGTCCCCGCCCTGGTCACCGACCGGTGAAACGCACCCCAGGATGACGTCGCTGATCAGGTTCTCGTCCAGGTCGGGATTGCGCCTGCGCAGCTCCTCGATCAGCCCGACGACCAGGTTCAACGGCTTGACCTCGGTCAACGACCCGTTCTTCTGCTTGCCGCGCGGGGTGCGGATGGCCTCGTAGACGAAGGCTTCTTCGGACATGTCGGCTTCCTCTTCACAAATGGGGGTTCGGATCCGTATATATGTGCACCCTAAACCAACCTGTTGGTTGGGAGTAATGGTGCTGGTCAGCGGGCAGCCGAATGTCCCAACGTCACACCAGCGCGGCGCTGGCCGCCGAACGTCACGCCAGCGTGACGCTCGAGGCCTAAAGCTAAGCTCGACCCCCATGACGGTGTCGCGGCTGCGGCCGTACGCGACGACGGTGTTCGCGGAGATGTCGGCGCTGGCCGCGCGGATCGGCGCGGTAAACCTCGGCCAGGGTTTTCCCGACGAGGACGGTCCCCCGGCCTTGCTGAAGGCCGCGCAGGATGCCATCGCCGCGGGCGCCAACCAGTACCCGCCGGGGATCGGCATCGCGCCGCTGCGCCAGGCCATCGCCGAGCACCGCCGGCGGCATTTCGGTGTCGAGTACGACCCCGACACCGAGGTGCTGGTCACGGTCGGCGCCACCGAGGCCATCGCGGCCGCGGTGATCGGGCTGGTCGAGCCGGGCTCCGAGGTGGTCCTCATCGAACCCTTCTACGACTCCTACTCGCCGGTGGTGGCGATGGCCGGCGCAGACCGGGTGGCGGTGCCGCTCGTCGCGGATGGCCGCGGCTTCGCCCTGGACGCCGACGCCCTGCGGCGCGCGGTGACGCCCCGGACCCGCGCGCTGATCGTCAACTCGCCGCACAACCCGACCGGCGCGGTGTTGAGCCCGGCGGATCTGGCGGCCATCGCGGAAATCGCGGTGGCGGCCGACCTCTTGGTGATCACCGATGAGGTGTACGAGCACCTCGTGTTCGACGGCCCGAACGGCCGTAAGCATCTGCCCCTGGCCGGCTTCGACGGCATGGCCGAGCGCACCATCACCATCTCCAGCGCCGCCAAGATGTTCAACTGCACCGGCTGGAAGATCGGATGGGCTTGCGGGCCAGCGCAACTGATCGCCGGCGTGCGCGCGGCCAAACAGTACCTCAGCTATGTCGGGGGGGCGCCGTTCCAGCCCGCGGTCGCGCTGGCGCTGGACACCGAGGACGCCTGGGTCGCCGGGCTGCGCCGCTCGCTGCAGGCCAGGCGGGATCGGCTCGCCGCCGGGCTGACGGAGATCGGCTTCGCGGTGCACGACAGTGACGGCACCTACTTCCTGTGCGCCGACCCGCGCCCGCTCGGGTATGACGACAGCACCGCGTTCTGCGCTGCGCTACCGGAAAAAGTCGGCGTGGCGGCCATCCCGATGTCAGCGTTCTGCGATCCGGCGGCACCGCACGCGGACGTGTGGAATCACCTGGTGCGCTTCACCTTCTGCAAACGCGAGGACACCCTCGACGAGGCGATCCGGCGACTGGCCGCGCTGCGGCGCGGCCCTTAACCCTCCATCACCCGCTTGCGCAGCCCCTCCAGCGCGGCGTGCAGGATCTTCTTGCGGGCCCGGTTGATCACGAACTCCGGCAGTGGCGCCGACGGCTCGACGGTGATGCCGAATCGCACGCGTGTCGTGTCGTCGCTCTCGCGCGTGAGGTTGTACTCCCCGTGCTGGCCGTGTTGGTGGATGGTCTTTTTGGCGTCCCACACCATCCAGTCCGGCCCCCAGTGGTACTCCAGGAACTGGGTGTCGAAAATGCCCATCACCCTGATCGTCACCTTGACGTGGCAGGGCCGCCCGTCGGGATAGGAGTCGATCACGTCAACCTTCTTGTGCACCGCGGACCACGACGGCACGGTGTCCATGTCGGCGAGCGCGTCCATGATGACGCGCGGGGGCGCGTCGATGACGATTTCCGACGATGCTTGGACGGCCACTGCTATAACTAGGTCGGCTTGTCGAGCGCCCCGCCACCCATCACGAGGTCGCTCAGCCCCTTCACCGAGGCGTCGAGAACCTTTTCGGTGGCCCGCTTGACGACGAACGCCGGGATGGGTCCGGCCGGTTCCACCGTGATGTCGAACCGCACGCGGGTCTTGTCGAGGCCCTCGGGCTTGAGGTTGTACTCGATGTGCTGGCCATGCTGCTGGGCGGTCCCTTTGACGTCGTAGACGACCCAGTCGGGGCCCCAGTGATACTCCAAGATCTCCTTGTCGACAATCCCGAAAATCCTGATCTTGGTCTTGACGTGGTGGGGTCGACCGTCGGGGTAACGGTCGATCACCTCGATGTGTTTGTGCAGCGGCGACCACGATGACAGGACGCCGACATCTGTCAGCGCCTCCATGACCACTCCTGGCGGCGCGTCTACGACAAATTCACGTGATGCTTTTACGGCCACTGGGTTCAACTTAACCCCAGCGCACGACGCGCGGGCGTTGTTCGCGGAAATCTCTGCTTACCAGCCTATTTCGGCGAGCGGCGTCGTTGCCGCCGGCGGCGGCCCGACCGGGCCGGCCGGCGTTCTGGAGAAACGCGGCGCGGGTGCGGCCTGCTCGACGCCGTGGGCGGTGACCACCGTCGACCGCGCGTTCAAGTGGTCGTTGGTAGCAGCTTCGCTCCAGGTCAACACCGGGGTGACGCACGCATCGGTGCCCGCGAAGATCTTCGTCCACTCGTCGCGGGTGCGGCCGGCGAACCGCTGCGCGAAGACGTCGTACATCCTTGGGTACGAACCGATGTCGAGCTGGCCGGGCACCTCGTCGGGCGACAGGCCGAGCCCGGTCAGCAGCGCCGCGAAGAATTGCGGCTCGATGGCGCCGACCGCCATGTACTTGCCGTCGGAGGTCTCGTAGCAGCGGTAGAACGGGGCGCCGCCGTCGAGCAGAAACGATTCGCGCTCGTCGCGCAGGGAACCGGTCGCCTTCATCGTCCACATCATCTGGGCCAGCAGGCTGACGCCGTCCACCATCGCGGCGTCCACGACCTGGCCCAAGCCCGAGCGTTCCCGCTCGTACAGCGCGACGGCGATGCCCAGCAGCACCAACATCGAGCCGCCGCCGAAGTCGGCGACCAGGTTCAGCGGCGGCAGCGGCGGGCGATCCCGGTAGCCCAGCGCCGACAGCGCACCCGTCTGCGACAGGTAGTTGATGTCGTGGCCCGCCGTCTGCGCCACCGGTCCGTGCTGCCCCCAGCCGGTGATCCGCGCGAAGACCAGCCGCGGGTTGACCGCCGCGCAGTCGTCGGGACCGATGCCGAGTCGCTCGCAGGTGCCGGGCCGGAAGCAGTCGAGCAGCACGTCGGCCTTGGCGGCCAACTCCAGCAGTGCCTGGGGCTGCGCCTTGACGTCCAGGTCGACGATCCGCTTCCCGCGGTGCAGCAGGTCGCGGTCCTCGGGCGGCATGGTGAGGCCGCCGGGCCGGCGCACCCGCACCACGTCGGCACCCAGGTCCGCGAGCATCATTCCCGCGTGCGGCCCCGGCCCGATGCCGCCGAGTTCGATCACCCGCACCCCGGCCAGGGGTCCGCCGTCGCCCACCGCGTTTAGTTGCCCTTCTTCATTTTCAGCACCCGCTCGCGCAGCGCCTTGGTGGCGGAATCGATCGTGCCCTTGACGGCGCGTTTCAATACGAACCCGGGCAGGGGCACGTTCGGGTCCGCGAGGAGCTCGAACTTGACCAGCGTGGCGTCTCCTTGAGGGACCAGGCTGTACTTGCCGTCCTGCGCCTTCTGCTGGGAGGAGCTGACCAGCGTCCAGCTGACCTCGTTAGCGCTCCACCTGTAGGCCACCACCTGTTCGTCGGTGATCCCCGCGACCCTGACCTTCATCTTCACCTTGCTCGGGCGCCCATCGTCCCCGGTCTCGAGCACCTCCGCACTCTGGTGGGGTTCGGACCATTCGGGCATCGCTTCGAAGTCTGCGATGACGTCCAGAATCTCCTCGGGGCTGGCTTCGATGACGATCTCACGGGATTCTTTGATTGCCATGGCCCGCACGATAGGCCAATCGGCGGCCGCCCGGTAGGCGTTTGAACCAGGCGTACCGTCGTCTTCGTGACTGATCCCGTGTACACCGTCGGCGACTACCTGCTGGACCGCCTCGCCGAGCTCGGCGTCTCCGAGATCTTCGGCGTGCCCGGCGACTACAACCTGGCATTTTTGGACCACATCGTCGCGCACCCGACAATTCGGTGGGTGGGCAGCGCCAACGAACTCAACGCCGGGTACGCCGCCGATGGCTACGGGCGGCTACGCGGAATGTCCGCCGTAGTAACGACATTCGGTGTCGGCGAACTCTCGGCGGCCAACGCGATCGCGGGCAGCTATGCCGAACATGTGCCGGTGGTGCACATCGTGGGCGGCCCGTCGAAGGACGCGCAGGGCACCCGACGAGCGCTGCACCATTCACTGGGCGACGGGGACTTCGAGCACTTCTTCCGGATCAGCCGCGAAATCACCTGCGCCCAGGCCAATCTCATGCCGGCGACGGCGTGCAGAGAGATCGACCGGGTGCTGTCCGAGGTGCGCGAACAGAAGCGACCGGGCTACATCCTGCTGTCCACCGACGTGGCGCGCTTTCCCACCGAACCGCCCGAGGCACCGCTGCCCCGCTACACCGGCGGCACCAGCCCGCGGGCGCTGTCGCTGTTCGCCGAGGCCGCCACCGAACTCATCGGCGATCACCAGTTGACCGTGCTCGCCGACCTGCTGGTGCACCGCCTGCAAGCCGTCAAAGAGCTCGAGGCGTTGCTGGCGGCCGACGTGGTGCCACACGCCACGTTGATGTGGGGAAAGAGCCTCCTCGACGAGAGCTCCCCGAATTTCCTTGGCATCTATGCGGGTTCGGCCAGCGCCGAACGGGTGCGCGCCGCGATCGAGGAGGCGCCGGTGCTGGTGACGGCGGGAGTGGTGTTCACCGACATGGTCAGCGGGTTCTTCAGCCAGCGGATCGATCCGGCACGGACCATCGACGTCGGGCAGTACCAAAGCAGCGTCGCAGGGCAGGTTTTCGCACCGCTGGAGATGGGCGCCGCGCTGGAGGCGCTGGCCGGCATCCTGCTTCGGCGACAGGTCACCTCCCCACCGGTCGCGTCGCCGCCGCCCGAGGCCCCGCCGCCGGCCCCGGCGCGCGACGAGCCGCTGACCCAGCAGATGGTGTGGGACCGGCTCTGCGCGGCGCTCACGCCGGGCAACGTGGTGCTGGCCGACCAGGGCACCTCGTTCTACGGCATGGCGGACCACCGTCTGCCGCAGGGAGTCACGTTCATCGGTCAACCGCTGTGGGGCTCAATCGGATACACGTTGCCCGCGGCGGTCGGGGCCGCGGTGGCGCATCCGGAGCGCAGGACGGTGTTACTGATCGGCGATGGGGCCGCGCAACTGACCGTCCAGGAGCTCGGCATTTTCTCGCGTGAAGGGTTGTCCCCCGTCATCGTCGTGGTCAACAACGACGGTTACACCGTCGAGCGGGCGATTCACGGAGAGACGGCCCCCTACAACGACATTGTCGGCTGGAGGTGGACCGAGGTCCCGCGGGCGCTGGGGGTCGCCGACCACCTGGCGTTCCGGGCGCAGACCTACGGCGAACTCGACGACGCATTCACCGCGGCAGCCGAGAACCGGGACCGGATGGTGTTCGTCGAGGTGGTCTTGCCGCGCCTGGAAATCCCCCGCCTGCTCGGCGAGCTCGTCGGGTCCATGTCACCCGAGGGCAGCGCACGCCGCTAGGTCGGCCGCGCCGTGTGCTCCGGAGCCGACGATCGGAGTAGCGCCTGAACGGTGCGCCGGCACCGCCCGCAATCGGCGCCCGCCCCGCACGCCTGCGCGACATCCTTCGTCGTCGATGCCCCGGCCGCGACGGCCTCGGCGACCGTCTGGCTGGTGACGCCGTTGCACAGGCACACGAACATCGGGCGCGCTCAGTCCCCCTCGATGCGCATCATGTCGAAGAACTGCCCGACGAACAGCGGCGGGTAGGCCCCGACGCCGGCCCCCGACATCCACTGCGCCGCGGCGTCCGGATGTTCGATCCACCGCCGCGCGCCGTCCTCGTCGGGAAATTCCTGCAAGATCAGGACCTCGTGCTCGTCGTCGAAAGCTTGGAAAACCCAGGTCTTTCGGATGCCGGCGCCGGTGAACCTGTCCATCGCGGAGCGGACCCCCGCCGTCAGGGTCGACACGTCGTCGACGGAGGCGATCGCGCAGACCACCACGCCCGGCGCCCCCGCCGCGGCCGGCGGTTGCGGGATGAACCTGTCGACGATCTCGCCGGCGAAGACGGCGGGGATGTCCTCGACGCCGGCCGCGTCGAACCAATCGAAGAACACCCGCGAGCGCAGCAGTTCCACGATGGGTTCGCGGCTGTGCACGCCGATCATCACGAGCACGCGCCCGTAGTCGTGGGTGGACGTGTACACCAGCACGTGGTGGGCGCCGATGTCGGCGAGTGCGGCCTTGTTGCGCTCGAGCAGCGGCCACACCCGGCTGGGGTCCGGGACGCGATAATCCGACGCGATCACCATCGAGTGGATATCGCCGGTGGTCAACGCAACGGCCCTATACCGGGTTGAACGACGAAATCAGCCATCTGCCATCAGCTTTCGTCAGCGTGACCGACACGCTGCTGTTAGTGAAGGTCGGCTCCGGCCGATCCTTGCTCTGCGTGCTCTGGTTGACGAACAACAGCACGACGGCGGAATTGGGATGCAGATCCGACACCGCGGCCCGAAGGACCACCGCGGTGGTCTTCACCGCTTTCTGCTTGGCGGCCGGGGCGACGATCTGCTGGGTGAATTGGTCGTAGTAGGACAGGAAGTCGCCGGTCAAATGCGACTTCGCGGAGGAAAAGTCACGGTCGAGAGTGTCCGGGGAATACGACAGCACCGCCACCGTGCCCTCGCTCGCGGCCGCGATGGCCGACTTGGCGGCGCCCGCATCGGTCGCGCGGTCGGGCCGGTAGGAGAACCAGTACAGTCCGCCGAGCAGGGCCAGCGACGCGACCACGAGCACCGCGAGCACCGCAGGGACAACTTTTCCCGACGAGCGTTTCCTCGCCCGCGCGGCGAACCGCTTCAGGCGACCCGGCTCCTTGTCGTAGTCGACGGCATCGATGTCCTCGGCGTCGCCGGGCTTTTCGGCGTCAACCGTTTCCTCGACCTCTGCGACCTCCGCCGCTTCTTCGACTTCCGCGGTCTTTTGAGCCGATGTCTTGTCTGCGGTCACGGCACGAACTCGACTTTCGATATCTTGAGCTGGCCGCCGTCGCGTGCGACCGTCACGATCAGGCGATAGTTGCGCGGATCCTGCTTGGCGCCAGCAGCATTCGTGACCTCAGAGGTGGAGGCAACCAGCACCACCGCCGAATCCTTGGTCATCGAGTCCAGTTCCACGGCCGCGGCCTGCACGCTGCCCTGCGACACCACCTTCGACTGCTCCACCACCTTGGTGAAATCGTCGGCCATCTTCAGGAAGTCGTCCTTGAACGAGCCGGTGGAGTTCTCGAGGATGCGCTGCACCCCTTGCTTGGCATTGTTGAAGTCCAGCGACGTCAGGGTCACGACGCCCTGGCGCGCGGCGGCGACGAATTCGGCCGCACGCTGACGCTGCTGGACGGCGTCGTGATGCTTTTTGATCATGTAGCCGCTGCCCGCCAGCGCGCCGAGGATGACGAGGACCGCCAGGCCGGCGGCGAGCGTGGACCATTTGGGCCGGCGCACACGCCCGGACAGGCGCCGGCGGCGCGCGGGCTGCTCGGGTTCGGCGGAGGTATCCGCTTCGGCCTCCGCGGCCGGCTCGTCGGCCTCGACGGTTTCCGCATCGTCCGCGGCCTCGGTGGTGTCCACCTCCGCCCCGGACGGACCATCGGGCGCCTCGGTCTCCACGGATGCCGTCGCCTCCGGCTCGGCCGGTGCGGGGACCTCCGTGACGGTTTTCTCTGCGGCTTGCGTCTTGGCTTCGGCGAGTTCGGCCTCGCGGCGCAACTGGATCGCCCGGGCGCGGGCGCGCGCGGCGGCGGCGAGGGCCTCCGCTTCTTCGGCCTCGGCCTCGGCCTGTTCGGCCAGCGCCCGGATTTCGGCGGCAGTGCTTGGGGTTTCGTCCTCGTTCACCGGAACCGATTTTTCAGCGGCATTCTGGCGGGTCCCCCCGCTCACCGCTCACCAGCCCGAGAACAAGGCTGTTCGTGACTCAATGCCAAACTCCTCTACCCCTTGCCGTCGTGGCAAGTCTGCTTCTGGCCGTCGCCGTTGGGCAACCCTACTCGGGCCACGCGCCGGCGCGCGAGCACTTGGGCCGATATTCTTTCCGCCGCGAATGCCGTGACGACCAGGAGAGCCACGTTATCACCTTCTCCTGAGCGTTCCGCTCATTCCGCCGCGCCCTCGCTGTACAAACGCATAACAAGCTGTGGAAACGCGATTCTCTTATCCGGCATACGGCGGTGCCGCGGACCTACCTCAGCAAGTCCTTGACCACCTTGCCGGTGGCATTGAGCGGCAGCACGTCCACAAACCGCACCGAACGGGGCACCTTGAAACCGGCCATGCGTTCGCGGCACCAGCCGATCAATTCCTCAGCGCTGACAGGGTCTTTCGCGACGACGAAGGCCTTGCCCACCTGTCCGAGCCGCTCGTCGGGAACCCCGATGACCGCCGCCTGCGCCACGGCCGGGTGGTGCATCAGGAACCCTTCGATCTCGGCCGGGTAGGCGTTGAATCCGCCGACGATGAACATGTCCTTCTTGCGCCCCACGATGCGCAGCCGGCCCGCGTCGTCCAGGTTGCCCAGGTCCCCGGTGTGCAGCCAGCCGTCGGCGTCGATCGCGTCGGCGGTGGCGACGGGATCGTCGAGGTAGCCCTGCATGACGCCGTAGCCGCGGACCAACACCTCGCCGTCGTCGGCGATGCGCACCTCGACGCCGGCGCAGGGCAGGCCGGCGGTGGTGGCCACGTCCTCGAAGGAATCGCCGGGCCGGGACAGGGTCACGTTGCCGGCCTCGGTGAGGCCGTATCCGGTCATCAACGTCTGGAACGGCAATTCGCCGTGGATGCGACGGACCAGTTCGACGGGGATGTCGGCGGCGCCGGTCACGCCCGCCCGCAACGTCGACAGCTTGGCCTTATCGCGGACCGTCAGCAACGAGTGGTACAGCGTCGGCGGGCCGGGCAGCATCGTGATGCCTTCGCGGTCAATGAGATTCACCACCGCGTCGACGTCGAAGACCGCGACGGGCAGCATTGTCGCGCCGCGCAAAAAGGACGTGACGAGCCCGGCCTTCAGGCCGAACGTGTGAAAGTACGGGTTGATCTGCAGGTAGCGGTCGCCCTCGCGTAGGTCCGCGAGCGTCGCCCACTCCTCGTACATGCGCAGCGTCTGACCGTGGTTCATCATCGCGCCCTTCGAGCGGCCCGTCGTGCCCGAGGTGAAGATGATGTCCGAAATGTCGGTGCCCTCCACCGCCCGCTCGAACGGTGAACCGCTGGAAAGGAAGTCGGATTTCAGGTCGATGACCGGTATCCCCGCCGGCGCAACGTAGTCCTGGTCCAGAAACCCTTTTTGGACCAGCACGGCCTTGGCGCCGCTGCGCGCGATGACGTCGCCCGCTTCCTCGGTCTTGAACCGGGTGTTCACCGGCACCAGCACGCCGCCCGCGGTGAGCAGACCGAACGCGGCGACGATCCACTCGGCCGAATTCGGTGCCCAGATCGCGATCCGATCGCCCTTGTCGACGCCGAGGTCGGCGAAGGCTCCTGCGGCACAACGGATCCGCTCGACGACTTCGGTGAATGTCAAGCGCAGCGGACCGTCTACGACCGCTTCCGCGTCGCCGAAGCGGTCCGCCGCGCTCAAGACCATCTCGGGGATGGTCTGCCACGGAACGGGATCCGTCACACCGTGACGAGCCGACCGAGGTTGCCGCCCATGATCTTTGCCTGGTCGTCGACGGACAGGTGCGACAGCGCATTGACATAGAACGTCGGCTCGGCCAGCCCTTCGGGGTGCGGCCAGTCGGAGCCGTACAGCACCCGGTCCACGCCGACGAGGTTGACCAGATCGTCGATGCCGTCCTCGAAGAACGGGCTGACGTGGATGCGGCTCTTGACCATCTCGACGGGGTCGCTCGGGAAGACTTCCGGGGCCTTGCGAAAGACCTCGGCCAGGCCGTCCAGCAGCGGGGTCATCCACTTCGAGCCGGCCTCGACGATCGCGACCTTCAGCTTCGGGTGGCGGTAGAGCGCGCCGTGGATCACCCACGAGCCCACCGCGTCCTGGATCGGCCGCCACTCGTTGAGGATGCCCATCGCATTGGTCTGGAACGGCAGCATCTCCTGCTCGGCACCGTCCCACTCGGAGGTGTAGCGGGAGTAGCCGCTGTCGGACGAGTGCATGCCGACGAGCAGGTCGTGCTCGACGACCCGCTCCCAGAACGGGTCGAACTCGGGCACCGCGAACGAACGCGGGCCGCGGAAACCGGGCACGGGGGCCGGGCGGATAAGGATGCAGCGCGCACCGCGCTTGACCGCCCACTCCAGCTCCTCGATCGCCTTCTCGACGATCGGCAGGGTGATGACCGGCGTGGTGAAGATGCGGTTCTGGTAGTTGAAGCCCCAGACCTCGTCGAGCCATTCGTTCAGCGCATGGATCAGGACGTGGATGGCGACCGGGTCGTCGCGCAGCCGCTCCTCGAGCAGGCTGGCCAGCGTCGGGAACATCAGGGTGCGGTCCAGGCCCAGCTCGTTCATCTTCTCCAGCCGCGGGCCGGGCTCGAAGAACGCCGGGATCGCGCGCATCGGCTCGCCGAACAGCTCACGCTTGCTCTTGCCGTCCGGGTTGCCGTACTTGAAGTACTCCTCCCAGGCGCCCGGCCGGGCGACGACCTCGAAGGTCGGGTTGGGAATGTAGTTGCTGATGTGGCCGCGGATCGCGATCTTGGTGCGCCCGTTGATCTGCACGTACTGGACGAAGTCCTTGTACTCCTTGGGCAGGAACTTGGTCAGCGCCTCCGGCGGCTCGTAGAGATGGTTATCCGCGTCAAAGATCGGAAACGGGACGTCCTCCCGGTGCGACAACTGGCCCATGAAATCCTCCTTCGCAATTTATGAGAATAGTATTCTCTCCGGGCGGGCGACCGCAACGGGGGGCCCACCTTCGGGGGCTGGGGAGTGACAGTCAGCAGGTCGCGATGATTTTGAACGTCGCGGAAGCCGCTTCGCCCGGCTTGTCGGTCTTGTAGCCGTTGGCGGTGCCGGTGATCGTGAATTTGTCGCCGCTCAGGCTCATGTCCGCGTTGCCGCCGTCATGCGCCGAGTACATGCCGGTGAAGCCGCCCAGGTTTTGGATACGAACGGACTCGGCGGTCAGCGGCTCGGCTCGTTGATCGATCACCACCTTGGCGCCGGCGAAATCGCCGCCGATCTCGATCGTCCGGTACCACTCCAACTGACTGCACTTGACCACATGGATGTTCGCGTCGCTTCCGTTGACGGTCACCGATGCGGTGCTGGAGATGGGGGTTTGCGGCTTCGGGCTGCATGCACCGAGGCCGGTCACGGCAAGCGCCGCGGCCGCCACCGCCACGATTCGGTTACGCACCTGGGCACCTCGATCCTGCGCGACGAACTTCTGGACCTGCTGCGATGATGTTATTCTCGCCGAAAGAGAATGCCAATATCGGCAATTCGCGGCTTTTTCACTGGAGCGATAACGCATGGTGGACCTCGAGTTCGATGGTGGGCTGGCGGTGCTCACCATCGATCGCCCCCACGCGCGCAATGCCATCGCGCTCGACACCATGGAGCAGCTAGAGAAAGCGATCGACGCCGCGGCGGGCGCGCGGGCCCTCGTCGTCAAAGGCGCCGGCGACCGGGCGTTCGTCTCGGGCGGTGATCTCAAGGAGCTGAGCGCGCTGCGCACCGAGGAAGACGCCGCGGCGATGGCCAGGCGGATGCGGTCCATCTGCGATCAGCTGGCGGCGTTTCCGGCGCCGGTCGTCGCCGCCCTCAACGGCCATGCCTTCGGCGGCGGCGCCGAATTCGCCGTCGCCGCCGACATCCGGGTGGCCGCCGACGACATCAAGATCGCCTTCAATCAGGTGACGCTGGAGATCATGCCGGCCTGGGGCGGCGCCGAACGACTGGCCGCGATCGTCGGCAAGGGCAAGGCACTGCTGTTGGCGGGCACGGGAACGGCGCTCGACGCCGCGGAGGCGGAGCGCATCGGCCTGGTGGATCTGGTTTTTCCGCGCGCCTCGTTCGACGAGGGCTGGCGGTCGGTCGCCACGTCGCTGGCCCGCCATCCGGCGGCCGAGATAAAACGGGTAATCAGGGGCGTTTCCCCTGATGAAGCGATAGCATCCTTTGCACGGCTGTGGGTTGCCGACGCCCACTGGCAGGCCGCAGAGCGGGTGATGAACCGCACCGCCAGTCCGCGCCCGGCAGCCGAAGGAGCGACATGACCAGCACCGCGAAGAAACTGTTGGGCATCGGCTCGGCGCTGTTGCTGGGGCTGACGGGCCCGTTGGTGAGCCCCGGGCGGGCACACGCCGACCCGGTCTGGCATCAGGTCGTCTATGTCGTCACGGCCACCGCCCCGGCCTACGTCGACATCTTCTACCAGGATCAGGACCCGACGGTCTTCTCCGACTACAGCCACAACAACTACGCATTCACGCCGCAGGTCCACGCCGACGTCGGCCCCGATAAGCCCTGGGTTCAGCCGGTGAACCTGTTAAACCCCGAGCAGTGGGCGATGGTCACGGCCACCACCGGTCGTGAACCGCCGGCGCAGGGCGGCGTTCAATGCGACCTGTCGGTCGACGGCAAGGTCGTGGTGTCCAAGGTTGGACCCAAGGGCGCGCTCTGTTCGCTGCGCACCTGGTGAACCACCCAGGTGGGCGGCATCCCGGCAACGGGTTGCGGTTCGCCTTCCAGCCGGCGCAGATAACTCTCGACCAGCTCCAGGGTGTCGGCGTGCCCGCCGGATATGCCCACCGCCTGCTCGAGAACCAAAAACCGGGACAGGCTGGTCATCAGGACCGTCCAGACCACCGCCGGCACGTCCTCGCTTTCGGCGCCGTAACGCTGCAGCGCGGCGGCGACCGCCTGGCGTTGTTCCTCGCGGAAGCGTTCCGCGTAGTAAGCGATTTCGGCTCGCATCTCCTTGCGATGGTTGGCCAGCGCCATGAACTCCATCGAGATGCGGGTGAAGCCCGGGTCGGTGCCGAACCTCCACAAGGCCCACAGCGGCTGGGGGCATTGCAGCGCTCGCGCCTGCGCCTGCAGCCCTTCTTCGGCGCGGCGGCGGAAGACCTCGAGGAACAACTCGTCCATGGTGCGGAAGTAGTAGTGCACCAGTTGGGGTTTCAGGCCCGCGCGGCTGGCGAGGCGACGCGACGTGACGGCGGCGTAGCCCTCTTCGAGCATCAGCTGCTCGGCCGCGTCGAGCAGCAGGCCGCGGTTCTTCGCGTCCGGCGCCCCGATCCTGCGGGCCACGGAAGCAGGTGTCATGCCTTGACTCCGTACTCTCTGCGCACTCGCGACATCCCAGTGTCGACCATGCCTGATCGTAGCCAGACCGTCATGCCCCGGATGCGCGGCGATCTTGACCCTGACAATACCGTCATGCTAAGCAGGTGCTCAGCACTTCGTGGATAATGGATACCTGACTCGGGCGGCGCAGAGTCTCGCCGCCGACTCATCATTCGGCCGAGCGCCGCTCTTGGAGGCACGCACGACATGAGCAACTTCGACACGATCGACTTCTTCACCGATCAATCGCTGGTGCCCGATCCCCACCCGTACTTCGACTACCTGCGCGACCAGAACCCGGTGCTGCGACTGCCCCACCATGGGGTCGTCGCGGTCACCGGCTACGAAGAGGCCACCGAGGTCTATAAGGACCCCGACACCTTCTCGAACATCGTCGCGCTCGGCGGGCCCTTTCCCCCGCTGCCGTTCGCGCCCGAGGGCGACGACATCAGCCCCCAGATCGACGAGCACCGCAGCTACTTCCCGATGAACGAGCACATGGTGACCATGGATCCGCCGGACCACACCAAGGCCCGGTCGGTGCTGGCCAAGCTGCTCACCCCGAGCCGGCTCAAGCAGAACGAGGAGTTCATGTGGCGCCTCGCCGACCGCCAGCTCGACGAGTTTCTGGTCAACGGCGAGTGCGAGTTCATCAGCGAATACTCAAAGCCGTTCGCCACCTTGGTGATCGCCGATCTGCTCGGCGTCCCGGAGGAGGACCACAAGGAGTTCCGCGTGGTGTTGGGCGCCGACCGCCCCGACGCGCGGGTGGGCGCCCTCGACCATGAAAGCGTCGGCATCAACCCGCTCGAATGGCTCGACGACAAGTTCTGTTCCTACATCGAGGACCGGAGGCGGACACCGCGCAACGACGTGCTGACCTCCCTGGCGACGGCGAAATATCCGGACGGGTCCACACCCGAAGTCATCGACGTGGTCCGTTCCGCCACCTTCCTTTTCGCCGCCGGGCAGGAAACCACGGCCAAGCTGCTCAGCGCGGCGCTCCAGGTGATCGGCGACCGGCCGGACATCCAGCAACAGCTGCGCGACGACCGCAGCCTCATCCCGGGGTTCATCGAGGAATCGCTGCGGATGGACAGCCCGGTGAAAAGCGACTCCCGGTTGGCCCGCAAGGCCACCACGGTCGGTGGCGTCGAGATCGCCGCCGGCACCGTCGTCATGGTGCTGCCGGGCGCGGCCAACCGCGACCCACGGCGATTCGACAACCCGCACGAGTTCGACCTCCGCCGCAAGAACGTCCGCGAGCACATGGCGTTCGCCCGCGGCGTGCACTCGTGTCCGGGTGGGCCGCTCGCTCGGGTGGAGGGCCGGGTCTCCATCGAGCGCCTCCTGGACCGGATGGGCGACATCAAAATCGACGAGGTCAAACACGGGCCGGTCGACGCCCGCCGATACACCTACGAGCCGACGTACATCCTGCGCGGGCTCAGCGAACTGCACCTCACCTTCACGCCGAACGGCTAAGGCCCGCCACCGATCTGCTCGAAGATCCCGGAGAACTCGAACGGGGCCTGCGCGATTCCGCTGCCGTCGACGGCATCGACGGCGCCCAACGTGCCGGTGATGTCGCGCGGAAGCTCCCACTTGGGCGCTATCGGATCGCCATGCCGGCGAAGTAGCAGGCCAGCAGGCTCACCGCGATCAGGATCACCCAGGCGTCGGTGAGGCGGCACAGCAGGGCGGGCGCCTGCCTGACTTCCATGAACTCGCGAAAGATGATGCGCACCTTGATAACCGCGATCACGATGACGCTCGACGTGACCACCGCGCTGGGCGCGGCCGAACCGTCCGCCGCATGATCGATCACCAGGTATCCCAGGGTGAGCGACGCCAGCACCAGCCAGACGACCAACAGCCGTTTGTTGAAAGTGACCACCTTCTCACCTCACCACGTAGAGCAGCGCGAAGATCAGCACCCAGAGAAAATCGACGGTGTGCCAATAGGTGGCGCACGTTTCGATGATTTCCTGGGATCGGCGAGCGGGGCTGCGAAGTTGGTAGACGGCGATGCCGAGCACGACAAAGCCGATAACCAAGTGCACGAAGTGGATTCCGGTCAAAAAGAAGTAGTAGGTGAAGAAGTCGTTGCCCTCGAAGCCGTTTCCCATGCGGACCAGCCGGGCCCACTCGAACACCTTGAAACACAGGAATACGGCGGCGAACGCGGCTGTGAGGACGACGTCGCGCAGCGCCGCGCGGTAGCCGCCGGCCCTGGCCGACTGCACGCACCGCGCCACCGACCAGGAGCTCAGCAACAAGACCAACGTGTTGACGACCCCGATGCGCAGGTCGAGCTGCGCCTGCGAGTGCAAAAAGAGTTCCGGGTTTCGGCTGCGGTAGAACAGGTAGAAGCCGAAATACCCTGTGAAGATCAGCGTTTCGAACAGGACGAAGGCCCACATGTCGGGCTGGCCCGGGATGAACCTGGCGCGTGCGCTCTTGTTGGCCACCTCGGTCATCGCGCGGCCGCCGCTTTCCGCGGAAGCGGCCCGGTGCCGAAGTCCTCGCGCTGGATCATGCGGAACAGCATGACGATGAAAGTGACTTGGTAGACGCCGAACACGACCATGTCCAGCCACCAGGCGATCTGACCGTTCCACGCCAGCACACCGCGCCGGAAGATCCAGCACGGCGCCACCACGACCTCGGTGAGCGCGTTGCACAGGTTGAGGTAGCCGAACCACTTGGGGAAGACCCGATTCTTGTCGAGCAGTATCGCGGCCATCCAGATCAGCGAGCCGATCAGGAAGACCCCCATGGTTCCGTCGAAGGACAAGAAGGCGAAGTCGTAGAGCCAACCGAGGGCTTCAGGATCGCGGTCGGGTCGCAACGCACCCACGATCAGCGCGATGTTGAGCAGCAGCATGCCGGGAACGGCGCTGAGCGAGTAAATGATCAGATACGAATACGCGAACGCCGGGCTGACCGACATTCGCCGCATCGAGTAGGCGATCAGGGCATTGTTGATCGCGATCATGCCGCTGACGGCGAAGATGACGCCGAAGCCAACCGGTATACCGAGGTGGCGTTCGTGGAACCAGTGCACCTGCGTCGCGAGGTCCCAGGTGGGCTGCGGCGGCGGCTGGACCTGCGCGACGATGAAGAACACCGGGAAGAACAGGTTGTAGAAGACGACGAGTATGCCCCAGGCCAGCCACAGTTCGCGCTTGGGGCCGTGCCACAGGTGCCAGCCGATCCGGCGGTGCAGCGGGCCCGGAGGCGGCGCGGCCGCGGATGGAGTCATCGTCACCGCGCTCATGCGACGACGAGTTCCGCGCCGCCCCGGCGGTATTCGGCACGCTCTCGATAGACGGCCTGGCCCAGCGTGACGCCCATCACGACGATCCACACCGCAATCGCAACGTTTTTCACCCAGAAGGACAGCAAGCCGTCCCAGGCCAGCGGGCCGGTCAGGGCCACGCCGACGAATGCCGCGGGCACCAGCGCGGCCGCGACGAGCAGGTTGAAGTGGGCCACCCAGCGCTTGAAGACCGGGCGCGGCTGATCGTCGAAATAGATTGCCAGGGCGAGAATCACGCTCTGCCCGATCAGGAACGGCACCAGGATCGTGAAGGTTATCCAGGCGAAGTCGTTGAGCAGCTGGGTCAGCTCCGGGCTGCGCTCGGTGCGGAAGGCGGCCAGCAACCAGCAGACGTTGGCGACGAGGAAAAGGGTGGGACCGCCGGCCACGCAGCCCAGCATCGCGTAGGAGAAGATCGGCGTCCGGTGCGCCATCCTGCGGATCTGCAACACGATCAGGGCCAGGATCGGCACCAGGCATACGCCGAACCAGTTGAACACGATCATGCTGTAGCGGATCGCCGGGAGGTGGGCCGGATCGCGGTAGAACGCGGCAACCTGCTCCGCCGACATCGTGGGCGACATCGGTGGCGTGAAGCCCGGGAAGAGCAGGAACGCGCCGATCCAGATCAGCACGGTCACCGGCAGTGTCCACAACAGGATCAGCTCACCGTCGATGCGCCGCAATGCCTTTCGCGGAGGGCCGGGGGTGTGGTCGGCGCCGATGCCGGTCATAGTCAGCGAAACTAGCCGATCGGCTACCCGGGGTCAATAGCCGATCGGCTACGCTGCCGGTGTGGTTTCCCCGCAGACCAAGAGCCGGTTTCGCTTCATCACGCGCAGTCCCGCGCAGACCCGCATCCTCGACGCCGCGCTGCAGCTGATCGCCGAGCACGGCGTCGGCGGAACCTCGCTGCAGATGATCGCGGATGCCATCGGGGTCACCAAGGCCGCCGTCTACCACCAGTTCAGGACCAAGGAGCAGATCGTCATCGCGCTCACGGAGCGCGAGCTCGGGGGCCTCGAGGAGGCGCTCGAGGCCGCGGAGGCGCACGACCAGCGGAGCAGGGCGCGGGAGGTGCTGCTCGATCGGGTCATCGAGGTCGCCGTCGAGAGACGCGGCGCCGCAAGCACCCTGCAGTTCGATCCCGTCGTCGTGCGGTTGCTGGGCGAGCACGAACCGTTCCAGCAATTCATCCAGCGGCTGTACGGCGTGCTGCTCGCCGACGCCGCCGAGGACGCGCGGGTCGCGGCGGCGATGCTGTCGGGCGCAATCGCGGTCGGGGTGGTGTCACCCCTGGTGGCCGACATCGAGGACGACGCCCTGCGCGCGCAGGTGGGTCGCATCACACGCCGGCTGATCGACGCGGCCGACTGACGCCCGTTGCACCGATTTTCCTGGTCCGGTTCCGGCGCGCTCGGGTACGGTTCTCCCATGAGCAAAGTCGCGCGTTTCGCTGCCGCAGCGGTCATGGCCACCACCGGCTTCGCACTGGTCAGCGTGGGCACCGCAGCGGGCGCTCACGCCGACAACCCGCCCTGGCCGTTCGTCGGATACCACTGGTGCCCGGGCCAGCCGTTCGACCCGGCGTGGGGGCCGCAGTGGGATCCGACCACGTGCCACGACGCGCACCACCGGGACAGGGACGGCACGGTCCACAACGGGGATTACTGGGGGCCCAGCCCCTTCCAGGACTGGCCGGAGATTCCGAACACGCGACCGTAAATCCCGCCGCCAACCGGACTCAGGTGTCGCCGCGCTCCCAAACCTGCGTTCCGTCGTGCGCGTTGCACACCAGGAACAGGCCATCCGGTGCCTGCGCAACGTAGTACTCCGGGTAGTCGACGCACGACGAGCCCTCGACCTTGACGCCGGCCATCGGCGGCGACCGGAACCAGCGGGGCTCGTACCGCCTCGGCGAGCCGCAGAACATCAGGCGTCCCGGCTGCGTGGCGAAAGACACGTAATAGTCGGCGGTCCCGAACACGTAGTACGTGGTGTTGTCGCACGGCGCACCGAGCACCCGGTGCGGCATGATGCCGGGCGTGCAGTCCGGATAATCGCAATTAACCGGTGCGGCGCTCGCCGGTGGCGCCGACAGGACGCAGAGGCCTTGCAAGAGGCCTAAGCATGCGGCGGCCGCTGCCACGATGAATCGCACGGGATTACTTTAAATTACTCGGCCCACCTCTGGGAATAGAATTCTCCGGGCTCGAGAAGATACGCATCCAATTCCATCGTCGCCGCCGCCGGCATGCCCATCTCGCAGTGATAATGTGGCTCTCCTGTAGGCGCGGACGAGGAGGTGATCCAGTGCCTCGGCGCAAGCTTCCCGCTGGGGCCACCGACGCCGGCGATCGACTCACGGTGGCCCCGTCGCCGTCTCCGTCGGTCACTGAGATCCCGGAAGCCGCCGAAGTCGCCGAGGCACAGGCCCGTGCCGAGGCCGCTCGCGCCCGGGCCGTGCGCCTGCGCCAACAGCTCGAGGCGGCGCCGAGCGATCAGGACGGCGCCGGCGCCGAGGAGACCGACGCGACGCCGACGCGCCGGTGGCGGCCGCGCCGCCCAAGCCGGAAGGCGTTGGCCGCGGTCGCGGCGGTTGGGGTCGTCTGCGCCTCCCTGGCGGGCAGCGGGTATCTGGTGTGGCATCATCGCGGCGTCGAGCAGCAAAGGCAGCGCAGCGCGGAGTTCGCCGGGGCCGCCCGCAACGCCATCGTGACGATGATGACGATCCACGCGACCAAGGCGCGAGAAGATCTGCAGCGCTTCGTCGACGATACGACCGGGACATTCAAACTCAGCATCCTGATGGGCGGCGAGGACGCCGTCAAGGCGGTCGAGCAGTCCAAGGTCAACTCCACGGGCACGGTGCAAGCCGCCGCCGTGCAGTCCATGAGCCAGGATTCCGCGGTCGTCCTGGTCGCGGCGAAATCCGAGATCACCAAACCCGGTCAGCCCAAGCCGGAATCGCGGTCGATGCGCATCGTCGTCACCATCCAACGCGACGCCGGGCAGCTGAAGATTTCGCGACTCGAGTTCGTCCCGTGACGGTCGACAGCGCAGCGCCCACAGACGCGGCCCAGCAACCGTCGCCCAATCGTGGAACCCGGGCGATCGGGCGCTGGACGCGTCGTCTCCTGGCGCGGTGGCGCCCAATACTGTTGACGCTTTTGCTGATTGCCGCCCTGGGTAACGCGGCGCGGATTTTCTACTTCGATTACCGCCCGGATGTGCAGATGGACCGCGCCGCGGCGCGCCAGGTCACCAAGGCTGCCAGCGAGGGCGCGGTGGCGCTGCTGTCGTACTCGCCGGAGACTCTCGAGCGGGATGTCGCCGGCGCCAGATCGCGGCTCACCGAGGATTATCTGGCCTACTACCAACGGTTCGTCGACCAGGTTGTGGGCCCATCGGCGCAGCGCGGCCAGGTCACGACGACGGCCACCGTGGTCAAGGCCGCGGTGTCGGAACTGCAGCCGAATTCGGCTGTAGTGCTTGTCTTCATCAGGCAGAAGACCACGAGCAAGGCGAAGCCGGAACCGGTGGTGACGTCGAGCGGCCTGAAGGTTGCGATGGCGAAGGTAAAGGGATCGTGGCTCATCGACAAATTCGATGTCCTATGAGCGCACCGGCTGCGCATCATCTAAACCATTCCGTGATACGCGGGGGCGGTGTTAGTCTGTGAATTCGATTCGCTTGGAATTGGCGATATTCAGGGCGTCAAGGAGCACACGATGCGTCCGATAAATTTGGCGATAAGCGCAACCGTGTTGACCGTCGGCGTGGCCGGCGGCGTGGGCGCGGCGCCGTCGGCATGGGCCTACGACCCTTCCATCAACGGCAAGTACACCGCCACCGTGATCGGCGACTGGGCACGGACGAACGAGGTGTTTCACCAGGAGCCGGTGGTGCGGAGCACCTGGACCATCACCACGTCGTGCTCCACTGCGTACCGGTGCGACGGCGAGGTCGTCAGCGACCAGGGCTGGACCGCACCGATATTCATGAACGAGGGCTCCACCTGGTTCGTCAAACGCGACATTCCGAACTGGACGACCTGCCCCGACGGCACCTCGTTCGCCGGTCACGACGTCATCCATTTCTATCCCGCCAACCCGGACACCGGCGAGAAAGTGCTGGGATCGCCGGTTCTGGCCGGACGGGAACAGACGTCCGGTCCCAGTGGCGCCTGCGGTACCAACAAGCCGCTCTACATCGACCAGCCGTTCCGGCTGGACAAAATTGGCTGATCCGCCTCAGCTGACCTGACGGCCCGGCGCCGGGGTCACGTCGCGAACATGTCCTTCCACGACTTCGGCGCCTTGGGCGTCGTGGGCGCGGCCAGATCCGACTGACGATAGACCTGGCCGTCCGGCGTCACGTAGGTGCCGTTGTGCGGGTTGTACTGGGCGATCGCCACTGATGGACCGGGCTGAGACTCGGTGCGCCCGAACGCACTTGGCGCCGCCGACGGTGCCGCGGGCGGTTCCGCCGGCGGCGCGCTGGCCGCTGCGGGCGGGGGTGCCCCGGCGGGGGACGCGGGAACATCGATCGGCGCGATGGGTGACACCTCGCCCATTTGCGCCAACGGGCTGATCGGCGCCGCGGGGGGCGGCAACGCCGATCCCGGCGGCGTTCCCCGCGGAACGGCGCCCGGGGGAAGCGGCGTTCCCTCCACCGGCCCGAAGATCCGTTCGCGGTTCCAGTTGACCCGGTCGTCGGGTGGGATGCCCTGGGCGATGAGGTTCGGGTCGAGCGGGTAGGTGCCGAAGACGTGCTGTCGCATCGCCAACGGCTGGAAAGGCTTGTCGCTCTCGCAGATTTCGACGGTCGGCGCGCGTTTACCGGGCTGCCCCATGCAGGGATAGTTGCGGGCACCGCGCACCGCGATTGGTGAATCCTGCGGCAGCTTGCAGTACAGCCCGTCCGGGGTGTCGACGGTGCGGGTGTCGGCCGGAGAACGCCATTGACTCGGCGGCAGGAAGCCGACCGTGCACGCGGGCGGGTCGCTGACGATGAGGTTGAATGCGCCCGTGGCCAACCCCGTCGGCGACTTCGTGCCGATGAACGACTGAATCGCAGCGGTGAACGGCGGCAGCAGAACCAAGATCTGTTCTAGGGAAGCGTGATACGTGACGCCAATCTGGCCGATCGTGGTGAGGTTCGCGAGCAGCACCGGCAGCGTCGGTTTGATCTGGTCGAGCAGCCGCGACGCCTCGTCCAACGCGCCCGGCCCCCGTTGCAACAGGGTGCGGAACTGCGGGTCGTCCTTCGCCAGCTCCCCGCTGAATCCCGCCAGGCTCCGCGCCCACGTTCGGATCGAATCCGCGGTCTGGGCCTGCGCGTTCAAGAACGGCCCGGTGTCTTCGGTCAGGCTCCGTGTCCGGTCGGCGACGCCATTGAGGTCACCCGAGAGCCGTGACGAACTGTCGAACAGCGACCCGAAATCGTAACCGGCGCCGTTGAATGCGTCGAACGACTCGTCGAGCAGTTGCCCGAGCTTGCCCTTGGGGATGCTGTTGATCAACTTGCTGGACTGGTCGAGCACGGGACCGATCGGCTGGGGGATCGTGGTGTCGTTCATGGCGATCACCGAGCCGTCGTGGAGGTAGGGCGCCGAGTCGTTGCGGGGCCGCAGATCGACGTAATACTCGCCGACCGCCGAGATGCTCAGCACCTCGGCTTTCAGGTCCGCCGGAATCTTCGGCGAAGTATCAAGGGACAGCGTGGCTTTCGCGCCGTCGGGGGTGAGCCCCACCGAGGTCACCTTGCCGATCTGCACCCCGCGGTAGGTCACGTTGGAAAAGCGGTACAGGCCACCGGTGGCCGGCAGTTTCAACGTGACGGTCATCTTGCCGATGCCGAGCAGGGTCGGCGCCTGGATGTACCACAACACCATGACGACCACACCGATGATCCCGACGATCGTGAAGATCGCCAACTGGATACGGACGAAGCGGGTCAGCATCTACGAGCCCCCGTCCGTCGGCGTCGCGCCGGGCACCGGGCCGCTCTGGTCGGCCGGTGGCGCGGCACCGCCGGGTGGCACCGGGCCGGGCAACGACGACGGCCCCTTCTGCGCATCAGGACCGAGCCACGTCAAGCCCGCGATCAACGGTGACACCGGCGGCGGCGGAGCCGCGGGCTGCGGGGCGTCTCCCGACTGTGGGTTGACCGGCGCCGGCGGCGCGGACGGCGGCGGTCCCGGCAGCGGGCGCCCCCAGGGCGGCGGCGGCCCGAACGGCGCCGGTTCGCCCACCGGCCCGGGCGCCGAAACTCCACCGGGCGCCCCGGGCGGTGCACCGAACTTGAATTGCAGGTATTCCGGATCCGCGGGCCCGGGCACTGCCTCCGCGCCGATCCGCTCCCAGTGGGTGCCGCGCAGGATGCCCTTGCGCAGACCGGCGTTCGTCAAATCGATGATGAAATACCCGTTGAGATAGTCACCCCGGATGTACCGGTCGATGATGCTCTGGGTCCACGGGAACGTCGGCGCGTAGGCAATGGCCGCGTCGAGATCCGGCCCGACGTCGGCGAGGGCACCGAGTGCCGGCGCGAGATTCTTCAGGTTGCGCACCAAGTCGTCGCCCGCGTCGTTGACGAGCCGGGTCGCAGTGTTGCTGAACGTCCCGAGCTTGTTCAGCGCGGTCGTGATGCGCGGGCGCTCCTTGATGAGCACGTCGAGTGCGGGCGGAATCTTGTTCAGCGCCTGGGTGATCACGTCCCGTTGGGCGGCGAACGTGCCCGACAGGCGGTTCAGCGCCCGTATCGACGACACGAGGTTGTCGCGCTGCTGGTCGAGTGTGCCCACGAACCTGTCCAACCGCTCGAGGAGATCGCGAACCGCGCCTTCGTTTCCGGACAGGGCGGCGTTGAAATTGTGGATGATGTCCCCGAACTGGCCCAGCCCCCCGGCGTTGAGGACAACCGACAGCGACGACAGGGTCTGTTCGGTCGAGGGATAAGTGGTCGACCGGTTCAGCGGGATCGTGGCGCCCGGTTGCAGCCGCCCGGTGCCCTGCTGGCCCAGCGGCGGGTTCAGCGCCAGGTGCATGGATCCCAGCAGGCTGGTCTGGCCGACGCTTGCCACCGCGTTGGCGGGGATCACCGTGCCCGGCCGCACCGAGATTTCGACGTCGGCGTGCCACCCGCGCACCGTCATCTTGCTGATGCTGCCGACGATGACATCGTCGACCATCACCGGCGAATTCGGTTCCATCGTCACGACGTTGGCGAGTTCCACGTGATAGGTGGTGGCGCCCGGACCTCGCCCGACCGCGCCGGGCAGCGGCAGCGAGTTCAGGCCGTTGAACGCGCAGCCGCTCACGGCGAGCACGACGCAGCAGCCGATGCCGAGCAGGCGCCGTATCGCGATCCGCGCGGTCATGGTTGCGCTCCTTCACCCGGCAGCAGCATGTCCTGAAGGTTCGCCGGCGGGGCCGGTGGCGGCGAGGACGCCGGCGGCGCGGCCGGCGGTGGGGCCGGCGGCGGTTCGGCCGGCTGGGGCTCCGGCATCGCCGCTCCGGGAATCCGCCCGAGCGGCACCGAACCCGGCGGCCCGACGGGGTCACCCGGCAGCCCCGTGTACGCGGACACGGCCGGCGGCAGCAAGGGCGGGCCGGGCCGGGGGCCCTCCCCGCCGGGCTTCAGCCGGTCCTCGCTGTACCGAACGTTTTCCGGGGCAAACGACGGGGCCAGGATCGGGTTGACCGGAATCGGGAGATAGTTGAAGTTGACGATGAAGTTCGGGTTGAACACCTTCAACGCCGGGCTCAGGTACAGGCCGCACAGCTTGCCCGTCTCGACGGCGGTGACGTTCTCGATGGCCCCGATACCTGAGCACCAGGCATACGTCGGGTTGGTGAAGTTCTGCAGGCCCACCCCGCCGCGGATGTTCCCGGAGTCCGGGTCGTAGGCGTTGTAGGCGTTGGCCAGCGCGGTCGGCGAGGTGCAGCGGTTCATCGCGGGCAGTCGTGATGCGACCTCCGAACAGGTCTCGCGGTTGGCCGACCTGACGCAGATACTCGTTGACCAGAAGATGGCGTTGAAAAACGTGCTGCACATCTCGCCGACCGCGCT
>NZ_LZIS01000178.1 GCF_001667015.1 Mycobacterium sp. E3198 | reverse complement strand
CGCCAACGCGATTGGGCCGAGGCCCTTGACGCCGCGGCGCGACCGGCGGCCATCGCCGAGGCGATGCCCACCGCGGCGATCGGGGCCAGCGTTTTGGGCGCGGTGGTGGCCGGCATCGCGCTGGCCCACACGGTCGCGCCCACCACGCTGGCCGTGCTGATGTTGTTGCCGCTGTCCGCGTTCGAGGCGACGACGCCGTTGCCCGCCGCGGCGGTCCAGCTGACGCGGTCGCGGATCGCCGCGCGCCGGCTGCTCGAGCTGGCTCCCCCCGACCGCCCGACCCTGCCCGGCGAGGCGGCACCCGCTGGCGGGTCGCTTTGTGTCGATGTCCGCTCCGGCCACGACGGCGCGTCGCGGGCGGTCCCGGTGCGGCTCGACCTGCCGCCGGGCGCCCGGCTGGCGATCACCGGCGCCAGCGGTTCGGGCAAGACCACGCTGCTGATGACGCTGGCCGGGCTGATCCCCCCGCTCGACGGGCGGGTGACCCTGAACGGAACCGACCTCAGCCGCTTCGACGAAGACGAATTGCACAGGGCGGTCAGCTTTTTCGCCGAGGACGCGCACGTCTTCGCCACCACGGTCCGGGACAACCTGCTGGTGGCCCGCGGCGACTGCGGCGACGACGAACTGACGGCGACGCTCGAGGCGGTCGGACTCGGTGGGTGGCTGGCCGGCTTACCGGAGGGCCTGTCGACGGTGTTAACCGGTGGCGCGCAGGCGCTCTCGGCGGGCCAGCGCAGGCGGTTGCTGCTGGCCCGCGCCGTGATCGCGCCGGCGTGCATCGTGCTGCTCGACGAGCCGACCGAGCACCTCGACGCGGCCGACGCCGAGCGGGTGCTGCGCGAACTGCTGGGTCCGCGGTCGACGCTGATGTCGGCCGAACGGACCGTCGTGGTGGCCACCCACCACTTACCCAAGGGCATCGGCTGCCGCGAGCTGCGACTTACAGGTGGCGCCGGCGCGGCATGAACTCCAGCGTCAACAACACCACCACCAGCGGCAGCAGCTGGGTCATCGAGATCACCGCGTAGCGCCGGGCGTCCATGGCGTGGAACTTGCGCACGTACCGGAACAACGACTCCAGCGCGATCAGCGGGTCGAGAATGTGGATCAACCGGTAGAAGACACGCTGGGCCCGACCGCGATCCTTGTCCTCGAATATCTCGGGGAACGCCGCGAACGACAGCGATACCCGCTGCGCGCCAGCATCTTTGGCGGCCATGATCATGTCGACGCTGAGCCGCTCGTCGATGCCGTTCGGCGATCCGCGGCGACGCCACGGGACGTCGAGGGTGACGTCGCTGCCGCCGCCGGCGGTCGCGTAGCGGTGGAAGCCCTGCACGCGCCCGCCGGCGTCGCGGGCGACGATGAGCTTGATTCCGGGGAACCGGCCCTCCAGCACGCCGTCGAGGTTCATGTAGAAGCCGCGATCGTAGTGGGCGCCGCTGGGGGACGCACGCACCACATCGCTCAACTCCGCGTGCAGGTCGTCGTCGAGTTGCTGCTCGTCCACGATTTCGGTGGTGATGCCGAAGTTGTGGGTACGCTTGACGGCCTGACGCAGGTTGCGGAACTTGCGGCCCACCATCTCGAAGCCGGCCACGTCGACGACGACGTCGCGGCCGATCGGGATGGCCCGCAGCGACCGCCCGGTGACCGCGGGATCGCGCCACAGCTCGAGTCGCCGCTCGCTGCAGCCCACGACCGCGATCCGCCAGCCGTGGGTGTGACACATCGCGGCGAAGTCGGCGACCAGCTCGGGGAATTTCGCTTCGTCGCCGATGGGGTCGCCGCCGACCGCGGCGTATCCCAGCCGGGTGCGATACGCCAGCGCGGCCGTCCCGTCGGCCGTGAAGTGGTAGCACTTGCCCGTCTGCATCGCGAAGGGCGCCAGCGGGTCATCGGAGGTGACATCGATCAACGACCACACCCGGGGCAGGTCCGCGGCCCGCGGGTGCGCCGACGTCGGCCACATCAACGCGATCCCGGACCCGACGATCAGCACGTCGCCCAGCAGGTCGAAAGACAGCACGTGCGCGCCCAGCCCCGCCACCACGAAAACCGCGGCCGCGGCGGCGTGCATGGTGGTCACCGGGCGGCCCAGGAAGATGCCGCGGGCGATGAAGGCCACGGCGCCCAACACCGTCAGCGACCAGCCCAGTCGGTCGCTGTAGTGCCAATCCGGCTGCTGATGGTGTCGGGCGAGGATGACGACCAGCCAGGCCGCCGCGCAGAGCAGGGCCGAGGCCCCGACCCAGCGGGCTGCCAGTGAATCGACATGGACGACAACGCGTTCTCGGGCGCGGGGCTTCGCTGCGACGTCGACCGGTCCGTTCACCTTCACCTCCCGATGCGATCAGCTCCCATTCGCACCGAATACCCGGCTGACTGGAACTTACGCCCGATCGCGGTCCCGGGGGGCGCAAATCAGGCGGTTTTCCTGCGGGTATGCCGTACTGTGACCTGTCTATCGCTGGGCGGACGGGAAATATAACAGCAGGCCCTCCTGCGCCACCGTGGCGATCGCCTGGCCGGCCGCGTCGAAGAAGTGTCCGGTGCCCAGCCCGCGCGAATCCGCGGCCACCGGCGACGACGTGGAGTACAGCAACCAATCGTTGAAGTTGACCGGCCGGTGAAACCACACGGAATGGTTGGCGGACGCCGCAAAGATGCGGTCGAATCCCCACGACAGCCCGTGGGTGGTGATCACCGAGTCCAGCACCGTGGTGTCCGACGAGAACAGCAGGGCCGCGGTGTGCAGGACCGGGTCCTCGGGCAGCGCACCCAGTGCCTTCATCCAGACCCTGTTGTGCGGCAGCCGCTCGCCCTTGTCGCGCATGATCCAGGAGGGATCGTTGGTGAAGCGCCATTCGATCGGCTGCAGGGCGTTGACGAAGTGCGGCACGACCTTTTCGTAGCCGCGCAACAGCTCGCCGAGCGGCGGTTGCGCGTGGGGCTGCGGCACCTGCGGCGGGTCGACGGCGTGCTCGAGTCCGGGGCCGCCCGAGATGTACGAGATCAAAGCCGAGGACAACACGACGCCATCCTGCACGGCGTCGACGCGCCGGTTGGCAAAGCGCCGCTCGTCGCGCAGCCGCGTCACCTGAAACTCGATGTCCTTGGCGGTGTCTCCACCGTTGATGAAGTGCACGGACAGCGCGCTCGGCGGCAGCTCGTCGGACTTCAGCGTGCGGCTGCTGGCGACGAACGACTGCGCCATGAGCTGCCCGCCGAAGGTGCGCATCGGGTTCTTGCTGGGGTGTGATCCGACGAACCGGTCCTCGGCGACCTTTCGGAGGTCGAGTATCGCCAGCAGTTCCTGGAAATCAGAATTGGTGCTGATGGCGGGCTCTCCTTCGGGTCTTTGCGCTAGACGTCGTCCTCCCCGATCCGGTGCACGTGGATCAGGTTTGTCGACCCTACTGTGCCAGGTGGCGCGCCCGCGACGATGACCACCAGATCACCGCGCTTGTAGCGCCCGAGCTCGAGCAGCGACTTGTCAACCTGGCGGATCATGCCGTCGGTCGATGTCATCATCGGGACGATGAACGTCTCGGTGCCCCAGGTCATGGCGAGCTGGCTGCGCACCTCGGGCCACGCGGTGAAGGCGAGCAGCGGCAGCGGGGTGTGCAGCCGCGCCAGCCGCTTGACGGTGTCACCGGACTGGGTGAAGGCGACCAGCGCCTTGGCGTCGAGCCGCTCGCCGATGTCGCGGGCGGCATAGGAGATCACGCCGCGTTTGGTGCGGGGCACATGCGTCAACGGCGGCGCAGCCGTGGAGTTCTCCTCGACCGCGCACACGATGCGCGACATCGTCCGAACCGCCGCCAGCGGGTACTTGCCCACCGACGTCTCCCCCGACAGCATCAACGCGTCGGCGCCGTCGAGCACGGCGTTGGCGACGTCGGAGGCCTCGGCCCGGGTGGGTCGCGAGTTTTCGATCATCGAGTCGAGCATCTGGGTCGCCACGATGACGGGTTTCGCGTTCTCCCTGGCGATTTGGATCGCCCGCTTCTGCACCAGCGGAACCTCTTCGAGGGGCAGCTCGACGCCCAGGTCGCCGCGGGCCACCATGATGGCGTCGAACGCCAGCACGATGGCTTCCAGGTTGTCGACGGCTTCGGGCTTTTCCAGCTTGGCGATCACCGGTACCCGCCGCCCGATCCGGTCCATCACCTCGTGCACCAGCTCGACGTCGGACGGCGAGCGCACGAACGACAGCGCGACCAGGTCGACCCCCAGGTTCAGCGCGAACGTCAGGTCGTCGATGTCCTTGTCCGACAGGGCGGGCGCGGACACGTTCACGCCGGGCAGCGAGAGCCCCTTGTTGTTGCTGACCGGGCCGCCTTCGACGACGGTGCAGACCACGTCGTCGCCGTCGATGGCGTCGACCACCAGGCCGACCTTGCCGTCGTCGACCAGGATGCGGTCACCGACCACGGCGTCCTTGGCCAATTTCTTGTAGGTGGTCGAGACGCGGTCGTGGCTGCCTTCGCATTCGGCGACGGTGATGCGGACCGTTTCCCCGTCCGCCCAGTAGGTGGGGCCGGTGGCGAAGCGTCCCAGCCGGATCTTGGGGCCCTGCAGGTCGGCGAGCACACCGACCGCGCGGCCGGTCGTGTCGGAGGCGGCCCGCACGCGGTCGTAGGCGGCCTTGTGATCGGCGTAGTCCCCGTGGCTGAAGTTCATTCGAGCGACGTCCATTCCGGCCTCTACCAGCGCCAGGATCAGTTCGTCGGAGTTTGTTGCCGGGCCCAGGGTGCAGACGATCTTCCCGCGTCTACTCACGGCGAACCAGCATAGTCGCGCGGCGCGGGGGCAGCCGGAGTTAACCGATTGGACGCAACGCGGCTACCCGCTGAGGACGGTCGGAACCAGCGGGAAGCCCGGCAGGTTGCGCAGCACCGTCCACGCGATCGCGACGACTGTGATCGTCACCACCGCCGGCGTCGACAGCACTGGCCGGCCGCGCCGACGGCGCAGCAGGATCCAGCCGGCCAGCGCCGGGATGGCCACCAGGATGAAGACGTTGTCGTTGATGGTGGCCGTCAGGTCACCGTGCAACAGGTCATGCGTCATGCGAAGGCCACCGCACAGGGGGCAGTTCCAGCCGGTGAGCCACTTGAACGGGCACAGCGGATAGATCGAATGCGTGTTGTGCGGATCGACCAGCGCGACATAGCCGACCGCGCCGGCCAACAGCGCGCCGCTGCCCACCGCGGCGTACGTCCGGTGTGTGTGCTGGCCGATCACGTCGTCCACCTTAGTGCGCCGACCTGGCCGGTGGGCATGTGTGAATCCTGGGCGACGACACGCCGACGCACTTCGCCGCCAGCTCACACCGAAAGCCCTGAGTTCACACTCGACCCGTACGCGCGCTGGGCCCCTAGCGGCCGCGCCGGCTTCTCAGTCGGAAGCTCAGTCGCCGCCGGGTTGAGCCGACGGGGGCGTTCTCATCGTCACCGCCGGGCTCTGGTTCCGAGTGTGGTTCGGGCTCTTCATCTTTGGGCTCGGCGGGTTCTGGTTCGGCGTCAAGGTCTTCGGCTTCGGGCTCGGCGACCTCGGCGTCCTCGGCCTCCGTCGCGACGGCCTCGGCATCGTCGGTGTCCGGCTCCGCGGGTTCGCCTTCCTCGGCCTCCGCGACGGCCGCCGCGGCCGCCGCGACTTCGGGTTCCGACGCCTCGGCCTCCTCAGCCTCGGCCTCGTCCGCTTCGGCCTCCGGTTCCTCGGCCTCGTCGACCTCAGCCTCTTCCGCTTCGGCTTGCGGTTCCTCGGCCTGCTCGGCCTCCGGTCCCTCGCCCTCCTCGGCCTCCGGTTCCTCGGCCTCAGCCTCGCCCTCCTCGGCTTCCGGCTCCTCGGCCGCGTCGGCTTCCGGCCCCTCCGTTTCCGGTTCCGCAACCTGAACTACTTCGGTTTCGGCCTCGGCGGTTTCGGCCCCACCGGCGACCGGTTCCGCGGCCTCGGCCGTTTCAGGCTCTGCGGTCACCGCCTCCGGGGCTTCGACCTCCGTTGTCACGGTCCCTGCGTCGGCCTCTGCCTCGACGGGCTCCACCGGTTTCGACCGCCTTCGCGGAATCAGCCGTTTCGCCGTCCTCCCCGCCGCCATGACACCGGCGACCGTGGCGGCCGCCGCCACCGAAGCGCCGGTTATGGGCTCGGGTTCTGATCCGGTCCGCGGCTTGGGCGGCGGCGCATCGTCGGGCACCGGATAATCGGTGTGCAGGCTCGCGGGATCCTCGCGGCCCTTCGGCGCGAGGATCATGTACACCACGGCCCCGATGAACACGAAAGTCGATGTGAAGACGTTGATCCGGATCCCGGCGATGAGCGTGGCCGTGTCGTTGCGCATCAACTCGACGCCGAAGCGCCCGATGCAGTAGCAGGCGACATACAACGCGAACAGGCGCCCGTGACCGAACCTGAAGCGCCGGTCCACGTAGATCAACGCCACGAAAACCAGCACGTTCCAGATCAATTCGTACAGGAACGTCGGGTGCACCACGAGAGCGACCTGCCCGGTCGAGACGCCGTCGAGCGAATGCGGGTCGACGTATCCGGAGGGGTCGCGCCGGTAAAAGATCTCCAAACCCCACGGCACCGTGGTTTCCCGGCCGTAGAGCTCCTGGTTGAAGTAGTTGCCGAGCCGACCGATGGCCTGCGCCAGGATGATTCCCGGCGCGATGGCGTCGCCGAAGGCCGGCAGCGGAATGTTGCGGCGCCGGCAAGCGATCCACGCGCCGACGCCGCCGAGCGCCACCGCGCCCCAGATGCCCAGGCCGCCGTCCCAGATTCGCAACGCCGCCCCGAACCCGGCGCCGCCCGGGCCCCAATAGGTCCGCCAGTCGGTGGCGAGGTGATAAAGCCGGCCGCCCAGCAATCCGAACGGCACGGCCCACAGCGCGACGTCGTAGATGAGTCCGCGCTGGCCCCCGCGGGCCTCCCAGCGCCGGTCCCCGATCATGAGCGCGACCACGATGCCGGTGATGATGAACAACGCGTAGGCGCGGATGGGCAGCGGCCCGAGGTGCCATACCCCCCGCGGCGGGCTGGGGAAATACGCGAGCAAGTGGGTCACGAGGCCGCCGCCCGTTGCCGCACACCCGTCGCCAGCTCCTCGGTCAGCGCGCGCAGGGCGGGCAGCCCGCCCTCGCCCAGCGCCGACACCAGCGCGGACCCGACGATGACACCGTCGGCGTAGCCGCCGATCTGCGCGGCCTGCTCCCGCGATCGCACACCCAGACCGACGCCGACGGGTATGTCGGACACCTCCCTGACCCGGCGCACCAGTTCGGGCGCGGCGTGCGACACCGCGTCACGCGCCCCGGTCACCCCCATCGTCGAGGCCGCATAGACGAAGCCGCGTGACGCCTCGACGGTGGTCGCCAGCCGCTCCGGCGTGGAGGAGGGAGCGACCAGGAAGATGCGATCCAGCCGATGCGCGTCGGAGGCCGCCACCCACTGCCCGGCTTCGTCGGGGATGAGGTCGGGGGTGATCAGGCCGTGCCCGCCCGCCGCCGACAAATCCCGCGCGAACGCGTCAACGCCGTAGCGCAGCACCGGATTCCAGTACGTCATCACCACCGCGCGGCCACCGGCCGCGCTGATCGCTTCGACCGCGGCCAGCGTGTCCCGGACCCGCACTCCCCCGTGCAGCGCCACCTCGGTCGCCCGCGCGATCGTCGGGCCGTCCATGCCCGGATCCGAGTACGGCACGCCGACTTCGATGATGTCGCAACCGGATTCGACGAGGGCGACCATCGCGTCGATCGAGGTGGCGACGTCGGGGTAGCCCGTCGGCAGGTAGCCGATCAGCGCCGCGCGGTTGTCGCCGCGGCAGGACTCGAAGGCCGGCCCCAGCCGGCTCGCCTCGCTCTGGTGCACGGTCATTGCTCGTCGGGCCCCATCAGGCCGAACCACTTCGCGGCCGTCGCGACGTCCTTGTCGCCGCGGCCCGACAGGTTGACCACGACGACGGCGCCGCTGCCCAATTCGGCGCCGAGCCGCAGCGCCCCGGCCACCGCGTGCGCCGATTCGATGGCCGGGATGATGCCTTCGGTGCGGCACAGCAGGCCGAACGCGTCCATCGCCTCGGCGTCGGTGATGGGCCGGTACTCGGCGCGTCCGGTTTCCCGGAGCCAGGCGTGTTCGGGACCGACCCCGGGATAGTCCAAACCCGCTGAGATGGAATGGGATTCGATCGTCTGGCCGTCCTCGTCCTGCAGCAGGTAGGAGAACGACCCCTGGAACGCGCCGGGCGAGCCGCCGCTGAACGTCGCCGCGTGCCTGCCGGTCTCGACGCCGTCGCCGGCCGCCTCGAATCCGACCAGCCGCACGCCGGGATCGTCGATGAAGGCGTGAAAGATCCCGATCGCGTTGGATCCCCCGCCGATGCAGGCGGTGACCGCATCGGGCAGCCGGCCCGCCTGCGCCTGGATCTGCACGCGCGCCTCCAGGCCGATGACGCGCTGGAAGTCGCGGACCATGGTGGGGAACGGATGCGGCCCGGCCGCGGTGCCGAAGCAGTAGTACGTGTTGTCGGCGTTGGTAACCCAGTCGCGGAACGCCTCGTTGATGGCGTCCTTGAGCGTGCGGGAACCGGTTTCCACCGCGACGACCTCGGCGCCCAGCAGCCGCATCCGGGCCACGTTGAGCGCCTGGCGGGCGGTGTCGACGGCCCCCATGTAGACGACGCACTCGAGTCCGAGCAGCGCGCACGCGGTGGCCGTGGCCACGCCGTGCTGCCCGGCCCCGGTCTCGGCGATCACCCGGTTCTTGCCCATCCGCTTGGCCAGCAGCGCCTGGCCGAGCACGTTGTTGATCTTGTGAGAGCCGGTGTGGTTCAGGTCTTCTCGCTTGAGGAAGAGCCGCGCCGAGCCGGCATGCTCGGACAGGCGGGTCGCCTCGTACAGCGGCGACGGCCGACCGGTGTAGTTGGCCTGCAACGCGTCGAGGGTGTCGAGGAAGTCGGGGTTGACGCGTTCCTTCTCGTAGGCGGCGGTGACCTCCTCGATCACCGCCATCAGCGCCTCGGCGACGTAACGGCCGCCATAACCGCCGGGGCCGCCGAAATGACCACCCGGATCGGGATCGTGGCGGGTGGGTTCGGCGATGGCCGCACTCGAAAGCGGAAGCTCCGGGCGGGACAGGTCTACCATCACCAATTCTCGACGCGGGGACAGCTCATCGGCGGCTAGCGCGACGGTTTGGGGCAGGACGGGTGGGTGCCCGCGGTGACCAGATCGGCGACCGCCGCGCGCGGGTCGCCACTTTTGACCAGACCCTCGCCGACCAGAACCGCGTCGGCGCCGGCGCCGGCGTAGGCCAGCAGGTCGCCGGTGCCGCGCACGCCCGATTCGGCGATCCGGATCACGTTGCTGGGCAGCCCGGGCGCGATGCGGGCGAAGCAGTCCCGGTCCACGTCCAGCGTCGTGAGATCGCGGGCGTTGACGCCGATCACCCTCGCCCCGGCCTTCAGGGCACGGTCGGCCTCTTCCTCGGTGTGCACTTCGACCAGCGCGGTCATGCCGAGCGATTCGGTGCGGTCCAGCATCGACACCAACGCCGATTGTTCCAGCGCGGCGACGATCAGCAACAGCATGTCGGCGCCGTGCGCGCGCGCCTCGTGGATCTGATAGGGCTGCACCACAAAGTCTTTGCGCAGCACCGGGATTGACACCGCGGCCCGCACCGTGTCGAGGTCGTCGAGCGAGCCGCGGAAGCGTCGTTCCTCGGTCAGCACGCTGATGATGCGGGCGCCGCCGTCTTCGTAGGCCTGGGCAAGCTTTGCCGGATCGGCAATGGGCGCTAGCGAACCCGCCGACGGGCTGGCGCGCTTGACCTCGGCGATGACGCCGATACCGGGCTCGCGCAACGCGGCCATCACGTCCAGCGGTGCTGGCGCCGCCGCGGCGGCCGCCTTGATTTCGGTCAGGCTGACAACGGCTTCGCGCGCGGCAACGTCGGCCCGGACTCCCTCGAGGATGGAGTCAAGCACGGATGCCGGACTCATGCCTGTCGTTCCTTCCCACTGCCATCACACTGTCGCCACGATTACTTAGCCGATTTCGATGACGTGAAAGAAGGGTAGCGACCGTCACCTCGCGGCCCGTCACCGACCCTCGGTGTCGGACCCGCGGGCCCGATCGGTCGGGTCACGTCCCTCGTCAAGCGCATCCCAGATCATCCGCTCCGACATGCCCGAGGTCTCCGGCTTTTCATCGCCCTCCAGCATCGCCCCGCCGGTGTCTTCCCGTCGCGCATTCGATCGGCGGGTCGCGGGCGCGGCGAACTTCGTTGCGCCGTCGCGGGCCTTCGAGGCCGACCGCATCAACAGAACGGCCGCGGTCAGCGTGCACACCGCGGCGGCGACCGCGATCCCGGCCCCCCAGTAGCGCCGCTCGCTTCCCACCAGGAACATCACCGGGATATGCGCCAGGTCGGCGCCGCGCACGCCCACGTCCGGAATCACCCACAAGCTGACCCCGAGATAGCCGACCGCGAGGCTGCCCACCGCCAGCAGCCCCGCCAACACCCGCAGCGGCCAGCCGCGCACGGCGAGTGCCGCCACGGCGGTCGCCAGCATGAGCAGCGCCAACGGCAGCAGCGCCGACGACCACGTCGCGCCCGACAGCGTCACCTGCTTCGGCTGGCCCAGCCCGTCGAACGAGCGGACCACCACCCACGGCAGCCGCGAGGCCACCCACAGCGCCGCCGCGGCCGCCATCAGCAACAGCTGGGCAACCACGATCGTGATCCGGCCCGCCCGGGCCGGGCGTGCATCACCCATTGCTGCCCGGTGGCGGCGCCGTCAGCGTCTCCGCGGCCGCGATCGCGTTGAGCACCGCCCGCGCCTTGTTCGAGGCTTCGGTGTATTCGTAGGGGCCGTTGGAATCGGCCACCACCCCGCCGCCTGCCTGAACGAAGGCGGTGCCCTCGCGCATCAACGCGGTGCGGATGGCGATCGCGAAGTCGGCGTTGCCGGCGAAGTCGAGGTAACCGACCACGCCGCCGTACAGGCCGCGGCGCGTCTTCTCCACCTCTTCGATCAGCTCCATGGCCCGCACCTTGGGCGCGCCCGACAGCGTGCCGGCCGGGAAACACGCCGTCACCGCGTCCAGCGCGGTGCGGCCCTCGGCGAGCATCCCCGTCACCGTCGACACCAGGTGCATGACGTGGCTATAGCGTTCGATGTGGCTGTAGTCGTCGACGCGCACGGTGCCCGGCGTGCAGACGCGGCCGAGGTCGTTGCGGCCCAAGTCCACAAGCATCAAATGCTCGGCCCGTTCCTTGTCGTCGGCGAGCAATTCCTTTTCCAGCAGCTGATCCTCTTCGTCGGTCTGCCCGCGCCAGCGGGTTCCGGCGATCGGATGCGTGGTGGCCCATCCGTCGGCGACGGTGACCAGCGCCTCGGGGCTGGAACCGATGATCGAAAAGTCCGTTGCCCCAGCGCTATTGGGTACGTGCAGCAGATACATGTAGGGACTGGGGTTGGTGGCCCGCAGCATCCGGTACACGTCGATGGGGTCGACGTCGGTGTCCATCTCGAAGCGCTGCGAGGGCACCACCTGAAAGGCCTCGCCGGCCGCGATCTGCTCGACGAGGTAGTCGACGATCTTGCCGTACTCCTCGACGGTGCGCTGCGCCCGGAACCGCGGCTCCGGCTTGCCGAACGTCGCGACCGTCGACGGCAGCGGCTGCCCGACATGCTGCTGCTGCTGGCCACCGACCTGGCGGCCGTCGACCACCACGAGGGCACCATCACGCTGATCGCCAACGCCGTGAACTGGAACGGCACCGACGAGCGGGTCGACGAGGCCTACGACGACGCGGTCGCCCGGCTCGACGTGATGACCAGCGCGCTGGGGCAGCCGCTGCCGTCGACGGTCGCGACGTTCGGCAAGCCGGAGCCGCGGTTCCGGGCGCAGCGCACCGTCGAGGA
>NZ_LZIS01000177.1 GCF_001667015.1 Mycobacterium sp. E3198 | reverse complement strand
CAGGCGCCGGCGAGCTGCGAGGTGAGCACGGCCGCGACCACCAGCGTGGTGTAGAACTTCGAGCTGATGATCCCGGCGTCGAAGGCGACGCTGGCCAGGACGATGCCCGGGCCGCCGCGGGCGTTGGTGGTGATGCCGAGGTTGATCAGTTCGAGGCCCCGGAAGCCGGCGAACCGCCCGGCCAGCGCGACCGACGCCATTTTGACCGCGCAGGTCCCGACGATGAAGATGACCATCATCGGCAGGGAGACACCGCGGATGAGGTCGAGCTTCAGCCCCACGATCGCGAAGTACACGGGAATGAAGAAGGCGAAGGACACTTTGCTGATCGCGTCGATCGAGTCCTCGAAGATCCTGCGCTTGCGATGCACCAGGGCGAAACCCGCGAGGAACGCCGCGAAGACGAGGTTGACGTCGAGCGCTCCCGCGATCGCGCAGTACGCCAGCAGAACCGCGATCGCGTAGCCGGTGGGCGAGTGGCGCGCCAGGGCATTCCAGCGCGCCGTGTTGATGCGCTTGACGAGGCGCGGCACGACCGTGAGCCCGAGCCCGAAGTACGCCACCGTCACCAACAGGTGCAACGACATCTGCCACGGGCGCAGATGGGATTTCGCCGCGATCGACGTGGCGATCGCGAGCGCGAGCCACAGGACGATGTCCTCCAGCACGGCGACGCCGAGAATCAGCCGCGCGAATCGGGTGTCCAGGATCTTGAGGTCGGCGAAGATCTTTGACACCACCGGCACGGACGTCACCGCGACGCCGACCGCGAGGATGATGATCAACGACGCGCGATTGCCGTGCGGCCCAGCCAGACTCGGGGTGATCAGGTGGGGCGCGAAGATCAGCCCCAGCAGGAACGGGATGCCGGTGCCGACGATGACGAGCCAACTCACGGTGCGCCGCTCGCCCCGGCCAAACAGCTGCTGCACCTCGGCACCGGAGACGAACATCAGCAGCAGCAGGCCGAGCCAGTAGACGAAGCTGAGGATCTGGGTGTTGTGCCTGGCCGTACTCACGACGTGCTCCACGAACGGCAGACGGCCGAGCAGCGCCGGGCCCAGCACGACGCCGGCCAGGATTTCGCCGACGACTTTCGGTTGCCGCAGCTTCACGAACACGTAGCCCAGCAACTGGGCCAGTCCGACCAGCGCCAGCAGGACGAATATCACCGCGGTCAATTGGTAATTCGACATCATGCACTCCTCAAGTTATCGGTCATGTTCAGGCCAGCGCGGCCCTGGCGGGTGACCCGTCGGTGGTACAGCTGAAAAGCGAGCGTCAGTGCTCCCGTCCCGATGGCCACGGACAGCGGGTAGGTGAAGTCCGGGGAACGGATGACGAGGGGAAGGAGCCCGACGGCCAACGCGGGCGGCATGTGCAGCCGCAGCAGCCGAAGCACGATGACGCCCAACGCCATTGCGCATGCCGCCGCAATCGCGCCGGTCCCGAACAGCGCGACGGCGACGCACCCCGCGGTCGATGTCAGAAGGCAAGCGGCGGGGAGGGCCATCGGTTTTCCCGCCCACGGGCATACGGTGGGGTGCGCGAACATCTCGTAGGCGATGACGATCAGTGGGGGAAACAGGATGAGCCGCAGTCCCGAGGTCGCCGCGCACAGCGCCATGGCCGCGACGAACGCGAAAAACGGTACTAACCAAGAACTTCCGCTGGGACGGGCCTCCAACACGTCGTCCAGATCCGGATACGCCGGTCGGCAACGCCTTCGCCAGGGCAGCAAAATGACGACCAACACCACCAGGCTGACCGCTATCGACGCCGGATACACCCAGGTCTTGATGCCGAGGAACAGTGGCAGCACCCCCGCCGCGATCGCCGGGGCGATATTCGACTTGAGCGCACCGACCAGCAGCACGCACAGCGCAACGACGAGCAGGACGCTCAGGACGCCGTACGGGAACATCGCGGTGATCAGCGTGCCGATGGCGGCGCCCAGGACCGGCGTCACGACGAGCCGCCCCGGTTGACTCGCCCACTTCCCCCACGGGCGGGTCAACACGTCGTGCGAAAGGGCCGCCAGCCCGGGGAAAAACAGGTAATGCCAGCCGTTGCACTGCGCCGCCACCGCGACGTAAGCAAGCGCGACGGCCCGCATCAGCCACGGGCTCGGCGAGGCGGCACTTCGCCCGAAGGCGAACCGGCTCAGGGCCGTTGCCCGGTTTCCAGCCAGTGGGCGCATTCGCTGCCAAGCTTTTCCAGGGCCACCCGGTCGAAGCGCTCGACCTGCGCCGGCGTCAACTCGTTGCGGTGATCACGCTTGAGCCCCTTGTGGAAAAAGGCCTTGGCGCTCGACATGTGCGATCCGCCGAACGGCGCCATCTTTTCCGCCCGGGCGCTCATGTAATCGAACGAGCAATGCTCGACGATGGCGTCCATGCGCAGCGAGGCGGGATCGATGGAGAAGAACTCCGCCAGCCGGGTGATCTGGCCGCGTAGGTCCCGCTTGAGCTGCGCGTAGTGCAGCAGAAGGATATTCGGCTCGTCCCGCAGCTCCCACCACGACTTCATGATGTCCAGGAGGTCGCAGCACTGGTACCCATCGTTGTCGAGCCACAGGTCGAAGAACTCCTGCATGTCCTCGGGGATCACCAACGGCGTGGGGTCGCCGGACCACTCGGCGTGGATCCGATTGATCTGCGACATCGTCGCTTCGGAGAAGTTGTAGAGATAGTTGTGGAAGCTGATCCCAAGGTCTTTGCCGTTGCGGCCGACGAACACGTAGCGCGCCTCCGGGGCGATCGGAAGGGCGTCCGCGGGCAGGTGCGACTTCATCACCCGACGTGTCCCGGAATCACGTTGTTCCGCAAGTACGTTGAGCATTCCGGAGTGGTCCCCCCAGCTGGAATCCAGCCAGGGCGACGTGTCGGAGAGCCCGCCCTCGGGCTCCTCGCCGTTGTGCAGGATCTGCTGGACGATCCTTTGGGTCCACGTCGTGCCGGCCTTGAATGGATCCGCAACGACGATGTCTCCCTCGACAAAGCCGCCCTGGGCGAGGAAATCGTCCCACACCATCGAGTTGGACAAATAGTCCCTTAGGACCCTGGTGGGAGCGAGTAGCTGTTTTTCCATCGGATAATTACCTTCCGTCAGATGTTCAATTTCACAGAACGATTACTGGAAAATCGATTCGTTTACCCAACAGGCCTTTCTCAACGTCCTTCCCGCCCAAGGTTTGGGCCTGCGATATTGACGCACAGCGAACGAATATGTGACGCGCCGACCGGCGAAACCTGGGCTCTAGCTGCATTTTTCACAGCCGATCCGTGAAGCTATCGCGTCAATTCCCGGCCCACTCCGGTTGCCTTCGGCCTTTTGCTCAGCATGATTATTATTATTGTCGGATAAGCTTGTGAATGGCTGTGTTCCAGTTGTAGGCTTGCTGTTCTTCGATATAAAGCAGCCAGATTTACCATCGCCGAGAATTGACCACACGGAACGTGCGGGTGGCATTGATGACCCGCACCCCCATTGGTCGTCAGCGGATCAGGTTCCCCGAAGTCGTGCGGACCGTCCAATGACGCCGGAGGGTCATGTCTTGACGGGCTCCTCGGCAGCCGATCGCACGAACGCGGGCGTCGCCCTCCGACCGGCGGCGGGTCGCACGTAGCGGTACCAGACCAGCGCCCCGGCAGCGATGTAGCACACCAGGAAGGTCCACAAGGCCGGCGTCTCGGTGCCGGTGGTGTCATAGGACTGCCGCAACGCCAGGTCGATCCCCACGCCGCCGAGCGCCCCGAAAGCGCCGGCCACCCCGATCAGCGCCCCCGACCGGACGCGGGCCCAGTGACCGCGCTCGGTCGCACTGATCCCCAGCGCGCGGGCGCGCTCCTCGAAGACCGATGGGATCAGCTTGTACACAGCGGCTTTGGCGGCGCCGCAGAAGATGAATAACGCGATGAACCCGACGATGTAGCCGACCATCGTAAAGCCCGTGATCGCGGCGCCCCGGTCCTCGGCGGCATCGGCGCGCATGCTGACGCCCACCAGGAACCCGCCCGCCACGATCGATGCGGTGAACACCGCGAGAGTCACCTGGCCGCCGCCGAACCGGTCGCTGACTTTGCCACCGACGATCCGCGCCAACGACCCCAGCAGGGGGCCGATGAAGGCGACCTCCGCGGCATGCAGGGACGCCTGTCCATGGCTTTCCCCGGCGGCGATGAAGTTGTGCTGCAAGATTTGACCGAAGGCGAACGCGAAACCGAGAAACGAGCCAGAGGCGCACAGGTACAAAAACGAGATCGACCACGTGTCGGGAACCGCGACGATGGCCCGCAAGTTGCGTAGCGACAGGCCGGTCCGGTGCGCGACGACGTTGTCCATGAAGAAGGCGGCGCCCACGCCTCCGATGGCCAGCAGCACCAAGTAGATCGCGCACACCCAGTACGGCGCCTCGTGCCCCGCGGTGGCCAGCGCCACCAGGCCGACCACCTGGATGCCCGCCGAACCCAGGTTGGCCATCCCACCGGTGAGGCCCAACGTAAAACCTTTGAGCCGCTGCGGAAATAGCCCGTCGACCTTGGCCAGCGACGCCGAGTAGTTGCCGCCGCCCAGGCCGGTCAACGCGGCACACACCAGATACGGCCATAGCGGAAGGCCGGGGTGGGCCAGGAGAAAGATGGCCCCGGCGGTCGGAAGCAGCAGCACCGCAGCGGAGAACATTGTCCAGTTGCGACCGCCGAACCAGTTGGCCGCCATGGAATAAGGGATTCGCGCGAGCGCCCCGACCAGCGAAGCGGTGGCGCCGACCAGCAACTTGTCACCGGTCGAGAAACCGTAGATGGACTGCGGCATGAACAGCACCATCACCGACCACAGGTACCAGATCGAAAACGCGACGTGGACGTTGACGACCTGCCAGACCAGGTTGCGGCGAGCAATGGCGTGGTTACCGGCTCGCCAGGCCACCGCGTCTTCCGGATCCCAAACGACGATGCGATGCGAACGGCGCACGCGATATCTACCTTTCACCGGCGATTCAGGCGCGGCCGTCGAGCCACCCTGTGTGCATACGGAGTCAGATTCCGTTGGGCCTCTGTACAATTCAGAAACCGCCGGCGTCGAGCGAAAATCGAACCGCCACTTACGATCCTCCGCGTCACATCAGGCTGCACAATCGGCCAGCCGACCACTTGGTGCATGTTCCGCAGGGACCGTTGGCCGTCATCAGCGACGCGCGGTTATTGGCGAGCCCCACCGCCATCGTGCGTCGACAACCCGGTACCCCGTCCCGCCAACGCACGTCGTAGATCATTGGTAGCCAAGCGGGAAACGCTCGACAAGTTAACCTGGCCGATTTACAGGAGATTTGCAGTCAATTCGGTTATTACGTCCAGCCGGCTGTGAGGAAGTCGTGCGCCCGCGGCCGCGCTCGCCTTTTGAGCATTCTCACAGGTTGCTGCGGTTTGCCGCCCAAGCATCCCGATGTACAGTGCTGCCACTGTGGACCCTCGGATCACGGGTGCGACTCGGCGATGGTGGCTGGCCATCGCGATCGTCGCCGCGCTGAGCGTGCTCGTCGCCCTGATCGCGGGATCGTCGTTGCGTCCCCAGTTCTCCGCGGCCGCACCGCCCGAGCCGGCCGCGTGGATCCATGCGGCCCCGGATGTCCAAGCCGATGCCGGCCAGGTCGAGCTTCGCGTTGCCGCCCGCGATTTTTCACCCGGCTCCACGCCGACAGACAAGAAGCCCTTCCACAGCATGTGGATGACGCGCGACCGTCCGGCCCAGGTGACCCACTTGTCGCCCGATTCCGGCTGGTTCGCCCTGCCGGCGTCGTTTGGCGCGTCGGAGTTGGCTCCGGATCGCGCGCGATGGGCCGCTTCCGCGGAAGCTCCTGCCGACAGTGTGTTGACGCGACTCTGCGTCGCCCGCCGCTGACGGGCCGGCGCCGGCCGTCTGACTCGGTGCGGTAAAGCCAACTCACCCCTCACATCACGGCATTCGGCCCCGCCGGGCCGATTCGCCCGCGTCTAGAGCGGGCGCGCGCCGTCAGCACCCCTCAAGGACCGATCGATGGATTCCGTTGCGCACCAAACACCCTCCGGGCCGGTTCATCCCGGCCACAGTCTCGCCTATAAAACGGCGGGCACCTTTCACCTGCCCCGGCTGGAGCATTCCGCCTTACCGATGGCCGCCGACCGCGGCGTCGGATGGAAGGCGCTGCGGGACGCCGGGCCGGTCGTGTTCATGAATGGCGCCTACTACCTCACACGCCGCGAGGACGTGCTGAGGGCGCTATGCGAACCCAACCTCTTCTCGGCTCATCTGGCGCTGCAGCCGCCGGGCAGCCCGGTGCCGGTGCTGCCTTCGGCGTTCGATCCCCCCGAGCACACCCGATACCGCAAAATCCTGCAACCGCATTTCAGCCCGCACGCCCTGGCCAAATCCCGGCCCGTGATGAGGCGCCACGCGGTCGACATGATCGCCGCCCTCGCGGCGCGCGGCGAGTGCGAGGTGATGTCGGCCTTCGGCCGCCTCTACCCCTACCAGGTCTTCATGGACCTCTACGGGCTGCCGCTAGAGGACCGCGACCGCGTGATCGCCTGGAAGGACGCGGCGGTGGACGGCGGCCCCGAGGGCAACGAGCTGTTCACGTATTTCACCGACGTCATCCGGCAACGCAGGGAGAACCCCGGCTCGGACATGTTGTCCGAAGTGATGACCGGACCGGGCGATCTCACCGACCTCGAACTGCTCGG
>NZ_LZIS01000176.1 GCF_001667015.1 Mycobacterium sp. E3198 | reverse complement strand
GACCTCGGAAACGGATATCCACTCGGCACGGCAACCTCCCAAATCACGGATGTTGCACTGACCGTATGAATCCACGCGGCGTGTCTTCGCAACGGGTTATGTGTCGCGGCCGCTGCCGCGCCTCGGCTCCTCGACTGTCAGGGTTGACGCGCCGCCGCACTCGGGTGCAGTGTGATACTGGTCATATGACCACTGGTCACACATGGCAGAAAGGCGGCCGTCCATGACCACCAGGGACAAGTACACGGAAGTCCCCGCGCCGTACTCGTGGGAGGTCCCCAGCGTCGGCGACGCGCGTTTCACGTGGGAGTACGACGACGGCCGCGCGCGGCTCCTGTCCCTCTACCAAAAGGGGAAGGACAAGCAGTGGGATGCCCAGTCGCGCATCGACTGGGCCCAAGACGTCGACCCGATGAACCCGGTCGGGCTGCCCGACGAATTCCATCCGCTGTTCGGCAGCCCGATGTGGGACGCCGCCGACGAATCACGCCGCGACGAGATGCGCCAGCACTTCCAGGCCTGGCAGTTCTCGCAGTTCCTGCACGGCGAGCAGGGTGCGATGGTGTGCGCCGCCAAGATCGTCGAGGTGGTCCCGGACCTGGACGCGAAGTTCTACGCGGCCACCCAGACCATGGACGAGGCCCGGCACGTCGAGGCGTTTTCGCGGTTCCTGCAAGACAAGGTCAACCTGGTCTACCCGATCAACAAGCACCTGACCGCGCTGCTGGACGACACCCTGCGCGATTCGCGCTGGGACATGCCCTACCTCGGGATGCAGGTGCTCATCGAGGGGCTCGCGCTCGCCGCCTTCGGGGTGCTGCGTGACATGGCGCCGCCGGACTCGCTGGCCAAGCAGTTGCTGGCGTACGTCATGCAGGACGAGGCCCGCCACGTCGCCTTCGGCCGAATCTCGTTGAAGGACTACTACTCCGCGCTGACCACGGCCGAGCGGGACGAGCGGGAAGAGTTCGTGGTCGACGCCTGCTACCTGATGCGCGACCGCTTCCGCGGCGAGGAGGTCTTCGAGACCCTCGGCATGGACGTCCAGGCATGTGCCGAGTGGGTCGACTCGTCGCCGCTGATGATCCAGTTCCGCTCCCATTTGTTCAGCCGCATCGTGCCGATCGTCAAGGACATCGGGCTGTGGGGCGACAAGGTGCAGCAGGCCTTCCGGGACATGGGTGTGCTGGACATGGCCGGCTTCGACATCGAGGCGCTGATGAAGGCCGATGAGGACCAGGCCGACGCGCTGGACAAGGCACACGCCGAGATGGCCGAGCGGGCCCTCGAGGTCGACCAGGTGATCGCGGCGGGCGCGAGCTGAACGGCGGCCGTCGTCACAGCCCGGCGATGACGATGACCACGCCGACCACAATCGCCACCGCGAGGGACACCAACAGGACGCTGACAACGCCTTCCTTTCCCGCCGAAGCAACGTGGTCGCCCGCCGCGATCGGCGCGAATTTGCGGCCGGCGCCCCATGCCGAGGCGAGCAGCGTCGCCAACCAGTTCGCATAGGCGGCGTAGACGATCAGCGCGACGGCCGTCACCGCCCACGCGTGGGGCAGGTGGATGTGGGGCCAGAGCAGACCGAGCACCACCAGGAACATGCCGTTGAGCACCGCCTCGAGGTGGCTCGACAGCGCCATGCGCGGGTTCTTCAGCGCGGGGACGGCGAACCCGGTGAGCAGGCCGACGAGGAACAGGACCAACCCGAGCGTGAACAGCACCGTCTGCATGCCAGCACAGTAGGGGCGTCGGGCGGTGGCCGCCCGGCCTTCGCCGATCACGGCCAAAATATGAGAGACATATGAGCCGGGCGCTGGCCGGGTTGCACGCGGCGGCCGTGTGCGAGCGTGGGTTTGTGGTCCCCGAACCGCAATTGGCGGAAGCGCTCAGGCAGGCGTCGAACTACCTGTGGATCGCCGACGTGGCCCGCACGCGCAACCTGCCGATGATCCAGTCGCTCTACAGCTTTGCCGCTCGCCAGATGGTTGCCTACACCGAAGACGGCGACGAGTGGCACCTGCGGGCAGCCGTCGCCGCCGCGCAGGATGCCACCAAGATGCACCAGCTGCTCACCGGTCGCGGGCCGGCCGCACCCGGAACGCTCAACAATCCGGCGAACCTCTGACGCGCCAACGCGTTTCAGACGTGCACGTCGCGCAGCCCGGCGGCGAAGCGCAGGCCTGAGCAGTTGTAGCACCCCACGCACCCGATGCAATTGGTGCAGCCGAAGCAGCCCAGGCACGCGACGCACCGCTTGCACAAGGCGCACGCCACACACGCGATGCTGCCGGCGATGGCCGCGCTGCCGGCCGTGGCGACCGATCCCGCCACGGCGGCGCTCGCCACCGTCGCCGCCGATCCCGCCACAGCGGCGCTGGCCACGGTGGCCGCCGAACCGGCGACGGCGGCGCTGGCCACGGTCGCCACCGAGCCGACGACCGCGGCGGCGGCCGCCGCGGCGTCGGGCCGGACCAGACCACTGCTTCCGTTAACCGAGTTGGCCACGTCGTTCATCTTGCGCCGGCAACGGTGCGTCGATCGCCGTGGGGTGCGTTCGCTTTCGGTCCGCGGCACTCAGCGGCTGGGCGGCAGGCTCGGAGGAGTCGTCGTCACGGTATAGCTCGGCGCGATGGTGACCGTCGGGGTGCTGGTGACCGTGACGGTGCTCGTGCTCGTGGATGGCGGGGGCACGGCGGTCGTGGTCGTGACCGTGGTGACGCTCGTCGTCTCCGTGGTCGACGAGGTCGTCGTCGCTGATGCCGCGGCGATCACACCGCAGGCGATGTGCTTGCTCGACTCGCCCGCGGGGCTGGTGCCGAGGTTGTCCGCGGTCTGGTGGATCAGCAGCGCGGTGCCCGAGCTGCTTCTCAGGTCCGCGGCGGTGAACGAGTTACTGGTCGTGACGAGTTTCGCCGAACCGTCGGAGCGCACCTGCAACGCCGTCAGGTCGCCGCTGGCGGGATAACCGGTGTGGCCCGGCGCCTGGTACACGGGTCCGGCGGAGCTGAAGTCGCTGCCCTCGCACTTGCCCACCGAGTGGATCTGGAGCCCGTGGAAACCGGGGCTCAGGACCTGGTTGGGTCCGGCCTCCACGGTCACCGTCGCGTAGCCGTTCGCGAAGTCGAAGGTGGCGGTGGCGACCTGAGTCCCGTCGGGGCTCTTCACCTGCGTGGTCATCCGCTCGCTGCCCGGCGGCGCGCTCGAGGACGTCGCGGACTGGTTACCGTTCTGGTTGGCGCATGCGGCTAACGGTGCGATGGACGCGGCCAGGGCCGCGGCGGCAAACACTAAACCCTTATTCATTGACCGGACCTACCCCAATTGGCGAATGCCGAAACGAGCCAAACCGCCCTATGCAAATTCGTCGCTGCGCGCAATGCTCATCGCAGCGGGGGCCGTACTAGGAGGACGAGATGTCAGCACCCACCGCCGAGGAGATCCGGGCCGCCCTCGAGCGGCACGTGCAGTTGTGGAACGCCGGGGACAAGGAAGCCTGGCTTGCGCACTGGAAGCGCGTCGTGCCCGGTGAGGTCACCATGGAGGACCCGGTCGGCACGCCGGTGAAACGCGGGTGGGATGTCATGGCTGAGGTGTGGGACGCCTCGCCGAACGCCGACTGGAAACTGGGCATCGACCTGCTGCACGTGTGCGGCGCGACCGGCGCCGCCGTCATACGCAACTCGGGCAGCGTGAACGGCCAGCCGGCCGTCATTCAGAGCATCGAGATCTACCGCTTTGGCGACGACGGCTCGCTGCACACGTGGACGTTCTGGGACCTCGCGGCCGGCAACGAGTACGCGCAGTGGACGGCGGAGACGGGCGAGGCGAGCTGATTCAGGCCGACCGGCGGATGCCGCGGCTGCGGCCGATGTCGCCTTTGAGGAGCATGTCGCGCTCGGATTCCGACAGTCCGCCCCAGACGCCGTAGGGCTCACCGACTTCCAGCGCGTGCGAACGGCACTCCTGAATCACCGGGCACTGCCGGCACATCTCCTTGGCGCGCTGCTCGCGCTGCATGCGGGCGCGGCCACGCTCGCCGTCGGGGTGGAAGAACATCGACGAGTCGACGCCGCGGCACAGGCCTTGCAGTTGCCAGTTCCAGATGTCGGCGTTGGGCCCGGGTAGCTGCTCAGGCTGTGGCATTGGATCGTTCCCTCTCTGCACGGCGCGCCCAGAAGGACGGGTCGCGAAGCGCCCGAAAAGCGGTTGTGCAACTGATTTTGGAGTGGTGTCACCGATGACTACCCGACAAACCTAGAACTTAGGGGCGCGGGCGAATTTCCGTCAATAGCCACTTAGGTCGGCAAAATATGTAAGCGTTGGAGCAAATTTAACTCGCCGTTCATCTGCCACCCATTTCGCGATCGAAAGCCGCGCTACCAGGGGCTTGGCCCAACCGTAATTTCCCAGCTCAGCGGGCGGAGCGGCCACGGAAGTAATTAGCACGCGGCGGATGGTGATTAACAGGTCGGTAACACGAACAGCACGAAGTGTTTACTACTATCACCGTGATTGAAACTCGTCACACTTCGGTGATTCAGCACACACTGGCCGCGGCCGCGTTCGGTGACCGGCCCGGGAGCTGGCCGCTGCCGGCGGCGAGCAGCCCGGAGCAGCTGTGGTTGCGCGCCGTCGCGGCGGGCGGGCAGGGCCGCTACGGCAGCGCCAACCGCGACCTGGCGGTGTTGCGGCGCAGCGGCACGGACGGCCGGTGGGTGTCCCTGGCCCACAGCACCCAGGGGTCGTTCCTGCGCCAGCTCGGCTGGCACACGTTGGCGCGGGGCTGGGACGGGCGCGCTATGGCGCTGGCCGGTAGGGATCCCGAGGCCCAAGCCGACGCGCTGATCGGGCTGGCGGCCGACGCGCTGGGCATCGGCCGGTTCGCCGCCGCCGCAACGTTGTTGCGTCGCGTCGACCTGACGCCCGGTGCGGTCCCCGACCGGCTGCCGGTGCGCCGCGGGTGGGTGGCGGCCGAGCTGGCGATGGCGTCCGGCGACGGCGGGTCGGCCGTGCGGTACGCCGAGGAGGCGGTGGAGCTCGCCGACGCGATGGGCCGACCCTCGGCGCGGCACCGGGTGAAAAGCGACGTGGTGCTGGCCGCCGCCCTGTGCAGCGCCGGCCAGACCGAGCGCGCCCGCGCGGTCGGGGAGGCGGCGCTTGCGGCCACCGGCCGCCTGGGCCTGACACCGCTGCGTTGGGCGTTGGCCTGCTTGCTGATTGACATCGAAAGTGTCACGTTTTCGGCACAAAAATTGCAGGAAATTCGCGATATCTGCGCAGGCCAGGTGCGGCGCGCCGGGGGCGCGTGGCGTTCCGCTTAAATTGGCCTCCCGCCCGTTATTGTCATTTCGACAGTTAGCCCGCGATGTGTCCCGTTCGTAACGTTGGAGATACCGCCGTCGATGACAATTCAAGGGGAACGTCTCGACGCTGTGGTTGCGGAGGCCGTGGCGGGAGACCGGAACGCCCTACGGGAGGTGCTGGAGACCATCCGTCCGATCGTCGTGCGATATTGCCGGGCGCGCGTCGGCACCGTCGAACGGGGCGGCCTCTCAGCAGACGATGTGGCTCAGGAGGTGTGTTTGGCCACCATCACGGCGCTGCCGCGGTACCGGGAGCGCGGGCGCCCGTTCCTGGCGTTCCTGTATGGCATCGCGGCGCACAAGATTGCCGACGCCCATCGCGCCGCCGGCCGTGACCGGGCCTACCCCGCGGAAACCGTTCCGGAGCGCTGGTCCCCCGAGGCGGGGCCGGAACAGCGGGCCATCGAGGCCGATTCGGTCAGCCGCATGAACGAATTGCTGGAGATCCTGCCCGCCAAGCAGCGCGAGATCCTGATCCTGCGCGTGGTCGTCGGCCTGTCCGCCGAGGAGACCGCCGCCGCCGTCGGCAGCACCACCGGAGCGGTCCGGGTGGCCCAGCACCGGGCGCTGAACCGGCTCAAGTCCGAAATCATCGCGGCGGGTGACTATGCCTGAATCCCTCGACGAATTTGCACAAACCGACTTGCTGCTCGACGCGCTCGCCGAACGGAGCTCGGTCGACCTGGACGACGCCGAGGACCCCAACTTCGAAGCGCTGACCGTCCTGCTGGAGGACTGGCGCGACGACCTGCGGTGGCCGCCGGCCAGCGCGCTGGTGTCGCCGGAGGAGGCGATCGAAGCGCTGCACATCGGGCTTACCGAGCGCAGGCGCGCGCGGCGCGGCCTGGCGACGATCGGCTCGGTCGCCGCGACGCTGCTGGCGCTGAGCGGGTTTGGCGCCATGGTCGTCGAGGCCCGTCCCGGGGACGCGCTGTACGGGCTGCACGCAATGTTCTACGACCAGCCGAGGGTCAACGACAGCCAGATCGAGCTGTCCGCCAAGGCCGAACTGGCCAAGGTCCAACACATGATCGACCAGGGGCAGTGGACGCAGGCCCAGAATCAGCTGGCTCAGGTCAGCGGCACCGTGCAATCCATGAACGATGGGGCCAGCCGCAACGACCTGCTGGACGAGGTGAACCTGCTCAACACCCGCGTGGAATCGCGCAACCCGAACGCGACGGTGCCGCCCGGCGCGCCGAAACCCAAGGCGCCGGCCGCCTCGTCGACGTCTCCGGCCTCGCCCACCCCCACGACCACACCGCCAACGTTGGCCAGCACGACGGCTCCGTCACCGAGCGCATCGACGGGCCCGGCAAGCCCCACGGCGACTCCGTCGACGAGCCCGTCGTCGGGTCGGCATCGGCATCACGGCCACTCGTCCACGCCGCCGTCGGTGGCACCGGACGAAACGCCCTGACGGCGGTCAGCGGCGGTGGAAGCCGTCCGCGTCTGAGGACGTCGCTTCGTTGAGCGAGGCGTCGGCGTAGCCCCGGCAGTAGTCCCACGTGACGTAGGAGTCGGGTTCGGGGTCGTAGGCGGGCTCGTGCGGGCGGACCGTGCCGTCGATGAGCAGCTGCAGCAGGTTGGCGCGCAACATGTCCCAGTCGTGGTAGTGGTCCTGCTGGCACTCGTCGCAGCAGACCACCAGCCCGCGAATGCCCTTGTGCGCCAACAGCGCCTCGTACACGGCCAGATCGGCCAGGTCGGCCTCGACCGCCATCCGCTCCTGCTGATCCAGGGGTTGCCCCGGCTCGACGGCCTCGAGCGCCGCCGACGGATCGCAGGGGTCGTCGGCGAACGGGTCGGGCGGCAAACCCGGCGGGAGGTGGTCACGCACGCCCCTAGCCTACGCAGGCGGGCCGTCATAGCGCCAGCAGGGACATGCCCGTCATCCGGCGTCCCGCGGCACGCCCGGGCAAGCGGCTCCGGGGGCCCCGGGAGCCGATAGGATGGGCTTCTCACTCCGCGCGCGTATGGAGGGCCTCCCGATGACCCGTGGCATGTCCCACTTAGAAGACAGCTCCGACCTGGTTGTCGGCCCGTACGTGCGCGACCCCCAGCTACAGGGACTGGCCGACGACCCGGTGCCGACGGGCGGCGACAACCCGTACAAGATCGCGATGCTCGGCCTGACCTTCGACGACGTCTTGCTGTTGCCCGCGGCCTCCGACGTGGTCCCGGCCACCGCGGACACCTCCAGCCAGCTGACCAAGAAGATCCGGCTGAAGGTGCCGCTGGTCAGCTCCGCGATGGACACCGTCACCGAGTCGCGGATGGCCATCGCGATGGCCCGGGCCGGCGGGATGGGCGTGCTGCACCGCAACCTGCCGGTCGCCGAACAGGCCGGGCAGGTCGAGATGGTGAAGCGCTCGGAGGCCGGCATGGTCACCGACCCGGTCACCTGCCGGCCCGACAACACGCTGGCTCAGGTCGACGCGCTGTGCGCACGCTTCCGCATCTCCGGGCTGCCGGTGGTCGACGATTCCGGCGCCCTGGTCGGCATCATCACCAACCGCGACATGCGGTTCGAGGTGGACCAGACCAAAAAGGTCGCCGAGGTCATGACGAAGTCCCCGCTGATCACCGCCCAGGAGGGCGTCAGCGCCGACGCGGCGCTGGGGCTGTTGCGGCGCAACAAGATCGAGAAGCTGCCCGTCGTCGACGGCCACGGCCGGCTGACCGGCCTCATCACCGTCAAGGACTTCGTCAAGACCGAGCAGCACCCGCTGGCCACCAAGGACAGCGACGGGCGGCTGCTGGTCGGCGCGGCCGTCGGCGTCGGCGGGGATGCCTGGGTGCGCGCGATGATGCTGGTCGACGCGGGCGTCGACGTCCTGATCGTCGACACCGCGCACGCGCACAACCGGCTGGTGCTCGACATGGTCGGCAAGCTCAAGGCCGAGGTGGGCGACCGCGTCGAGGTGATCGGCGGCAACGTCGCGACCCGGGCCGCGGCCGCGGCGCTCATCGACGCCGGCGCCGACGCGGTCAAGGTCGGTGTGGGACCGGGATCGATCTGCACGACGCGCGTGGTGGCCGGCGTCGGCGCGCCACAGATCACGGCGATCCTGGAGGCCGTCGCGGTGTGCCGGCCGGCGGGCGTGCCGGTGATCGCCGACGGCGGGCTGCAGTACTCCGGCGACATCGCCAAGGCGCTGGCCGCCGGCGCGTCGACGGCCATGCTCGGCTCGCTGCTGGCCGGCACCGCCGAGGCACCCGGCGAGCTGATCTTCGTCAACGGCAAACAGTTCAAGAGCTACCGGGGCATGGGGTCGCTGGGCGCCATGGCGGGGCGGGGCTCCGGATCGGGCAAGTCCTACTCCAAGGACCGCTATTTCGCCGACGACGCCCTCTCCGAGGACAAGCTGGTGCCCGAGGGCATCGAGGGCCGGGTGCCGTTCCGCGGGCCGCTGTCGTCGGTGATCCACCAGCTGACCGGCGGGCTGCGCGCCGCGATGGGATACACCGGCTCGCCCACCATCGAGGCGCTGCAGGAGGCGCAGTTCGTCCGGATCACCGCGGCCGGCCTGCGCGAGAGCCACCCCCACGACGTCGCGATGACCGTCGAAGCGCCCAACTACTTCGCGCGGTGAACAGCGAACTGGCCATGGTCGAAATCGGGATGGGCCGCAACGCCCGTCGCACCTATGAACTCAGCGAGATCAGCATCGTGCCGTCGCGGCGCACCCGCTCCTCGCAGGACGTGTCGACGGCGTGGCAGCTGGACGCCTACCGGTTCGAGATCCCGGTCATCGCGCATCCGACCGACGCGCTGGTGTCGCCGGAGTTCGCCATCGAGCTGGGCCGCCTCGGCGGGCTCGGCGTGCTCAACGGCGAGGGGCTGATCGGCCGGCACGCCGACGTCGAGGCCAAGATCGCGATGCTGCTCGAGGCCGCCGAGAAGGAGCCGGAACCGTCGGCGGCGATCCGGCTGCTGCAGGAGCTGCACGCCGCGCCGCTGGACCCCGAGCTGCTGGGCTCGGCCGTCGCGCGCATCCGCGAGGCGGGCGTGACCACCGCGGTGCGGGTCAGCCCGCAAAACGCGCAGGCGCTGACGCCGGCGCTGCTGCAGGCCGGCATCGACCTGCTGGTCATCCAGGGCACCATCGTCTCGGCCGAACGGGTCGCCAGCGACGGTGAACCGCTGAACCTGAAGACCTTCATCTCCGAGCTCGACGTCCCCGTGGTCGCCGGCGGCGTGCTCGACCACCGCACCGCGCTGCACCTGATGCGCACCGGCGCCGCCGGCGTGATCGTCGGCTACGGCTCCACCCGGGGGGTGACCACCAGCGACGAGGTGTTGGGCATCAGCGTGCCGATGGCCACCGCGATCGCCGACGCCGCGGCCGCGCGCCGCGAATACCTCGACGAGACCGGCGGCCGCTACGTGCACGTGCTGGCCGACGGCGACATCCACACCTCGGGCGAGCTGGCCAAGGCCATCGCGTGCGGCGCCGACGCCGTGGTGCTGGGCACGCCGCTGGCCGAATCCGCCGAAGCGCTCGGCGGCGGATGGTTCTGGCCGGCCGCGGCGGCGCACCCGTCGCTGCCGCGCGGGGCGTTGCTGCAGATCGCCGTCGGCGAGCGCCCGCCGCTGCGGCAGGTCCTGAGCGGTCCGTCCGACGACCCGTTCGGCAGCCTCAATCTGGTCGGCGGCCTGCGCCGCTCGATGGCCAAGGCCGGTTATTGCGACCTCAAGGAGTTCCAGAAGGTCGGCCTGACGGTCGGTAGCTGAACGCCCGCATCACAACCCGGTCAGCAGCTCGACGTCCTGTCCTTGCGCGAGGGCCGCGATCGCGGTGTCGAACGTGACGAGTCGGACGCCTCGGCGGCGTGCAAGTGCCAACAGATGCGCGTCCGTTACCTGGCGGTATCCGGCCATCCGGGGTACGTCCGCGTCGGCGAGCGACACGTCGTCGACCAGAAAGCGATGGGCACCGGAGGCGCGCAACGCCGATAGCACGCGTCGGGCGTCGTCGATTCCGATCGGGCTCGCAAGCACCTTCGGGTTGGCCGAAACCCGCACAAACCCGCTTTCGGTGACGGGACAGGTGGCCCAGCCCGTCGACGCGTTGGCGGCAAACCACTGTCGCATCGCCACATGGTGGACGTGCGAATCCCACGCGAGCGCAACGAGGGCGTTGACGTCGAGCAGTCCCACCGGCCGGCTAGTTCTCGTCGAGCGCGCGGCGGACCATCTCAGGCGTGATCGCCGGCGTGCCCGCCGGAACGCGAATCACCGGTAGCCCGCCGTCGGCCTCCACGCGCGCGGGCGTCAGGCCGCGACGCGCGAGCTCGGAGATGACGGAGCCCAGCGACCGCCGCTCGTTCGCCGCCAGTTCTCGAGCCGCGGCGACGACGTCGTCGTCGATGTCCAGGGTGGTTCGCACAGCGCTGATGATATCGCATCAATGCATCAACTTGGAGTTGCTAGTTTATTACCGGCGCGTACGGCCATACTGGTTGCCATGAAGGCGGATTACGACGTCCTGATCATCGGTTCCGGATTCGGGGGCAGCGTCAGCGCGCTGCGGCTGACGGAAAAGGGCTACCGGGTGGGCGTCCTGGAGGCCGGCCGCCGCTTCTCCGACCAGGAGTTCGCCGAGACCTCGTGGGACCTGCGCAAGTTCCTGTGGGCGCCCAAGCTCGGTTGCTACGGCATCCAGCGGATCCACCCGCTGCGCAACGTGATGATCCTGGCCGGCGCGGGCGTGGGCGGCGGTTCGCTCAACTACGCCAACACCTTGTATGTACCGCCGGAGCCGTTCTTCAACGACCAGCAGTGGGCGCACATCACCGACTGGCGTGAGGAGCTGATGCCGCACTACGAGCAGGCGCAGCGGATGCTGGGCGTGGTCGAGAACCCGACGTTCACCGACGCCGACCGCCTGGTCAAGGAAGTCGCCGACGACATGGGCTGCGGCGACACCTGGGTGCCGACGCCGGTGGGGGTGTTCTTCGGCCCGGACGGCACCAAGGCGCCGGGCAAGACCGTGCCCGACCCGTACTTCGGCGGCGCCGGGCCCGACCGCACCGGCTGCCTGGAATGCGGCTGCTGCATGACCGGATGCCGCTACGGCGCCAAGAACACGCTGGTGAAGAACTACCTCGGCCTCGCGGAATCGCATGGGGCGGAAGTCATTCCGATGACGACGGTGAAGGGCTTCGAGCAGCGCCCGGACGGCCTGTGGGAGGTCCGCACGGTGCGCACCGGAAGCTGGCTGCGCCGGGACCGGCGCACCTACACCGCCGAGAACCTGATCCTGGCCGCGGGCACCTGGGGCACCCAGCACCTGCTGTTCAACATGCGCGACAAGGGCAAGCTGCCCCGCCTGTCGAAGCGGCTGGGCGTGCTGACCCGGACCAACTCCGAGTCGATCGTCGGCGCCGCGACGCTCGAGGTGCTGCCCGGGCTGGACCTGACGCACGGCGTGGCGATCACGTCGTCGATCCACCCGACGTCGGACACCCACGTCGAGCCCGTCCGCTACGGCAAGGGCTCCAACGCGATGGGGCTGCTGCAGACCCTGATGACCGATGGCGACGGTCCGGAGGGCACCGACGTGCCGCGGTGGAAGCAGTTGCTGGACCAGGCCGGTGAGAATCCGAAGCTGATGTTGCGGCTGCTCAATCCCCGCCAGTGGAGCGAGCGCACGCTGATCGCGCTGGTGATGCAGCACCTGGACAACTCGATCACCACGTTCACCAAGCGGGGCAAGCTCGGAATCCGTTGGTATTCCAGCAAACAGGGCCACGGCGAGCCGAACCCGTCGTGGATCCCGGCGGGCAACGAGGTCACCCGGCGCCTCGCCGCCAAGATCGACGGCGTGGCCGGCGGCACCTGGGGCGAGCTGTTCAACATCCCGCTGACCGCCCACTTCCTGGGCGGCGCGGTGATCGGCGACACCCCCGAACACGGCGTCATCGACCCGTACCACCGCGTCCACGGCTACCCCACGCTGTACGTGGTGGACGGCGCGGCGATCTCGGCGAACCTGGGCGTCAACCCGTCGCTGTCCATCACCGCGCAGGCCGAGCGGGCCGCCTCGATGTGGCCGAACAAGGGCGAGAAGGACCTGCGGCCGCTGCAGGGCGATACCTACCGCAGGCTGTCCCCGATCCCGCCCGAGCACCCGGTGGTGCCGGCGCATGCTCCCGGCGCGCTGCGCTGGCTACCGATCGACCCGGTCAGCACCGCGGGCTGACCCCGTGACGCTCGCGGGCTGACCCCTCGTCAGCTCGCGATCTCCTCCGGGGTGGTCACGTCGAGCGGGGCGCCGCTGACGACCCGGCTGCGTTGGCCGTGCACGTTGACGGGCACGTCGCCCATCAGCGTGACGCGGTGCATCAGCCGATGCTGGCCGTCGTAGTCGTCGATCGCCCGGTGCTGCGTCGCCCGGTTGTCCCAGATGGCGACGTCGCCGTAGCTCCAAGTCCAGCGAATCGTGTTCTCGGGCATGGTGACTCGCCGCTGCAGCAGTTCGAACAGCGTGCTCGATTCGTAGCTGTCCAGTCCGACGAACCCGCGCACGAAGTCGCCCAGCACCAGCGTCCGCTCACCGGTCTCGGGGTGCACCCGAACCACGGGATGCTCGGTCTGGAAGTCCGGCTTGTCGAACGCCTGGCGGAAGGCCCGCTGCGCGTCGGTCATGGCCTCTGCGGTGACGTAGTCGTGGCGGTTTGTGTGCAGCGCCCACAGATTGTCGACGAGCCACTTCAGCGGCTCGGGCAGGTGGTCGTAGGCCGCCGCGGTGGAGGCCCACAGCGTCGAGCCCCCGTAGCTGGGCAGCGTGACCGCGCGCAGGATCGAGGCCGCGGGGTAGTTCGCGGCGAACGTGACGTCGGTGTGCCAGCGCGTCGCCTTGCCGTACTCGGAGTTGATCGGCGTGATGATCGGCGCGTTCTTGGCGGCGAGGAACTGCGCGGCGGGGTGCCCGATCGGGGTGCCCAGCAGCCGCGCGAACGCGAGCTGCCCTTCGTCGTCGAGGTGGTCCTGACCGCGAAAGAAGATCACCTTGTGGGCCAGCAGCGCCCCGCGGATCTCGTCGACGCTGGCCGGGTCGAGGTCGCCGCCCAGGCGCACGCCGTCGAGTCGGGCGCCGATCCGGCTGCCCAGCTTGGTGACGGTGATGGAGTCGGTCATTTCTTTCGTCCTTTTGCGAAGATCGGGTGTAGTCAACTGACTACATGGGCTAGTGTAGTCATATGACTACAACTTCGGCAAGGGCCGGCCGGAAAAATCCCACCGGGCGAGAGGAGGTGGGCGCCGCGATCCTGGAGGCCGCCACCGAGCTGTTCGCCGAGCGGGGCCCGGCGGCGACGTCGATCCGCGACATCGCGGCCCGGTCAAAGGTCAACCACGGGTTGGTGTTTCGGCACTTCGGCACCAAGGACCAGCTCGTCGGCGCCGTGCTCGACCACCTGGGCGCGACCACGACGGCGTTGCTGCAGAGCGACCCGACCGCACCGGAGGCGGAGCGGGCGCTGGACCGGCATTTGCGGGTCATGGCCCGCACGCTGCTCGACGGCTACCCGGCCGGCAAGTTACAGTCGCGGTTCCCCGGCGCCTCGCAGATGTACGAAGACATCCGCCCGATGCACGCCCCCGGCGCCGACGGGGATCTCAGCGCGCGCCTGGCCGTGGCGAACGCCTTTGCGCTGCAGTTTGGTTGGCGGCTGTTCGCCCCTTTTTTGCGCTCGGCGGTCGGTATCGGTGATCTACCGGACGCCGAGTTGCGTGAGGCGATCGCCACCGAAATCTCTCGGGTTCTCCAACCTCACTGAGTGCGGGCCAGCGCGCGCCGGTGCATCGGCTCGCGGCCCGGCGGCTGCTGCGGCGTCGGCAGCAGGGGTTTGCGGATGCGCACGGCGACGGTCGTCGGCGCCTCGGTGTTCAGCGTGAGTTGTTCGCCGGCGTGCCGGATGGTCAGCTCGTGCTCGGGTCCGTCGTGCACCGCGTAGGTGACCTCGGAGTGGTTGACGTCGACCGTGAGCCGAAAGTCGCGCCACCTCAGCCGGAACCGGAGGCGCGAAATGCCATCGGGCAGTAAGGGATCCAACGACAGGATGCCCTCGTCGTCGCGCAGGCCGCCGAAGCCCGCGACCAGCGTCATCCAGGCCCCGGCCAGCGAAGCCATGTGCAATCCGTCGCGGGTGTTGTGGTGCAGGTCGCGCAGGTCGATCAGCGCGGCCTCGTAGGCGTAGTCGTGCGCCAGCTCCAGGTGCCCGACCTCGGCGCACATCACCGCCTGCGTGCAGGCCGACAGCGACGAGTCGCGCACCATCCGCCGCTCGTAGTAGTCGACGTTGCGCGCCTTCTGTTCCGGCGTGAAGGCGTGGCTCTGCCACTGCATGGCCAGCACGAGGTCGGCCTGCTTGATCACCTGGGCGGGGTAGAGGCGCACGTAGGCCTCGTGCAGCAACAGGGGATAGGTGGTGTTCTTTTCGAAGTCCCATTCGGCGAAGGTGGTGAACCCCTCGCACTGCTGGTGGACGCCCAGTTCGGCGTCGTAGGGGATGCTGACGGCGTCGGCCGCGTCGCGCCAAGACGCCGCCTCCTCCGTGGTGACGTCCAGCGCCGCCGCCTCCTCCGGGTGGCGGTTGCAGGCCTCGGCGGCGGTCACCAGGTTGTGCGCGGCCATCAGGTTGGTGAAGACGTTGTCGCGCACGATCGCGGTGTACTCGTCGGGTCCGGTGACCCCGTCGAGGTGCCAGACGCCGTGCCGGTCGTGGTGCCCGAGCGACATCCACAGCCGGGCGGTCTCCACCAGCACCTTGAGGCCGCAGTCCCGCTCCAGGTCGTGGTCGCCGGTGACGGTGCGGTACCGCTCGAATGCCATCGCGATGTCGGCGTTGATGTGCCAGGCCGCGGTGCCGGCCGGCCAGTACGCCGAGCACTCCTGACCGCGGATGGTCCGCCACGGGAAGCTGGCCCCGTCCAGGCCGAGCTCGGCCGCGCGCTCCTTGGCGAGTTCCAGCGTCGACGCCCGCCAGCGCAGCGCGTCGGCGACGGTGTGCGGCGCGGTATAGGTCAGCACCGGCAGCACGTAGGCCTCGGTGTCCCAGAAGGCGTGGCCGTCGTAGCCGGTTCCGGTGAGCCCCTTGGCGGCGATGGCGCGGCGCTCGGCGCGGGCGCTGGCCTGCAGCAGGTGGAACATCCCGAACCGGACGGCCTGCTGGGACTCGGGGTCGCCCTCGACCTCGACGTCCGCGTTCTCCCAGAAGTCGTCGAGGTAGGCCCGCTGCGCGTCCACCAGCCCCTGCCACCCGGTGTAGCGGGCGCTGTGGATCGCGGCGGCGGCCTGGTCGCGCAGCGCGGGCCGCGAGCGCATGCTCGACCAGCCGTACGCGAGGTACTTGACGATGCGCAGCTTCTGGCCCGCGCGCAGCCCGCAGATGACCGTGGTCCGGGCCAGGTCCGGGCGGGCGTCGGTGCTGAACTCGACGCGCCCGGGGACCTCGATCTCGTGATCCATCGCGGCCGACATCATCAGGGCGCTGGCCCGGGTCCGGTGCATGAGAAGCGCTCCGGTCTCGGTGTTTTCGTGGTCGACGGCCTCCAGCGGGTTCTCCAGGATCGCCGACACCCGCGGGTCGTCGGAGGTCTCCGGCTGGTCCTCGTTGGTGACCAGTTCGGACTGCACGGTGATGCGCACGAACTCGTCGACGGCTTCGACGACGTACTCGATGGCGGCGACGCCGCGCTGGGCCAGGGAGACCAGCCGGGTGGACACGACCCGGACCTGCTTGCCGTTGGGCGAGCGCCAGTCCGCGCGGCGGGTCAGGGTGCCGGCGCGCAGGTCGAGCACCCGTTCGTGGGAGAGCAACTCGCCGTAGCGGACGTCGAACGGCTCGTCCTCGACCAGCAGCCGGATGATCTTGCCGTTGGTGACGTCGACGATCGTCTGGCCCGCCTCCGGGTAGCCGAAGCCGGCCTCGGCGTAGGGCAGCGGCCGGATCTCGTAGAAGGAGTTCAGGTAGGTCCCCGGCAGGCCGTGCGGCTCGCCCTCGTCGAGGTTGCCGCGCAGCCCGATGTGGCCATTGGCAAGCGCGAACAGCGACTCCGACTGCGCCAGCAGGTTGAGGTCGAGCCTGGTCTCGCGGACCTGCCACGGTTCGACCGGAAAGGCTTCTTCGGTGATCATGACAGCAGGTCGGCGAGATCGGTGACGACGACGTCGGCGCCGTTGCGGCGCAAGTCGTCGGCCTGGCCCACCCGGTCGACGCCCACCACGTAGCCGAAGTTACCGGCCCGGCCGGCCTGCACGCCCGACAGCGCGTCCTCGAACACGGCCGCCGCGTCGGGGCCGACGTCGAGCAGCTCGGCCCCGCGCAGGTAGGAGTCCGGGGCCGGCTTGCCGGCGATGTGCTCCTCGCGCAGCGTGACGCCGTCCACCCGCTGCTGGACGTACCGGTCCAGACCGGTGATCTCCAGGACGTCGCGGGTGTTGGCGCTCGACGACACCACGGCGATCCCCAGGCCCGCGGCCGAGACCGCCTCCAGGTAGCGCCGCGACCCGTCGAAGACCTCGACGCCGTCGTCGCGCAGGACCTTCTGGAACATGTCGTTCTTGCGGTTGCCCAGCCCGTAGATCGTTTCCCTGTCGCCGGCGTCGTCCGGGTCGCCGTCGGGCAACTCGATTCCGCGGCTGTTCAAAAACGAGCGCACGCCGTCCTCGCGCTTCTTGCCGTCGACATACTTGCGGTAGTCGTCGGCCGGGTCGAAGGGGACGAACTTCTCACCGGTCCGCTCGGCACGTTCGGACAGGTAGGCGTCGAACATGGCCTTCCAGGCCTTGGTGTGCACGCTCGCGGTGTCGGTGAGCACACCGTCGAGGTCGAACAGGCAGGCACGCACCTTCTCCGGCAGACCCAGCGCTGGGCTCACTGCGGACCTCACTCTCTGCTGGCGGGCGATTACTTGGTGCGATACCCACTCCACCATGCCGAGCATGCGTGCCGCCAGCGTTCTATCCCTAGACTGCGGCGATGGACGCCGACTTTGTCGTGGTGGGAACCGGCTCCGCGGGATCGGTGCTGGCCAACCGGCTCGGCGCCGATCCGCCGGCCCGCGTCGTTGTGCTGGAGGCGGGGCCTTTAGACAAGGACAAGTTCGTCCACATCCCGGCGGGATGGCCGAAGCTGTTCCGTGGCCCGCGGGATTGGAATTACCTGACCGAACCCCAGCAAGAACTGGCCGGACGTGAGATCTATTGGCCCAGAGGCAAAATGCTCGGCGGATCGTCGTCGATGAACGCGATGATGTGGGTGCCGGGGTACGCCGCCGATTACGACGACTGGGCCGTCCACGCCGGAAGCCAGTGGTCTTTCGCCAACGTCAAACCGTACTTCGACCGCATCGAGAACGGCCCGCTGCATATCTGTGCCCAGCGCAGCCCGCGGCGCTCGACGGCCGCGTGGTTGGCCGCGGCCGCAGAGTCCGGCTTTCGTGTCGGGCCGCCCACGGACGAACAGCCCGAGGGCTTTTGCGAGGCAAGGGTCACGCAGCGGCGTGGCGCGCGGTGCAGCACCGCCGACGCCTACCTGCGGCCTGCGTTGCGTCGCGGGAACGTGAGCCTCCTGACGGGAGCCATGGCGACGCGGGTGATGATCGAGCGCGGGCGCGCCGTCGGTATCGAGTTCAGCCAGGACGGCCAGCGCCGCGTCGTGGCTGCCCGCCGCGAGGTGGTGCTGTGCGCCGGCGCGGTCAACACCCCGCAACTGCTGATGCTTTCGGGCATCGGCGACCGCGACCAGCTGAGCCGGCACGGCATCGAGGTGATACACCATTCGCCCGAGGTCGGCCAGAACCTGCTCGATCACCTTTTCACTCCGCTCGTGTTCGCCGTGATCGAAGACACCTTGTTTACCGCGGACAAGCCGGCGAATATCGCCAACTACTTCCTGCGCCGCCGCGGCCTGTTGACGTCAAATTGCGCCGAGGCTTACGGCATGATCCGCAGCGACCCGAAACTTCGGCTGCCCGATGTGGAGCTGCTCTTCTCGCCCGGACCGTTCCTCGACGAGGGGTTGGGGGTGATGTCCGGGCACGCGGTGACGATGGGCGCCATCCTGCTCCAGCCGAAGAGCCGCGGGCAGATCACGCTGAGGTCCGCCGACGTCCGGGACAAACCGGTCATCGACCCGCGCTATCTCAGCGACCCCGAAGGTCTTGACCGCGCCACGTTGATGACGGGCCTGCGCGCATGCGCCACGCTCGCCGGCGCCCCGCCGCTGCGCCGGCTCCTCGGCGGTATCGAGCGCCCGCACGACGCTCGGGCACTCGACGAGGAAACCCTCGCACGTGCGCTTGAAATGTGTTCGCACACGCTCTATCACCCGGTGGGCACGGCCCGGATGGGAGTCGACGGGTCCAGTGTGGTGGACCCCGACTTGCGCGTTCGTGGCGTGGCAGGGTTGCGCGTCGCCGACGCGTCGGTGATGCCGACCATCATCCGCGGCCACACGCATGCGCCGTCAGTGCTGATCGGCGAGAAGGCCGCCGACCTGATCCGTCGCTAACGGTTCAGCACGCCCTGGATGGCCCGAAGCCGCCCGTCGCCCAGCGCCGCGGTGAGGTGTTTCACCTTGCGCGGGAAGTCGGCGACGAAGGCGTGCAGGCCCAGCGGGCCGGCGGGCTGGTCCAGCAGCGCCCGCATGAACGCGCCCACGTCGTCGGTGAGATCGTTCCAGCGTTCGACGGCGAACCCGGTTGACTCGACGGCGGCGCGCAATTCGTCGGGCGTGACCAGGTGGCTCTGCGCGGGGCTGTCGGCCCACGGCAGCGGATAGTCGAGCTCGGCCTTGTCGCCGATGGTGATGTCCCACAGGGCAAGCCGCCCGCCATCCTTGAGCACGCGGTGTGCCTCGGTGTAGAGGCGCGCCTTGTCGGCGATGTTCATCTGGACGTGCTGGCTGATCGCGACGTCGAAAACGGCGTCGGGAAAGGGCAGTTCGGTGACGTCGGCCCGATGCACCGAGATGAGGCCGTCGAGGCCGACGAGTCGATTGAGCCAGCGGTTCGTCTCGCAGTATTCGTCGGTGAGGTCGACGGCGGTGACCTCGCAGCCGTAGCGGTCGGCGACGTAGCGGGCGGTGCCGCCGACCCCGCTGCCCGCGTCGAGCACCTGGCTGTCGCCGGTGACCTGCGCCAGGTCCACCAGTTGGGCGGTGGCGATGCGGCCCATGGTGTGGAAGTCCTCCAGCAGCGCCAGGTCGGCGGGTGCGAGGCGGTCGAGGTCCTTGCCGGCGGAGCGCAGCGCCCGCTCGATGTTGTTGCGCGACAAACCGGTCGAATACTGGTCGGTGATCATGTCGCTCATTTCCGCACCCATGCCGTGACGATGGGTGGCATCGTGATGAGGGCGTTGGCCGCGAGCGCCTGCTCGCGGAAGCGCGGCACGAAGTCGTCGATGTCGGCGACCTCGTCGATGGCGAAGCCGCCCTGTTGCGCGATGGGGGAGACCAGCCGCCACACTTCCGCGCCGTAGGCCAGGATGTCGGCGTCGGCCGCCGTGCCGGTCGGGGCGCCGAGGGTCAGCTGCGGCGCGCCGAGGCCGGCGTCGGCGAAGATGGTGTGCAGGGTGGTGCCGAACCGCGCGGACAGACCCATGGCCTCGAAGGCCCGCACGATCCCGGCGATCACCTGACTGAACAGCGGCAGCTCCGGGACGGTGCGTCCCGCGGCGATGTCGTTCTCGGAGAACGCGATCACGCCGCCGGGGCGCACGAACGAGCTGAGCCGGCGCAACGTGGCGGCCGGGTCGGGCAGGTGCATCAGGATCAACCGCCCGACGATCGCGTCGACGGGCTCGTCCAGCTCGATCGCGTCGATCGCGGAATGGACGAAATGCACTGTGGAGAGGCCTTGTTCGGCGGCGCGGGCGCGGGCCAGCTCGACCATCTCGGGCGCGGCGTCCACTCCCACAACGCTGCCCGTGGGGCCGACGAGCCGGGCGGCGACAAACGACACGTTACCGGGTCCGCTCCCGATATCGAGGACCCGCATGCCCGGCTGCAGGCCGGCGAGGCGCAGCGCGTGCTCGGTGTAGTGGTCGTACAGCCGGCCCTGCAGGAGCAGCCGCCGCACCTCGGCGTCGGCGTGCCCCAGGACATAGGTGCTGCCGCTGGCAGCCGGGGTGGTGTTCATCGTGCTATCGCCCTTTCCGGTTCGAAGGTCGCGGTGTGTTCGGTTCGCCACACCGCGGATTGGCCCGAAAAATTCGGGTGTTTGGGCTGCGGGTGCTGTTGGAGCCGGTCGAATTTGTCCAGCCGGCTCATCGGCACCAACCCGGTCAGCAGGAAATCCCACGTTGCGCGCAGGAAATTGGCGGGGGTGCGGCGGGTTTCGGGGCCGTTGACGTAGCGGCGCGCGATCGTCAGGAAGTCTTCGGGCTCGACGCCGGCGACGTCGCGGACGTGCGTCGTCGGGCCGCCCACCTCCCAGGTGCCCAGGGCGTACTCGGGCAGGTAGTGGCGCAGGCCGGACTGGAAGAACGGGTCCGCGCCGAGTCGTTTGGCGTTGACGCGCACGGCGCGCATGAACATCCATGGCGGAAGGTCGATGTGGCGCACCCGCCGGCCCAACGCCGCACCGACGGCGTCGGCGATCTCCGGCCCCGACAACAGCTTTGGCCCCGTCGGGCGGTAGGCGCGGCCATCGTGACGGTGGGGGTCGAGCAGCGCGCCGACGGCCACCCGGGCGATGTCCTCGTTGGAGGGTGGCGCGTTTCGGCCGCCCCCGGTCGGCGTCGGCAAGACGCCCAGCTGGGCCGCCATTCCGATCACCTGCAGGTAGTTGTCGGCGAAGTAGCCCGGGTCGACGGCCACGTGCGCGGTGTCCGGCAGCAGCTCGAACAGCTTGTCGGTCAGCCAGGCCTGCCGCGTCATCAGGGATGGGTGCTCGGGGCTGGCCAGCCATTGCCCGAGCGCCACCACCGCCTCCACACCGGCGCGCCGCGCGGCGACCGCGAACGCGACCGCGCTGTCCAGGGCGTGGGGATGGTAGGGAGGGTTGAAGTACAGCCGGTCGACGCCGTCCATCGCGGCGGAAACCTGGTTGATGTCAAACATATCCGCGACCACGACCTCGGCGCCGAGGTCGCGCAGTCGGGCGCTGCGGGCGTCTTCGCGATGCACCATCGCCCGCGTCGGGACGCCCTTTTCCAGCAGCTGGGCCGCGACCGCGCCGCCGATCTTGCCGGTGGCACCGGTGACCAGTATTCGAGGACTCATCGGATTTCCCTTTCCAGTTGACGTGCCGGCAACAACCAGCCGACGACGATCGCCGCGCCGAGCGCGATGCCGGCGCACACCAGCGAGCTCACCTGCAGGCCGTCCAGGAACGCGTGGTTTACGGCGCTGCGGACGTAGCCTGCCTGTTGCGCGGGCAGCTGCTGGATCACGGTGTGCGCCAACGCCATCGAGCGTTGCATCGCTTCGGCGGGTAATCCAGGCAGGGCCGTCGACGCGAGATGCCCCGAGTACACCGACGCGAAGATGCTGCCGGCGATGGCCACGCCGAGGGTGCCGCCGAGTTCGCGGGTCGTGTCGTTGACGGCCGAGCCGACCCCGGCCTTGTCGGCGGACAGCGATCCCATGATGGCCTCGGTGGCCGGCGAAACGGTCAGGCCGAGGCCGCCGCCGAGCAGCAGCATCTGCACCGCGATCTGGGTATACGGCGTGGCGGCGTCGGCGGTGGACGCCCAGGCCAGCCCGGCGGCGAAGATCGTCAGGCCGGCGGCGACGACGGCGGTGGTGCCGACCCGTTCGACCAGCCGGGGGCCCGCGATGCTGGCCAGCGCGATCGAGGCGGCGACCGGCAGCAAGCGCACGCCGGCCTGAAACGCCGTGTAGTCCTTGATGAATTGGAAGTACTGGGTGATGACGAAGATGAACCCGAACAGGGTGAGGAAGCCGGCGGTCACCGCCAGGCTGCCGCCGGAGAACCGCCGGTTTCCGAACACCGAGACGTCCAGCATCGGGTGGGTGCTGCGCCGCTCCCACGCGGCGAACCCGGCGAGAACGACGACGGCGAGCGCGAACCCGGCCGCGGTCCGGACGTTGGTCCACCCCCACGTCGGCGCCTCGATGACGGTGTAGACGAGCGTCGTGATGCCTGCCGTCGACAGGATCAGGCCACCGACGTCGACGCGGGGCGCCGCCGGGTCGCGCGAGGTCGGGACGAACAGGACGCCGCCGAGGATGGCCAGGGCCGCGACGGGGATGTTCACCATGAAGATCGAGCCCCACCAGAAGTGTTCGAGCAGCCAGCCCCCGCTGATCGGTCCCACGGCCACCCCGACACCCACCATCGCCGCCCACAGGCCGATCGCCTTGGCGCGCGCTACCGGGTCGGTGAAGATGTTGGTGATCAGCCCCAGGGTGGTCGGGAAGATCACCGCCGCGCCCACGCCCATCGCGGCGCGGGCCGCGATCAGCGCGTCGGCCGAATTGACCTGTGCCGCAACGCCGGAGGTCAGCGCGAACAGCGCCAGGCCAAGGCTCAGCGACCCGCGCCTGCCGAACCGGTCGGACAGGCTGCCCGCCGACAGCAGCAGGCCCGCCATCACCAGGGTGTACGCGTCGACGATCCACTGCAGCTGCGCCGTGTCGGCGCCGAGTTCGCGCGACAGGGTGGGCAGCGCGACGTTGACGATTGTGGCGTCGACGCTGATGACGAAGACGCCGAGGCAGATGACGCCCAGCGCGACGAGCGGCCGGTTCCGGAATATCGGGTCGGTAGGCATAGACAAGACGCTAAAGCTGATAGACAAATAAATCAAGTAGTGAGTTGAAAAAGATGTCTACCGCAGGTAGAGTGGCCTGGTGGCTTCCCGCAGGAACTACAACCAGAACTGCCCGATCGCGCGCGGCCTTGACGTCCTCGGCGAGCGGTGGACGCTGCTGATCCTGCGCGAGCTGGTGGGCGGTGCTCGCCGCTACGGCGACCTGCGCGACGCGCTGCCCGGGATTGCGACCAATCTGCTCGCCGAGCGGCTCAAGGAACTGCAGGAAGCGGGGCTTGTCGACCGGACCGATCTGCCCGCCCCGATCGGCCGCACCGTGTACACGCTCAGCGACCTGGGCTGGCAGCGGGTGCTGCCCGTCCTGCGGAGCGTCGCGTGGTTCGGCCTGGACCGGTTGGACCCGATCGGCGACGGCCCGGCTTCACCATTGAACGGGTTTCTGGCCGGATTCCTGCTCGGCTTCGATTCGGCCGGGGCAACCGGCCTGGAGGCGACGATCCGCATCGAAATCGACAGCCGCCGTTTCGAATTCGCGGTGACGCAGGGTCGGCTCGCCGGCGCTCGTGACGAGCCTTCGGTGAAGATCACCGCCAGCGCCGCGGACCTGGTCACCGCGCGCCTCGGCGCGAGCGAGACCAAGCGCGGGGCGGCGCTGCGGCGCATCGACTTCGATGGCGACCCCGGGGCCGTCGGCGCCGTGCGCCGCGCGTTCGCGCTGACCGCTCCCGCCCTGAACAAGGCGCGGTAGGTCAGGCGTTCTCGCTGCGGGCGTGCGCGAGCACCTCGTCCACGGTCCACTGGTCGTTGGCGTGCCGGCCGCGCTTGCACGCCAGGACACGGCCGTCGGCACTGATGAGGAAGTCGGCGGGCAAGCCCAGGTGGCCGCCGGTCGGATGCATGTTCACGTTGCCCACGCCGCCGCGGAGCGCCGACGCCAGCGCGCGGGGGTGCAATACGGAACGCGGCGAGGTGCCGACGCCGAACTCGTCGTAGAGCGCCTTGGTGGGGTCGCCGACGACGGCGAACGGCAGGTCGCCCGCGTAGCGTCGCAACTCCTCGTCGGTCGAGTGGAACACGACGACCTCGCGGACGCCGGCGGCGGCGATCTCGTTGTGTCGGCGCACGATCGACTGCAGGTGCAGGTTGCAGATGGGGCAGCCGGCGAACCGGCGAAGCTGCAGATGGACGAGCCGGTCGGGATCGGGAATCGGGACGGCCTCGCCGGAAACGCTGAGCAGTTCGCGCGGCGCGACGAGCCTCACCAGGACACCGGAAGTTCGACGAGCCCGCCGGCGAGCATGTCGCGGCGGGTGGGAAGCGTGGCCGGATCGACCGTCAGGCGCATGGACGGAAATCGTGGAATGAGCTGTCCGAATACCGTTTTCAGCTCGATGCGCGCCAATGGCGCCCCGATGCAATAGCGCGCACCGTGTCCGAACGTGAGGTGGGCGGCCTCCTTGCGGGTGACGTCTACGCGGTCGGGGCGCGCGAACGCCACGGGGTCGTGGTTGGCCGCTCCGATGTCCAGCAGCACCAGCTCTCCGGCGTGAATGGCGACACCGTCGATGTCGAAGTCGGTGCGCGCATAGCGGGGAATGCCGCCCACCCCGCCGCCGCTCGCCGTCGCCCGCAGCAATTCCTCGACGGCGTGGGGGATCAGCGCGGGATCATCGACGAGCGCCTGCCACTGATCGCGGTTCGCCAGCAAAAGCATTGTCCCGAGCCCGATCTGGACCACCGTGGTCTCGTGCCCGGCGAATAGCAGGAACATCGACATGGTGGCGGCCTCCTCGTCGGAGACCCCGTCGGTCGCGCACAGGCGCGACATCACGTCGTCGCCGGGGTGCGCGCGCTTGCGCTCGACCAACCCGCGGCCGTACTCGAACAGCTCGGCGAGTCCGCGCTCGGAGCGGGCGTGATCACGCACATTGCCGGCGTCCTCGGCCCAGGCGCGAAACTGCTCGCGGTCGGAATAGGGCACGCCGAGTAGCTCGCAGATCACCAGGATGGGCAGCGGCAGCGCCAACCGCGCGTGCAGATCGGCCGGTGGGCCCTGCTCCGCCAGCTCGTCGAGCAGGGTGGTGGTGAGCGCCGCCACCCGGGGTTCCAGCGAGCGCAAGTGCCGGGGCGAGAAGTGCGGTTGCAGCAGCGCCCGCATCCGGGCGTGGTCGGCCGCCTCGGTGTCGAAATCACCCAGCGGGCCACCGAATAGCGCCGAGTCCCCGGTGCGCGCAGCCGTTTCAGGCTCGCGATGGGAGCGACCGAGCCGGTCGTCGTCGAGCAGCCGTCGCACCCGGGAGTAGTCGGTGACCAGCCAGGCCTCGTCACCGACCGGGGTGCGCACTTGTTGAACGGGCAGTCGGGTGGAAGTCATCGCATGTCGCCGCCAAGTAGAGGAAATCTTATACAAGAGTACTTGTATACTCGACTCTAGACAAGAGGAGGTCGGGGTGACGGTTGTCCAATCCGAGCCGACGCGGCGGATGCCCCGCGCCCAACGGCGTGGACAGATCCTCGAGGCCGCCACCCGCGCCTTCGCTCGCGGCGGCTTCGCGAAGACCGGGCTCGATGCCATCGCCGCCGAAGCCGGCGTCACTCCGGTGATCCTGTACCGGCACTTCGCCTCAAAGGCCGACCTGTATCGGGAGGTGATCGAGAGTGCCAACAATCGCCTCCGCGAAGCCACCGGGACAGACGACTTCGACGACGCCACCATTCCCGCTCTCGTACGCGCGGCCGGCGCCGATCCGGACGCCTTCCGGTTGCTGTTCCGGTACGCCGCCCGCGAGCCCGAGTTTCGCGACATGGCCGACAGTCTCTTGGCGGGTTCAACCGAGCTCACCCGCCGCCACCTTTCCGGCATCGGCGAAGATCGATGGCGCAACTGGGCGGCGCGACTGCTGCCCACCATGACGATCGACGCCGTGATCGCCTGGCTGGACGCCGGCCAGCCCGACCCCGATCAAGCCGCCAGCCGAATCCGGAGCATCGTCGACGCCACGATCGCGGCCGCGTCCGCGCAGTGAGAGCGGTCGCCGCCAGCCACTAGACTGACGAGCCGTGGCCGAACCTACTGACCCCGACGTGGTATCCCCTCGTCCCGTGCTGGTGGTGGACTTCGGCGCGCAGTATGCGCAGCTGATCGCCCGTCGGGTCCGCGAGGCGCGCGTCTTTTCCGAGGTCATCCCGCACACCGCCACGGTCGAGGAGATCAAGGCCCGCAATCCGGTGGCGGTCGTGCTCTCGGGGGGCCCGGCCAGCGTCTACACCGAGGGCGCCCCGCAGCTCGACCCGGCGCTGTTCGACCTCGAGGTGCCGGTGTTCGGCATCTGCTACGGGTTTCAGGCCATGGCGCAGGCCCTGGGCGGCACGGTCGCCCACACCGGCACCAGCGAGTACGGCCGCACCGAGCTGAAAGTCCTTGGTGGCGAGCTGCATTCGGGCCTGCCGGACGTCCAGCCGGTGTGGATGAGTCACGGCGACGCGGTCACCGCGGCGCCGGACGGATTCGACGTGGTCGCCTCCAGCGCGGGCGCGGCGGTGGCCGCCTTCGAGAACCGCGGGCGGCGCCTGGCCGGGGTGCAGTACCACCCGGAGGTGATGCACACCCCGCACGGACAGCAGGTGCTCAGCCGGTTCCTGCACGACTTCGCCGGGCTCGGCGCGGACTGGACGGCCGCCAACATCGCCGACGCGCTCGTCGAGCAGGTGCGCGCCCAGATCGGGGACGGCCACGCGATCTGCGGGCTGTCCGGCGGGGTGGATTCGGCGGTGGCCGCCGCGCTGGTGCAGCGCGCCATCGGCGACAGGCTGACGTGTGTCT
>NZ_LZIS01000175.1 GCF_001667015.1 Mycobacterium sp. E3198 | reverse complement strand
TACCGGTCGTGATCCCTCCCGTGGCGCCGATCCCGGTGCCACCGATCCGCCTGCCCATTCCAAACCCGGTGGTCAGCCCGCCGATCATCCAGGCCCCGCGCCCGGTGCTGCCGCAACCGCCCGTGCATATCCCGCAGCCCGTGCCGCCCCAGGGCGGCGTCACGGTTCCCCATTCGCCGCCGCATCAAATTCCTCCCGGCGAAGGCCATCTACCCATCCCGGGCGAAGGCCCCGGCGGTCCCGGCGGCGGGCACTTCCCGCCCCCGGTGACGGGCCCGGGTGGCCCCGGCGGCGGACCCATCCACGTCCCGGGCGAAGGTCCCGGGGGTCCGGGCGGCGGCGAGCCCGCCGGCCCCGGACCGTTCGGTGGTCACGGACCATTCGGCGGTAACGGGCCGTTCGGGGGCGGTAACGGGCCGTTCGGTGGTCACGGACCGCTAGGCGGCGGTCCCGGCGGCGGTCCGGGCGGCGGCCCGCCGGCCGGTCCCGGTCCGTTCGGTGGTGGTTCCGGTCCGTTCGGCGGTCACGGACCCTTCGGCGGCGGCGGCGCCCCCGGCGGCGGTCCCTTCGGCGGCGGCGGCGCTCCGGGCGGCGGTCCGTTCGGCGGCGGCGGGGGTCCGTTTGGCGGCGGCGGCGGCCCGTTCGGTGGCGGCGGTCACGGCGGCTTCGGCGGCGGCGGCGGTCCGTTCGGTGGGGGCGGCGGCGGTCCGTTCGGTGGCGGCGGTCACGGCGGCTTCGGCGGTGGTGGCGGCTTCGGCGGCGGTGGTGGTGGTCACAGCGGTGGCGGGCACCACTAACCACACGCAGGGCCCGATCGCCCGGCGTCGCGACACGGCCGGCGCGGCCGGCTTCACGCTTAACACCCCCGCCGGTACGCGGGTAGGCTCGAAACGTTGGGCTGGCCGAAAACCCGCGCCGCCCCGTCTCCTCACAACCAGAACTTCATAACGCCCGGCGAATAGTGGATTCTCGGAGCCCGAGCTGCTGTGGCAAGAGAGTCTGACGGAACGCGTTGTCGCCGCGGCTGTGGCCGCGACGCAGCGAACTATCAAGGGAGAGTTTCAGCGGTGGTGGGCATCGTGCTTGGCGTCTCGATGGCGCCGACGAAGGTCCGCATGGTGTTGGTGGAAGGCGAATGCGCCGACGGCGCCACCGTCGACCAGGACAACTTCGACGTCGACGCGGACCGGTCGCCGACGGCTCCTTCCGCGGCGCCCAACCAGGTCGTCTCGGCCATCCTGGGCACGCGCGAAGGCGCCGACGAGGGCGGCTACCAACTGCTGTCCACAGGAGTGACGTGGACCGATCACGTCGAGGCGGCGCTGCTGCGGGACGCGCTCGTCGCCCACAAGATCGAAAACGTCATGCTGGTCTCGGCCTTCATGGCCGCCGCCGCCCTGGCGCAGGCCGTGGGCGATGCCACCGACTATGCGCACACGGCGCTGCTCTTCGTCGAGCCCTACACCGCGACGTTGGCGGTGGTCGACACGGCGGACGGGTCCATCTCGGACGTCCATCGGAGGGCTCTGGCCGACGACGAAGACGAGGCGGTGGCCGAGCTCGTCGACATGGTGTCGGGCGCCGAAGCGCTGGAAACACGCCCGGAGGGTGTGGTGGTCGTCGGCTCCGGCGTCGACATCCCGCTGATCAAGCCGGCCCTGGAGGCCGCGACTTCGCTTGCGGTGTCGGCTCCCGACGAGCCGGAGCTGGCGCTCGCCCACGGCGCGGCGCTGGCCTCGGCGAACGCGCCGTTGTTCGCGTCGTCCACGGCGGCGCTGGCCTACGCACTGGACCCGGGCACGGGCGAGGTTGACCCATTGGCGCTCGCCGGCCAGGTTCCCGGCCTGCTGCCCGCGTACCAACCCGAATACCGCAGCGCCCCGGAGCCGGCCGATGCCGACAGCGGCAAGCCCAACGTTGCCTACAGCGCCGTGCCCGACGAGGACGCGGAGGCCCACACGGCCATCGGCCTGGAGGACGCCCAGCGGCGCAAGTCGGTCCTGCTGGTGGGCAGCACGCTCGCGGTGATCTTCATCAGCGCGGTGGTGGCGCTGGAGATCGCGCTGGCGATCGGGATCCGCCCGACGGTGGCGTTACGGCCCAGCCCGAACGAAAACATCATCGCTCCCGCGCAGCCGCCCGCGCCCGCTCCGGTGCCTCAGGCCCAGCCGAAGATCCGGGCGCCGGCTCCGGTCGCGGCGCCGCATCCCATCGCGCCCCCCGCCGCGGCGCCGGTGCCCGCGGCCCCGCCCGTCCGGCTTCCCGTCGTTCCGCCACCGGTGTTCGTTCCGGTGCCTCGCGTGCCGGTCGTCGGGCCGCCGGTCCGAGGTCCCTTCGGCGGCGGACCGGCGCCGCGCGGCCCCTTCGGTGGCGGCCACGGGCCCTTCCGGGGCCCGTTCGGCGGGCACGGTCCCTTCGGCGGCGGGCACGGCGGTTTCGGGGGGCATGGTCTGTTCGGCGGCGGGCACGGGTTCGGTGGCTTCGGCGGCGGGCATGGATTCGGCGGCGGCCACGGATTCGGTGGCTTCGGGCACAGGTAACCGTCCGGCGCCGCCAGGCGCCTCCCGGCCCGCGGGCTAGGGTGGCTGACTGGAGCCCAGTCGCGGGTCAATCAGGCTGGCAGCGAATGACTTTGGAGAACGGGGGAGCGGTGGACATCGTCCTTGGGGTGTCACTGGCGCCCGAGACGGTCCGCATGGTGCTCGTGGAGGGTGCGGGTGCCGGTGGCGTCACCGTCGATGAGGCCAACTTTGCGGTCGCGGGTGTCGCTGCGGTCGACCAGGTGATCGGGGCCATTCTCGGCACCACCGAAAGCGCGGTCGAAAGCGGCTATCAGGTGAGGTCGAGCGGGGTGACGTGGACCGACCAAACCGCCGCCGCGGCGCTGCGAAAGGCCTTGGCGGAACGCAAGATCGAAAACGTCGTGCTGGTTTCGGCGTTCGTGGCCGCGGCGGCGCTGGCTCAGGCGGTCGCCAGCGCAACCAATTGCGCCCGCACCGCACTGCTGTTCGTGGAGCCGACCGCCGCGACGCTGGCCCTCGTCGACACCGCGGACGGTTCGATCGCCGACGTGCAACGAAAACCGCTGCCCCACCGCGACGATGCCGCGCTCGCGGAGCTGGCCGCGATGGTCGGGGCCGCTGAATCGCTGCGCGGTCGCCCCGACGGGATAGTGCTCGTCGGTTCCGGCGTCGACATCCCGTCGCTCAAGCCGGCGCTGGAAGCGGCGACATCGCTGTCGGTGACGGTGCCCGAGGAACCCGAGATGGCGCTGGCGCGGGGCGCCGCGTTGGCGGCGGCCCACCAGCAATTGGGGGCGCCGAGCACGGTCGCCATGCCCTATGTCGAGGAACCCGCGCCCGCGCTGGCCTACAGCGCCGAAGCCGCGGCCCCGGCCGACGACCACCGGGACGACGGCGAGCGACGCAGCCGAAAACTGTTGGCAGTCCTCGGCGCGACCGCGATTCTCGTCGTCGGTGCCGCGGCGCTGGCGCTCGCCATCGGCATCCGGCCGCACGCCCAGCAGCGACCGGATATCGGCAAGAATGTCGTCGCCCCGGCGACGCAGGCGGCGCCACCACCCCCGCAAGCGCCGCCGCCCGCGCCGCCAGCGCCGTCCGCCCCGCCGCCGGCTCCCGCGCCCGCCGCGCCGCAACCGGGGCCGAGTGCGAATCCCCCTGCGCAGTGGCCGCCGTCGCTGCCCAGGGACGACGATCACGACGATCGCTGGGGCTGGCTGCGCCGTCACCTCGGGCATGGAATCCTGGGCCCCTAGCCCGGCCGCGAGCGCATCAACCCGCGTAAAATCGGGAGACTAGGGGAATACAGGGTGGGGACTACAGCGCGCCTCAGTCGCTGACGCACGCGGCAAGCGCGTCCCCCGCCCGCACTGGCTGGCAAACGAACAATGGAGGAGCTTTGGACACCGTGCTTGGCGTGTCGATGGCGCCGACGGCCGTCCGTATGGTGCTGGTCGAAGGCGAGAACGGCGATGGCGCCACGGTCGATGAGGATAACTTCGATGTGGCCAACGACGACGACGCGGCAACCGTCACCGCGGCCGACCAGGTGGTTTCGGCGATCCTGGGCACCCGCGAGGGCGCCACGGAGGGCGGCTACCAACTGGCGTCGACGGGCGTAACCTTCACCGACCCGATCGAGGCGGCCGCGCTGCGCGATGCGCTGGCCGCCCACAAGGTCGAGAATGTGATGTTGGTCTCGGCCTTCCTGGCCGCCGCCGCGCTGGCCCAAACGGTGGGCAACCAAACCAACTACGCGCGCACGGCGCTGCTGTACATCGAGCCCGACACCGCGACCCTCGCGATCGTCGACAGCGCCGACGGGTCGGTCACCGACGTCTACCGGCAGCCGCTGCCTGCCGACGACGACGCGGCGGTGACGCAGCTGGCCTCGATGGTCTCCGGCGCCGAGGCGCTGGCGAACCGGCCCGACGGCGTGTTCGTCGTCGGTTCCGGGATCGACATCCCGATGATCAAGCCGGCGCTCGAGGCGGCGACCACGCTGCCGTTGTCGGCGCCCGAGGAGCCCGACACGGCGTTGGCCCGCGGCGCGGCGCTGGCGTCGGCGCACGCCCCGTTGTTCGCGTCTTCCACCGCCGCGCTGGCCTACGCCCAGGACCCGGGCACCGGCGCCATCAACCCGTTCGCGGTTGCCCCGGGATATTTCGAAACACCGGCCGGTGGGGCGGTGGACGCGCTTGCCTACAGCGCCGTGGCCGATGACGTCGACGAGGCCTTCACCGGCGAGCACCCGACCCAGCTGGTCGATGGCGGCTATCGCGACCGCAGGTCCTTCCGGCTGATCGGGAGCGGGTTGGCCGCGATCTTCGTCGTCGGCGTGACGGCCCTGGTCGTCTCGCTGGCGATCGCCATCCGGCCGACCGCGGGCGTGCGGCCCAGCCCCGACCACCACGTCGTCGCCCCGACGCAGGCGGCTCCCGCGCCGGCCGCCCCGGCGCCCGCCGCT
>NZ_LZIS01000174.1 GCF_001667015.1 Mycobacterium sp. E3198 | reverse complement strand
TTGTACGCATACTGTATACCTATCGGTAGCGCATTCCACAACCGCCGCCACGCCCGCGTGAACCGCAACCAAACAGCGATTTTCGGCGCGCTGAGCCGCCCGCGGCAACCCCTAGCGGGATGCTCGTCGGCCGGTGATCAGCTTGACGATCGCGAGCAGGATCACCGCCCCCAGCAGACACGTCAGAAACGAGAACAACAACCCTCGCCCGTCGACGCTGACGCCCATGACGCGCAGGACGAATCCACCGAGCAACCCGCCGATGACGCCGACCGCGATGTTGAGGACCAGGCCCATGTGCGCGTCGGTCCCGGTGATTTTGCTGCCCACCCAGCCGGCCACGCCCCCGATGACGATCCAGCCGATGACGCCCAGCGTGAGCACCGCCCGATCGTAACCGCGGGCGACGGGGTTTGGGATGGCGATGCGGGGGTTACCGATGACTCGTGAAAGCGACATTGAAAGCGCTGGCTCACCGCCTGCGCCAGGCACGCGCGGTGGCGCTGCGGGCCGAGCTGGCGGTGACGGGCGCGCAGATCCTGTTCTGGGCGGCACTGCTCGGCGTTCTCGCCGGTCTCGTGCTGCGGCTGCGACGCCGTAGCCAAACCGCACCGCCACAGCCGAGTCCGCCCGAAGCCACGCCTGCCGTGGCCGCGGACTAGGGGGCTGTGGCGTGCGCCACGATGACACAGGTTTACGTCGACCACCTGATCGGGAAACCTAGGAAACAAGCCATTTATCAACGGGAGGAGATGCAATGGTTGACGCCAAGAGCGGCCCGATCGAACTTGTCCGGGGCATCGTCGAAGGTGTTTTCGGTAAGACCAAGCAGGTCATCGGCATCATCATCGGCCGCAATGACCTGATCAACGAGGGTCAGGCGCAGCAGGACAAGGCCGACGCACAGCGCAGCGCCGGCAAGAAGGAAGCCGCCGCCGAGAAGGCGCGCAGCAAGGCCAAGGCCTACGAAGAGCGTGAGCGGGCCGAGCAGAACTAGACGGCTTCGCCTAGCGAGCGGGCCCGGTTATCCACCGGGCCCGCTTCGCTGCGAAATCCGTTTTACTGCAATACCGTTTCGAGGAGACCGACCCGCCGGTAGGCGTTTTCGATCTGGGCCTTCGCCTCGGGCGGCAGCTCGGCTTGCGGAGGCCGCGAATGTGGATAGTCCCCGATCGGCAATCCCAGTAGCGAGGCGGCGTACTTGAAGGCGCCACCCCAGTGGGTGAAGTAGTCCGGCCGCCCCGGGTAGCACGTCCACCACGACCCGATGTCGAGGTCGAACCGGTCCATCCCGGACTCCCGCCCGTAGTCCATCGCCTCGAGGAGCTTGTCGCTGAGTACCAGCTCCCAGTATTCGGAGAACAGCCGCCGTTGCGGGGTCTCGAAGAGATAGCCGGCCGTGCCCAATTGCGCGGGGCAGACGATACCCGCCCGAAGCCACCCGGCGCGGTACACGGTCCGGTCGCATTCCCAGACCGCGAGGTCGGGCGCCAATTCGTGCAGCCGCCGGCTCGCCTCCGGCCGGAAGGCGCCCTCCTTCGTCGCGCACACGGCGGGTACCTCGTCGTAGATCCGTGCGCTTTCCGCCGGGGTAAGCACGTAGCCGGAAGACGGAGAGTTGAACATGCCCAACGCGATATCGGTGCGCGCGGCGACGTAGGAGAAGAACCTCAACACGCCCTCGCCGCCGTGGGCCTCCATCATCGGCGTTTGGATGTAGGCGATGTCGGCACCCACGTCCTGGGCGTGGCGCGTCAACTCCAGACAATCCTTCGCCGACATCGCCGCGGTGCAGGCCTGCACGACGACATCGGGATTCAGGCCGCGCGCCTCCTCGATCGCCACCTCCAGCAGGCGCTTGCGCTCGTCGAGGGTCAGCGACCAAAACTCGGCGATGCCGCTGGTACACCACAACATCGGGTGCCCGAGGTCGCCGACGCAGTAGCGCACCAGCGTCCGGTAGGCGTCCCAGTCGATGTCGTCGCCGTCGGTGCCGCAGAACGGCGTGTAGAGGGAGTCGCCGATTCCCCGCAATGCTTTGCGCGCCCAGGTGCGCGCCTCGGTCGCCGTCGCCACAATCGACTCCTTCTGTCGGGCAAACGATTTCGGGTCAGGTGAAGTCCGAACCACCGTCGACGTTGATGTTGGCGCCGGTCATGTAGGAGTTGCGCCGCGATGCGAGGAAGGCGGCGACCGGCCCTATTTCTTCCGGCAGGCCGGCCCGCGGCATCTGCGCGGGATGCCCGAAGTGCTCGGCGATCGCGTCCATCAGCGCGTACGGGTCGTTGCCGTCGACCCCGACGGACTTCGCCCAGCCGACCAGGGATTCGGAAGCGATGCTGCCCGGCGATACCACGTTGACCAGGATCTCGTCCTTGGCCAGCAGCAGGGACAGGTTTTTCGACACGCTCGTCAGCATGGACTTGGCGGCGGTGTACGCGGGCAGCATGACGCTTTGTCGCTGGGTCGAGTGCGCCGAGAAGTTGACGATCCGCGCCCATTGTGCCTTGCGCAGCAGGGGAAGTGCGGAACGGACGCAGCGCACCATGCCCATGACCCCGTCCTCGACGGCTTGGTGCCACTGTTCGTCGGTCAGATCCTCGAAGCTGCCCGCCGCACCCGGCCCGACGGTATTGACGAGCACGTTGAGTTCGTCGTCCCAGCGCGCGGCGAGGTCGGCGAACACCGTGTCGACCGCGGCAGCGTCACCGATGTCGGCCACCAGGCCCACGGCATCCGGGCTGCCGCGTCCGGCCAAGTCGGCCGCCGCGGAATCGAGCGCGTCGCGGCTGCGGCCGACCACCGCGACCCGGGCCCCTTCGTCGGCGAGGCAGCGTGCCGTCGCCAACCCCATCCCACGACTACCACCGACCACCACCGCCGCGGCATTCGCCAGCCCTAGATCCATGTATCCAGCCGTTTTACCAAAAAGCCTACGATAGGTATTACAGTAGCAGACGGAAAACGCGACGACACGCACGCATATACGCAGGTCAGAGCAGAACTCACTGTACCGGTGGCGACAGCCAGATCCTGATGGAGGTGCCCGTAGTGGCAAAGCAGGCAACCGCCGAGAAGCGTCAACGACGCGAACGCGGGTCCATCAATCCCGACGACATCATCAGTGGCGCATTCGAACTCGCGGAGCAAGTGTCGATAGACAACCTGAGCATGCCGCTGTTGGGCAAACACCTCGGCGTGGGCGTCACCAGTATCTACTGGTACTTCCGCAAGAAGGACGACCTGCTCAACGCCATGACCGACCGCGCCCTGGGCAAGTACGTCTTCGCCACCCCCTATGTCGAAGCCAGCGATTGGCGCGAGACGCTACGCAACCATGCGCGCCTGATGCGTAAAACGTTCATGGGCAACCCAATTCTCTGCGACCTGATTTTGATTCGCGCCGCCCTGAGCCCGAAGGCGGCGCGGGTGGGCGCTCAGGAGATGGAGCGCGCGATCGCCAACCTGGTGGAGGCCGGCCTGTCGCCCGAGGACGCCTTCGACACCTACTCCGCGGTCTCGCTGCATGTCCGCGGTTCGGTGGTGCTGCACCGGCTCTACGAAAAGAACCAGACGCCCGACAGCGGACCACGTGCCATCGAGGACGCGGTGGCCATCGATCCGGCGACCACTCCGCTGATCGCCAGAGTGACGGGGCAGGGTCACCGCATCGGGGCGCCCGACGAGACCAATTTCGAGTTCGGCCTGGACTGCATCCTCGACCACGCCAGCAGTCTGATCGAGAAAGGCACCAAAGCTTCGGGGCCGTCGCGTCAACGCAAGACCGCCAAGTCGCGCTAGCCGCTTCGAATCAGCTTGTCACCCTTCGGGCTCCGGCACGTGGAAGTGCTCGTCCCGTAGCCGGAACGCCTCCTTGGCGCCGTGCTGTGCGCGGGTTTTGACAAAGTTGAACTCGCCCGGCGCGAATTGCAGGTTCGTCCCGAAGGCGTGAAACAGATAGCTCGCGACTTCCTCGCCGTTGTAGGCCTGCGTCTGCTCGACGAGGCGGAACGCCTCCTTGGCGATGACGACCCCATCGGCGGGCATCTTCGCCGCCTTCTCGGCCCAATACCGCGCCCGCGCGGTCACCGAGCCAGGATCGCATGTGTCGGTGAAGATTCCGAGGTGCTCGACCTCGGCGGCGTCGACGATGTCGCCGGTCAACAGCAGGCGCCGGGCCAGCACCGGGCCGAGCCGATGGAAGAACATGTGCAGACTGCCGAGGGCGGGGCCGAGGAAGCGGGTCGCCGGCGTGCCGATCTTCGTGTCGCGCGCGATGACGGAAATGTCGGTCATCAGCGCCATCTCGAAGCCGCCGCCCAGCGCGTAGCCGGCGATCTCGCCGACGGTCACCTTCGGGAAGCCCATCAGGTTGTGGTAGAAGCCAAAAGACTTGCGGTCCACGGTGAGCCGCCGGCGCTGGCTGGGGCGGCGCTTGGCTTGGTCGTCGCCGGCCGAGCCGTACCAGCCGTACGCATTGTTCATGTCCGCGCCCGTGGAAAAGACGCCTTCGGCTCCGCGCAACAGCACCACCGTCAGGTCGTCGTCGTCGGCCACGCGATCCAGACAACGGGCGATGGCCTCGCGCATCGTGGCGTCGTAGGAATTGCGCTGCTTGGGGTTGTTCAGGGTGATGGTCGCGATTCGCCGATCGGGTTCGACGTCGAAGAGCACCCGGTCATCCGCAACGTTGGAAGCGCTCATCTGTCCGATTCCTTTCGCCGCCTGCCGAATTTGAATCCGGTCAGCTTCTCGGGCGGCGACGCCAACGTGGTGACATCGCCCGTGCAGAGCACCTCGTCGCCGAGCAGCAGCCGCGCCGTCGACGCGATGCCCCTCTCGACCTGCGACCGGTCGATGTCGAAACGCAGCTCCGCGAGCACCGGCGTCGGGCGGCGGAAGTTGACCAACAGCGACCGAGTCTTGCCGGAAAGACCGGTGACGCAATTGTGGTGCTGGATAACGCAGTCGAAGAAGACGCCCAGAAAACCGCCGTGCACCAGTCCGGGGGGCCCCTCGTAGACGAGCGGGAAGCACACCACCCCGCCGGCTTTCTCGGCGTCGAGTTGATCGAACCGGTATTCGGGAAAGCAGGGGTTGTAGGCGCCGATGTCGGTGGCGTGGTTGAGGTAGACCCGCCGGGGATCGCCGGGGGTCTCACCGATTCGCGGCGCGTTGTCCATCGGGGCCACGGGGGCCAGCTCGCCCTCCCACTCGGCGAACTTCGCGAGCATGGCATCCACGGTCGGGTGCGGATGTTCGAGCGACAGCAACAGCGAACTGAGGCGACGCATGGCGCCAGCGGCCGCCACCGTCTGGGCAAGCGGCGCCTCCCCGAATTTCGCGTCACCGACCATGCTGCCCGCTTTCACCGGGGTTCACCCGGTTGTTCCGTCGTTAGCGATTCCTTGCTAACTTATACCTCGGATCAATCGTATTGCCTACTGTATGGGTAACCGTATCGGCGGAGAAAGGCCGGGTACACGGTGAGTCACGAGGCCGATGCGGCCGGCGCCGACGGTTCGGTGACGGCGTGCCGGGACGGCACGGTCTTGCGGATCACTCTCGACCGCCCCGCCCGGCGTAACTCGTTGACCTACTTGATGATCGATGCCCTGATCGACGTGCTGACCGATGCCGCCGCCGACGATTCCCTGCGCGCGATTCACATCGGTGGGGCCGGGGACGACTTCTGCGCCGGGGCCGACTGGGTGGCCGCCAACGATCCCGGCGGGCGGCGCCCGCGCGCCGGCGATCTGGTGCGCCGGATCCCCCACGCCGCCCACCGCGTGATCGAACTCGTGACGAGCGTCCAGCTGCCGGTCGTCTGCAGCGTGCGGGGCTGGGCGGTGGGCTTCGGCTGCAATCTCGCGCTGGCCGCCGATTTCACCATCGCCGCCGACGACGCGGTGTTCTGGGAACCGTTCGTGGACCGCGGCTTCAGTCCCGATTCGGGAGCCACGTGGCTGCTGCCGCGGCTGGTCGGTCTGGCCCGGGCCAGGCGGATGCTGTTGCTCGGCGAGCAGGTGGGCGCGGCGGATGCGGCGGACTGGGGCCTCATTCACGAGGCGGTGAGCGGGGCCGAACTGGACGAGGCCGCCGGGAAGCTGGTGGAGCGGCTGGCCGGCGGTCCCACGGCGGCGATCGGGCTGGCCAAGCAGGCGCTGAGCTTCGGCCAACACGCGACGCTGGGCCAAGCCATGACGCAGGAACTGTTCAACCTGGAACTCTCTTGCCGGACAGGCGATTTCAAAGAGGGGCTGGAAGCGTTTCGGCAACGACGCGCACCGAGATTTGAGGGCCGATGACCATGTCGACGTTCGACACCATCAAATACGAAGTCGACGGGCATACCGCCGCCATCACGCTGAACCGCCCGGAGGCCCTCAACGCGCTCAGCCCGCACATGATCACCGAACTGCGGGCCGCGTACGAGGAGGCCGAGAACGACGACAAGGTGTGGCTGCTGATCGTCACCGGCACCGGCCGCGCGTTCTGCACCGGCGCCGACGTCAAAGAGATCCCCGAAGACGGCAAGGTGATCTACGAGCGGCCGTACCTGTCGACGTATGACCAGTGGGAGGCCCCGCAGGAGGGCACTCCCCCGTTCCGCACGATGGCGAAGCCGGTGCTGACCGCCGTCAACGGGCTGTGCTGCGGCGCCGGCATGGATTGGGTCACCACGACGGACATCGTGATCGCCTCCGAGCAGGCAACCTTCTTCGATCCGCACGTCAGCATCGGGCTGGTGGCCGGACGCGAGCTGGTGCGGATATCCCGCGTGCTGCCCCGCTCGATCGCCCTGCGGATGGCCCTGATGGGCAAGCACGAACGAATGAGCGCGCAACGCGCCTACGACCTCGGATTGATCAGCGAAATCGTCGAACACGACCGCCTGCTGGAGCGGGCCCGCGAGATCGCCGACATCGTCAATTCCAATGCACCGCTGGCCGTCCGGGGAACCCGTCTGGCCATACTCAAGGGCCTGAACGTGCCGCTGCACGAGGCGGAGATACTCGCCGAAACCTTCCGCGAGCGCGTGCTGCGGACGGAGGACGCTCAGGAAGGCCCCCGGGCCTTCGTCGAGAAACGCCAACCCAATTGGAAATGCCGGTGAACGTACCGCGTTTCGAAACCATCCTCCTCGACGTCGACGCGGACGACCACGTCGCCACCATCACGCTCAACCGGCCCGAGCAGCTCAACGCGTTCAACCGCACCATGTGCGACGAGATGGCCCGGGCCTGGCGCGCGGTCAAGCTCGACGAGTCGGTGCACGCGGTGGTGCTGCGGGCGGCCGGTGACCGGGCGTTCAGCGCCGGACTCGACATCAAGACGCCGTACGGCCAACCCGAAAACGTGTGGAATCACGAGGATCCCGGTGAGGCGCTCAGCCCGAAGTGGCAGAAGATGTGGAAGCCGGTGGTGTGCGCGGTTCAGGGCATGTGCACCGCGGGGGCCTTCTACTTCGTCAACGAGTCGGACGTGGTCATCTGCTCGGAGGACGCGACGTTTTTCGACTCGCACGTTTCGGCCGGCCTGGTGTGCGCGCTGGAGCCCATCGGCCTGATGCGGCGCGTCGGGCTGGGTGAGACCTTGCGGATGGCGCTGATGGGCAACGACGAACGGGTGAGCGCCGACACCGCGCTGCGCATCGGGCTGGTGACGGAGGTGGTCCCCGCCGACCGGCTGTGGCACCGTGCCCACGAGATCGCGGCCTCGATCGCCGCCAAGCCCCCGTCGGCGACCCAGGGCACCGTGAAGGCGATCTGGGAATCGCTGGACAAGCCGTACCGCGCGGCCATGGAGCAGGGGCTCATCTACACGCGGCTGGGCAACCCACTCGGCACCGCCGAACTGGCCGCGCGGCACGGCGAGGCCGGTGCGCGCGAGCCGAAGATCCGCTGATGCATCCGCTGAGTCGGCGCATCGCCGACGTCCTCGATCTGTGTCCCGACGACCACGCGATCGAATATGAGGGCCAATGGGTCTCGTGGCGGCGGGTGGGTGACGCGGCGCGGAGCATCGCGCCCCTCACCGGTGCAAGCGCTTGTGTCGGGATGCTGCTGCGCAACCGGCCCGGCCAGGTGGCGGCCTTCCTCGGGGTGCTGCTGGGCGGCGGCACCGTCGTCACCATCAATCCCGCCCGCGGCGACGAGCGCACCCGGGCCGACATCGCCGCGCTGCGGCTGCCGCTGATCATCGGCGAGGCCGACGACCTGGCCAAGCTGGTTCCGCCGGGGACCGCCAAGCTGGCGATTTCGGCCGCGCTGGAAGGCGAGCCGGGCCGCCCGAGCTCGCGGGCCATAGCGCGGAACGGCGTGGCGGTGCGGATGCTGACCAGCGGAACCACCGGCCCGCCCAAACGTATTGACCTGAGCTACGACATGCTGGCGCGCAGCGTCATGGGTCCCGACCCCGCAGCCGCACCCGCGCCCACCGAGCCGCGGCGCGGCGTCGCGATCGTCAACTCGCCGCTCGTGCACATCGGCGGTGTCTTCCGCGTCCTGCAGTGCGTTGCCGAGGCCAGACCCTTTGTGCTGCTGGAACGCTTCGAGCTCGAGGCCTGGGCCGCGGCGGTGCGCAAGCATCGGCCCCGCACCGTGTCGCTGGTGCCGGCCGCCCTGCGCACCGTGCTGCACTCCGATCTCACGCGGGCCGACCTCGACGGCATCCGCGCCGTCACGTGTGGCACCGCCCCGCTGTCGGCCGACGACGCCGACGCCTTCACCGACAAGTACGGCATTCCGGTGCTCACCTCCTACGCCGCAACGGAATTCGGCGGCGGCGTCGCCGGCTGGACCCTCGCCGACCACCGGGAGCACTGGCACGCCAAACGCGGCAGCGTCGGCCGCGCCAACCCCGGCGCACAGCTTCGGGTGGTCGACGACGACGGCGCGCCGCTCGGGCCCGACCGGGTCGGCCTGCTGGAGGTCAAGCCGGCACAACTGGGCCCGGCCGCGAACTGGATGCGAACGACGGATCTGGCGCGCATCGACGCGGACGGCTTCCTCTGGATCGTCGGGCGGGCCGACCAGGCGATCATCCGCGGCGGCTTCAAGGTGATGCCCGACGAGGTGCGCGTCGCGCTGGAGGGCCACCCCGCGGTGGCGGGCGCCGCCGTGATCGGGCGGCCCGATCACCGCCTCGGCGAGACGCCGGTCGCAATGGTGCAGCTGCGCGAGGCCGCGTCCGCCGATGCCGACACGCTGGTGGATTACCTGCGAAACCGGCTGGCCCGCTACGAAATCCCCACCGAGATCGCGATCGTCGACGCCATCCCCCGGACCCCCTCGGGCAAGCCCGATCTCGCGGCGGTCCGGCTCTTCTTCGGCGGTTCCTCGGAAGTCACGGCCCAGCGCCATCATGCCCGGTGACCCGGCCACGGTCGCGGAGATCCTGCGGCGACAGGCCCGCTCGCGCGGCGACCACCCGCTGCTGGTCTGCGACGACGACCGCATCGGCTACGCCGAGGCGGACCGCCGCTCGGCGGAGCTGGCCCGCGGACTGATCGCCCGCGGGGCAGGCAAGGGCACTCACGTGGGGCTGCTCTACCCCAACGGCGCCGAGTTCGTCGTCGGGATGCTCGCGGCCGCGCGGATCGGCGCGGTGGTGATCCCGTTCTCCACGTTCGCCACCGCCCGCGAATTGCGCGAGCAGCTGGTCGACAGCGACACCGAAATCCTGTTGGCCACGCCGTCGTTCCGCTCCCACGACTACGTCCGGCGACTGGCCGAGGTGTTGTCGCACGCCGAGCTGGACGGCGACGACCGGCTGTTCGTCACCGCCACGCCGCAACTGCGCCACGTCCTCGTCGATCCAGCACGGGCATGCCGGCCCGCACGGGACGTCGACCCCGCCCTGCTGGTGGCGATGGAGGACGACGTCGACGGCTGCGACCCGCTGGCCATCGTGTACACGTCCGGCTCCACCAGCAGCCCGAAGGGCGTGGTGCACACGCACGCCGGCCTGCTTGCACATCAGCGCAACCTCAACAAGGTCCGCGGCCTGACCGCGTCCGAAAAGCTCTTCTGCAATTCACCGTTCTTCTGGATCGGCGGTTTCGCGTTCGGCCTGCTCGCCACGTTGGTCGCGGGATCGACGCTGGTGTGCTCGAACGCCACGGACGCGGGTCGGACGCTCGACCTGCTGGAACGCGAAAAGCCCACCGTGACGAACGGTTTCGCCGCCGGCATCGCTCACCTGGCGGAGCACCCGAGCTTCCCCGGGCGTGACCTGTCGTCGATGCGCCGGGGCAACCTGTACCCGATCATGGCGCCCGCCGCGCGACCGGCCGACCCGGAGCTGCGGCACAACATGCTGGGGCTGACCGAAGCCGGCAGCGTCGTGTTGATCAGCGGCGACGAAGCCGACCAACCCGAGAGCCGCCGCGGGTCCTTCGGTAAGCCGGCGCCGGGATTCGACACCATGATCCTGGACCCGGATGCATCGGGCGTCGGCGAGCTGTGCATCCGCGGGCCGTATGTGATGCAGGGGTACTACAAACGCAGCCGCGAGGAGTGCTTCGACGCTGACGGCTGGTTTCACACCGGCGATCTGGTGCGCGCCGACGCCGACGGGTTCTTCTATTTCGTCGGCAGGCTCAGCGGGATGATCAAGACGGCGGGGGCCAACGTCTCGGCCGCGGAGGTGGAGAAGGCGATCACGAGGGTTACCGGGGCGGACGCTCATGTCGTGGGCATTCCGGACACCAAACGGGGAGAGGTGGTTGCCGCCGTCGTCGTCCGGGCGGACTTCGACGAGGCCGCGGTGCGCGAACAGCTCCGGGAGACGTTGTCGGCGTATAAGATTCCCCGGCGGTTCCTCGCCGTGCCTCCCGCCGAGATACCGTTGCTGTCCAGCGGAAAGCTCGACCTGCAGCGACTGCGGAAGTTGTTCGATGCCTGAGGGCACCATCGCCGAACTGGTTCGTTCACGGGCCGCGCAACATGGCGCCAAGCCGGCGGTGATCGACCCGGCGGCCCGCATGAGCTATCACGAACTCGACACCACCACAAGGGATTTAGCCGCCGTATTCGTCGAGGCCGGCGTCGGCAAGGGCACCCGCGTCGGGCTGATCGTGCCCAATAGCGCCCGCTGGGTGCAGGTGGCGATCGCGCTGGCCCGCATCGGCGCCGTGCTGGTTCCGTTGAGCACCCTGCTGCGCGCCGGCGAGCTCGCGGCACAGCTGCGCACGGCGTCGGTGCAATTCCTGGTGAGCGTCGAGGAGTTCCGCGGCCATCGCTACCTGGATGACGTGCAATCCGTGCCGCCACCCGACCTGCCCGCCCTGCGCCACGTGTGGCCGGCCGACCGGTTGGAGCGCGCCATCGCCGGCGAGGGCGCCCGCCGAATCGTCGACGCCATGGCCGAGACGGTCACGCCCGCAGACCCGTTGGTCATCATGTTCACCTCGGGCAGCAGCGGAACGCCCAAGGGGGTCATCCACTCGCACGGGAGCGCATTGGGCGCGGTGCGGTCGGGCCTCGCGGCGCGCTGCATCACGCCCGACACCCGCCTGTACCTGCCGATGCCGTTCTTCTGGGTGGGCGGCTACGGCAGCGGGATCCTGTCCGCGCTGCTGGCCGGCGCCACGCTGGTCACCGAGGAGATACCGCGGCCCGAGGCCACCCTGCGGCTGCTAGAGGACGAGCGCGTCACGCTGTTTCGCGGCTGGCCCGATCAGGCCGAGGCGCTGGCGCGCCACGCCGACGCGGTCGGCGCCGACCTGTCGGCGTTGTGCCCGGGCAGCCTGGAGGCCCTCCTGCCGCCCGAGCGGCGGGCCCGGCCCGGCGCCCGGGCCACCCTGTTCGGGATGACGGAGGCATTCGGGCCGTACTGCGGGTACGCCGCCGACACCGACATGCCGCCGTCGGCGTGGGGCAGCTGCGGGATACCGTTCCCCGGCATGGAGGTCCGCGTCGTCGATACCGACCACCAGCCGGTGCCGCCGGGATCCGTCGGGGAGATCCAGATCCGGGGGCCACACACGCTGCGCGGCATCTGCCGTCGCAGCCGGGAGGAGCTGTTCACGCCCGACGGCTTCTATCCCACCGGCGACCTCGGCCGGCTCGACGAGGACGGCTTTTTGTTCTACCACGGCCGGTCCGACGACATGTTCAAGGTCAGCGGCGCGACCGTCTACCCCACCGAGGTGGAGCGCGCGCTGCGCGCCATCGATGGCGTCCAGAACGCCCACGTCACCAATGTGCCCGGCGCACAAGGAGAGCGGGTCGGGGCGGCGGTGGTGTGCGAGGGCGAGTTGACATCGGACCGACTGCACGGGTCGGCCCGAGAATTGCTGAGCGCCTTCAAGGTCCCGACGGTCTGGTTAGTGCTGGAATCCGACGACGACGTTCCCCGCGGCGCCACCGGGAAGGTCGACCTCCGTCGCCTGCGCGAGATGCTGACGCGGGCGTCGTCCGACGTCAGACGGTGACCGCCGGCATGGAGTCCCAGCCTCGCACGGTGGACGTGCGTGACCGCCGCGCATTGCCGAGGTCAACCTGCCACTCCGGGAACCGCTTGAGCACCTCCTCCAGGGCCACCCGGCCCTCCAGTCGCGCCAAAGGTGCGCCCACACAGAAGTGAGCACCGCGGCCGAAAGTCAGGTGCCCGCCCGGCTTCCGGTGGATATCAAAGCGCTCGGGACCCTCGAAGTGGCGCTCGTCGCGATTGGCCGACGCAAGCATGACGAGCAGTGCGCTCCCAGTGGGGAGTGTCCGGCCCTGAAAGCGCACATCCCCGGTAGCGACGTACCTCGCGACGTGCGGACCGGGTGGCTCGAAGCGGAGCAGTTCTTCGATGGCGCCCGGGATGAGAGCGGGATCGTTGACGAGTTCCTTGCGCTGGTCGGGATGTTCGGCCAGCACCTTGCCCATCCATCCGAACAATCGGCCCGTGGTCTCCACGCCGGCGCCCGCGACGACCGCCAGGAAGATCAACAGTTCCGAATTGGTCAGCCGCCGCGTCATCCCGGTCTCATCTTCGAACTCGACGTTGAGCAGCTCCGTGACCAGGTCGTCGGATGGATTCTTCTCCCGCCACGAGACGTATTCGGTGAACATGTCTCCGTCGAAGTAGTGATCCTTGTCCACCGGGAGCGGCTTGCCGGGCTCATTGCGCAGGACGCGATGCGCCTGGGCGCGCACCGAGGGCTGCTCGGAATCCGGGATGCCGGCGAGCATTCCGATCGTCCGCATCGGGAGTTCCCGCCCCAGATCGAGGACGAAATCGAAGCTTCCTTCGGCGACCAGGGGATCCAGGCAAGCCGAGCAGAACCCGCGCACCTTGCCCTCGAGCGCCCGCATCTTTTTAGGCGTGAAAGCCCGCGACACCAACGCGCGATGGATCGTGTGCAATGGCGGGTCCTCGTTGATGAAAACGCCGGGCGGCATCACGGGATCGGCCTTCACCACCTCCAAAATGTCCCCCTTCGCCGAACTCAACCCGCTCGGATCTCTCAGGGCTGCCTCGACATCGGCGTAGCGGCTCACTCCCCAAAAATCGTGGCGCTCGTTGTAGTACAGGGGGGCCTCGTCACGCAGCCGTCGGTAAACCGGGTACGGGTCGAGATCGATCTCGACATCCCACGGGTCGTAGTAAAGGTCCGCTTCCAACGCGCCTCCTCCATCCGCTACTGTACGACCATATAGCATTTGCTGTACAGCCGTATAGCGCGTTGTGGAGGGAGGCAAAGTCTCGTGAGCGATCGGTTCCGCCTGGACGGGCGCGTAGCGGTGATCACGGGCGGCGGCACGGGAATCGGGCGGGGCTCGGCACTGGTTCTCGCCGATTACGGGGCCGATATCGTGCTCGCCGGCCGAAGGCCCGGCCCCCTCGAGTCCACCGCCGGCGAGGTGCGAGCGCGGGAGCGGCGGGCATTGGCGGTTCCCACCGATGTGACCGAAGCCCGGGCCTGCCGGGAGCTCGTCGAGGCGACCCTTCGGGAATTCGGTCGCATCGACATCCTCGTGAACTGCGCCGGTGGTGCGGAGACGAAGTCCATCTTGAAATGGCCCGACGACGACTTCGACCACACCGTCGCCCTCAACTTCGGTGCGGTCTGGCATCTCTCGCGCGCGGCGGCCAAGCCGATGCGGGAGCAGGGCAAGGGCGCCATCGTGAACATCTCCTCGGGGGCGAGCCTGCTGGCCATGCCACAGGCCGCGCCCTACGCCGCGGCCAAGGCGGCGGTCAACAACTTGACCGGCTCGATGGCGGCCGCGTGGGCACGCAGGGGCATCCGCGTCAATGCGATCGCCGTGGGGGCGGTGCGCGCGGCCACCCTGACCGACGACGCCGCCCGCCACGGACTCGACCCCGAGGCGGTCGCGATGACCAACGGGTTGGGGCGCCTCGGCGACCCGGACGAAATCGGCTACGGCGTGCTGTTTTTGGCTTCCGATGCGTCGAGCTTCTGTTCGGGCCAGACGCTGTACATGCACGGTGCGCCTGGGCCGGCGGGAGTCTGAATCCCTCGGGTCACCAGCGGGCCGGCCCAGGCGTCTCCATCGTCAACGGCCGCTGGTAGGACAGGTCGTGGCGATCACGGGTGCCGACGAGGTAACCCTGTTCCTTGAAGAACCCCGACTGCAGCACGCGCGCGTCGGCCAGGAACATGCCCTCCACGGTTGCCCGCCGAACCACGATCCGCCACTGACCGTCGCGGCGTTCCAAGCGATCCAGGTAGCGCCCCGTGATGAACTGCGCGCTGCCGCCATCGCGGCCGATGAGGACCACGATGACGTAGCTTTCGGCGTGCGCCGTGTCGCCATCGATCTCGCACGAGTGCGTGGTGATGTTGTGGGTATGCACGATCGAGGTCTCGGCGTGAGCCTTGTTGGCCCACTCCGCGTAGCCGGCCCCCGGATTGACAGCGAAGCCGTGCTCGTCCATGCCGTCTTCGTGGTAGGCCGCGCCGATGAGGTCGATGTCGTGGCGATCGCACCCCCGCGCATGGCGCGCGATGCAATCGAGGATGGCGGTGCGATCGAGCAAGTACTGGACGTCGCGCCGCAACAGGCGGAGCTCGGTCTCAGCGGTCATGTTGTGAGACTATACGGATGTACAGCGGATGGCGAGTGCGAAAATGGTTCTCACCGAAGGAGGTGGCCATGGCAACAGCACCCCGGCGCGTGGGCGCGGAAACGTCCAAGACCCGAGACGCGCTCCTTGATTGTGTCGAGAAGATGATGCTCGAGGAGGGTTACGCCGGCGTGAGCTACCGCGCGTTGGCCGCCAAGGCGGGAGTGACTCCGAGCCTGGTGCAGTACTATTTCCCGTCCCTCGACGAGATATTCTTGGCGGCGATCCAACGCTATTCCGAACGCAACCTCGCGGTGCTGGCCAAGGCGCTGGAAGCGCGGTCCGATGATCCGTTGCACGCGCTGTGGGACTTCAGTTGGGACGAGGCTACCGGCGCCCTCATGACCGAGTTCCTGGCGCTCGGAAACCATCGCAAGTCGATCCGTTCCGCGATCGCCGACGTCACGACCAGAGTGCGGAAGGTCGAAGTCGAGGCGCTGGCGCGCAAGTTCGGCAAGGGAGCGCGTCTGGACGGCGAGCTGTCGTTGAGCGCGGTCGCGCTCCTGGTGACCGGCATCCCGAAGTTCCTGAACCTCGAGGAGGGCGTCGGAGTCCATACCGCGCACGACGAGGTGGTCAACGCGATCGAAAAATATCTCGATACCTTCGAAACGCGATCGGCGCGCCGCAGGCGGAGGCGGTCGCGCCCCCGCAAGTGACCGGTGATGCCTTCGTCGCGACCGGTGCTATACAGTCGTATGGAGCGGATGCAATACGAACGTATAGCAGGGAGGCCGTCGTGGCGGCGACGAATCGGGTAGCGGTGGTCACCGGCGGCGGCTCGGGGCTCGGGCAGGGGATCGCGGCGCACCTCGCCGGGTGCGGGCACAGCGTCGCCGTCCTCGACCTCAACGGCGACGCCGCGGACAAAGTGGCTTCTGAACTACGCGCGGAGGGCGCCCGTGCCCTCGGCGTCCAGGTCGACGTCTCGGATCCGCATGCCGTCGAGCGAGCCTTCGCGACGGTGCGAAATGCGCTCGGCCCGGTGGAAATCCTGGTGACGAGCGCCGCCATCGCCAGCTTCACCCCGTTCGGCAAGATCACGCTCGACGAATGGAACCGATACCTGGCGGTGAACCTGACCGGTACGTTCCTTTGCCTGCAGGCGGCGCTGTCCGACATGGCCGCGACCGAATGGGGCAGCATCGTGACCATCTCGTCGGCCGCCGGTCAGCAGGGCGCGGTAGGCCAGGGCCACTATTCGGCTTCCAAAGGCGGTGTCATCGCGCTGACCAAGACGGTGGCGCGGGAGTACGCGTCGCGGGGAATCACGATCAACACCATCCCGCCCTTCGTGATCGATAGCCCGATGCTGCGCGAGCAGCAGCTCGCCAAGAAGCTGCCTCCCGCAGAGGTTTTGGCGAAGGCCATTCCCGCGGCGAGGCTCGGAACATGCGACGACGTCGCCGCGCTGTGTGCCTTCCTCTGTTCGGAGTCGTCGGGCTACGTCACCGGCCAGGTCGTCGGCGTCAACGGCGGCGCTGTCTTGTAATGGCGAACAGAAGCCCGATCGCGGTCGTCACAGGCGCGAGCAGAGGTGCCGGCGCGGGCATTGCGCGCGTGCTCGGCGCCCACGGATACACGGTGTACGTCACCGGCCGCACCGAAAGGCCAGGCGGGTCCGCGCTTTCCGGTTCCATCCGGGAAACCGCCGAGCAAGTGGACGCGCTGGGCGGCCGGGGCATTGCGATCCGTGTCGATCACTCGGATGACGAACAGGTTCGGGACCTGTTCGAGCGGGTCGGCCGAGAGCAGGGCAGGATCGACGTGCTGGTCAACAACGCGGCGATCATCCGGGACGAGATGATGGGGCGCACCAAGTTCTGGGAGGAGCCGCTGAACGTCATCGACACGCTCGCGGTCGGAGTACGGAGCAGCTACGTTGCCACCGTCTTTGCGGTGCCGCTGATGGTGCCGCAGGGCAAGGGCCTGGTGGTCTTCACCTCCGCCTCGGGAGCGGTGCATTATGCGTTCGGTTTCGCATACGGCGTGCCGAAGGCGGGCGTGGACAAGATGGCCGCGGACATGGCGGTGGACCTGGAAGGCACCGGAATCGCGGCCGTGTCGATGTGGATGGGCTCGTTGCTGACTCAGCGCGTGCGGGACATCGTCGCAAGGAATCCGGAGAAACTGGGACACATTCTCGAGACGGCCGAGACCCCAGAGCTGACGGGGCATGTCATTGCGCGGCTTTACGAGGACGCGGGACTCGGGCAACTCAGCGGCCAGACGATGATCGGCGCGGAGCTGGCCGCCAAGTACAAAATCAAGGACGACGGAGACCGCCATCCGCCGTCGTGCCGCGACCTGCACGGTGTGTACCCCCACCGCCAGTTCCCCTATGTGATGCGGTGATAACGCCCCGCGACAGCCTCAGGGAACCCGCGTCCAGGGCTGACAGTTCTGCGATTCGAAGGCCTTGACGGACGTGTTGATGTTCGCGAACATCGGTCCGATAGAGGTGTTCGTCTGCAGTACATGGTCCTTGTTCGCGTCGGGCGTGCTGTACGTGAACCACGAACACATCGAGTCCTGGGTCGGCACGTTGTTGATCCAGACGCCGAAGGCCGACCCGGAGCCGCCCGTGTGGTACAGGCCCGGCGCGATGTCGACCCCGACGACAAAGACGCCGTTGCCGGGGATCGGATCGAGCATGTCGGCGACCGCCGGCGGCGCGAGGGCGACCGCCACCGCGGAAGCGACGAACACCGCCGATGCGCAAATCGTTCGGGGCACTTTTCCTCGCTCTAAGTTGTTGCCCCCCTGACACGGCAGCCTATGCCCAGACGGCTTTCAGCAACAAGAGAGGGCGGTCGGCGCTACGACGGCCGCCGCCGAGTTCCGGATACCGCCGATCGCGGCAAGCGGCCCGCGCGGGAGTGTCCGCTCATGGCGTCACCCTTGACCACGACGTCAAAGTCCAGGTTCAGCCGGATGGGTTTGCGCACCGATTGCCGCCAGGTGAGACGAGTGCCGTCCGCGACCGTCGCGCTCGTAAAGTCCTGCAGCGCAACCGTTTCGTCCTTGTAGGTCGCCGTGCCCGCGAGCCCACCGTCCCCGTCGCGCAGTTGCCGGAATGTGTACACCACCGCCAGCGTGCCGATCGGGGTCTTGATGCTCACGTCCCAGTCGCCCTCGATGCCCATCTATACCTCCGCCGGTTCGCGGCCCACGGGTCGCCAGACCGTCCCCCGTCGCTCGTATTCGAGGAGTTTCTCGACGGCGTGGGCGATTCGGGGGCCGTAGCAGCGTTCCAGCAGATGCAGGCCCAGGTCCAACCCCGATGTCACCCCACCGGCGGTGACCAGGTCCCCATCGTCGACGACGCGGGCCGCCACCGGATGCGCGCCCGCCGCCTCGAGCAGCTCCAGCCCCAAATGATGCGTCACCGCGTGACGGCCCTCGATCAGTCCCGACATCGCCAGCACGATGGAGCCGCCGCACACGGCAGCGACCGTCACATCCGGATTGGCAAATGCTTTGTGCAGCAGCGGGGTTAGCTCGGTCTGGGCCGCGCGCGCCAACAGCACCGGGATGGTCTCGATGCCCGCGTCGGGGTCACCGACGGTCGGCCCGCTGGCCCCGGGCACGATCACGCACCCCGGCTCGGACGGATCGAGCGCGGCGGTGGCGGTCAGCGCGAGACCGCGGGTACCGCTGACCACGCTGCGCGGGCCTTCCGCCGTCACCAGTGTCACCGCGAGGTCGCCCGCGACCATCCCGCTGCCCGCGGCAAGGACTTCGAACGGCCCGATGGCGTCGAGCGGATCGAAGCCGTCGTACAACACGATTTGCGCATGCATCCGGCTATGCTCGCCCGTCGCCCGGCCCAAGACCAGTGGCAGGATTGCCATGTTCCGCCGGTATATTGCCAACCATGCATTCCGTCGCGATCCTGGCCGAACCCGATGCGATCGCGTTCGACCTCGCCATCGCGATCGAGGTGTTCGGCCGGGTTTGGCTCGAGAGCGGGTCGCCGGGTTATCGGGTTCGCGTGTGTGGCTGTGAACCCGTCGTCGCGGCGGGACCCATCGGGATCGCGACGGACTTCGGCCTCGATGAACTCGCCAACGCCGACACCGTCGTCGTGCCGGGCCGCAACGACGCCGCGGCCCCCGTTCGCGACGACGTCATCTCGGCCTTGAAGGCGGCTTACTGCAAGGGAATCCGCATCGCCTCCATCTGCAGCGGCGCGTTCACCGTGGCCGCCGCCGGGATCCTCGACGGCAAACGCGCGACCACGCACTGGCTGGCGGCCGAATTGTTTTCGGCCAGCTATCCCGACGTCACCCTCGATGCGGACGCGCTGTACATCGACGAGGGCCAGGTTCTGACCTCGGCGGGGGCGTCCGCGGGCCTGGACCTGTGCCTGCACATGGTCGCCCGGGACTACGGCGCCGCCGCGGCCGCCGACGCCGCCCGCCTCGCGGTCACCCCGCTGCACCGCAGCGGCGGCCAGGCGCAATTCATCATCCGCAACCGCCGCAGGTCCAGCACCGAACTCGACGGCCTCCTGGTCTGGATCGAGAACAATGCGCACCGGCCGCTGACCCTTCGTGACATCGCGCTGAAAGCGTCCAGCAGCGAGCGGACGCTCAATCGCCGCTTCAAGCGCGAGACGGGTCAGACGCCGATGCAGTGGGTCAACAGCGTTCGAGTCAAACACGCGCAACAGCTACTGCAGCGGACCTGCGAAGGCATCGAAACCATCTCGCGCCACGTGGGTTTCACATCGGCGACGAATTTCCGTGAACACTTTCGTCGAGTGGCAGGAGTGTCGCCGCAAAGCTATCGGCAGACGTTTCGCGACGACTAGCGCTCGTCCTCGAGCACGACCCCCCGCGCGGTGAGGTGCTCGATCAACGGCACCGCGCCGGCGGCGAGGTGCTGCGACATCGCCGCGCGCGCGAGCTGTTCGTCGTGCTTTTTGAGCGCGGACAGGATGCGCCGATGATCCTTCATCGACTGTTCCGGCCAGCCTTCGATGCTGGGAAACACCGATTCCGGTGCGTAGCGGGTGATCTGCGACATCAGCTGCGCGAG
>NZ_LZIS01000173.1 GCF_001667015.1 Mycobacterium sp. E3198 | reverse complement strand
TTTGACCGTGTCCCCGATGCGGCGCACGCCGCGGTGTGGGCGCTGATCCACACCGCGCAGAACGAGCATCCCGGGCGCATCACCCTGGTGGACACCGACGACTCCGCGGTCACCGGGGACCGGCTGGCGGCCGTGGTGGCGGCGCGGCCGACCGGTGAGCCGCAGTTGGCGCTGCGCAAGGGTGCTGTGCACCTTGCCCGGCTGGCGCGCGCCGCGATCCTGGCGCCGCCGGACGGTTCGGGCTGGCAGTTGGGCACCACCGGCAAGGGTGATTTGGCCAACCTGGCGCTGCTGGGCACCGAGTCAGAGACGCTGGCGCCGGGGCAGATTCGCGTCCAGGTGCGCGCCGCCGGGCTGAACTTCCGCGACGTGGTGGTGGCGTTGGGCGCCATCGCCGATGACGGGATGGGCAGTGAGGCCGCCGGGGTGGTGCTGGAGGCCGGCCCGGGGACGTCGGTGCGTGCCGGGGATGCGGTGATGGGGCTGTTTCCGCACAACGCGTTCGCGCCGACCGCGATCACCGACGCGGCCATGGTGGTGGCGGTTCCGGCCGGCTGGTCGTTCACCCAGGCCGCCTCGGCGCCGATCGTGTACCTGACCGCCTACATTTCCCTGGTCGAGATCGCCGGGCTGTCGGCGGGGCAGCGGGTGCTCATCCACGCCGGCGCCGGCGGGGTGGGGCAGGCCGCCATCCAGATCGCCCGCCAGCTTGGCGCCGAGGTGTTCGCCACCGCGCACCCCGACAAACAACACGTGCTGGCCGGGCTGGGGATCGAGGCGGCGCATATCGCGTCGTCGCGCACGCTGGATTTTGTCGACACCTTCAAGGCGGCCACCGACGGCCAAGGCATGGATGTCGTGCTCAACAGCCTGGCCGGGGATTTCGTCGACGCGTCGCTGCAGTTGCTGCCGCGCGGCGGCCGTTTCGTCGAGATCGGCAAGACCGACATCCGGGTGCCCGACGACATCGCCGCGGCCCATCCCGGGGTGGACTACCGCGTCTACGACTTGTCCAGTGCGCCCGCGGAATCGCTGCAGCCGGCGTGGGCGGCGTTGCTGGCGCTGTTCGCCGCCGGTGCGCTGCGGCCGTTGCCCACCACCAGCTACGGCCTGGTGAACGCCCCGCAGGCCTTCCGCGACATGAGCCAGGCCCGTCACACCGGGAAGATCGTCCTGATCCCGCAACCGGTGCTGGAGCCCGAGGGCACCGCGCTGATCACCGGCGGCACCGGCATGCTGGGCGCGCTGTTCGCCGA
>NZ_LZIS01000172.1 GCF_001667015.1 Mycobacterium sp. E3198 | reverse complement strand
AGGTCGCGCAGGCCGCCGCCGCCGAAGGGCTGCCCACCGCCGAACTGGCCCGCCGCAACTCCGACGTGTTCCAGCGGCTGCAGGAGCGGCTCGACGTCTCCTTCGACAGGTTCATCCGCACCACCGACGCCGACCACCACGAGGCGTCCAAGGAGATCTGGCGGCGGATGGCCGCCGCCGGCGACATCTACCTGGACACGTACGAGGGCTGGTATTCGGTGCGCGACGAGAGGTTCTTCGTCGAATCGGAGACCGAGGTGGTGAACGGGACGCGGATCGCCGTCGAAACCGGCACACCGGTGACCTGGACCGAGGAACAGACCTACTTCTTTCGGCTGTCGGCGTACACCGACAAGCTGCTGGCCCACTACGAGGCGAACCCCGACTTCATCGCGCCCGAGGTGCGGCGCAACGAGGTGGTCAGCTTCGTCTCCGGCGGCCTGCGCGACCTGTCGATCTCGAGGACGTCGTTCGACTGGGGCGTCAAGGTTCCCGAGCACCCCGATCACG
>NZ_LZIS01000171.1 GCF_001667015.1 Mycobacterium sp. E3198 | reverse complement strand
GACGTCTCCAACGAGGTGCAGCAGGGCTGATCAGCCGCGGCTGACCCTTCTCGCCCTCTCCCACCGCGAGCGTGCGCGTTGGTACGCGACACGCCGCTCTAGCGCGACATTCTGCGCACGCTCGCGGCTAGCCCGCCGCGTCGGATTCGCCGGCTTCGTCGGATTCCTCCGCGTCGTGATCGAGGACGCTGACCGCGATGCCGTAGGGCAGGAAGCGCACCTTGCGCTTGGGATCCACGTTGTTCTTGTTGGCCCGCAGCGCGTCGAGTTCGGTCGCGTAGACCTGTTCGACGTGGGCGCCGCCGTCGGCGTCCACGGTGTAGATGGCCCACACGCCGTCGCCGGCCTCGCCGGCGGTCTCCGGCGCCGGCCGCGGCCGCCGCGACAGGTCGTCGAAAAACGCCGACCAGCCCGTCCGGCCACCCGGACCGCCGCCGCAATACCAGCGCCCGCCGTTGACGATGTACCTGCACCTGCCCTTCGTCACCGTGCCGATTCCGATCAACCCGCCGCCCCCACCGCCGCCGGCGAGCCCCTGGACCTACGGCGGACCGTCGTACGGTCCGCCGCCGAGGTCCTCGTCGGGCGGCCGAACCTGGTGGATCGTCGGCACGTTCATCGTCATCGGCTTTCTCGCGCTCGCGGGGGGCATCGCCGCCTTCGCCGCACACCAGCTCTCCGGTGTCCGGTCGATCATCAGCTCCCCACCGAGCATCTCCGCGACGTTCGGTCCCCCGTCGAGCGCCACCACCAGCCCGCGCAGCCCCGGCCCATCGAGCACCCGGACCAGGACCACGGCGCCGTCGACGTCACCCACACCGGCGCCCGGCGCGCGGATCAGCGTCTCGGGCATCAACGAGAATCGAACGATCGCCTGCAACAACAACGTCGTCAGCGTCAGCGGCGTTTCCAACACGGTCGTGATCACCGGCCACTGCACGAGCCTCACGGTGTCGGGCGTTCAGAACGCCATCACCGTCGACTCCGTCGACAGCATCGACGCGTCCGGCTTCAGCAACAAGATCACCTACCACTCGGGCAATCCGAAGATCAGCAACTCCGGCGGTTCCAACGAGGTGCAGCAGGGCTGATCAGCCGCGGCTGACCCTTCTCGCCCTCTCCCACCGCGAGCGTGCGCGTTGGTACGCGACACGCCGCTCTAGCGCGACATTCTGCGCACGCTCGCGGCTAGCCCGCCGCGTCGGATTCGCCGGCTTCGTCGGATTCCTCCGCGTCGTGATCGAGGACGCTGACCGCGATGCCGTAGGGCAGGAAGCGCACCTTGCGCTTGGGATCCACGTTGTTCTTGTTGGCCCGCAGCGCGTCGAGTTCGGTCGCGTAGACCTGTTCGACGTGGGCGCCGCCGTCGGCGTCCACGGTGTAGATGGCCCACACGCCGTCGCCGGCCTCGCCGGCGGTCTCCGGCGCCGGCCGCGGCCGCCGCGACAGGTCGTCGAAAAACGCCGACCAGCCCGTCCGGCCACCCGGACCGCCGACAAACCTGCCGACCCGCTCGAACACGTCGCGCAGGCCCTCGCTGC
>NZ_LZIS01000170.1 GCF_001667015.1 Mycobacterium sp. E3198 | reverse complement strand
GTGCGCGGATTCGACGACATGGCAAGGCTCGGCGCGCAGGTGACGATCTTCCGGTTGGGCGACGACCCGGGCCTGGCCCGGTTTATCGACCAGGTCGCGCGTCGCGTGGAGGGGCGCGTCGTGGTCCCCGATGTCGACGGTCTCGGGGCCGCCGTCGTGGGTGACTATCTGCGGTCGCGGCGCCGTCGATAATCCCGCAGCGGGAATAGATACCTCCCCGACCGGGTAGTAGGGCGGAGACGGAGGAGATGCATGAGCAAGGTTCCAACGATCAAACTCAACGACGGCGTGAGCATTCCGCAGCTGGGCTTCGGCGTGTTCCAGATCAAGCCCGACGAGACCGCCGCGGCCGTCAAGCGCGCCCTCGACATCGGGTACCGGCACATCGATACCGCCGAGATGTATGGGAACGAGAAGGAAGTGGCCGACGGCGTCCGTGACGCCGGGCTCGAGCGCGCCGAGGTGTTCGTTACCAGCAAGCTGAACAACGGCTTTCACAAGCCCGACGATGCGCGGCGCGCCTTCGACAAGACGCTCGACGCCTTGAAGTCCGATTACGTCGACCTGTTCCTCATTCACTGGCCGCTGCCCACGCTCTACGGCGGCGACTTCGTGTCCACCTGGAAGGTGCTCGAGGAGTTCGCCAAGGACGGCCGCGCCCGCAGCATCGGGGTGTCGAATTTCCAGACCGCACACCTGGAACGGCTCGCCGCGGAAACCGCGACCGTCCCGTCGGTCAACCAGATCGAGGTGCATCCGTATTTCGGCAACGAGCAGGTCCGCGCCTACGGCCGCGAGCACGGCATCGTCACCGAGGCGTGGTCGCCGATCGCCCAGGGCAAAGTGCTCGGCGATCCCGAGATCAACCGCATCGCCGACGCGCGCGGCAAGTCGCCGGCGCAGGTGGTGTTGCGCTGGCACATCCAGCGCGGCGACGTCGTCTTCCCCAAATCGGTGACCCCGGAACGGATTCAGGCCAACTTCGAGCTATTCGACTTCGACTTGGACGACTCCGACATGGCGGCGATCTCCGCGCTGGACAAGGGCGAAGCGGGACGACGGGGGCCCAACCCCGACAAGTTCGACTACGTGCCGGGTTAGCGAGCGGCGCAGGGATTATCCGCGCGGGCGACGGGCCTTGCGCTTGATGCCCACACCGCCCCACAGCGAGAAGCCGTAAATGTTGACCTTCGGCGCGCCGGGGGTGCCTTGGCCGAGCACGCTGTGGTCGAAGCCGCCCATCACGCCGCGCCCGTGGATCTCGACGTTGACTTCGGGGGGCAGCAGGATGTTCTGCGCGCCCATGATCGAGATCGCGTGGATGTCGACCTCGGTGGAGGTGAAGTCGGCATAACGCAGGTCCACCACCCCGGTTCCCCAGAAGGTGAAGGTGGTGAGCTTCTTCGGGACGTTCCACCGGCCGCGCCGCTCGAAATTGCTCATCAGCGCCAGCAGCAGCATCGACGGCGCCGGGTTGGGTTTGCCGCCGCGGCGCGGGCTCAGCATCGTGCCGGGCAGGTCGGCGCGCAGCTCGTCGAGCTCCTCGTAGGTGGTCGCGGCGTACGCCCGCGTCAGGCGGTCCTCGTAGTCCTTCAGCTGCAGCCGCCCCTGCTCGGCCGCATACGCCAGCAACTGCGCGACCTGGATGCGATCCGTGTCGGCCGCGCGCGACGATTCGTCACGCGTGTCCTGGGTATCGCGGGTATCGCGTTGCGCAGAGTTGCTCATCATCCACGAGCGTACGACGTAGAAGTTTTGCTGCAAGTGGGTTGGCTAAACTGCAACGTTGTTCCCTGGTCGGGCCCCGGTCTTGGGTCCTTCTGTGCAGGTCGCGGCACCCGTTAGACGTTTGCCCAACTAGGCGGGCGCTTCTGCAGAAACGCCATCATGCCCTCGCGCGCCTCGTCGGACACGAACAGCCGGGCCGACTCCTCCGTGAGCCGTTCGGCGTCGCGGTCGAAGCCCTCGAGCACGGCGGCGGTGGTGAGCGCCTTCGACGCGGCAAGCCCCTGCGGCGAACCGCGGCTCACGTCGGCGACCACCTTCTCGACCGCGGCGTCGACGTCGTCGGCCGCCATCGTGATGAGCCCGATCGCCGCGGCGTCGGCCGCGCCGAACGTCTCGCCGGTGAGGTAGTAGCGCGCCGCGGCCCGCGCCGACACCTTCGGCAGCAGCGTCAGCGAGATGATCGACGGTGCGACGCCGATCCGGGCCTCGGTCAGCGCGAAGGTGCTGCGCGGGCCGGCGACCGCGATGTCGCAGGCGCCGACCAACCCGAAGCCGCCGGCCCGGACATGCCCGTCGACGGCGGCGATCACCGGCAGCGGCGCGGAGACGATGGCGCGCAGCAGCGCGGTCATTTCGCGGGCCCGCGCGACGGCCATGTCGAAGGGGTCGCCGGCGCCGGCCTCGCTGAGGTCCGCGCCGGCGCAGAAGGTGTTGCCGGTGTGGCCGAGGACCACCATCCGCACTCCCGGGTCCGCCGCGGCGTCGCGCAGGCCCTGATGCAGCTGCTCGACGAGCGCGGTCGACAGCGCGTTGCGGTTGTGCGGCGAGTTCAGCGTCAGCCGCGCGACCGGGCCCGCGACGGCGTATTCGACGAGACGATCTCCCATCAGTAGGACCGGGGCAGGCCCAGCGACGTCTGCGCGACGAAGTTCAGCACCATCTCCCGGCTGATCGGGGCGATCCGCCCGAGCCGGGCCGACGCGAGCATGGCCGCCACGCCGTACTCCTTGGTCAGCCCGTTGCCACCCATCGACTGCACGGCCTGGTCGACCGAGCGGGTGGCCGCCTCGGCCGCCGCGTACTTCGCCATGTTGGCCGCCTCGGCGGCGCCCGCGTCGTCGCCGTGGTCATACAGCGTCGCGGCCTTCTGCATCATCAGCTTGGCGAGCTCGACCTCAATGTGGCACTGCGCCAACGGATGTGACAGGCCCTGGTGCGCGCCGATGGGGGTGGACCAGACCTGGCGCGTCTTGACGTAGTCGACCGCCTTGTTCAGCGCGAAGCGGCCCATGCCCACCGAGCTGGCCGCCCCCATGATGCGCTCGGGGTTCAGCCCCGCGAAAAGCTGTGCGATGGCGGCGTCCTGGGCGCCCACCAGCGCGTCGCTGGGCAGCCGCACGTCGTCGAGGAACACCTGGAACTGGCGCTCGGGGCTGATCAGCTCCATCTCGATCGGGGTGTAGGTGAAGCCGGGCGCGTCCGTGGGTACCACGAACAGCGCCGGGCGCAGCTTGCCGGTCTTCGCCTCCTCTGTACGCGCCACCACCAGGACCGCCTGCGCCTGGTCGATGCCGGAGATGTAAACCTTCTGCCCCTTGAGGATCCAGTCGCTGCCGTCGCGGCGGGCGGTGGTGGTGATCTTGTGCGAGTTGGAGCCGGCGTCGGGCTCGGTGATCGCGAACGCCATCGTCAGCGAGCCGTCGGCGATGCCGGGGATCCAGCGCTTCTTCTGCTCGTCGGTGCCGAACTTGCTGATGATGGTGCCGTTGATGGCGGGCGACACCACCATCAGGAGCAGCGCGCTGCCCGCGGCCGCCATCTCCTCCATCACCAGCGACAGCTCGTACATGCCGGCGCCGCCGCCGCCGTACTCTTCGGGCAGGTTCACCCCGAGGAAGCCGAGCTTGCCGGCCTCGGACCACAATTCGGTGGTGTGTTCGTGCGCGCGGGCCTTCTCGAGGTAGTACTCGCTGCCGTAGTTGGACGCCCATTCGGACACCGCCTTGCGCAGCGCCCGGCGCTCCTCGTTCTCGATGAAGCTGCTGTCGGTCACTGTGAATCTCCTTCTGCTTGCGGCGCTTCCACTCTTGCCAGGGTTGGATGGTCGTGACCCGCCGCGCCCGGCTCCGCCGCGCTTGCGATCACTCCGAGGACGGCGCCCACCTCGACCTGCTGGCCGGTTTCGACGTTGAGCTCGGCGAGCACGCCGTCGGAGGGTGCGGTGATGGTGTGTTCCATCTTCATCGCCTCCAGCCAGATCAGTGGCTGCCCGGCGGCGACGGCGTCGCCGATCGCGGCGCCGAGGCGAACGACGTTGCCGGGCATGGGCGCCACCAGGGAACCCTTTTCGAGGGTCGAACCCGGTTCCGGGAAGCGGGGCAACGCGACCAGGTGGACGGGCCCGCGCGCCGAATCGACGTACACGTCGTCGCCGTATCGGGCGACGGCGAACGTGTGCTCCACCCCGTCGTCGGCCAGGGTGACCTCATCGGACGTGGCGGCAACCAGCCGCACCTGCGCGTCGTTCGGCAGGGTCAATCCGGTTCGGGTGAAACGGTATTCGACGGCCTGCTCGGTGTCGGTGTCGTCGCGATAGGTCTTCACCTGATACCCCGACGCCACGTTTCGCCAGCCGCTGGGGACCGGGCCCAGGACCGCGGCGACCGCGCGATTGTGGGCGGCGTCGGCCAGCGCGGCGGCGACCGCGGACAACCGGACGACCGCGGCGTCGGCCGACGGCGCGGACAGCTTGTCCAGGCCGTGCGTGTCGAAAAACGCCGTGTCGGTGGCGCCGTCGAGAAATGCGGGGTGCCGCAGCACGTTGACCAGCAGCTCGCGGTTGGTGCGCACGCCGTGCAGGCGGGCGCGGGCCAGCGCGTCGGCGAGGACCAGCGCGGCCTGGCGGCGCGTCGGTGCGTAGGAGATGACCTTGGCCAGCATCGGGTCGTAGTGGATCGACACGGTGAAGCCGTCGACGATCCCGGAGTCCAGCCGGATCCCGGTCCGGTGCCCCAGCGAGCCGAACTCGGTCCGAACCGCCGGCACGTCGATCGCGTGCAGCACGCCGGCCTGGGGCTGCCAGCCCCGGGCCGGGTCCTCGGCGTAGAGCCTGGCCTCGATCGAATGCCCCTGGGCGGCAGGGGGTTCGGCGTCGAGATGGGCACCCTCGGCGACCGCAAGCTGCAGCTCGACGAGGTCGAGCCCGGTGGTCTCCTCGGTCACCGGGTGCTCGACCTGCAGCCGGGTGTTCATCTCGAGGAAGTAGAACTCGCCGTCGTCGTCGGCGAGGAACTCCACCGTGCCGGCGCCCGTGTAGCCGATCGCGGCGGCCGCTAGCCGGGCCGCGTCGAACAGCTTGGCCCGCATTCCCGGGATGCGCTCGACCAGCGGCGAGGGCGCCTCCTCGATGATCTTCTGGTGGCGGCGCTGAATGGAGCATTCCCGTTCCCCGACGGCCCAGACGGTGCCGTGGGTGTCGGCCATGACCTGGACCTCGATGTGATGACCGGTGGGCAGGTAGCGCTCGCAGAAGACGGTCGGGTCGCCGAACGCCGAGGCCGCCTCACGCCGGGCCGCCTCGACTTCGCCCGCGAGAGAGGACAGTTCGCGGACCACCCGCATCCCGCGGCCGCCGCCGCCGGCCGACGCCTTGACCAGCACGGGGAGCTGCGCCTCGGTGACGGCGTCGGGGTCCAGCTCGTCGAGCACCGGGACTCCGGCGGCGGCCATCAGTTTCTTGGACTCGATCTTGGAGCCCATCGCCCGCACCGCGTCCACCGGCGGCCCGACCCAGGTCAGGCCGGCCTGCTGCACTGCGGCCGCGAAATCGGCGTTCTCGGAAAGGAACCCGTAGCCGGGGTGCACCGCGTCGGCGTCCGCGGCGCGGGCGGCGGCGATGAGCGCCTCGGCGTTCAGATAGTCGTTCGTCTTTTCCAGCCGCACCCGCGCATCGGCCTCGGCCACGTGCGGCGCGGCGGCGTCGGGGTCGGTGTAGACGGCGACGGTGGCAAGGCCCAGCCGCCGGCAGGTGGCGAACACCCGGCGGGCGATTTCGCCGCGGTTGGCGACCAGCACTCGAGTGACCATGGGGCTCACATCCGGAAGACGCCGAAGTTCGACGTCCCCTCGATCGGGCCATTGGCGATGGCGGACAGACACATTCCCAGGACGGTGCGGGTGTCACGCGGGTCGATCACCCCGTCGTCGTAGAGCATCCCGGACAACACCAGCGGCAGCGACTCGGCCTCGATCTGCCCCTCGACGGCCGCGCGCATCGCGGCGTCGGCGTCCTCGTCGACCTGCTGGCCGCGGGCCTCGGCGGCCGCGCGGGCCACGATCGACAGGACGCCCGCCAGCTGGGCGCCGCCCATCACCGCGGATTTGGCGCTGGGCCAGGCGAACAGGAACCTCGGGTCGTAGGCCCGCCCGCACATGCCGTAGTGGCCGGCGCCGTAGGAGGCGCCGATCAGCAGCGAGATGTGCGGGACGGTCGAGTTGGACACGGCGTTGATCATCATCGACCCGTGCTTGATCATCCCGCCCTCTTCGTAGTCCTTGCCCACCATGTAGCCGGTGGTGTTGTGCAGGAACAACAGCGGCGTGTTCGAGCGGTTGGCCAGCTGAATGAACTGGGTGGCCTTCTGCGACTCCTCGCTGAACAGCACGCCGCGCGCGTTGGCGAGGATGCCCAGCGGGTAGCCGTGCAGCCGGGCCCAGCCGGTGACCAGCGACGAGCCGTACATGGCCTTGAATTCGTCGAATTCGGAGCCGTCCACGAGGCGGGCGATCACCTCGCGCGGGTCGAACGGGACGCGCAGGTCCGCGGGCACGATGCCGATCAACTCCTCGGCGTCGAACAGCGGCTCGGTCACCGGCCCCGGCGCCGGTCCCTGCTTGACCCAGTTCAGCCGGGCCACGATGCGGCGCCCGATGCGGATGGCGTCGAGCTCGTCGGCGGCGAAGTAGTCGGCCAAACCCGAGACGCGGGAGTGCATTTCGGCGCCGCCCAGCGACTCGTCGTCGGATTCCTCGCCGGTGGCCATCTTGACCAGCGGGGGACCGGCGAGGAACACCTTCGAGCGTTCCTTGATCATCACGACGTGGTCGGACATGCCGGGAATGTAGGCGCCGCCCGCGGTGGAGTTGCCGAAAACCAGGGCAATGGTGGGGATCCCGGCAGCCGACAGGCGGGTCAGGTCGCGGAACATCTGCCCGCCGGGGATGAAGATCTCCTTCTGGGTGGGCAGGTCCGCCCCGCCGGATTCGACCAGCGAGATGACGGGCAGCCGGTTCTCGAAGGCGATCTGGTTGGCCCGCAGGATCTTTTTCAGCGTCCAAGGGTTGCTGGTGCCGCCCTTGACCGTCGGGTCGTTGGCGACGACCAGGCATTCGACCCCCGACACCACGCCGATCCCGGTGACGGTGCTGGCGCCGACCGTGAACGCGCTGCCGTAGGCGGCCAGGGGGCTGAGCTCCAGGAACGGGGAGTCGGGGTCGACGAGCAGCTCGATGCGTTCCCGCGCGGTCAGCTTGCCGCGGGCGTGGTGGCGCTCGACGTACTTGGGTCCGCCGCCCGCAAGCGCTTTGGCGAGTTCGGCGTCGATCTCGTCGAGCCGCGAGGTCGCCGTCGACGCCGCGTCGGTGTAGGCGGGCGAGTTCGGGTCGAGGGTGGACTTCAGTGCGGTCACGATTGGTATCCCAGGGTTTTGGCGGCCAGTGCGGTCAGGATTTCGGTGGTGCCGCCGCCGATGCCCAGGATCCGCATGTCCCGGTATTGGCGTTCGACTTCGGATTCGGCCATGTAGCCCATGCCGCCGAACAGCTGGACGGCCTGGTTGGCCACCCATTCCCCGGCCTCGACGGCGGTGTTCTTGGCGAAACACACCTGCGCGATCAGGTTGGTCTCCCCGGCGAGCTGACGCTCGACCACGTTGCGGGAGTAGACCCGGGCGACGTCGATGCGGCGGGCCATCTCGGCCAGCGTGTTCTGCACCGACTGCCGCGAGATCAGCGGGCGCCCGAACGTCTCCCGGTCACGGCACCACTGCAGGGTCAGGTCCAGGCACCGCTGCGCGCTCGAATAGGCCTGCGCTGCAAGCCCGATCCGCTCGGACACGAACGCCTGGGCGATCTGGGCGAACCCGCTGTTCTCCGCGCCGACGAGGTTCGCCGTCGGCACGCGTGCGTCGGTGTACGACAGCTCCGCGGTGTCGGAGGACCGCCAGCCCATCTTGTCCAGCTTGCGGGTGACCTCGAAGCCGGGCGTGCCCTTCTCGACCACCAGCAGCGAAACCCCGGCCGCCCCAGCGCCTCCCGTGCGCACCGCGGTCACGACGTAGTCGGCGCGCACTCCGGAGGTGATGTAGGTCTTGGCGCCGTTGACGACGTAGTGATCGCCGTCCAGGACGGCGCTGGTGCGCAGGTGCCCGACGTCGGAACCGCCGCCGGGCTCGGTGATGGCCAACGAACCGATCTTCTCGCCGGACAGCGTCGGCCGCACGAACTCGTCGATCAGTCGCGCGTCGCCGGAGGCGATCATGTGCGGCACCGCGATGCCGGAGGTGAACAGCGACGCGAAGGCGCCCCCGGGGGCGCCGGCCTGGTGCACCTCCTCGCAGATGACCACGGCGTCGGCGCCGTCACCGCCACCGCCGCCGACCGATTCGGGAAAGCTCGCGCCCAGCAGGCCGGCCGCCCCGGCGCGCCGGTGCAGGTCGCGCGGCAGCTCGCCGGAGCGTTCCCACTCGTCGGCGTGGGGCAGGATCTCGCGTTCGGTGAAGGAGCGCACCGTCTTTCGTAGCTGCTCGCGCTCGGGCGTGGTCCAGATAGTCACAGCAGGCCCTCCGGGATGTCGACGTGGCGACCGCGCAGCCATTCGCCCAGCCCCTTGGCCTGGGGATCGAATCGCGCGTTGTACGCGACACCCTGACCGAGGATGCCGTCGACGACGAAGTTCACCGCGCGCAGGTTGGGCAGCAGGTGGCGGGTGACGTCGAAGCCGGCCGCCTCGGGCAGCAGATCGGTGAACAGCTCGACGGTCAACGTGTTGGCCAGCCAGCGCCACTGTTCATCGGTGCGGACCCAGACGCCGACGTTGGCCGACCCGCCCTTGTCGCCGCTGCGGGCCCCCGCGATCCGTCCCAGCGGCACCCTGCGCGTCGGACCGGCCGGCAATGGCTCGGGGGACGGCGGGGGATCGGCGGGCGCCAGCTCCAAAGTCTCGGTGGCGCAAGGGATGTAGGTCCCGGTGCCGTCGGCGTGCACCGCGACGTGCGGCACCTGCGCCGCGTCGACGTACCCCGCGGTGAACACGCCGTACACCTGGCCGTCACCGGGCGGGGCGGTCACGTGAAAGCCGGGATAACTGGCGAGCGCCAATTCGACTGCCGCGGAAGAGAACTGACGTCCGACGTTGGCCGGGTCGGGGTCGCGGACCACGCAGTGCAGCAACGCGCTGGCGGCCTCCTCGGTGTCGGCGTCGGTGTGGTCCGTGCGGGCCAGCGTCCACTGCAGCTCCGCGGGCTTCACCGTCAACGCGGCCTCCAGCTGGCGGCGCACCAAGTCGGCCTTGGCCTCGATGTCCAGGCCGGTCAGCACGAACGTCATGGCGTTGCGGAACCCGCCGATGCTGTTGAGCGACACCTTGTACGTGGGCGGCGGCGGTTCGCCGCGCACGCCGCTGATGCGCACCCGGTCGGGACCGTCGGGGGCCAGCGCGATGGTGTCCATCCGGGCGGTGACGTCGGGGTTGGCGTAGCGCGCGCCGCCGATTTCGTACAGCAGCTGCGCGGTGACGGTGTCGACGCTGACCACGCCGCCGGTGCCGGGATGCTTGGTGATCACCGACGAGCCGTCGGCGGAGACCTCGGCCAGCGGGAAACCGGCGTGGGTCAGGTCGGGGACCTCGGTAAAGAAGGAATAGTTGCCGCCGGTGGCCTGCACGCCGCATTCGATGACGTGGCCGGCGACCACGGCACCCGCGAGCTGGTCGTAGTCGGTCGGGCCCCAGCCGAAGTGCGCCGCCGCCGCTCCGACGATCACCGAGGCGTCGGTGACCCGGCCGGTGACGACGACGTCGGCGCCGCTGCCCAGGCAGTCGACGATGCCCCACGCGCCCAGGTAGGCGTTCGCGGTGAGCGGCGTCCCCAACCCCAGCTCGGCCGCGCGCGGCTGCAGGTCGTCGCCCTCCACGTGCGCGATGCGGGCGGGAACGCCCAGGCGCTCGGCGAGCGTGCGGATGGCGTCGGCCAGCCCGGCCGGGTTCAGCCCGCCGGCGTTGGCGACGATGCGCACCCCGCGGTCGTGGGCCTCGCCCAGGCAGCCCTCGAGCTGGGTCAAAAAGGTCTTGGCGTAGCCGCGCTCGGGGTGCTTCATCCGGTCGCGGCCGAGGATCAGCATGGTGAGTTCGGCCAGGTAGTCCCCGGTGAGGTAGTCGACGTCCCCGCCGGTCAGCATCTCGCGCATCGCCGACAGCCGGTCGCCGTAGAACCCGGAACAGTTCGCGATCCGGACGGCGCCATCGGTGCAGGAAGCACCGGAAGCAGAGGCCATGCAGTCCTCCAATCTGCGATTCACCGGTGAGCGCAAACCAACCAACCAACCGGTAGGTTAGCGGGTCGCGCCGGTGCCGCGTCAAGGACGTCGCGCGGCCTATGCGCCGCCGTTTTGGCGGCGGGCAGGTCACCCACTATCCTGATAGGCAATCGTCGCACGTTCGGCCCGACCGGCCACGCCGCGCGGCATACCCCCCGACCCGAGGAGTTAGGCCCGACCATGGCCGTACCCAAGCGCAGGATGTCGCGCGCGAACACCCGAAGCCGTCGCGCGCAGTGGAAGGCCACGAAGACCGAGCTCGTCGGCGTGACGGTCGCCGGCCAGAAGCACAAGGTTCCGCGCCGACTGCTCAAGGCCGCGCGCCTGGGACTCATCGATCTCGACAAGCGTTAATCTCGGCAAATACGCGGCGCGCCTCTCAGGCGGCTCTCAGGCGCTGGGGCGAAACTAGTGGCCGTGCGCATACTTGTCGTCGATGACGATCGCGCGGTGCGCGAGTCACTGCGCCGCTCGCTTTCGTTCAACGGGTACTCGGTCGAGCTGGCCCATGACGGGCTCGAGGCCCTGGACATGATCGCCAGCGACCGGCCCGACGCCCTCGTCCTGGACGTGATGATGCCGCGCCTGGACGGCCTCGAGGTGTGCCGTCAGCTGCGCAGCACGGGCGACGATCTGCCGATCCTGGTGCTGACCGCCCGCGATTCGGTTTCCGAGCGGGTGGCCGGACTGGACGCCGGCGCCGACGACTACCTGCCCAAGCCGTTCGCCCTCGAGGAGCTGTTGGCCCGGATGCGCGCGCTGCTGCGGCGCACCAAGCCCGACGACGACGTCGAGTCGGTGGCCATGAGTTTCTCCGACCTGAGCCTGGATCCGGTGACGCGCGAAGTCACCCGCGGACAACGCCAGATCAGCTTGACCCGCACCGAGTTCGCGCTGCTGGAAATGCTGATCGCCAACCCCCGCCGGGTGCTGACCCGCAGCCGCATCCTCGAGGAGGTGTGGGGATTCGACTTTCCCACCTCGGGCAACGCGCTGGAGGTCTACGTCGGCTATCTGCGTCGCAAGACCGAAGCCGAAGGTGAGCCGCGACTGATCCACACGGTGCGCGGGGTCGGTTACGTCCTTCGGGAGACCCCGCCCTGATGATCCGGTTGCATCGGCACCGGCGCGCACCGCTGCGAGCCACCAGCTCGCTGTCCCTGCGATGGCGGGTGATGCTGCTGGCCATGTCGATGGTGGCGATGGTCGTCGTGTTGATGTCCTTCGCGGTGTACGCGGTGATTTCGGCCGCGCTCTACAGCGATATCGACAACCAATTGCAGAGCCGGGCGCAGCTGCTGATCGCCAGCGGTTCGCTCGCCGCCGACCCGGGCAAGGCCATCGAGGGCACCGCATACTCGGACGTCAACGCCATGCTGGTGAACCCGGGCCACTCGGTTTACAGCGCCAACCAACCCGGCCAGACCCTGCCCGTCGGGGTCACCGAGAAGGCCGTCATCAGCGGCGATTTGTTCATGTCGCGTCGCACCGCCTCGG
>NZ_LZIS01000169.1 GCF_001667015.1 Mycobacterium sp. E3198 | reverse complement strand
ATCGTGGGCGCCGGATGTCCAGATCTTCTGCCCGTTGACGATGAACTCACCGTCGACCAACTCGGCCTTCGTCCGCACCGACCCGACCGCCCCCAGGCACAAGGGGATCAGCGCGCTGCTCGTCCCCACCGATACGCCTGGCATGGTCCGCCGCCCGTTCGCGTCGGTCTATGACCGCGACGAGCTGGACTTCAACGAGGTCTTCTTCGATGACGTCCGGGTGCCCGCGGAAAACCTTGTCGGCCCGCTCAACGGCGGGTGGCAGGTCGCCAACGGCTCGCTCGGCCACGAGCGGACCCTGATGTGGATGGCCTTCGCCAACCGGCTCGAGCAGCTACTCGAGGACTACCTTCCGGCGGACGAGGTGAATCGGGACCGCTACGCCACGATCGTGATGGACTACCACGCGCTGCGGCTGCTCGGCTCGGCGGCGCTCGGGCGAGCCGCCCGCGGCGAGGTGGACGTTGCGGCCTTGTCGGTGCTCAAGGTCTTCGGTTCGGAGGCCGAACAGTGCGCACTCAGGCACGCGCTGGACGCCGCCGGGGTCGGCGGGTTGCGCGACGAAGCGTTGACCGCCCCGTACAACCCTTACGCCCCCGACCTGTTCACCGCGAGCTGGTTCGCCCGCTACATCAGCAGTTACGCGGGCACCATCGCCGGCGGCACTTCCGAGATTCAGCGCAACATCATCGCCCAGCGTGTCCTGGGTCTGCCGTCGCGCTGATCAGAGAGCCGGGCACAGCGAGGACAGGAACTCCTGGGTCCGAAGCCGCGACTTGGTCCGTTCGGTTGCGTCCTTGCCCAACGGGACAATTCGTGTCGCCAGGTCGGTGGCGCCGGCGTCGCGGTAGCGGCGCAGTCGGGTGAGGATCGCCGACTCGTCGCCGGCCGCCATGGTGTCGCCGACGTCCTCGGCGTCGCCGTGCGCCAGCAGTCGCACGTAGTTCGGGGAGAAATCCGCGTGGCCGAGCACCTCGCTGGCATAGGCGCGGGCATCGCCCGTCTCGTTCTTCGAGCAGAGCGCGACGGGCACGCCCGCGACGATGCGTGGCGCGGGCTTCCCGGCCCGTCCCGCGGCCGCGCTGATGCGCGGAACGATGTGGTCACCGATCGCCCGCTCGTCCGCCATCCAGAGAACGGTGCCGCCGGCTCGCTCGCCCGCGAGGCGCAACATGGTCGGCCCGAGCGCAGCCAACAAGACCGGGGTCTCGAACGTGTCCGTGACATCCACCGGCGCATGAACGCAATAGCTTTCATTGTCGATGTCGACGGTGCCCGGTCCGGCGAACGCCGCCTCGAGCACGTCGAGGTAGTCGCTCATCAACCGCGCCGGGCGGTCGTAAGGCAGTCCGAGTTGGCCGTTGACGATCCAATGGTGCGACGGTCCGATGCCCAGGGTGAACCGGCCGCCGCAGGCGACCTGGGTGGTCAAGGCCTGTTGCGCCATGATCATCGGATGGCGGGTCTGGAGCGGAACGACCGCCGTTCCGATCTCGATGCGCTCGGTGGCCTGCCCGATCAGCGCTACGGCGGTCATCGCGTCGAGATAGCCCGGGACCTGGGGCATCCAAAACGTTGCGAAACCGGCGCTTTCGGCCGCAGCGCCGTCGGCGATCAGGCCGGCCAGCCGCTCGGCGCGCGACCGCTCCTTGTCGGAGCCCACCATCAGGCCGATACGCATGCGTCCGACTTCCTATGGCACATACCGGTCCCACTCGTACGGCACCACCGCGAAAAACGGTGCGGCAAACACGGGTTCGGCCCTATGTGCGGCCCAACGGGCCGCCAGCACCGGCCGCAGCCGTTCCGCTGCGGCGATCGGGTCGTCGTCGAGGAAACAATAAGTGATCGACTGATTCGCCTCGGCGCTCGCTAGCCGGGCATCGACCTCCCGCGACAGCGCAGACCAGACGCCGGCCACACCGTCGACGTCGAGCAGCGGCGCCACCGCCGCCGATCCCCGCTCGACCAACAGGAACGCGCCCCGCACGGGCAACCAGGGAAGCACGTCCGCGCCGACCTTGACGCGCGGCGCAGCCGCTTTGTCCCGCACCTCGTACACGCCGCGCTCCACGGGCGGCAGCAAGGGGAGCTTGCGGCCGGCGTTTCCCAGCGCCGTCGAAAGCTCGTTGAAGCCGCGCAGTCCGGCGGCGTCGGTGAAGAAGTACGTCATCACGTGATCGACCGCGTCCAGCGGCCCGCCGGTCACCGTGCGCGCCGAGCGGCACGCCGGGGTGGATACCAGCCGCAGCGAGGCGCGCACCGCGGCCAGCCGGTGTTGCTCCGGGCGGTGGTCGAGAGTGTGCCAGCGCAGGTATTCGGCGTCGGTTCCCTCGGGATGGCGAGTCGCCATCGACACGAACAGCGTGGTGATCTCGCCTCGCCCGGTGGCGAGGACCTCGGCGACCTCGTCCGATGGCGTGCCGGGAAGCTGCATCGCGTAGTTCCCTAGGATCTCGTCGAATTGGGCACGGACAGCGGCAGTTCGGGGTGGCGGGCCTCGATCATGAGCCGAAAGCCCTCGCGCCAGGGCACCTTCGTCTTGCCGAGCACTTCATGCATCCGGGTGACGTCCGGCCACAGCGGCGTGTGCGCCTGGGTGGTGTATTCGAAGATCGGCTCGACCCCGACCAGCTCGCCCATGAATGCGCAGTAATCCTCGACGCTGACGGTCTCGCTGCCGGCCCAGTTCACCACGACCGGCGGCGTCGCGGCGACTTCCATGGCCCGGATGCCCAGTTCGACGTAGTCGTCTTCATAGATCGGGTTGTAGTTGTTCGGCTTGTCGGGGTGCAGCCGAATTGGCTTGCCCGCCAGCATCGCATCGAGGCGATCGGCGGGCGCACCGCCCTCGGGCCCGTACGTGGAACAGATCCGGATGATGGTCAAGGGAATCCGGTAGCGCCGGGCGATCCACGTGCAAACCGCCTCGGCCGCAACCTTCGAGATGCTGTAGTTCGCGCGCAGCGGCACCCCCGGCGGATCGCTCTCGGTCAGCGGTCGCTGTCCCTGGTATGCGTAGATCGAGCCGGTCGAACAGAACACGAAACCCTTGGCAGCGCGGCAGTGGTAGAGCAGTTCCCCCGACATCTGCGCGTTCGTTTCGACGCAGCGGTGCCAGTCGCCTGCGCCGGCGTCCACGGCGGCATGAAAGACGTACGTGAAATCCTCGGGCAGCCCGCAAAGGTCGCCCGCGCTGATGTCCAGCGCGACGGGTTTGACGCCGGCGCGGACAAGCCTTTCGCGGTCCGCGGGCTCCTTCAGGCGCGCCACGCCCCATACCTCGTTCCGCGCCGCCAGGGCGCGCGCGATGGGAAACGCGATCTTGCCGGTCGCCCCGGTGATCAGGATCTTCTCCGCGTCGAGCAACCAGCCCTCCGATCGTGACGAGGACCCAACGCCTGGCCGACAACCGACCCGACGAACAAAGGGCCCGAAGGTGCGGCCTGGCTCCTGGGCGCTTGGAAATGATAACGTAATTCTCCGATTTGTATAACGGGCGTACCACACCGGTGGGCTCCCGGGCGAGCCGGCCGATTTCCGGAGGTGACGTGTCAGCAGCACCCGGACGACCGCTGCCCCTGCTCACGCTGGACAACGAATTCTTCTGGACCTCAGGAGCCGACGGCACGCTGCGGTTTCAGGAATGCAAGGCCTGCGAATCGCTGATCCATCCGCCGGCGCCGGTGTGCCGGTATTGCCGCTCGCAGGACATGGGCGTGCGGGCCGTCTCCGGACGGGCCACGCTGGCGGGGTTCACAGTGAACCATCGGTTCAGCCTGCCGGGGTTGCCGGCGCCGTACGTGGTTGCCCAGGTGGCGATCGCCGAAGACCCGCGGGTCCGGCTGACCACCAACATCGTTGACTGCGAGGCGGATCGGCTCGAGCTGGGTCAACAGGTGGAGGTCGTCTTCGAGCAGATCGAGGACGTCTGGCTGCCGCTGTTCCGGCCCCTCCCGGACGCCCCACCCGGCCGGCTGCCCACCGACGAGATCGAGCCCGAGCGCTTCGGGGAGCACGTCCGCCCGATGCTGGCGGCGGACAAGTTCGAAGACAAGGTGGCCCTCACGGGCATCGGCATGTCACCGATCGGGCGGCGGTTGATGCGCCAACCGCTGTCGCTGACCGTGCAAGCCTGCGAAGCCGCCGTCGCCGACGCCGGGCTGACGCTCGCCGACATCGACGGCCTGTCCACCTACCCCGGCGCGATCAATGTCGGCGGCTTCGGCGAGGGCGGGGTGACCGCGCTGGAGGCGGCGCTGGGAATCCGCCCGACCTGGCACAACGGCGCCATGGAGACCTTCGGTCCCGGCGGTTCCGTCATCGCCGCCATGCAGGCCGTCGCCTGTGGCCTGGCCCGGCACGTGCTGTGCTTCCGAACGCTGTGGGAAGCCACCCACAACGAGCTGATGAAGCAGGGCAAGATCACCCCATCGATGGGCCGCGTGGCCGGCTGGACATACCCGTTCGGCGCCACCTCGGCCGCACACACCCTGGCGATGAACGCGCAGCGGCACTTTCACCGTTACGGCACAACGAAAGAGACGCTCGGCTGGATCGCCCTGAACCAGCGCGCCAACGCCGAGCTCAACCCGACCGCGGTCTATCGGACCCCGATGACAATGGACGACTACCTCGACGCGCGGCCCATCACCACGCCGTTCGGCCTCTACGACTGCGACGTTCCGTGCGACGGCGCGATCGCCGTCATCGTCTCCGCCGTCGACGCGGCGCGCGACTTGGCCAAGCCGCCCGTCCTGGTCGAGGCGGTAGGCACGCAGATCATCGAGCGAATCGACTGGGACCAAAGCACTCTCACCCATGAGCCGCAGGTGCTGGGCCAGGCCGCGCACGTGTGGACCCGCACGTCGCTGCGCCCCACCGATGTCGACGTCGCCGAACTGTACGACGGCTTCACCATGAACTGCCTGTCCTGGATCGAGGCGCTGGGCTTCTGCGGCATCGGCGAGGCCAAGGAGTTTCTCGACGGCGGCAAGAACATCGCCCGCGACGGCCTGCTGCCGCTCAACACCCACGGCGGCCAGCTGTCGCATGGCCGTACCCACGGCATGGGTCTGCTGCACGAGGCGGTCAGCCAGCTGCGTGGTGAGGCCGGCGACCGGCAGGTCACCGATGCCCGCGTCGGCGTGGTCAGCAGCGGCGGCCTGACCCCAAGCGGCGTCCTGCTGCTGCGGGTGGACGCATGAGTTCCCCACCCCGTCCGCGCCTCGTGATCGTCGACGGCGTGCCGATGTCGGCGCTCGTCTGCGAAGCGCCCGAGCCCAAGGCCGTGATCGTGGCCATCCACGGCGGCGGCACCACCGCCGTCTATTTCGACTGCCCGGGTCACCCGTCGTACTCGCTGTTACGGACCGGGGCGGCAGCGGGATTCACCGTGGTGGCGCTCGACCGGCCCGGCTATGGCAGCTCGGCGCCCTATCCCGAGGCGATGGTCGAGGGCGAGCAGCGGGTCAACCTGGCTTACGGTGCGATCGACCGCATCCTCGGCGAACGGCCAAGCGGCGCAGGTCTATTCGTGATGGGCCACTCGGGCGGCTGCGAGCTGACGATGCGGATGGCCGCTGACGAGCGCGGCGCCGATCTGCTGGGCATCGAGCTCGCCGGGACGGGCCGGCATTATCACCCCGCCGCCCGGGAAATACTGAAAACGGCGACCCGCGAAAGCCGGCCGCCGGGCATGCGCGGCCTGCTGTGGAGCCCCGCGGAGCTGTACCCACCCGAGGTCCTCGGCGGTGCGACGGTTTCCCCGTCGGCGCCGCCCTACGAGGACCAGATGGTGTCGAACTGGGCCCGCCAAACCTTCCCCGAGCTCGCGCCCGCCGTTCGCGTCCCGGTGCACTTCAGCATCGCCGAGCACGAAAAGGTCTGGCAGGCCGATGATTCGGCGATAACGGAGATCACCGGCCTGTTCTCCGGGGCGACTCGGTTCGTCGTGCACAGACAGCCGGACGCGGGCCACAACATCAGCCTGGGCCACACCGCCGCGGACTATCACGCGGAGGTTTTTGCGTTCGCCAACGAATGCGTCGCGGCCCGAGCGAAAGCGGTTGACACGCAAGACGATCTGGAGGCCGGATGAGGGTCGGATTCATCGGGCTGGGCAGCCAGGGCGGCCCCATGGCGCGTCGGATCGTCGAGGCCGGCTACGAGACGACGCTGTGGGCACGCCGGCCCGCGACGCTCGAGCCGTTCGCCGACACCCCGGCCAAGATCGCCGCGTCGCCGGCCGACCTCGCGGCGGCCAGCGACCTGGTCTGCCTGTGCGTGGTCGGCGACGCCGACGTCGAGGAAATCACCTGCGGCGAGGGCGGCCTGCTGGCGGCGATGGAACCGGGCGGCGTCATCGCGGTGCACAGCACCGTGCATCCCAACACCTGCCGCGGGCTCGCGAAAAAGGCCGGCGCTCGCCGCGTTTCGGTCGTCGACGCGCCGGTCAGCGGCGGCGGTGGGGCGGCCTCGGAGGGCCGGCTGCTGGTGATGGTCGGCGGCGACGCCGACGTCGTCGAGCGTTGCCGTCCGGTGTTCGAAAGCTACGCCGATCCGGTCGTTCACCTCGGCGACCTGGGCTCCGGGCAAACCACCAAACTGCTCAACAACCTGCTGTTCACCGCCAACCTGGGCACCGCGGCCGCCGCCCTGTCGCTGGCCGACGCGCTGGGCGTCTCCCCCGATCGGTTCACCGAGGTCGTCTCCCGCGGCAGCGCAAACAGCTTCGCCCTCAACGCGCTTGGCGGGGTCGGGGGCCTCGAACGCCTGGCCGGCCTGGCGGGGACCCTGCTGCGCAAGGATGTCCGCTTGATCGCCGAACTCGCCGAACGGGCCGCCGCCGACCCCGGCGCCGTGCTCGAGGCCGCCGACGCCACGCTGGCGTCGATGGGCCACCCGCGATGAAAGTCGGCTTCATCGGGGCGGGCCGGATGGGGCGCCCGATGGTGGCCCGCCTCGTCGGCGCCGGCCACGACGTCCGGGTGCTGGGCCGCACGGACGAGCAGCGTCACGACCTCGAGGGGCTGGGCACCCGCCCGGTGGGCGACGCGGCCGAGGCCGGCGCGCAGGCCGACGTCGTGCTGGTGTGTGTGTTCACCGACGACCAGGTGCGGCAGGTCTGCCTGGACGGCGAGCTGCTGTCCACCATGCCGCCGGGTTCCATCCTGGTGGTGCACACCACCGCGAGCCCGGCGACGATCGAGTCCATCGCCGACCGCGCCGGCGATGTCGGCGTGGTCGACGCACCGGTGAGCGGCGGCCCGCACGACATCGCGGCGGGCCGGCTGACGCTGTTCGTCGGCGGCGCCGACGAAACCGTGGCACGGGTGCGAACGGTGCTGGGCTGCTACGGCGATCCGGTCCTGCACGTCGGGCCGCTCGGCGCCGGCCAGAAGGTGAAGCTGGTCAACAACGCCCTGTTCGCCGGCCACATCGGGCTGCTCGCGGAGTCGATCCGGCTGGGCGAACGCCTCGGCGTGCCGGAATCGACCCTGCTGGACGCGCTGCCGTACGGCAGCGCCACGAGCCGGGTGCTGGACATCGTCGCGGCCAGGGGTTCGGTCGCCTCGTTCGTCCAGGTAGCCGGCGAATTCGTGGGCAAGGACGTGGCCGTCGCGCGCGGCATCGCCGCCGAACTGGGCAGACCTGGGTGCGCTGGACGCCGTCATCGACGTGGTCGGTCCCGTGTTACATGCGGCCAGGAGGGGCTGAGGTGGGGGCGTTTTGGTCTTTCCGGTTTCACACGAAAGCGCTACCGTTAGCGTTACAGTCAGGCAATCCGCTGTAACGGTTCAGCCCGCCGATGAGGAGCATGCAGTGACCAAACCGAAGGTTGTCTTCGACCCGTACTCCGAGGACTACTTCAACAACCCGTTCGAGACGTACCGGCGGATGCGCGAGGACGCGCCACTGTATTACGACGAGAAGGAAGACTTCTACGCGCTGACCCGCCACGAGGACGTCGCGGCGGCGTTCAAGGACTTCGAGACCTATTCCTCGGCGCGCGGCTGCGACCTCGCAATGGTGCGGCGGGGCTTGTCCCCCGAGCAGAAGTCGATCATCTTCATGGACCCGCCGGAGCACCGGCACATGCGCAGCCTGCTCAACAAAGCGTTCACCCCGCGGGCCATTCAGTCGCAGCGCGACACGGTCGTCGAGGTGATCGACAAGTACCTGGGCGCGGCCGATCCCGACCACTTCGACGTCGTGCAGGACTTCTCGGGACCGTTCCCGGTGGAGGTCATCACCCGGATGGCCGGTGTGCCCGAGGAATACCGCCAGCAGGTGCGGCACTGGATCGACACCAGCCTGCACCACGAACCGGGCCAGATCGAGATCAGCGAAGCCGGGATGCAGGCCAACATCGACACCGCGATGTACTACTTCGGCCTCATCCAGGAACGCCGTACCGAGCCGCAGGAGGACATGATCAGCAGGCTGATCGCGGCCGAGGTCCCGGGCGACGACGGTCAGCCCCGCCAGCTCGACGACATCGAGATCACCGCGTTCGCCACGCTTTTGGGCGGGGCGGGCGCCGAGACCGTCACCAAGTTGCTCGGCAACGCCGCCGTCATCTTCGCCCGCCACCCCGAGCAGTGGCAGAAGCTGCAGGAGGACCGCGACAAGATCCCCGGTGCGGTGGAAGAGCTGTTGCGCTACGAGGGGCCGGTGCAATACAACGTCCGCTACACCCTGAAGGAGGCGCACGTCAGCGGCGGCGTGATCCCCGCGGGCAAGCCGGTGTTCCTCTGCGGCGCTGCGGCGAACCGCGACCCGGACGCCTTCACCGACGCCGACACGTTCGACATCGAGCGCGACCAGACCGAGGCGCAACACCTCGGCCTCGGGTACGGGATTCACAGCTGCCTCGGCGCGGCGCTGGCCCGCATGGAAAGCAGGATCGCGCTGGAGAGGCTGCTCGACTTCATGCCGCGCTATGAGGTGGACTGGGCCGGGTGCAAGCGGGTGAACATGCAAAACGTCGCCGGCTGGAAGAACGTGCCGGTGAAGGTGCTTCGGTAGAGGGGGCCGCGATGAGAATCGAAGTCGATTGGGGTCTATGCGAGAGCAACGGCGTCTGCATGGGCATCAACCCCGAGATATTTCAGCTCGGCGACGACGACATGCTGACCGTCCTGAAGCCGGAGGTCACACCGGAGACCGAGGCGGACGTCCGCGAGGCCGTGCGTCAGTGCCCCCGCCAGGCGATCTCCATCGTCGATTAGCGCTCAGCCGCTGGCCGAAGGGATTTCGAACCCGGCGAGGATGACCGCGTTGCAGTCGGCCGCCGCTTGGCGAAGCTTCGCCGCCTTCTGGTAAGCCTCGGACTCGTACCACGCCCGGGCCGCATCCACCGACTCGAACTCCAGCACGACGGTCTGGTCGCCGTGCCAGCTGCCCTCGAGGACCTTGGGCGCGGTGTCCACCGCCAGGATGTTGACGCCGCCCATCGCCGCTCCCGCGGCTTGGCCGTAGGCCTTCATGCCCTCCGGATCCTTGATGGCCTCGGTGAGGATGACATATCCCTTTGCCACTACGTCTCCTTCGATAGATCGCTGATCGCCTGCTCGGGACAGCACTGGATGGCCTCCCGGGTGGCGGCCTCGAATTCCGTTGGAATCTCGGAGGTTATCGCCTCCGCGTAGCCGTCGTCGGTCAGGCTGAACACTTCCGGGCACAGCGTCGTACACACGCCGTGACCGCGACAGCGTTGGTCGTCGACCGAAACCCTCATGCCGGCGTGAACTCCAGGTGCAATTCCGTCAGCCCGCGCAGGATGTAGGTCGGAACGTATTGGTAGCGGCGGTCATTCGCCGGACCGTGCACGCTCTCGTCGATCCTGATGTCGGACGTCCGGTCCAGCAGGCGCTCGATCGCCACCCGGGTTTCGGCGCGCGCCAGCGGCGCGCCGGGGCAGCTGTGGATGCCGCGCCCGAACGAAATGTGCTGGCGGGCGTTCTTGCGGGCCGGGTCGAACGTCGCAGGGTCGTCGAACCGGCGCGGATCGCGGTTGGCGGCCGCCTGCACGATCATCACGGTGGTGCCCGCGGGCAAATCCACCCCGCCGACCTTGACGGGCACCCGGTTCAACCGGAAGTCGCCCTTCACCGGGCTCTCGTGGCGCAGCGACTCTTCGATGAAGTTGGGGATCAGGCTGCGGTCCTTGCGCAGCTGCGCCTGGATGTCCGGGCGCTCCCCGAGCGTCTGGAGCGCGGCGCCGAGCAGCCGGACGGTGGTCTCCTGGCCGGCCGAGAAGACATTGCTGGCGACCCGGGCCACGTCTTCGACCTCGGGGATCGAGCCGTCGGGGTAGGTCGCCGTGGCCAGGCCGGTCAGCACGTCGTCGCGGGGTTCGCGCCGGCGGTCCCGGACGTAGTCGGAGAACAGGCCGTACAGGAACTCCAGCGGGCTGTGCGCCAGCGACCCCTTGGTGCCGCCGATGCCGCCACCCGCGTGCTCGGCGATGCCCTTGACGAACTTGTCGCGGTCCTCCATCGGCACGCCCAGCAGATCGGCGATCACCAGCAGCGTGAACGGGCCGGCGAAGCCCTTGATCCATTCGCCATGGCCGGGGGCCAGGAAATCGTCGAGCGCCTGGTCGGCGAGCGCCCACATCGCGTCCTCGTTCTCCTTGAGGCGCTTCGGGGTGATCAGCCGCATCATCAGCGAGCGGTGATTGGTGTGGGTCGGCGGATCCAGCGTGGGCAGCTGGTCGCTGAATGGCAGCTCGTCGCGGTGCTGCTCGATCAGCTCGGTGATGTCGTCCCCTTCGATCGGCACCGGAAAGCCCGGAAACGGGCCGGTCACCGAGATGCAGGAGGACCACGTCTCGGCGTCGTTCAGCACGGCGCAGGCCTCGTCCCACCCGGTGATCATCGTGACGTCGTGATGGCTCTCCCGGGTGACCGGGCACTGTTGACGCAGCGCCTCGTAGTAGGGGTACGGGTCGGCGATGAGCTCTTTGCCGCGGAAGAAGTCCATCTTGGCGAAGTCGTTCACCGTATTGCTCCGTTCGAATCTCAGCAGTGAGAATGAGCCTCTCAGAGATGAATATTACATTTCCACACCGCCCGGTGGTCGTCAAACGACGGGCCCGCCCCCGGCCGGAAGACGGGCGGCGATCAGCTCGCGGGAACCAAATCGGCGGCGACGGACGGGCATGCCAACAGGCCGCTTCGGAACGTTTCGAGGTAACCGATCGAGCCGTGTGGCGCGGCCGCCGCCGCAAGCGCCTGGGTCTTGAAGATCTTCGCGGCCATGCTCAGCCGGTGCTGGACCAGGCCGACGCTGTCGTCCAGCTCCGCGGGCCAGCTTTCGCCCCACAGCGTCACCTCCGTGACCCCGTGATCGAGGGCCTGCAACACGCCCTGCCGCACCCGCGAGTCGCATCCGAACAGGTCCGCCGCGGCGGCCAGGGCCTGGGGCCGGGGCCGTGAGTCCACCGCGGCCAGGGCGTCTTCGAGGTCGAGCGGCCTGGCGCCGATGATCTGCAGCGGCCGGGTGTCGGGGTGGTCGGCCAGGTCGGTCAGCAGCACGGTGACGTCCCACCCCGCCATCGCCCGGTCGAAGAGCCAGCCGCCGGCGTACCGCACCACGTCGACGACGCTGGAGGCGACCACGTCGAGCCGGTACCTCATGTCGGGTCGCCCGTCTTCGGCGGCGCGAAGTCCCGTGCCAGCGCCTCCGCGTACTGTTTGAACGCGTCGGTCAGCGGTATCGAAGGATCGAGCAACCATATTGTTTCCATTCCGTGGACGAAGGCGAGAATTTCCACTGCCTTGACGGCGGGTTCTATGTCGGTGCGATAGCGGCCGTCCGCCTGGCCCAGCCGGATGAGCTGGGCGACGATGTCGATCGCTTGCCGCTGACGGTCCAACATGCGGTCGTGCAGCGGGGCGTCGGGATCGATGTTTTCGATCAGCAGCACGGTGAACGTGCCCACCATGTCGGGTGCCCGCGTGAAGCGATCGGCGACCCGCGCGATCTCGACCAACAGGTCACCGGTCCGGTTGGCGTGGGAGTCGTCGTCGGCGTCCCGGGCGTCGAGCACGGCGTGCAGCAACTGCTCCTTGGATTCGAAGTGGTGCAGCAGCCCGGCCGGGGTCACCCCCGCCGCACCGGCGATCTGGGCGAGCGTGGTGCTACGCCAGCCGTTGCGGGTGAGCAGGCGCTGCGCGACGTCGAGGATCCGCTGCTTGCGGTCCTCGCCTTTGGCGAGCAGCGTGTCGTACCGCCGAGCGACGGGCAAAACGGACTCCCTGGGTGCCGATAAACCTACTGAACACACAGTAGGTTGGTTTGCCGGCTGTGACAAGGGTCTCAGCAAGCACCGTTTGCCGTCGGCGCTAGGAGACCAGCTCGACCAGGGTGGCGTTGGCCGTGCCGCCGCCTTCGCACATCGTCTGCAGGCCGTACCTGATCCCGTTGTCACGCATGTGGTGGGCCATGCGCGTCATCAGCACCGCGCCGGACGCGCCGAGCGGGTGCCCCAGCGCGATGGCGCCGCCCAGCGGATTCATCCGGCCCGAGTCCGCGCCCGTCTCCGCCAGCCAGGCCAGCGGGACCGGCGCGAACGCCTCGTTGACCTCGAAGACGCCCACCTCCGCCAGCGAGACGCCCGCCTTGGTCAGCACCTTCTCGGTCGCCGGAATGGGGCCGGTGAGCATGAGCACCGGGTCCGCCCCGGTGACGGCACCGGCGCGGTAGCGCACGAGCGGCGTCAACCCCAACTCGACCGCCATCTCCGACGTGGTCACGAGCAGGGCCGCCGCCCCGTCGGAGATCTGCGACGAATTGCCCGCGTGAATGACGCCGTCGTCGACGAACGCGGGCTTGAGCCCGGCCAGCTTCTCGATGGTGGTGCCGCGGCGCACGCCCTCGTCGGCAACCACGGTCGCGTCGTCGGTGAACACGGGAACGATCTGCTCGGTGAAGGCGCCGCTGTCCTGGGCCGCGGCCGCCCGCTCGTGGGACTGGGCCGAGTACTCGTCGAGCTGCTCGCGGGAGAACCCCCACTTCTTGGCGATCAGCTCCGCCGACAGGCCTTGGTTGAAGGAGAAATCGTCATAGCGCGCAAGGACTTTCGGGCCATAGGGCATGCCGGTGGCCCTCGCCGCACCGAGCGGAACGCGGCTCATCACCTCGACACCACCGGCCACGACGACGTCCTGCTGGCCCGACATCACCGCCTGGACCGCGAAATCCAGCGCCTGCTGGCTGGAACCGCATGCCCGGTTGACCGTGGTCCCGGGGATGGTTTCGGGCCAGCCGGCCGCGAGGACGGCGTAGCGCCCGATGTTGCTGGATTGGTCGCCGACCTGCGACACGCATCCCCAGATCACGTCGTCGACGATCTCCGGGCCCACCCCGGCGCGTTCCAGCACCTCGTTGAGGACGACGGCGGACAGGTCGGCGGCGTGCATGCCGGACAGCCCTCCGTTGCGCTTCCCTACCGGCGTCCGTACCGCCTCGACGATGACAGTCTCACGCATCTTCACTCCGTTGTTTGGCGTCCAGATGTTCCATGATCGCCGAGCGTGCCATCAGCGCGAAAAAATCGCCCAGAATTCGCTGCGACTGCACGCTCGGCGTTAGGCCTAGTAGCTCCTCGGCAGTCTCAACACATTGGATCCCAGGAAATTGAGGATCATCTCCTGGCTGACCGGCGCGATCTTCATCAGCCGGGCCTCACGGAAGTAGCGGGTGATGTGGTACTCCTCCGCGTATCCCATGCCGCCGTGGGTTTGCAACGCCCGGTCCGCGGCGGTGAAGCCCGCGTCGGCACACAGGTATTTGGCGGTATTGGCCTCGCGGCCACAGGGTTTGCCGTTGTCGTACAACCACGTGGCCTTGCGCAGCATCAGTTCGGCGGCGTCGAGCCGGGCCAGCGAGTCGGCGAGCGGGAACTGCAGGCCCTGGTTCATGCCGATGGGCCGGCCGAAGACCTCGCGCTCGTTGCCGTATTTCACCGCCTTGTCCAGCGCCACCCGGCCGATGCCGAGCGCCTCGGCGGCGATCAGCATCCGCTCCGGGTTCAGGCCGTCCAGGATGTACTGAAACCCCTTGCCCTCCTCGCCGATTCGGTCCTCGACCGGCACCTCCAAGTTGTCGATGAACAACTCGTTGGAGCTGACGGCGTTGCGGCCCATCTTGCGGATGGGGCGGATGTCCACGCGGCTGCGGTCCAGATCGGTGATGAACAGCGTCATCCCGTCGGTCTTCTTGCTGACTTCCTCGTAGCTCTGGGTGCGGGTCAGCAGCAGGATCTTGTCGGACTCCATGGCTTTGGAGATCCACACCTTGCGGCCGTTGACGATGTAGCGATCGCCGTCGCGTTTGGCGAAGGTGGTGATGCGCGACGTGTCCAGGCCGGCGCCGGGTTCGGTCACACCGAAGCAGACGTGCACTTCGCCGGTCGCCACCTTGGGCAGCGTGCGTGCCTTGAGTTCGTCGGAACCGTGCACCACCACGGGTTGCATGCCGAAGATGGACAGGTGGATCGAGCTGGCGGCGTTCATGGCGCCGCCGGACTTCGCGACCTCCTCGAGCAGGATGGTGGCTTCGGTGATGCCGAGGCCGTGCCCGCCGTATTCGGTGGGGATCGTCATGCCCAGCCAGCCGCCGTCGGCGATCGCCCGGTAGAACTCGGTGGGAAACTCGTGCGCGGAGTCTTTTTCCATCCAATACTGGTCGTCGAACTTGCGCGCCAACTCGGCGACCGACCGGCGGATCAGCTCCTGGTCATCGGTCAGCTCGAAATTCATTCCACCCACCGGTGGCACCTTTCTTCAGCGCGAGCAGACGCAAAATCGCACGCTCGCGGTTCGAACAATGCGATTTTGCGTCTGCTCGTCGTGAGCGGGTGGCGTGTCAGTCCGTATTTCCGGTGAGGGCTTTCGCGTTGGCCGCGAAGTCCGCGAAGGACGAGCCGCCCCGGGAGTCCTTGTCGTGGCCCTTCGCCTTGATGGACACGTCGTGCCCCTCGGCGGCTTTGCGCAGCGCACCGACGGTCGCCTGTTCGCGGGAAATGTGAGTGAACGGGTCGAACGAGTACCAACGCATGGCGTTCTCGTAGGCCATCTTGTTGATCTCGTCGTCGGGAACGTTGTTGATGGACAACACGTCCCACAGTTCTTCGGGCGCGCCCGGCCACATCGAGTCGCTGTGCGGGTAGTCGGCCTCCCAGGCGATGTTGTCGATGCCGATCATGTTGCGCAGCGCGACACCCACCTTGTCGCTGATGAAGCACGTCAGGAAGTGCTCGCGGAACACGTCGCTGGGCAGCTTGCCGCCGAAGTTCTGGTGGGTCCACGCCGAGTGCATTTCGAACGTGCGGTCGGCACGCTCCAGGAAGTAAGGGATCCACCCGGTCCCGCCCTCCGACAGCGCGATCTTGAGGTCGGGGTACTCCTTGATCGGCCGCGACCACAGCAGGTCCGCGGCGGCCTGCACGATGTTCATCGGCTGCAGCGTGATCATCACGTCCATGGGCGCGTCGGGCGCCGTGATCGCGAGCCGGCCCGAGGACCCGATGTGCACGTTCATCACGGTGTTGGTGTCGCACAACGCCTTCCACAGCGGGTTCCAATACGGGTCATGGAAGCTGGGGTAGCCCATCGCGGCCGGGTTCTCGGTGAAGGTCAGCGCGTGCACGCCCTTCTTCGACACCCGGCGCACCTCGGCGGCGCACGCCTCGGCGTCCCAGATCACCGGGATCGCCATCGGGATGAACCGGGCGGGGTACGCCCCGCACCACTCGTCGATGTGCCAGTCGTTGTACGCCTGAACCAGCGAGATCGAGAAGTCGTGGTCTTCGGTGGCGAACAGCCGCCCCGCGAAGCCCGGGAAGGACGGGAAGCAGATCGAGGCGAGGATGCCGCCGGCGTTCATGTCCTTGATCCGCTCGTCCACGTTGTAACAACCCGGCCGGATCTCATCGAGCCCGGTCGGCTCGATGCCGTACTCCTCCTTGGGCCGGCCGGCGACCGCGTTGAGCGCCACGTTCGGGATCACCGTGTCGCGGAACTTCCACATGTCGGAGCCGTCGGGGTTGTGCACCAACCGGGGCGCGTCGTCGATGTACTTCTGCGCCAGGTGGTTCTTGAACATGTCGGGCGGCTCGACGGTGTGGTCGTCGACGCTGATCAGGATCATGTCTTCTTTGTTCATGGCCAGTCCTCTCCAAGTCTGATCCAGCTGAGCGATTCGGACGCGCCGCTCCCGCACAGCATCGGCGAATGATCGCCCGGCGCCAAGATCACTATTTTGAAAACTATCTTCTCGCGCAGCGAGAATCAACATCCACGGGTGATGCCCGCGCACCGCGCCCGCCTGACCAGCGACTAAGCGACCGGGCCGGTTGCGGACCCGGAAGTGGCGAAGCGCCAGCAGAAATGCCGGACTTGCTCGGCCGATGCTCCGCCGCGCCAGGCCCGCACCGCCGGTGCCGCTCGCCGGGCAGCGGGGCTGGTGGGCGGGTGCGCATCTTCGCCGCCGCCATTGACCCGCCGACCGAATCGTGCAACTCTATTGGTTAGAAATGAGAATCTGATTCTCTTTGACCGAGAGTTGGTCGGGAGGACGCCGAGAGGAGACCGCGGATGCGCCTGCAGCCGCTGCCTGCCGACCAATGGGACGACGCCGTCGAGCAGGCGCTGTCCGGCATGCTGCCACCCGAACGGCGTAACCCCGAGGACGCCGGCACGCTCATGTCGACGCTCGCGCGCCACCCGAAACTGGCCCGGGCCTACCTGCGGTTCGGCTCGTACCTGCTGCTCGATTCCTCTCTCCCGGCGCGCGTCCGCGAGCAGGCGATCCTGCGCATCGCGCACCGGCGCGAATGCGCCTACGAGTGGGAACACCACGTGGACATCGCGAAAAAAGCCGGACTGACCGACGCCGAGATTGCCGCCGCGCGATCCGGCGAAGCCGACGACGAGTTCGAGCGCGCGGTGTTCACCGCCGTCGACGAGCTGGACGAGAAATCGAACGTCTCGGACCAGACGTGGACCACCCTGTGCGAACGGCTTGACGAACGCCAGCGGATGGACCTGGTGTTCACCATCGGCGGCTACATCGCGCTCGCGATGGCCATCAACGCCTTTGGCGTACAGCTCGAGAACGAGAAAGGTTAGAGCCTTGCCCCACTTCCCCAAGCCGGCCGCCGGCAGCTGGACGGAAAATTATCCCGAACTGGGCACCGCGCCCGTCGATTACACCGATTCCATCGACCCGGCATTCTTCGAGGCCGAGCGCGAGGCGATCTTCAAGAAGACCTGGCTCAACGTCGGTCGGGTCGAGCGGCTGCCGCGCACCGGCAGTTATTTCACCAAGGAGCTGCCCTCGGCGGGCAAGGGCATGTCGGTCATCGTCGTCAAGACCAAGGAGGGAGCGGTCAAGGCGTACCACAACGTCTGCCGCCACCGCGGAAACAAGTTGGTGTGGAACGACTTCCCGCACGAGGAGACGGCCGGCACCTGCCGGCAGTTCACCTGCAAGTACCACGCGTGGCGCTACAACCTCGACGGCGACCTCACGTTCGTCCAGCAGGAGGATGAGTTCTTCGGCGTCGACAAGAGCCAGTACGGCCTGGTGCCGGTCCGCTGCGAAGTGTGGGAAGGCTTCATCTTCATCAACTTCGACAACAACGCGGCGCCGCTGGTCGACTACCTCGGGCCGCTGGCCAAGAGCATCGAGGGCTACCCCTTCGGCGAGATGACGGAGACCTACTCCTATCGGGCCGAGGTCGGCAGCAACTGGAAGCTGTTCATCGACGCGTTCGTCGAGTTCTACCACGCGCCGATCCTGCACCAGGGGCAGTACACCAAGGAAGAAGCCGCCAAGATCCAGAAGTACGGCTATGAGGCGCTGCACTACGAACTCGCCGGCCCGCACAGCCTGCAGTCGACCTGGGGCGGTCAGGCGCCGCCCCCGGACATGTCCATGGTCAAGCCGTTGGACCAGGTGTTGCGCAGCGGTCTGTTCGGACCGTGGGACAAGCCGGAGATCATCGAGAACCTCGAGTTGCCGCCGGGTGTGAACGTGAAGCGGGTGCCGCAGTGGGGCATCGACTCGTGGCTCTTCTACCCGAACTTCATGCTGCTGATCTGGGAGCCGGGCTGGTTTTTGACCTACCACTATTGGCCGACGGCCGTCGACAAGCACATCTTCGAGTGCACGCTGTATTTCGTTCCGCCGCGCAACGCGCGGGAACGACTGGCCCAGGAGCTGGCCGCCGTGACCTTCAAGGAGTACGCGCTGCAGGACGCCAACACGCTGGAGGCGACCCAGACCATGATCGGCACCAAGGTCGTCAGCAACTTCCTGTTGTGCGATCAGGAAGTGCTGATCCGTCACCTGCACAAGACGACCGGTGACTATGTAGCTAATTGGGCGAAGGAGTACCAGGGCAATGGCAAAGTTACCGTCTGAATTCGCCGACCTGGAGCCCTTTTTGGCGTGGGACCTGGCCACCGAGCCCGAGCGCTACGCCAAGCGGCTGGCGTCTACCATGACCGAGATGCAGGCGTTCTACGATGCGGCATTCCCCCGCCTCAACGACGTCATCGCCTACTGCGACAAGTTCCCGCTGGACGACCTGCCCGAGGACGCCCGCACGCTCATGCACGTCATGCAGTCGCTGGTCATGGTGTCGTTCCCGATCGAGGCGTGGAAGCAGCCGCGCGTACCCGACAGCGGCGCCGCGTGGGTGGAACTGCTCTCCGAACCGGTGATCTAAGAGGTGCTGACGCTCAAGGCCGCCGGGCTGCTCGACGTTGACGCCGGTGAGATCGTTCGGCCCGGCGTCCTGCGCATCGACGGCGACCGCATCGTCGGAGTCGGCGGCGAGATCGAGGGCGACCTGATCGACCTGGGCGAGGTAATCCTGCTGCCCGGGTTGATGGACATGGAGGTCAATCTCCTGATGGGCGGGCGCGGGGAGAGACCCGGCCTGTCGCAGGTGCAGGACGACCCGCCGACGCGGGTGTTGCGTGCGGTCGGCAACGCTCGCCGCACGCTGCGCGCCGGGTTCACCACGGTGCGCAACCTCGGGCTCTTCGTGAAGACCGGTGGCTATCTGCTTGACGTGGCGCTGGGCAAGGCGATCGACGCGGGCTGGATCGACGGGCCGCGGGTGGTGCCGGCCGGCCACGCCATCACGCCGACCGGCGGGCACCTGGATCCGACGATGTTCGCCGCGTTCGCGCCGCACGTCCTGGACCTCACAATCGAGGAGGGCATCGCCAACGGGATCGACGAGATCCGCAAGGCAGTGCGCTACCAGATTAAGCATGGCGCCGAGCTGATCAAGGTCTGCTGCTCGGGTGGGGTGATGTCGCTGACGGGACCACCTGGCGCGCAACACTATTCGGACGACGAACTGCGCGCCATCGTCGACGAGGCACACCGGCGCGGGCTGCGCGTCGCCGCGCACACGCACGGGGCCGACGCGGTCAAGCACGCGGTCGCCGCCGGCATCGACTGCATCGAGCACGGCTTTCTGATCGACGACGAGGCCATCGCGCAGCTCGTGAAACACGGCACCTTCCTGGTCAGCACCCGGCGGCTGGCCGACGGCGATGCGATGGACGTCTCGCACGCCCCGCCGGAGCTACAGGCCAAGGCGGCCGAGATGTTTCCGAAGGCGCGCACCTCGATACTGGCCGCCTACCAGGCCGGCGTGAAGATCGCGGTGGGCACCGACGCCCCCGCGATCCCGCACGGCCGCAACGCCGACGAGCTGGTCACCCTGGTGGATTGGGGCCTGCCGCCCCTGGCGGTGCTGCGCGCCGCCACGGTGACCGCCGCCGAGTTGATCAATGCCACCGACCGGGGGCGGCTCGCGCCGGGCCAGCTCGCCGATGTCATCGCGGTTCCGGGAAACCCGTTGGAAGACATCCGGGTTACCCAGAACGTAAGTTTCGTCATGAAAGGCGGCAAGGTTTATGTCGACAAGTCAACCCACCAGAACTGACGACCTGGTCGAGATTCAGCAGCTGCTGGCCCGCTACGCGGTCACCATCACCCAGGAAGACATCGACGGGCTCATCGGTGTCTTCACGCCGGACGGAACCTACAGCGCCTTCGGTTCCACCTACAAGTTGGACAGGTTCCCCGAGTTGGTCGCCGCGGCCCCAAAGGGCTTGTTCCTCACCGGAACTGCGTTGGTCGAAAGCATCGACGGCGACTCCGCGAGCGGCACCCAGCCGCTGTGCTTCATCGACCACGCCACCCACGACATGCGGATCGGCTACTACCGCGACACCTACTCCCGCACGGCCGACGGGTGGCGGCTGAAGACCCGGGCCATGACGTTCATCCGCCGCAGCGGCGTGCACGATTCCGGGCGCCCGCACGCGGTCGGCCGCCCGCAGCCCTGAAAGCCGAGCCGTGAATGTCGAGGAGTTCCGGGCGGGCCTGCGCGCGTGGCTCGATGAGAATGACCTGACCCCCGGGGCAGACCACTCGCTGCAGGGCCATATGCGGCAATTCGCCCGGGTGAGCCGGGCGCTGTATGACGCCGAGTGGATGCGCTACGGCTGGCCGGAGGAAGTCGGCGGGCTGGGCGGGCCGGCCGTGCTGCGGGCGATCGTCGGCGAAGAGGTCGTCGGCCGGCGGCTCGCCGAACCCGGCCCGTACTCGATGCTCGAGGTGCTCGCGCCCACGATGATCGATTACGCGCCGGCCGAGCTCGCCGCCGAAATGGTGCCGCGGCTGCTGAGCGGTCGCGAGCAATGGTGTCAGGGGTTTTCCGAGCCTGGCTCCGGCAGCGATCTCGCCTCGCTGACCACCCGCGCCACCTCCGACGGCGACAACTGGATCGTCAACGGGCAGAAGGTCTGGACCAGCTTCGCGCAGTTCTCGACGCGCTGCGTTTTGCTCACCCGCACCGCGCCGGGCCACGACGGAATCACGGCGTTCTTCGTCGACCTGGACACCCCCGGGATCACGATTCGTCCGCTGCGCACCATGCACGGCGTCGACGAGTTCTGCGAGGTGTACTACGACGACGTGGTGGTCCCGGCGAGCCGGATGCTGGGCCGTCCGGGCGACGGTTGGCGACTGGCGATGGACCTGCTGCCCTACGAGCGCTCCACTTGTTTCTGGCAGCGAATCGCCTATCTCTATTCGCGGTTCGATGAACTGATCGCCGAGGCGTCGGCGGCCGAGGACCCGGACGAATCCGCGCTCGGCGCCGCCTATCTCGCGTTGCACACGGTGCGCTGCCGATCCCGAGACACCCAGCGCCGGCTGGGTGAGGGTGGGCGCCTCGGGGCCGACACCTCGATCGACAAGGTGCTGCTGGCCACCGCCGAGCAGCGGCTCTACGACACCGTCCGCGATCTCTTGCCCGCGACGCTCGAACTCGACGACACGCCATGGCGCGCGGAGTACCTGTATTCGCGCGCGGCCACCATCTACGGCGGAACCGCCGAGATCCAGCGCAACATCATCGCCCGCCGGCTGCTCGACCTCGGGAAGGAGTGAAATCGTGGATCCCGAGGCGCTGCGCATGCTGACCGATTCCCTGCGCACCACCATGACCGCCGCGAGCGGCGCCAAGCTCGACGGCGCGCTGTCCGAGGTCGGCTGGCGTGACATGCTCGATGAAATACCGGATATCGCAATACCTTTGGTCTTCCGGCTACTCGGCGAGACCGGCGCGCACGCCCCGGTGCTCAACGACGTCGTGCTGAGCGCCGCCGGCGCGCCCCTGCCGCTGCCGTTCGCCGGCGGCGGCTGGGTGGTGTGGGAGCGCAGCGACGGTTCCGGCTCGGCGCTCGACGACGAGCTGCCGATACACCGCGTGGCGCAAGGGGATCCCATCCCGAAGGCCGCGCTGGCCGCCGGCCGCCGAGCGGTTGGCTGGTGGCTGATCGGAACCGGCCGGGCGATGCTCTCCCTGGCGCGCCGGCACGCCCTGGATCGCGTTCAATTCGGCCGGCACATCAGCTCCTTTCAGGCGATCCGCCACCGGCTCGCCGAGACGCTGGTCGCCATCGAGGGCGCCGAGGCGACGCTTGGCGTCGCCGCGGAGTCCGACGATCATGACGGGCTGGCCTCGCTGCTGGCGAAGGCGGCCGCGGGCCAGGCCGCGCTGACCGCCGCGCGCCACTGCCAGCAGGTGCTCGGCGGGATCGGCTTCACCGCCGAACACCCGCTGCACCACCACGTCAAGCGGTCGCTGATCCTGGACGGACTGCTCGGTAGCAGCCGGGAACTGACCCGCGAGGCCGGAGCGGTGTTGAGGTCCAACGGTTCTGCGCCGCGGCTGGCCCAGCTGTAACCTCACAGCCCGTCGCGTGTCTAACATGGGAAACCGTGAGTCAGCCCGATGCACCCCGAAACGAGGTCGGCGTTGCCTCGCTGATCGTGGGTCTCGTCGCGCTCCTCACCTGCTGGCTGCTCGTGGGGGTGCCCTTCGGCGTAGCCGCGCTGATAACCGGCGATCTCGCCCGCCGGCGAGTGCAGCGCGGCGAAGCGAACAACCCACGAATCGCCCTCGCGGGCATGGTATTAGGGGCCGTGTCGATCGCCGCGGGGCTCGTCGCGATCGGTTACTACGCCTGGTCGGACGCCCGCTAGTTGCGCGGCAGGCCGAGCACCCGTTCGGCAATGATGTTCCGCTGAATCTCGGACGTGCCGCCGGCGATGGTCGCGGCGAAGCTGCGCGCGTACCGGTCGAACCAGCTGCGGTAGTGGCTGTCGAGGTTCAAGGCAGCGAACGGGGCGGTGACCGCGTGATACACCAGCCCGTCGGCTTCCGCGGCACCCAGCGCGTCCTCGGAGGCGCGTTGCAGGGCCTCGGAGCCGAGCAGCTTGAGCACCGATTGCGCGGGCACGTCCTCTTCCCCGCGGGCCGCGCGCGCCAGGGCCGCCGACCCCAGCAGCCGCAGGGCATAGGAATCCATCACCAGGGTCGCGTAGCGGTCGCGCTCCAGCGATCCCGACGGGCTGAAATCGATGGTCAGCTCGTGTAGTAAGTCGACATAGCCCATCCAGAGCATGACCCGTTCGTGGCCGAGCGAACCGGTAGCCACGCGCCAGCCCTCGTTGAGTTCACCCACCAAATTCTCGGCGGGCACCCGCGCGTCGGTGAAAAACACCTCGTTGAAATCGATCTCGCCGTCGTCGCACATCGAAGCGAAGGGGCGGCGCACCACACCCGGGGTATCGGTGGGAATCATCAGCGCGCTGATGCCCTTGTGTTTGGGCTTGCCCGGGTCGGTGCGCACGAACGCCAACAGCACGTCGGCGTCGTGCGCGCCCGACGTCCACACCTTCTGCCCGTTGACGACGAAGTGGTCCCCGTCCAACACCGCCCGTGTCTTCAACGACGCCAGGTCCGAGCCCGCGCCGGGCTCGCTCATCCCCAGCGAAGCGGTGATCTCGGCCCGCAGAATCGGCACCGCCCATCGGCGCTTCTGCTCGTCGGTGCCGAACGTCAACAACGACGCCGCGATGATGCCCACTCCCTGCGGGTTGAAGCTTTGATAGATGCGCCGGCGCCCCAATTCCTCCAGGTACACGTATTGCTGCAACAGCGTGGCGTTGCGGCCTCCGAATTCCGGTGGATTGCCGGGCAGCAGCCAGCCGCTGTCGAAGAGCAGCCGCTGCCAGCGCCGCGCCCACTCCGGGATGTGCGAACTCGAGCGCGGCCGCTCCACCGCCTCGGCATCCGAGGGAAGGTGTGCGTCCAGAAAGGCCACGAACTCGGCGCGGAACGCCTCGACGTCGGCGTCAAAGGTCAGCTGCACTGTGCTCCTCGGATGGCGGTTTCCGGATTCTCCGGCACGGCGCGTTATGCTCTTGCGATTGCGCTTCCATACACGCGTCTAAGAGAATAGTATTCTCGTCGTGAGAAAGTTACAATCTCCGACACGGCGTCCATAGGGGGTCGAGCGCACCGATGGCACGGCGTTCTCCGGTAGAGTCCAATCATGTTCTCCCCACGCGGCAATCCTCTGAGCCGGCCGTGACGAGCCCCAGCGAAGAGCCCGCCTGGAAGCAGCGCGCCGTCGAACGATCCATCAAAACCGCGAAATTGCGGGCGGCGCAGCGCGTTCAGCGCTTCCTCGACGCGGCGCAGGCCATCATCATCGAAAAGGGCAGCACGGACTTCACCGTCCAAGAGGTCGTCGACCGGTCCCGCCAGTCGTTGCGGAGCTTCTACCTGCAGTTCGACGGCAAGCACGAGCTGCTGCTCGCGCTGTTCGAGGACGCGCTGAGCCGTTCGGCCGACCAGATCCGGGCGGCCACCGAGAGCCAGACCGACCCGCTGGAGCGCCTGAAGGTCGCCATCGAGCTGTTGTACGAGGCGTCACGCCCGGACCCGACGGCCAAGCGGCCGCTGTTCACCGACTTTGCGCCACGCTTGTTGGTGACGCATCCGGCCGAGGTCAAGGTCGCCCATGCGCCGCTGCTGGCGTTGCTGACGGAGCTCATGGAGGCGGCGTCCGACGCCGGCAAGCTGCGCGCTGGCGTTAACCCGCGGCGGGTGGCCGCCATGGCCATGCAGACCGTCATGTTCATCGCCCAATCCAGCGGCGGTTCCGATGACGCGACGGTCCACCCCATCACCGCCGATGAGGTGTGGGATTTCTGCTCGCGCGGATTCGTCGGCTGACCCTTCCGGCGGCGCCCACTCGGCACGAGGAAGCTGAGCAAATAGCGCACGTCGTTTGCCCATGAGAATCGGATTCTCTAATATCTAGAACCACAAGTAGCTGAAACGGATTCGTCGTTGACGCCCGGTGGTGGGCGTCGACAGAGTCACATGCGGCACGATCCGCGATTCCGGGGGAACGCGGTTCCGGCGAGAGGCGATTGACCACCCGTGACACTCAGCGCGCCCAGCGAGATCCACTTCGACCCGTACGACGTTGGGCTCAACGCCGACCCCTACCCGATGTTTCGGCGGCTGCGGGAGGAGGCGCCGCTGTACTACAACGAGCAGCACGACTTCTTCGCGCTGAGCCGGTTCGACGACGTGGACCGCGGGCTGGTCGACTACCAGACCTTCAGCTCGGCGAAGGGCGCGATCCTCGAGCTGATCAAAGCGAACATCGACATCCCGCCGGGCGTTATCTTGTTCGAGGATCCGCCGATCCACGACGTCCACCGCAAGCTGCTGTCCCGGATGTTCACGCCGCGCAAGATCAACGACCTCGAGCCGAAGATCCGCGAATTCTGCGCTCGCAGTTTGGATCCGCTGGTCGGCACGGACCGGTTCGACTTCGTCGCCGACCTCGGCGCGCAGATGCCGATGCGGGTGATCGGCATGCTCCTGGGCATCCCCGAGGAATACCAGGAAGCCGCGCGCGATCGCGCCAACGCGAACCTGCGCACCGAAGCGGGCAAGCCGATGGACGCCACGGCCGACCACATGATGAACGGCGAATTTTTCGGCCAGTTCATCGACTGGCGGGCCGAGCATCCGTCCGACGACATCATGACCGAACTCCTGCGCGCCGAGTTCGAGGACGAGACGGGAACCGTCCGCCGACTCACCCGCGAGGAACTGCTCATCTACATCAGCGTGGTCTCCGGCGCCGGCAACGAGACCACCACCCGGCTGATCGGGTGGACCGGCAAGGTGCTGGCCGAGCACCCCGAGCAGCGGCGCGCGCTGGTCGCCGAACCGTCGCTGATCCCCGCGGCGATCGAGGAGTTGCTGCGCTTCGAACCGCCGGCACCGCACGTTGCCCGCTACGTGACCCGCGACGTCGAGTACTACGGCCAACGCGTGCCGGCGGGCAGCGTCATGATGATGCTCGTGGGCGCGGCCAACCGCGACGACCGCCAATTCCCGCCGGACGGCGACGTTTTCGACATCCGCCGCGAACCGCACCAACACCTGACGTTCAGTGTCGGCACCCACTACTGCCTCGGCTCGGCGCTGGCCCGCCTCGAGGGCCGCATCGCGCTCGAAGAGATCTTGAAGCGCTTCCCCACGTGGGACGTCGACCTTGCCGCCGCCAAGCTGTCCCCGACTTCCACCGTGCGGGGATGGGAGACCATGCCAGCCGTTCTCGGCTGAGCCGTTGAGGAAATGAGGTAGGAGCCAATGACTGGACGTGTTGAGGGCAAAGTCGCTTTCATCACCGGGGCGGCGCGCGGTCAGGGCCGCAGCCACGCGGTGCGGTTGGCGCAAGAGGGCGCCGACATCATCGCGGTCGACATCTGCAAACCGATCCGCGACGGACTCCAGGACACGGCAATTCCCGCGTCGACGCCCGAGGATCTGGCGGAGACGGCCGATCTGGTCAAGGGCCATAACCGCCGGATCGTCACGGCGGAAGTCGACGTGCGTGACTACGACGCGCTAAAGGCCGCCGTCGACAGCGGCGTCGAGCAGCTCGGCCGGCTCGACATCATCGTGGCCAACGCGGGCATCGGCAACGGCGGTGAAACGCTGGACAAAACGAGCGAAGAGGACTGGACGGAGATGATCGACGTCAACCTCTCCGGGGTGTGGAAGTCGGTGAAAGCCGGTGTCCCCCATATCCTTGCGGGCGGCCGCGGCGGGTCGATCATCTTGACCAGCTCGGTCGGCGGGCTCAAGGCCTACCCACACACCGGCCACTATGTCGCCGCCAAACACGGCGTGGTCGGCCTGATGCGGGCGTTCGGGGTTGAGCTGGGGCAGCACATGATTCGCGTCAACTCGGTGCATCCCACCCACGTGAGCACCGCGATGATCATGAACGAGGGGACCTGGCGGATGTTCCGACCGGACCTGGAGAACCCGGGCCCCGACGACATGGCCCCGATCTGTCAGATGTTCCACACGCTGCCGGTGCCGTGGGTGGATCCGGTCGACATCAGCAACGCGGTGCTGTTCTTCGCCTCCGACGAGTCCCGCTACGTCACCGGGGTGACCCTGCCCATCGATGCGGGTAGCTGCCTGAAATAGGGTCCCGTCCTATGGACGGATTCGAAGGACGGGCCGCGGTCGTCACCGGCGGGGCGAGCGGCATCGGTTTGGCCACCGCCACCGAGTTTGCCCGCCGCGGAGCACGGCTGGTGCTCGCCGACGTCGACCAGCCCGCGCTGGAACAGGCCGTGGCCCACCTGCGTGGCGAGGGCTTTGACGCGCACGGGGTGATGTGCGACGTGCGGCATCTCGAGGAGATGGTGCATCTCGCGGACGAGGCTTTTCGCCTGCTGGGCCAGGTTGACGTGCTGTTCAGCAACGCGGGGATCGTCGTCGCCGGTCCACTCGCGCAGATGACGCACGACGACTGGCGCTGGGTGATCGACATCGACCTGTGGGGTTCGATCCATGCCGTCGAGGCCTTCCTGCCGCGGCTGCTCGAGCAGGGCACCGGGGGCCACATCGCGTTCACCGCGTCGTTCGCCGGCCTGGTGCCCAACGCGGGCCTGGGCGCGTACGGCGTTGCCAAGTACGGCGTGGTGGGCCTGGCGGAGACGCTGGCCCGGGAGGTCAAGGACAACGGCATCGGCGTATCGGTGCTGTGCCCGATGGTCATCGAGACCAAGCTGGTGTCCAACTCGGAACGCATTCGCGGCGCGGATTACGGGTTGTCCTCCTCTCCCGAGGGGGCCTTCGGCCCGCTGCCCGCGCAGGACGAGGGCGTGAGCGTCGACGCGGTCGCCAGGCTGACGGCCGACGCGATCGAGGCCAACCGGCTGTACGTCCTGCCGCACGAGGCGGCGCGCGCCTCGGTCAAGCGTCGGTTCGAGCGGATTGACCGGACGTTCGACGAACAGGCCGCCGGGGGCTGGGCCCACTAGAGACCCGCACCGGAAGGAACAGTGCCGCCGCCGCCAACACGGCCAGGGGCAACAGGATTCCGTTGATTGTCGCGTCCCGGGTGTTGTACATCTGCAGCATCGACAGGTGATAGACGCAGTGCAGTGAGTTGAAGACGAGCCACATCAGCGCTGCGGTCCTGACCAGGGTTTGGTTGGCGACGAGGACGAACGTGACGGCGCTGACCGCCGCCATCGCCAAAAACATCGCGCCGACGTCTTTGGCGAGGTGCTCGTTGTACGGGCCGAGCGGCGGCAGCCAGGTCATGCCGAACCCGGGATAGTTGTCGTACCAGTGGCGCGGCGCCGCGTAGGCCCACAGGCCCGTCGCCGCGCCGCCGACGCCCAACAGTGCCAGTACGCTTCGATGCAGTAGTGCGTTCATACCCTCTAGACGCCGCAGCGGTCACAGATGTGACACCTCGCCCACGCCGGTCAGGTGGCGGCGCGGACCGCCGGCGCCCGCCCGATGACGCCATCGGCTTCCAGATCCGCGATCTCCGACTCGGTCAAACCCAGCTGCATCAGCAATTCGCGGTTGTGCTCGCCCAGCAGCGGCGCGTGCCGGGTGTGAAACGCCCTGGGTCCGGCGGAGAACCTCATCGGCACGGTGCTGAGCCGCGCCGGGCCGGCCACCGGGTGATCGACCTCCTCGAAGAAGCGTCGGAACGCCAGCTGTTCCAATTCCGTTTGGCGATGCGGTTGCATGACCTTGGCCACCGGCACGCCGGCCGCCCAGAGGGCGGCGACGATCTCGTCGCGGCCGCGGGGCGCACACCAATTGGCCAGGTGCTCGTCGATGACATCGTGGTGTGCCGCCCGGCCCGCCGCGGTGGCCAGCGTGGGATCGGTTGCCCACGAGGGTGATCCGAGGGCCTTGCCCAGGCGGGTCCAGTGGTCGTCGGTCGCGACCGCGATCGCGACCCAACTGTCGAGGCGGCCGAATTCGTCGAGATCGGCGCTGCGGTACAGGTTTTGCGGCGCCGCGGTCGGTCCGCGGTTGCCCGCCCGTTCCAGCAGCGCGCCGTAGGCGGAGTACTCGATGACCTGCTCGGCGGAGATGCTGAGCGCGGCGTCCACCATCGCCGCTTCCACCAGCACGCCCTGGCCGGTGCGGCGGCGATGCTCGAGCGCCAGCAGCAACGCGTTGAGCGCGTGCATGCCCGCGTTGGGATCGCCGATCGAATACGGGTCATACGGTGTGCGGTCGGGATAGCCGGTCAGCCAGCTCACGCCCGCCGCCGCCTCGATGACATAGGCGAACGCCGGGTTGTCGCGCCACGGGCCGTCCAGGCCGAACCCCGGCATCCGCAACAGGATTGCGTCGGGCTTGATCGCTTGGATTGCAGGGAAATTCAGTCCGACCTGGTCCAGCACCCGCGGCGTGAAGTTTTCCGCGACGACGTCGCACGTCGCGATGAGCCGCCCTAACAGCTCCCGGCCGCGCGGGTTCTGCAGGTCCAGGGTCAGCCCCTTCTTGTTGGTGTTCAGCGCCGCGAAGATCGGCGACTTCTCCCACCACTGTGCTTCGGTGATCGGTAGGCCGGCGATCAGGCGGGTGCCGTCGGGGCGGCGGCCGGATTCCAGGTGAATGACTTCGGCGCCGAGCATCGCCAGGAAGTGGGTGCCGCACGGGCCGGCCCAGAACGTGGTCATGTCCAGCACGCGAAGCCCGCTCAGCGGCAATCTGTTTGGGCGCTCTTCCGAAGGTCTGGACGCCGGCCGGGGAGTGGGCGGGGCGGTCCGGTAGCGCGACGTGTGCTCCCCCAGCCGCGGCGCGGGGCCCGGCGGACGGAGCCGGGCCGGTCCCATGCGGTACGGATGCCCCGGCTGCTGAAACCCGCGGGGGTTGCGCACGAACGATCCGCGTTCGCGGAAGTGGTCGAGCGTTGTGATGTTGGCGCCGTTGGCAACCGGCGCGTTCGGAATCCGGAACGCCGTCGCCAGCTCCCGGATATCGTCGACCGTGTTGCTCTCGACCCAGGCGTAGATCTCATCGGCGTGAATGTTGGCCTGCTCGGTGATCGTCAGCGGCGACTCCTCATCGATCCACTCGGGGTGTCCCACCATCGCGCAGAGGTCGAACCACTGCTGTGCGGTGCCACAGCCGAGGTCCACCAGTCCGTCTTTGGCGCGGGCCACACCCGGCACGGTGAGTCGTCTCGCGTCCCGCCATGGGCGTCCGAGCATTTCGAAGTAGGTGACGGGATAGTAGGTCAGGCAAAGGATCTGGGTCTCCAGCATGGACAGGTCCAGCAGTTGGCCCGGGCCGCCGTTGTCCCGGCCGTACCGCGACGCGAGCAACGCGGCGCTGGCGTAGACGCCGGCCAGGTATTCCCCCACCTGCCCGCCGACGAACACCGGCGCGCGGTCGGGCTCGCCGCGTCCGAGCCCGATGATTCCCCCGGACCAGGCCTGCAGCGTGAACTCGGTGGCCGCCCGGTGTCGCCAGGGCCCCTGGAGCCCGAAGGGCGTGATCGACAAGACGGTGAGGTGCGGATGGCGGTCGTGGATGGCGGCCGGCGTGAAGTCCGGGCTGTCGGCCAGTCTCGAACCAGCCGACCACACCACAGCCTCCGCTGTGGCCAGCAGCCCGTGCAACAGGGCCGCGTCGTCGCCGACGTCGGGATCCGCGACGACGCTGTGCTTGGATCCGGCAAGGAAGCTGAACAAGGCGCCGTCCTCATCGGGCGGGATGGCGGTGCCCGACGCCGACCAGACCCGCAACGGGTCGCCTTCTGGCGGTTCGACTTTGACGACGTCGGCGCCGCCGTCGGCCAGCAGCTTCGTGCAGTAGGCGCCCGCTATCTTGGTGGACAGGTCGACCACGGTGTAGCCCGCCAGCGGGAATTCGGGGAGGGGTTGCGCCACTAGTGCTTTCTCTTCGGTTTGGAGTCTTTCTTGCCGCGCCCCTTCTTGCTGAGGCGCCATTCCGGCGGAAACTTGTCGTCGTTGTCCTTGACCGCGTCGCCCAGTCCGCGTTGGATCGCGTCGCCGAGTGTGAAGTCGCCGTCGGCGTCCCGCTGGGCTTTACCGCCCACCGACTCGAAGAAGCCGCTGAGCATGCTGCCCAGGTATTCGCCCTGAAACTGCTTCATGATCTCGAAGAAGACCTTCTGCATGAACACGGTGTCGGTGGGCCTGTTGCGCGCGCAGGCCAGCGCGTATTTCTGCACTGCGGCTTCGAGTTGATCCCGTGGGACGACCTTGTTGAGAAAGTTGCAGTCGTACATCTCGGCGGCGGTGAAAGCCCGCCCGGTGAACACCATTTCCTGGAATTTGCGGATGCCCATGGTCTGCGCCCACCACCACATGCGGGGGCCCCAGCCGAAATACCGGAAGGAGGGGTGGCCGAAAAGGGCGTCGTCGCTGGCGATCACCAAGTCGGCGTCGGCCGCCTGGTAGAAGTGCCAGCCGTAACAGTAGCCCTTGACCTCGAGGATGCTGATCTTCTTGAAGTCCTGTAGCCCGCGGATGCCGGAGTTCGGGTTGGCGTACCACTGCCCGAGGGTGGCGCCGCGCCGAAACGAGCCGGCGGGCGGAAAGTTGACTTCGTCCGCCCCGATTCGGTACTCGGCAAGGCGCGGTCCCGGGTCCGGCGAATCCTGCACCCGCATTTCCTCGGTCAGGTCGGCGCCGGAGCCCAGGTCCTCGCCTTCGCCGCGCACCACCAGCACCTTGACGTCGTCGTCGACCCCGGCGCGGTGCAGCAGGTCGGCATAGCGCAGCCGCGCCGCGATCGTCGGCGCGTTCAGGTGGCTCGGCCGGTCGAAGGTGATCGTGGCGATGCGGGTCTTGGCATCCTTCTCGTACCGGATGACCTTCTCCACCTTGTCATCGGGTTCGGAGGGCATGTCAGGACCGCGAGACATAAGTGGTTGCGAAGGTCATCGGGGCATTGTCGCAACGGTTTATGTGTCGCGGCATCATTCCTGCCAGTGCGGGCTCGACGTCAGCACTTCGGGGCCGCCGGCGGTGATCAGCACGGCCTCGCGGCCGAACACGGCACCGACTCCCTGCTGCCAGACGTAGCCCGTCAGGGCCAGCACCATGCCGGGCTCCAGTCGTTCGCCGGCCGCGGTGCGGGGCAGGTGCTGGGACACCACCGGCGGGTCGAAGCCCATGCCCAGGCCCCGGGCCACGGGCATCGGCGGCGCCGGCTCGCCGGCGCCCTCGTAGGCGGCCAGCAGGTCGCCGGCCGCGGCGCCGGGCTGGCATGCCGCTAACAGCCTGGCGCAGAGGTTGTCCCAGCGGCGGTACAGGGCGGGCGCGCCGCCGGCGGCGCCCGCGGGCCAGGTCCGGCCGACCTCACCCATGTAGCCCCCGGCCAGCACGCCAGCCGAGAACGCCACCAGGTCACCGTCTTTCACGCGGCCGTCACCGTCGACCCGCCGCCACGGGTGATCCGGCGAGGTGATCCAGGCGAACTCCTGATTGGCCGGCGTGCTCACGCCACCGGCCGCCATCGCCTCCAGCATGACGCCGGCCAGCGTTTGTCCGCGCACCCCTGGCTGCAGCTCGGCCACCGCGGCGGCCAGGCCGGATTCGGCCACCGCGATCGCCTCCCGCAGCGCCGCCACCTCCTCGTCCGTCTTGATGCGCCGGGCGGCGCGCATGGCGAGTTCCCCGTCGACCAGCTCGGCGCTGGGAAATGCGGTAGGCAATAGCTGCGCGAAAGCCGGTGAGAGCGCGTCGGTTCCGACGCGCCGCGCCGAGGCCGCACCGTCGATGCGCCGCAACGCGAACATCGTGTTCATCGGATTCCACGAGATGCCGTAGAGGTTCTCGTGCGGGATGTCGTCGGGAACTCCTTCGTCCCAGGTGCTGAGGAGGTGGATCGCGCCGGTTTCGCGCACCAGCACGCAGGACGGACCGAACGGCCGGGTTCCTGCGACCCACAGCTGCGGGGCGCCGGTGACGTAGCGGATGTTGGCCTGGCGCCCGAGGACCAGGACGTCGAGGTCGTGTGCCGCCATCTGCTCGAGCGCGCGCTGGCGACGCCCGGAGCGCAGCGCCCGATCGTCGGCGAGGACTTCAGTTGCCATAGGGGGCGTAGGGGTAGTCGGTCAATCGAATCGTGCCTTCCTCGGTGATCACCACGACCTCTTCGCTGCGGTAGCCGCCGGTGCCGTCCTCCCAGACCACCGGCTCCAGCACCAGCACCATGCCCTGTTGCAGGACGAAGTTGTCGTCGAACTCCTGCCCGAGATCGGTTCCGATCATGGGCATCTCGGCCGCGTTGACGCCGATGCCGTGGCCCAGATAGAAGTGCGGAAGCCAGGGCCGGCTGCCGCCGTTGGCCGCAATGGCGGCCCGGCCGAGATCACCGGCCGTGGCGCCGGCGCGGGCCACGCCCTCGACGGCGGTCATGATCTCCTGCCACTTGTCGAACTGCGCCCGCTGCCGCGGCGCCGGGTCGCGGCCCACCAGCCAGGTGCGGCCGAAGTCCGAGCAATAACCGTGGTAGGTGATGCTGACGTCGGTCCACAGCACGTCACCCTCGGCCAGTTCGCGCTCCGTGCTCAACAGCGGCAGGGCCAAGTCGCCGTGCGTCGTCCACACGCCTTGCGCCTTGCTGGGCGGCATCACCTGCCAGATCGGCTCCAGCATGCTGGCCATGGCGCCCAGTTCGAAGGCCCGCCGCAGGAATCCGGCCGACAGGTCGCTCTGGCGGACGCCGGGAGCCAAGGCCTTCTGGACGTCGACCATCGCCTCGTCGCTGATCCGAACCGCGGTACGGATGCAGGCGAGCTCGTCGGGGGTCTTGACGACCTTGGCGGCGCTGACGATGGCGGACGCGTCGGCCGGAACGCCGTTGGGGAACAACGACTTCGCGGCACGCGACATCGCGCCGGTGCACTCGTCCACCGCGATCACGGCGCCGGGCGGGATCAGGCCGGCCAACTGGCGCGCGAAACCGGCTACGCCCTCGTCGAATTCGAGGTAGACCGGCCCGTGCAGGTGGTCGGCGGGCAGCTCCGACTCGTGCGCGACGCCTGCACGGAACGGCAGGAACAGATGCGGCCACTCGTCGCCGGCGACCACCACGGCCACGGGCCGCTCGACGTACGACATCCCGGCGTCGCCCAGCGGCCAACTCGTCCCGGTGGCGTAGACGACCGCGCTGTTGCCCAGCAGGATCAGCGCGTCGACGCCGCGGTCGGCCATCGCCGCCCGTAGTCGGGTTCCGGTCTCGCGCCGCATCCGCGTCAGATCGGGTGCTTCGGGAATCGCCAGCCCGCCCGCCGGCGCGACAGCCGTCACTACAACCCCAGGAAGTTGGTCACGTTGCCGCTGACTATGCGGGCCGCGTTCTCGGGCCCGACGGCGTCGACGACGGCGGCCAGCGACTTTTCGGAATAGCCGTAGGTGCTTTCGTTGTGCGGGTAGTCGCTGGACCACATCACCTTGTCCACACCGATCTTGTCGATCAAGTGCAGACCCAGGGGATCGACCATGAACGAGGCGCTCATGTGGTTGTCCCAGTAGTAGCGCACGTCGTGCTCCAGCGGCCGGTTGAACATGTGCTGGTACGAGGCCACCAAGTGCTCGGCGTCCTGCAGCGCCCACGGAACCCACGAGATCCCGCCCTCGAACCAGCCGAGGCGCAACGTTGGGTGCCGGTCGAGGATGCCGCCGAAGATGTACTTGGCGAACGTCTCCCGGAATCCGTCGATGTTGATCATCATGCCGACCACGACGCTGTTGAATTCGGTCGGGCTCTTCGGCGGCGTCTCCCCGATGTGGTGGGTGATCGGCAGGCCGGCGGCTTCGATCTCGTCCCACACCGGGTCCATCGACGTGCTCGAGTAATCGATCGGGTTGCCGTCGTCGTCCTTCCCCGGGTTCAGCGGCATCAGGAACGTCTTGAGCCCCAACGACTTCAGCTCCTCCAGCGTTTGCCGGGTGCCCTGCGGGTCCCACCAGTTGATCAGCCCGGCGCCGTAGAAGTGGCCGTCCGAGCGCTCCTGTAGCTCCGCGATGTACTCGTTGTAGATGCGGAACGCGAGTTCGCGCAGCTTCTTGTCCGGGTAGTGGAACAGCGCCAGCACCGCGTTGGGGAACGCCAGTTCCTTCTCGACACCGTCCTCGTGCAGCTCCTGGATGCGGGCCTCGATGTTGGTGCTGGCGGCCCCGGGCAGGTCGTCGTATTGCATCAGCACCGCGCTGAAGTCACCCGGCAGGAACGACTGGCCCTTGCGCCCCACCTGGTAGGCGCCGTCTTCGTACCAGATCCGCGGCGCCTTGTCCTTGAGCTCCTCGGGGAAGCGCTCGTAGAAGATGTCGGCGGCCAGGGAGATGTGGTTGTCGGCGGAAAAAACGACGGTCCCTTCCGGCAATCCGACGTTGCTGCCGCTGGCGTGCCCGCGGCGATCCTTCGGTGCGCCAAAGCCTCCCGGCGGATAAAGCGAAACGGTGCTTGTTTGAGTCGTCATCGTTGACCCTCCATTCGAGATCGGCTTTTTCGAGAGTAATCAGGTTGGCTCACCAGGTCACCGGCAATTCGTAGACGCCGTAGGCGAGCCGGTCGTGTTTGAACGGCACCTCATCGAACGGGATGCCCAGCTCCAGCGTCGGGATCCGGCGGAACAGCGTGCGATAGACGATCTGCAGCTCCGCGCGGGCGAGCTGTTGCCCGACACACTGGTGCCTGCCGTAGCCGAACGCGACGTTGCGGTCCGCCCCCGACCGGTGCAGGTAAAGCCGATCCGGCTCGGTGAACACGCGCGAATCCCAGTTCGCCGGGGCCAGGTCGATGATGATGCCCTCGCCGGCGCGGATGACCTCGCCGGCGATGGTGATGTCTTCGAGGGCCACCCGGCGCTGGCCGTTCTGGATGATGCTGAGGTAGCGCAGCAGTTCCTCGACCGCGTTCGCGACGATCTTGGGGTCCTCCGCATCGCGGATGACGGCCAACTGGTCCCGATTCCGCAGCAGCGCAAGCACACCCAGCCCGATCATGTTCGAGGTGGTCTCGTGGCCGGCGATCAGCAGACCGGTGCCCAACTGCGCGGCCTCCTTGACGCTGAGTTCTCCCGCTTTGACCCGCTCGGCCAGGTCGGACACCGCGTCTTCGGCCGGGTTTTCCATCTTGGCCTCGACCAGCTGGGCGAGGTATTTGTGCAGGCTCATCGCGCCCTTGACGGTGTCCTCCCCCGTCGCGTAGCGCGCGAGCCCGACGTTGGCGTGGTGCTGGAACATGTCCGCGTCCTCGTACGGCACTCCCAGTAGCTGGCTGATCACCAGCGACGGGACCGGCAGGGCCAGCGCGGTGATGAGGTCGGCCGGCTGCGGGCCGGCGAGCATCGCGTCGACGTGGTCGTCGGTGATCTGTTGGATGCTGGGCCGCAACCCTTCCACTCGCTTGAACGTGAAGGGCTTCGACAACATCCGCCGAAAGCGGGTGTGTTCCTCGCCGTCGGACGTGAAGACGGATCGCGGCCGCTTGTGCACGGTGGACAACATGCCCTCGTTCCAGTGCGGGAAGCCCGGCGTGCGGTCGTCGACGCTGACCCGCGAATCGGAGAACAGCTCTCGCACCTGGTCGTAGCCCGTGATGAGCCAGGGTTTGCTGCCGTCCCAGATCCGAACCCTGCTCAGCGGCTTGGCTGCGGCGAGCGCCATGACGTCCGGCGGCGGCGCGAACGGGCAGCCCGCATCCCGCGCCATCGGGTAGTCCGGGATCTGCGGGCCCGCTTCGGTCCTGGTGCTCGTCAGTGTGTCCGACATGTCATTCCTCGATGTGGATGGCCAGGGCGGGGCACGCCGCGGCGGCGCGTCGTGCGCCGTCGGCCTGCTCGGGCGTTGGATGGGAATTCAGCAAAACGACCACCCCGTCGTCGTCGCGCTGGTCGAACACTTCGGGTGCGTTCATGACGCAGTTGCCCGATGACGCGCAAATGTTTTGGTCGACAGTGACTTTCATCCACGCCCCCCTAGTCGTCCTGCGTCACGGGCGCCAGCCAGAGGCCCACGATCGCGTCGATGAGGCCGGATGCGGCCGCGCGCCAAGATGATTGGTGCATCGACGAACCCGCCGCCAGCGCGCGTTCACGGTCGGCGCAGGTGTGCATCAAGAGGTTGCGGGCCATGATGTTGCGTTCGAATCGCACCTCGGCCGGCAGGTTGGGCAGGCAATCGTTGATCCCGTCGACGACCTGAACCAGCGACGGCGAGCTGAGCGCCCCCTTGACGATGATGTTGTAGTAAGCCGGGTCGGTCATCGCCTGCGCCGCGAAGCGCGCGTACCAGGTGGGGTTCCCGAGCTGCTCGAGGTGGTCGGTGAGCGGGCGCACCAGGCAGCCCACCCAGCCCCGCATATCGGCAGAGCCGTCCGCTTCCAGCAGCTCCGACACCATGCGTTCGCGAAGCTGCTCGACTGGTCCGCGGTGCTTCTGCTCGATCGCGCGCACCAGGTCGGCCTTGGTGCCGAAGTGATAGCCCACCGCGGCGTTGTTCCCTTGACCGGCGGCTTCACTGACCTGCCGGTTGGACACTGCGAACATGCCGTGCTCGGCGTACAGGCGTTCGGCCGCCACCAGGATCGCCTCCTGGGTGGAGCTCGCACGCTCGGTGCGCACGGTCCTGCCTGCGGTAGTCATGCCGCCAGTCAACCCCGTCCCTCACTTTAAGTCAAGCGCTTGATTTAATTGCGGGGGTCATCCCTCACGCGTCCTGGATCGGATCGCCTTGCCCGCCGAGGTCCCGCCGTCGACCGGCAGCACCGTGCCGGTGACGTAGCGCGAGCGATCGGTGGCGAAATACAGGGCCGCCTCGGCGACGTCGTCGGGCGTGCCCTCGCGCTTGAGCGGGCGGTCCTCCCGCATCGTCTGGCGGATCCGGGCCTCGAACCGGCCGATCTGCTCGGGGTCCATATCCACCGCCGACTTCGACACGATCGGCGTGGGGATATTGCCCGGCGCGATGGCGTTGACCCGAATTTCGTAGTGCGCCAATTCGATTGCCGCGCATTTGGTGAACTGGATGACCGCGGCCTTGGACGCGCGGTAGGTCATCACGCCGGCTCCGGCCTGGATCCCGCCGATCGAGGTCACGTTGATGATCGATCCCCCACCGTGTTCGGCCATGTGCCTCCCGGCTTCTCGGGTGCCCGCCATCAGGCCCAGAACGTTGACCGCCATGACGCGGTGAAAATCGGCCAGGTCATCATCGAAGAACCGGCGATGCATCTTGCTCGAGATGCCGGCGTTGTTCACCATCACGTGCAGACCGCCGAACTTCTCGACAGCCGCTGCCACCAGCGCACCGGCCTGTTCGGGATCGGATACGTCGGTAGGCCGGAAGAATGCATTCGGGCCCAAGTCCGCGGCAAGGGCTTCGCCGTGGTCGATTTCGACATCGGCGATGACGACGCGCCCGTCCTCGGCTACAAATCTCTCGACCATGCCGCGACCCAGACCCGACGCCCCGCCGGTGACGATGGCTACCTTGCCCGCAAGTTCGTTGACCACACGACGAGTTAATCGGCGCGGGCGGCATTAAGTCAAGCAGTTGATTTAAGCCCGTCCGCGGAACTGACGCTATATCAATCCACTTTCGAAAGTGGAAGGCTGGGTGCACCGCTTTATCGGCTACTTCGGGAGGGCTCGACTATGAAGGTTTTGGTTATCGGGGGCACCGGACTCATCGGCTCGCAGGTCATCGCCAATCTGACCGCGCTGGGACACGAGGCGATCTCGGCCTCGCCGCGCTCGGGCGTCGACTCCGTCACCGGCGAAGGTCTCGCGGAGGCGGTGGCGGGCATGCACACGGTGGTCGACGTGTCCAACTCGCCGTCCTTCGACGACGACCCCGTTATGCACTTCTTCACGGCGTCGACCAAGAACCTTCTCGCCGCGGAGCGCGCGGCCGGTGTGCAGCACCATGTCGCCCTGTCGATCGTGGGCGCCGACCGCGCGCCGGACAGCGGCTACATGCGGGCCAAGGTCGCCCAGGAGAAGCTGATCGAGGAATCGGGGAACCCGTATTCCATTGTGCGAGCGACCCAGTTCTTCGAATTCGTCAACGCGATCGCCGATTCGGCGACCGAGGGCGATACCGTCCGCCTGCCGGTCGGGGCGTTCCAGCCGATCGCCGCCAAGGACGTCGCCACCGCGGTCGCCGGCGCAACGATCAGCGATCCGACCAACGGCATGACCAACATCGCCGGCCCCGAAAGGCGCGGCATGGACGACTTCATCCGGGCCGCGCTTTTGGCAGCCGGCGATCCACGTCAGGTGATGGGGGATCCCGAGGCGCGCTACTTCGGCACCCGGCTCGACGAGCACACCATCGTCCCCCTCGACAGCGAGGACCCGACGATCTACCCCACCCGCTACAGCGATTGGGCGGCGGCCCAGGCAACCAGCGGTGCGCGCTAAGCGCCCGCCGGGCTGACCGGTGGAGCACTGATGCCAAGAGTCGCCCTGATCACCGGGGCCAGCCGGGGCATCGGCGCGGCGACCGCGCGGGTCCTTGCCGAACGCGGATTTCGGGTCGTGGTCAACCACCGCGCCAGCGGCCAGCAGGCCGAGGAGGTGGTGGCCGGCATCGCTTCGGCCGGCGGCGACGCGGTGGCGGTTCAAGCCGACGTCACCGTGCCCGGGGACGTCTTTGCCATGGCCGACGAGATCGCCCAGCGCTGGGGCGGCGTCGACGTACTGGTGCACAACGCGTTGATACCGTTCGTCGTCACCTCGTTCGCCGACCTCACCTGGGAGCAACTCGGCGGCAAGGTGGAGGCGGAACTGCGCGCCGCATACACGCTGACGAAGGCCGTTGTGCCGGAGATGATTTCGCGCCGTTACGGCCGGCTGATCTATCTCAGCACCGGACTGTCCCGGCGTCCGCGCGACGGGATGATCGCGCTCGGCACGGCGAAGGCGGCCCTGGACCAGTTCGTCCGATACGTCGCGCTCGAGTTGGCCCCGCACGCAATCACCGCCAACCTCGTCGCGCCGGCGACCGTGAGCGGGACGGCGGTGACCGGCCAGCTCACGCCGGATCGGGTGCGTGAGCTCGGCGAGGCCGCTCCGATGGGACGGCTGGTGACGCCGGACGAGGTCGCCCACACCATAGCCTTCCTGGCAAGCGAGGAGTCCGGCTTCACCACGGGGCACTATCTGCCGGTCAACGGCGGCATCGCGATGGACTGAACGCCCCATGCCCACGATCGATCTGGCCTACGTCGGGCGCGGCATCCACGAGGAGCTGGTCGCCTATGTCGCCGACCAGGAGGGCTACTTTCACGACGAGGGCGTCCACGTCGCCGTGCGGGACGGGATCGCTTGGGACACAGAGCGGCTGCGCTCTTGCGCGACGATCGGCCTGGGTCGGGCTCTGTTGTCGCGACTGACCGACGGTATCGAGTGGACGGTGCTGAGCGTGAACACCCACCGCCCATTGTTCTGGTTCCTCGGCGGCGCCGGCGTCAGGACCATGGCCGACCTTCGCGGCCGCCGGCTCGCCGTGCACGCGGCGCACACCGCCCCCGGCTGCTTCGCACGAATCGTGCTGCGCCAGCACGGCCTTGATCCCGATGGCGACCTGAACTGTGTGACGCGGACCCCGGGTGACTATCAGATGGATCTGCGGCGGTTGCGCGACGGCTCGATCGATGCCGCCTACGTAGGCAGCACGCTGGCACCCGAGCAGGTCGCCGCGGAGGAAGGCTTCCACGTGCTGGCCTGGGTGGGCGATCACTTCCAGATCCCCACCGTCGGAGTGGCGGTCGATGCGGCCCGCCTTCGGATCGATGCTCCCGCGGTGCAGGCGGTGGTGCGGGCCAACCAGCGCGCCCTCCGAGCGCTCGCCGACCGGCCCGACCTGACCATCGATTACCTGGCGTCGTTTCTGAACCGGCTGACCCGTGATGAGGTGCGACGCCACTACGAGCGGTACATCGGCCCGCACTTCACCTCCGACGGTCGGGTCGACCTTGACATCGCCCGCCGCGCGGTCGACGCCGTCGCGGCCGAACTCGGCGTCGTCTCCGCGCCGGCCGACCAGATCTACCGGCCCACCTGACAACTCGGCACTTGCGTTCCGGGCATCGGCCGAGCACGGTATAAGGCGCGGGGGCGATTCGACCCGAGACGAGGAGCGCGCAATGCCCGTGCCACCCACCGGCGGGTTCCCCTTCGACCGGGCCCCGCTGACCAGGCGCGGCTTCATCGCCGCCGGCATTGCCGGCGGACTCGCGCTGGCGGGCTGCAGCCAATCCAAGTCGCAGGTATCAGGCGCCGCGGCGCAAATGAACGCCGCCATCGCCGCCGCCGAGAAGGCGCGCCCGCACAGCGGGCGCACGGTGACCGCCAGCCTGACGGCCCAGCAGACGCAGGTCGATCTCGGCGGACCGATCGCCCGTACCTTTGTCTACGGCAACAAGATCCCGGGACCGCTGATCCGGGCCAACGTTGGCGACGAGCTCGTCGTCACCGTCTCGAACCGGCTGGACCATCCGACGTCGGTGCACTGGCACGGCATCGCGCTACGCAACGACATGGACGGTGCGGCGCCCGCCACCCCGAACATCCCGGCCGGCCAGGACTTCACTTACCGCTTCTCCGTGCCGAATTCGGGCACCTACTGGGGTCACCCGCACACCGGACTGGACGCCGACATGGGCCTTTACCTGCCGGTCATCGTCGACGACCCGAGCGAGGGCGACTACGACGCCGAATGGATTGTCGTCCTTGATGACTGGACCGACGGCATCGGAAAGAGCCCGCAGCAGATCTACAACGAGCTGACCAGTCCGAACAAGCCGAGCCGCTCGAGCATGCCGACGACATCGACGACGTCGCCGACATCGACCGCCCCCGCCACCTCGACAACCTCGACAACCTCGACAACCTCGACAACCTCGACAACCTCGACGACGCCGACCTCCGGCATGCCGGAGATGCCTGGCATGTCGGACAACGGCGGCACTAAGAGCGATCTACTCGGCGGCGACGCCGGGGACATCGGCTATCCCTACTACCTGATCAACGGGCGGATCCCGGCGGCGCCCACGACGTTCAACGCGAAGCCCGGCCAGCGCATCCGGATCCGTTTCATCAACACGGGCTCCGACACCGCGTTTCGCGTCGCCCTGGCCGGGCATTCGATGACGGTCACCCACACCGATGGATTTCCCGTAGTGCCCACGCAGGTAGACGCTCTGTTGATCGGCATGGCCGAACGCTACGACGTCATCGTGACCGCGGCCGACGGCGTCTTCCCACTGGTCGCGCTCGCGGAAGGAAAGAACGACCTGGCGCGCGCGCTGCTTTCCACCGGAACCGGCGGCCCACCAGACCCGGGGTTTCAACCGGCCGAACTGGGCAAGCGGGTGGGCACCATCGAAAGGTTCACGGCCACAACGCCCGTGAACCTGGGTCGGCCCCAGACCGATCTCAACATTCCCGTGGTGCTGGGCGGCGACATGATCCAATACAACTGGATGATCAACGGCCGGCCGTACAGCAGCACGGATCCGTTACACGTCCGCGAGGGCGAACGGCCCACCATCACGTTCGACAACCCCACGATGATGTACCACCCGATTCACCTGCACGGGCACACTTTCCAGTTGATCAACGCCGACGGCGGTCCGGGCGCCCGCAAGGACACCGTCATCGTGTTGCCCAAGCAGAAAATGCTCGCCGTGCTGGTCGCCGACAATCCGGGCGTGTGGCAGTTGCACTGCCACAACACCTATCACCAAGATGCCGGCATGCAGACCCGGCTCGAATACACCTTCTGACGTCAAGCCGTCGCGAGAAACTCCAGCAGCAATTCGTTGACCGCCGATGGCTGCTCGATCTGCGGGCAGTGACCGGCGCGGGGAACCACCTCCGAGCGGCCGCCCTCGATCTGGTTCGCGATCTGCTCGGCCCAGCCCGCGGGGAGGAGCTTGTCGTCTCCCCCCTCGATGACAAGCGTCGGAACCCCGATGCGCTCGTAGGCGCGCGCGCTCGACGGCGACGACGACGGGGCGGCGTCAGGACGACGGAATCGCGCCGCCGCCACCGCCTCCCACGCGCCGGGGGCGGTACTCGACTCGTACCGGCGCCGCACATAATCCTCGTCTGCCGGGTAGCCGGGATCGTGGAACAACGCCTCCACGATGCGGCGCATCGCCGACAGGGTCGCGTCGTACTGCTGCAGCGCGTCGAAATGCCGGTTCTGCTGGATCTCCCCACCCCCGCAGATCGCCACCAGGGTGCGGATCGGCAGCCGTGGGCTGTCGGACGTGGCGTCGGTCAGCAGGTTGATGGCTCCCATCGAGTTGCCGACGAAGTGGGCCGAGTCGATGCCCAGCAGCTCGCAGAATCGAGCGACGTGGCGGATTCGCATGCCCCGGCCGTCGACGAAGTCGATGACCTTGGCCGACTGCCCGAACCCCAGCTGGTCCGGCGCCAAAACGCGGTACCGCGTGGCGAGCGTGGCGATGTTGCGTTCCCAGCCCAATTCGGCGCTGCCGCCGAACTCGCCGCCGTGCAGCAGCACCACCGGGTCGCCCGCGCCGGCCTCCAGATAACTAGTGGCCAGCCCGTCGACCGGCATCGTCTTGCGATGAACTTCCATCACTTGATCGCGATCGGGTTCACCGGGGACCCCACGGCGCCAACGACTCTCAGCGGTGGTGCAATGAGCTGGAATTCGTACACGCCGTCGGCTGCGCAGTCGTCGGCCAATGCGGTGAGATCCCAGTACTCGCCGAACATCATTCCCATGTCCCGCAGGCAAAGACAATGCAGGGGGAAGGTAATGCCGTCGACTCCGGACACGAGGTCTTCGACCTGGAGGTTGTCGGCGGCCACCGCGGCGATCTCGTGGTCATGCAGCCACTCGGCACATCGCCAATCCAGCCCGGAATAGCCTTCCGTTTTGTTGCCGGTCATGAGAAACCGTGTCCACCAGCCCGTCCGGATCAACACGACGTCGCCCCGCCCGACCGTCACTCCTTGGGCGCGCACGACGTCGTCCAGTTCCTCGGGCGTGATCGGGTTGCCGGCTTCCAGGAAGACCTCCGCGCCGCGATGACGAACCAGGTCCAGTAAGACACCGCGCGAGGTGATGCCCTTGCCGTCGACCTTGTCGATGCCGCAGCGGAAGGCCCCCATGCTGGTCACCGAATCCGCCGGGAAGCCGTTGTAGAGGTGATCGTCGTAGTAGACGTGCGACAGCGCGTCCCACTGGCTGGCCGCCTGCAAGGGCATGATGATCATGTCGTCGTTGAAGCGGAACGGATTGTCCGCGGTCATATAGCCACTGAGCTGATGCGCCAACGGGTTACGTGGCCACTGGAGACCGTACTTCGCCAGTGTGTTCACGTCGCCGCCGTCGACGGTCATGACGTGCACGGGGTTGTGCCGAAACTCAAAGGCGCCCTGCGGGCCCGACGCGCCGAAGTCGACGCCGAGCGAAAACACCTTGCCATGCCGCACCAGGCTCGCGGCGTGTGCGACCTTGTCCGCTGTGATGAAATTCAGCGTGCCCAGCTCGTCGTCGTCCCCCCACCGTCCCCAATTGGAGACGTCACGTGCGACCCGCCGAAAATCAGTCAAGTCGGCCACGGGGCTCCTTTCTCGAGCTCACGGGCGATCGCGGCGCCCACGTTTCCGCCGTCGACCCAGATGATCTGTCCCGTGATGTAGCTGGCTGCACGACTATTCAAGAAAAGCAGCACCGCTGCCTGCTCGGCGGGGTCGGAAATGCGGCCCAAGGGCTTGGGGATGTCATCGAGGAAAGCCTGCCCGTACGCCGTGCGCAGCTGTTCGAGGATCGGGGTCTCGGTGACCCCGGGGCCGGAGCAGTTGATGCGGATGCCCCTTGCGCCCAAGGGCGTAGCGCTGCGCATCGTATAGAAGATGATGGCTTCTTTGGACAGCTGATAGCCGTTGCCCAGCGCATCGGGATGGCTGTGACACCAGTCGAGGCCCTGTTGCATTGTCGAAGTATTCAGCAGTGGTGCCACCACCCCGGCATGCTCCCGGTAGCCCGCGGCCGCGAGCGAGGATACGCTGACGATCGACGAACCCGAGGGCATCTTCGCGATCAGCGCCTCGGTGACATGCCGTAGCCCGAGGAAGTTGATGGTGACCACCAGCGCGGGGTTGCCGATCCCGGAAGACACCCCGGCCACGTTGAACAGCGCGTCGACCGGCCCGTCGACCGAGGCCACCGCGCGGTCGATCGAATCGGGGTCGGCCAGATCGATCTCGTGAAACACGTTGGGCTCGAGGGAGGGCCGGCGCTTATCCAGGCCGACCACCTCGGCGCCAAGTTCGCTGAGGTGGCGCACCACGTGCTCGCCGATGCCCGACGCGCATCCGGTCACCACGGCGCGGCGGCCGTCATAGCGCCACAGCTCGTCGAGTCGTCCCACCACTGTCCCTAGCTAAGGTCGCCGGGTCTCACTTGCCTCGTTGCTCCTTGAGGCGCTGCGCCGCCTGGACGCGTCCCTCGTTGATCTCCGCCATGGCCTCGGGGATCTCGCTGGCGGTGAACTTGTCGCGGCCGGTGGGCAGCCCGCCGAATGCGTAGGTTTCGTCGAACAGCGGTGCGCTCGACGTCGGCCGGCGCGCCTCGACCTTCTCGATGACCGGCGCCAGTCGCTTGGCCTTGTCGGCGACCGCCTTGGCGTCGCGCTCGATGAACTCCGGCAGCACCTCTTTGCCCATCAGCTCGATGGATTCCATCGTGCCCTCGTGGCTGCGCGGATTAAGCAGCAGGATGATCTCGTCGACGCCGCTCTCCTCGTAGCCGCGCAGGAATTCGCGGACGGTGGCGGGAGATCCGATCGCGCCGCGCCCGGGGCCATAGGCCAGCGTCGGGTCCTTCTCGACCTCCTCGAGGTAGCGCTTCCACACCCCGGTCCGCCCGGGCGTGTGCACACCGGTCATGTAGTAGTGCATGATCCCGAACGAGAAGAAGCCGCCGCCCTGCCCGAGTAGCCGCAACGCCTGCTCGTCGGTCTTGGCGACCATCATGGACAGGTCGCCGCCGATGGCCAGGATGTTCGGGTTGATTGCCGGCGTGACCGGGGCACCGTTCTCCTCGAATTCCTTGTAGTAGCCGTTGACCCGCTCGGTCAGTGGTCCGGGCCCGGTGTAGGCGAAACTCAAGGCCCCGATTGCCTTTTGGGCGGCCATCTGCACGCTGGCCGGCCGGGTGCAGGCGACCCAGACCGGCGGGTGCGGCTTCTGCAGCGGCTTGGGAATCACGTTGCGGGCCGGCATCTGGATGTGCTCGCCCTTGAAGCCGGCGAACGGCTCCTCGATCATGCAGCGGATCGAGACCTCGAGGGCCTCCTCCCACTGCGCGCGCTTGTCGGCGGGATCGATGTTGAACCCGCCGAGTTCACCGACGGAGGAGGACTCGCCGGTGCCGAACTCGACTCGCCCGTTGGAGAGCAGGTCGAGAGTGGCGATGCGCTCCGCCACCCGGGCCGGGTGGTTGACCGCGGGCGGCAGGTGCATGATCCCGAAACCCAGCCGGATGTTCTTGGTCCGCTGGCTGGCCGCGGCCAGGAAGATCTCCGGCGCGGTGGAGTGGCAGTACTCCTCGAGGAAGTGATGCTCGGTGAGCCAGACAGTCGAGAACCCGGCCTTGTCGGCGGCCTCCACCTCGTCCAGGCAGTCCTGCAGCAGGACGTGTTCGTCGTCCGGCGCCCAGGGCCGCGGCAGGGCGAATTCGTAGAACAGCGAGATTTTCATTTGCTACCTCCTATGAGAACTACAGGGTCTGTTTCGCGGCGTGGGCTGCAACGTGTTTCGCTGCGACGAAGCCGAAGGTCATGGCCGGGCCGATGGTCGCCCCGGCGCCGGCGTAGCTGCGGCCCATCACCGGTGCCGCGGTGTTGCCCACCGCGTACAGTCCCCGGATCACCGTGTCGTCGTCACGCAACACGCGGGCGTATTCGTCGGTGCGCAGGCCGCCCGAGGTGCCGAGGTCGCCGAGTACGATGCGGAACGCGTAGTACGGCGGACTGCCCAGCGGGTACAGGTTGGGGTTCGGCAGGGTGGGGTCGCCGTAGTAATTGTCGTACACGCTGTCCCCGCGGTTGAAATCGTCGTCGTGGCCCGTGTGCGCGAGTTCGTTGAAACGACGGGCGGTTTCGGCGAGCTGGCGCGCCGGAACGCCGATCTTGGCCGCCATCTCGTCCCAATTCGCCGCGGCCTTCACGACGCCGGACTCCAGCCACGCCCGCGGGACCTTGCGCCCGGTCGGGACCGGCGCCCCCGGGATCTTCGGGATCGGCAGGTGCCCGCCGACGACGTAGCGGTTGAACGACCGGTGATCGGTGATGAGCCAGCACGGGATGTGGGTAACCCCGGATTTCTGGCCGTCGATCATGGCGTGACCGAAGTCCATATAGGGTGCCGCCTCGTTGATGAAGCGCTTGCCTTCGCCGTTGACGATGAACTGCGCCGGCATCATCCGTTCGTTGAGCATGAATTGCATGCGGCCGTCGGGCCACTGGATCGCCGGGAACCACCACGCCTCGTCGAGCAACTCCGTTGCGGCCCCCACCTTTTGGCCCGCGCGGATCCCGTCACCCATCGCGGCCGGATTGCCGAAGCTCCAGTCCTGATCGACCACGGGTAGCTGCTCCTTGCGCCACGCGAGGTCGTGGTCGAAGCCTCCCGACGCCAGGATGACCCCAAGGCGCGCACCGACGCGCTGTGTTCTGCCGTCCCGTTCGATCACCGCGCCGGTCACCGCGCCGTCGGCGTCGGTGAGCAACTCCGCCATCGGCGCCTCGAGCCACAGCGGGATGCCGCGTTCGGTCATGGCCAGCCGGAGCCGGGCCGCCAGTGACTGTCCGATCGCCGCCATCCGCTCGCCGAGCACCCTGGCCCGGACCATCCGCGCGATCAGCTTCAGCAGGACGCCCTTGCCGGCCCACGACTGCCTGATCCGATAGAACGTCCGCAACTCCTTGGGCCCCAGCCATATTCCCTTCGGGGCGAGCGCCAGGGGCTGGAGCAGCTTCTGCTCGTGGGCGCCGAGCTTTCGCAGGTCGATGGGCGGCACGTTGATCGTGCTGCCCAACTCCGAGCCGCCGGGCAGCTCCGGGTAGTAGTCGGCATAGCCGGGCTTCCAGACGAACTCGAACCACCCCGAGAGGTTCTCGAGGAATTCCAGCATTTGCGGCGCGGCCTCGACGTACTTACGTATCCGCGCCTCGCTGACCAGACCGTCGGTGATCCTCAGCAGGTATTTGACGACCTCTTCGGGTGAGGGGTGGTAGCCCTCCCGGCGCTGGGCGGGCGCTCCGGGCACCCAGATGCCGCCGCCCGAAAGGGCCGTGGAGCCGCCGAAATAGGGCGATTTCTCCACCACCAACGCGTCCAGCCCGGCGGCCTGGGCGGTCAACGCCGCGGCCATCCCGCCGCCACCGGACCCGACGATGAGCACGTCGACCACATGGTCGAAGCCGTCCGCTGTCAATGAGGCGGCGCTCATTTCGGCACCGCCGTTCGGATGGCGAACCCGGCGATCAGTTCGGCCGCCGGCTTGTAGTAGCGCACGGTCGTCTGGTAGGCCCCGGCGGTCTCCAGCGCCGCGAAAGCCGCCACCCACGTACGGATTTCGTGTGCCGAGCTGCCGCCCTCGTAGGTGACGAACGAGTTCGACCACTGGTCGAGATCGGCGAGGTTTCCGTCGTCGATGATTTCGAGCAATCGGTGGTCCCACGCCGGGTTCAGCGGCTGCAGGGCACTGTGGCCGCCGGCGAAGTCTTTGGCCGCCTCGATCACGGCCGCCTGCCGCGCCTGCCGCTGCTCGGGCGTCATCGGGCGGCCGTCCACGATCCGCTCGAGCACCGCCGGCGGCGCGGTCTCCAGCGTCGGCACGGGCGGGCTGTGGGAAAGCCCACCGGAACCCAGCACCAAGACGCGCTTGTCCAGGGTGGCCAGGTAGGCGCCGACGGCGGCACCCAGCGCGCGGCAGCGATGCAACGGCCCCAGCGGCACCGCGATGGCGTTGACGAAGATCGGGATCACCGGGCAAGCGGTCGCGTCGCCGAACAGCTTCTCCAGCGGCTGCACCGTGCCGTGGTCGACGTCCATGCCGGCCGACACCGCGATGTCCACGCCGGCATCGAGGATGGCCTTCGCGCAATCGGCCGCCAGGTCTCCGGGAACGTCGAGCGGGCCGGCGTGGCTGCCGTAGTCGCCAACCCCGTTGGCGCGCATCCCGATACAGAACGGCGGCATCACCTTGTAGAAGAACCCGTTGTAATGGTCCGGGGAAAAGGTGACGACGAGTTCGGGATCGTAATCTGCGACGAAATCGCGCGCCTGCGCGATCGCGCCTTCGATGTCCTCAAGCAGGTCCCGCGACGGCCCCGGAAGATTCAGCAGCGGGCTGTGCGACATACAGCACAGAGCCAGTGTCACTGTCGAGATCACCCCCTCCCGGCGTGAGAGTCAGGGTGTCCAACAGCGACGCGCTCAACTCGGGTGCGAGCTGAGCGATGCAGGCGCCGGCGATACACCGATCGGGCCGCAGGAACAGCACCGATTCCTGATGAGTGTCGAACCAGGATTTGACCGCGCCACCGCGATCCCCGACCACCACGACATCGGGATCGTCATCGCCGGTCCAGTGCAGCTGGGTCTGGGACCGCAGCGCAACGAAGCGCGCGCCCACCGCTTTCCATTGCGCGAACGCCGCGTCGTCGAGGATCTTGCGCGGGTTGTTGTTCCAGCACAGCACGGCGAACCAATCGCCCAGCACGTCGTCCAACAGCACGTCCCGCTCCGTGCGGGTGTCCACCCGGGGCTGGATGAAAAGCGTGCCCACCGGGGACTGGGCGCGGCGCGGCCCCTTCGGATTCACCGAATGCACGACGGCGCCCTGCTCGTAGCGGGGCATCGGCTTGAACCGCATCTCCAGCACATACCGCTTGAGGGAGGGCACAATTGACGCCGACCGCACCAAGAGGTCTCGCGCGGTGGTGATCCTGCGGTCGGTCGGCGAGATCACCCGGCCCACCATCGTGGACAGGTCGATCATCGCGCGGGCGTGCTTGCGCCGCTCGATGTCGTAAGTGTCCAGCAACCGGTCGTCGGCCCGCCCCGTCACCACCGCCGCAAGCTTCCAGCCCAGGTTGGCCGCGTCCCGGATCCCGCTGTTGTAGCCCTGCCCCTGCCATACCGGCATGAGGTGGGCCGCGTCGCCCGCCAACAACAATCGGCCGCCGCGGAACGCGCCGGCGATCCGCGAGTGATGGGTGTAGACGCGCCGCCGGATCACGTCGACCCGGTCGGGGTGCGGCACCATCCGCGCCAGCATCCGCGTCAGAAACGCCGGATCCTCGGCCTGTTCATCGGTCTCGTCGGCGTGAATCATGAACTCGAACCGGCGAATTCCGTGGGCGATCGAGATCGAGGCGTACGGCCGTTCCGGGTCGGCACCGACCTCGCTGTTCGGGTGGCCCAGCGGGTCGTTGGCGACGTCGACGACCAGCCACCGCGTCGACGACGTCGTCCCGTCGAAGGACACCCCCATCATCCGGCGGGTCATGCTGCGCCCGCCGTCGCATCCGACGACGTAGCGCGCGCGCACGCGGGTGGCATCGCCGTCGGCGCCGCATTCGACGCTCACCGCGTCGTCGGTTTGTACGCACGAGGTCATCGGGCGGCTCCACCGCACCTCGACGTGATCGAATCTGTCCAGGCCGCTGAGCAATTCGGCGTCGACGAGCGGCTGCACGAAACCGTTGCGCTTTGGCCAGCCGAAACGCGCGTCGGGCGGGGCCATTTCGGCCAGCACGCGGCGCTTGCCGTCGACGAAACGCAAGATCTGGTTGGGCACGGTGTGCGGCAGGATCCGGTCGACCAATCCGATGGATTGGAAGGTGCGTAGCGCCTCGTCGTCCAGCCCCACCCCGCGGGGGTAGTCGATCAGGCTGTCGCGTTCATCGACGACCAGCGTCCGAACACCTTGCCGGCCAAGGATGTTGGCCAGGGTCAGGCCCACCGGTCCGGCGCCGACGACCACGACGTCGAAGTCCGGGCGCTGATCGTCGCTTCCCATCACCGCCCCAGCAGGAAGTCGAGATGCAGGCGGTTGAAGGTCTTGGCGTCCTCGTACTGCGGCCAGTGGCCGCAGCCGGGCATCACCTCGAAGCGCGCATCGGGGATCATCGAGGCGATGCGGCGGCCCTCGGTCACGTCGGCGGTGGGGTCGTCGCTCGTCCACAGCACCAGCGTCGGGGCGATGATGGCGCCGTACTCGTCCGGCCCCAGCAGGTTGCGCGCACGAATCTCGGGATCCTGCAACGCCATGATGTCGCGCATGGCATCGACGAAGCCCGGCTGGCGGTACACGCGTTGGCGGCTCGCGACCAGATCGTCGTAGCCCTTCGACTTGTCGGCCATCAGCCATTTGATCCGCGCCTGCACCGTCTCCCAGCTCGGGTTCGCGGCGGCGGCCATGGACAGCGTGATGATCCGCTGCATCACCACCGGATCGGCCTGGGACCCGCCGGCGGTGTTGAGGACGAGCCGGTCGACCACGTCGGGATGGTCGACCGCGGCGCGCGCCGCCACCCAGCCCCCGAGCGATTCGCCGCTCAGGCAGGCGCGGTCGACGCCGATGGTGCGCAGCACGGCCATCAGGTGCTCGACGTAGTGGTGAACCTCCAGCGGGTGGCCCGGCTTGTCGGTGTAGCCGTGGCCGAGCATGTCGATCGACCAGGTCCAGAAATGTTCGCCGTGCGCCGCCAGGTTGCGAACGTAGGCCTCGGCGTGGCCGCCCGAACCGTGCAACAGCACCAGCACGGGCTTGCCGGGATCGCCGGCGCGCAGGTAGCGAGTCCGCACTCCCCCCGCCTCGAGGTAGCCCTGCTCAAACGCAACGCCCTGGAGATCGCTCCAGACGCTCTCGAACTCCGCCACGGTCCCTCTCTGGCCTCCAACGGTGGAAATCTTGTTCTCGATTTCGGCTTATCTCATGTGCTAATATCGCACACTGATGTGCGATATATATAGAGCTTCGCTCTCGTGCCCTGGTCTGTCAAGGCCATGACGGGGTCCGGGGCGGGTTCTCAAACGCTGGCCCGGGGACTCACCGCGCTGCAGATGGTGGCCGACGCCCCTAGCGGCCTGACCGTGCAACAGCTCGCCGACCAGGTCGGGGTGCACCGCACCATCGCCTACCGATTGCTGTCGACGCTGGCCCAATTCCGGCTGGTGGCCAAGGGAGAAGACGGGCGCTACCGCCCCGGGGCCGGGCTCGCCGTCCTCGGCGCGTCGTTCGACCGCAACGTGCGGCAACTGAGTTTGCCGACGCTGCGCGCCCTGGCCGACGAACTCGGCACCACCGTGTCGCTGCTCATCGCCGAGGGCGACCAGCAGGTGGCGATCGCGGTGATCGTGCCGAGCCATGTCGCCTACCAACTTTCGTTCCACGAGGGCAGCCGGTATCCGCTCGACCGCGGCGCCGCCGGCATCGCCTTGCTCGCGAGCATGCCGCCGCGCCCCGGGGAACGAGAGCTGGTCGCGCGCACCCGCGAACGCGGCTGGGTGATGACCTACGGGGAGATCGAACCGAACACCTACGGCCTGGCCGTGGCGGTCCGCCGCCCGGCTCCGTCACCGCCCACCTGCATCAACCTCATCTCGCATCGGGAAGACGTCGTGCTGCGCGGCAGGGACGCGGTCGTCAGGGCCGCAAAGCAGTTGTCCGAGTTATTGAGCTGAAGGGATCGCAGTCCATGCCTTGGGACCAAGAAGTCGACGTCGTCGTGCTGGGCAGCGGCGCCGCCGCGCTCACGGCCGCGCTGACCGCGGCGGTGGCCGGCGCCTCGGTGGAGGTCTTCGAGAAGGCCCCCACCGTCGGCGGGACCACCGCCGTGTCGGGCGGCATCGCCTGGATCCCGGCCCACAACCGTTCTGCGGACGGGGAATTGACGGTTGCGGACGCCTTGCGCTACCTGCGCGCGCAGTCGCTGGGTTCGATGGACGACGCCCTGGTCGAGACGTTCGTGCGGACCGGCGCGGCGATGCTCGAGTTCGTCGAGGCCCACAGCGGCGTGCGCTTCGAGATCGCGACCGGCTTCCCCGACTACCAGCCGGAGCTGCCCGGCGGACGCCCGACCGGCGGACGGTCGCAGAGTCCGGTTCCCTTTGACCTGACCGAGTTGGGGGAATGGGCCACGCGGATCACCTCGTTTCCGGCCGACTGGTCCAACGTCGGTTTCGACGCCGAGACCAGGGCACGCCTGCACGCGGCGATCGACGAACGCACCAGCCACCTGTGCGTGGCCGGCACCGCCCTGATCGCGGGCCTGCTCAAGGGTCTGCTGGACGCCGGCGTGTCACCGCGGGTGAACGCGCGGGCCGAAGAACTCATCGCCGATTCAGGTGAGATCGCCGGCGTACGGGTGGAGCTGTCCGGCAAGAGCATGCGCGTGCGGGCGCGTCGGGGGGTCATCCTGGGCACCGGCGGCTTCGAATGGGATCCCGCTCTGGCGCAGGCCTTTCTGCGCGGCCCGATGCACGGCGCGGTCTCCCCGCCGTACAACACCGGCGACGGGCTGCGCATGGCGATGGCACACGGCGCCGACCTGGCCAACATGGGCGAGGCGTGGTGGGTGCCGATCGTGCAGATCCCCGGCGACACCATCGAAGGCAAACCGCGCAGCCGCAGCGTCCGGTTGGAGCGCACGCGCCCGCGGAGCATCATCGTCAACTCCGCCGGGAAGCGCTTCGTCAACGAGGCGTGCGACTACAACTCGATGGCCGGTGCGTTCCAATACCTGGATCCCCGTGGCGGCTACGTCAACGACCGCGCCTGGATGGTGTTCGATTCAGTTCACCTGCAGCGCTATGGATTTCTCGGGGGCGAACCGGGACAGCCCGCACCGGAGTGGTTCTGCGAGTCGGCGGACCTGGCCGAGTTGGCGGCCAAGACCGGCATCGACGCCGACGGCCTCGCCCACACCGTCCAGCGGTGGAACCACCAGGTGGCCGCCGGCGCCGACCCCGACTTCGGGCGCGGTTCCAGCGCCTACGACGGCTATTGGGGCGACGACACCGCCACCACTCTAGCCGGCAAGACCCTCGGCCCGATCGACACCGCCCCCTTCTATGCGGTCCCCGTGTGCATCGGCTCGATGGGCACCAAGGGCGGACCACGCACCGACCCCGACGGCCGTGTCCTGCACGTCAGCGGGGAGCCGATACCGGGCCTTTTCGCCGCCGGCAACGCGATGGCCGGGGTGACCGGACGGGCCTACGGCGGCGCCGGTGGGACGATCGGTCCGGCAATGGTTTTCGGTTATCGGGCGGGCCATGCGGCCGCCACCGGGAAGTCGGTCGATCTACAGTAGTTCCATGACGTCGTTGCTGTGGGATCAGCACACCTGCCTGCCCCTGCAGGCGGACACTGACGTCGATCCCCTGACCCGCTACCGGCGCCCCGCGGGGGCGTTGGTGTCCGTCAACGCGGGGTATTCGCCGCACGCCTTCGACGACGCGATCGCCCTGCTGCGGCACTATCGTTCGGCGGTGGCCGCTCACCCGCAACTGGAGCTGGCCGGCAGCCTCGACGACGTCGACGCGATCACCCGCGGCGGCCGGATCGCCGTGGTGTTCGACCTCGAGGACTCCGGACCCCTCGACGGCGATCTCGACAACCTGGCCGCCCTGCGCGGGCTCGGCGTGCGCACCCTGCTGCCGACCTACAACCACGCCAACCGTGCCGGCAGCGGTTGCCTGGACGCCACGGACGGCGGCCTCACTGCGTGGGGCCGTTCGCTCGTCGGCGAAATGAACCGAGTGGGCGTCGTCCCCGACGGATCGCACTGCAGCGCCCGCACCGGGCTCGACATGTGCGAAGTCTCTGGCGGCCCAGTGATTTACAGCCATTCCTGCATGCGCACGGTCTGGGATCACCCGCGCAACATCACCGACGACCAGGCCCGGGCCTGCGCTGCCACCGGCGGCGTCATCGGGATCACCGGCGTCGGCATCTTCCTGGGACCCAACACGCCAACTCTGGAGGCGATGGCACGCCACCTGGAGTACGCCGTCGAGCTCGTCGGCATCGACCACGTCGGTGTCAGCACCGACTTCTCTTTTGATTTCGCCGATTTCCAGGACGAAGTCGCCCGCAATCCGCACCTGTTCGACGACAGTTACACCCGCTGGGGGCCGATTCAGTGGATGCCGCCCGAAACCTTCCTGGGGCTCGAGCAGCACCTGCGCGGGCGAGGGTGGCGCGCCTCCGAGGTCGCTGCCGTCCTCGGCAGGAACTTCCATCGGGTGGCGCGGGAGACCTGGCGCGCGTAGTCCGTAATCCCTTGTGTTACTGTGGTTTCAGTGGTCACATCGCGGCCGTTTGTGTCGGTGGCGGTTCGTAGAGTCTGGGGCATGGGCGCGAGCAGTCGTGAGGAGATCGTGGAGGTCTTCGATGCGTTGCGCGCCGACGTGGACCGGTTGTGCGGCTTGTCGTTTGAGGTGTTCACCACCCCGGAGCGGTTACGGGCGCTGGAACGCCTCGAGTGTGAGGCGCGCCGGCTGCGCTGGGCCCAGCACGACTTGATCAATCAGCTCGGAGCGCAGGCCAGCAAGGCCGAGTTGGGCGGCACGCTGCGCTCGGCGCTGGCTGATCGGTTACGTATCACCAAAAATGAGGCGGGCCGGCGCGTCGATGAGGCCGAGGATCTCGGCGAGCGCCGGGCACTGACCGGCCAGCCGCTGGCACCCAAGCTGGC
>NZ_LZIS01000168.1 GCF_001667015.1 Mycobacterium sp. E3198 | reverse complement strand
GGAACACGAACGCGGCGTGAGCCTGGACGGGGGCGTGGTGCCCATCGTGCCGGGCGCCGTGATCTTCGACCTGCCGGCGGGGCGGGCGGGACCGGCGGAACCGGCGGTAGCGGCGGGACCGGCGGCGCCAGCGCGACCGGCGGCAACGGCGGCGACGGCGGCGTGGGTGGGGCCGGCGGGACCGGAGGCCTGTTGGGCGGAGGTGGGGCCGGCGGCCTGGGCGGCGACGGCGGTCATGGCGGGATGGGCGGCACCGGCGACGCCGGCAACGGCGGCGCCGGTGGTGTGGGCGGTAACGGCGGGGCCGGCGGTAGCGGCGCCGGCGCGGCCGGCGGCAGCAGCGGCGCCAACGGTAGCGGCGGCAACGGCGGCACCGGCGGCGACGGCGGCGCCACGGGCTTTGCCGGCGCCGTCGGCGGCACCGGAGGCGACGGCGGCACCGGCGGGACCGGCCTCAACGGCGGCAGCGGCGGCAATGCCGGCACCGGCGGCACGGCCACCATCGCCGGTGCCGACAACGGCAACGGCGGCAACGGCGGCTCCGGAGGCGCCGGCAGCGCCTTGGGCACCGGCGGCCACGGCGGCACCGGCGGCGATGGCGGTATGGCGAGCTTCGCCGGCGCCGTCGGGGGAACCGGGGGAACCGGCGGCACCGGCGGCACCGGTGGCACCGGTGGGACCGGCGGCACCGGCGGCAACGGCGGCGACGGCGTCCTCACCACGAATGCCAGCGGCGCCATCGCCGGTGGCGGGGGCGGCGGCGGTGGCGCCGGCGGCGCCGGCATCCACGGCGGTAGCGGCGGAGCCGGAGGCAAAGGGGGCGGCGCCGAAATCATCGATCCCAGCAGGAGCCTCGACGTCACCAGCACCGGTGGCGGCGGCGGTCTCGGCGGCGGCCCCAATTCGGTGACGCTTGGCGGTGACGGCGGCGGTGGCGGCGGCGGTGCCGCCGTCAACGTCGGCGCCACCACGATCACCGGTGCCACCGGCGGCACGGGCGAAAGCGGGCTTGGCGGCCCCAACACCGGCGGCTTTGGCGGCACCGGCGCAACGGTCGCCGGGACGGCCGCCTCCGCCGTCGATGCCGCAGGCGGCGGTGGCGGCGGCGGCGGCGATGGCGTCTTGAGCGCCGGCGGCACCGGCGGCAACGGGGGCGCGGCGACCACCATCGGCGGCGGCACCGGTGGCGCCGGCGGCACTGCGTTCAGCTTTGGCGCTCCCGGCAACGGCGGCGCCGGAGTCGGTGGCGGCACCGGTGGCCACGGCGGCAGCGTTGCGCTGGTCTTTGGCTCAGGCGGTGGTGGTGGCGGCGGCAGCGCCTATGTCATGAGCGCCTTGGACGGCACCGCCACGGGCGGCAACGGCGGCCAGAGCCAATAGCACCCGACAAGCACCGGTGGCGGCCTCGTTCGGTCGCGAACATCGGTGCGGGCGGAGGGATTCGAACCCTCACGCTCTTTCGAGCAATGGCACCTAAAGCCATCATGTCTGCCATTCCATCACGCCCGCGGCGTGGCGATCGTACCGCGCGGCCTCGACGAATTCGTCGGTCCCAAATCCTGAGCGGTACCTTCAAGGGGTGCCAACTACCCGCCGTCGCAGGCCCGCGCTGATCGCCTTGGTGATCGTCGCGGCGTGCGGCTGCCTCGCGCTGGGTTGGTGGCAGTGGACCCGGTTCCAGTCGGTCTCGGGCACGTTCCAGAACCTGGGCTATGCGCTGCAGTGGCCGCTGTTCGCCTGGTTCTGCGTGTACGCGTACCGCAAGTTCGTGCGCTACGAAGACGCGCCGCCGGAGCCGCACCCAAGCGGCGAGATGACCGAGATCCCCGCCGGCCTGCTGCCCGAGCGGCCCAAGCCGGTGCAGCCGCCGCTCGACGACCCCGCGCTGCGGGAGTACAACGCTTACCTGGCCGAGCTCGCCAAACAAGATGCCGAGAAGCAGAACAGGACCACCGCATGACCACACCCGAGACGCCCGGGGCGCCGGCGCCCGCCTTCCCCGTCGACAAGATCCGCAGCGCGTTGCTCGGCTACCGGATCATGGCCTGGACGACGGGTCTGTGGCTCATCGCGCTGTGCTACGAGATCGTCTCGCATCTGGTTTTCCACCATGAGATCCGGTGGATCGAGGTCGTGCACGGCTGGGTGTACTTCGTCTACGTGCTGGCCGCGTTCAACCTCGCGATCAAGGTCCGCTGGCCGATCGGCAAGACGATCGGGGTGCTGCTGTCGGGCACCATCCCGCTGCTGGGCATCATCGTCGAGCACTTCCAGACCAGGGACGTCAAGGCGCGCTTCGGGCTGTAGGCGCTCGAGCGTGCGCCCAGCTTCACGCTCGAGGCCGAACGTGCGGCCAGCTTCACGCCCGCGGTGCCACCAATTCCCGCAGCGCCGGCACCAACAGCGCCAGCGCGCGGCCGCGGTGCGACACCGCATCCTTTTCCGCCGGGCTGAGTTGCGCCGCCGTGCGGTCCTCGCCGCGGGGAAGGAACACCGGGTCGTAGCCGAACCCGCCCTCGCCACGGGCCTCGCGCGCGATGGTGCCGGGCCACTCGCCGCGGACGACCACCTCGCCGGACGGCGACACCAGCGCGCAGGCCGACACGAACGCCGCGCCGCGCCGTTCGTCGGGGACGTCGCGCAGCTGCGCCAACAAGAGTGAGGTGTTGCCCGAGTCGTCGCCGTGGTCACCGGACGTGCCAATACCGCCTGCCCCGCCGGCGCCGCCGTTGCCGAACAAGAAGGCCGACCCGCCGGGCCCACCGTTCTGCCCCGCTGCGCCCGACCCGCCATTGCCGCCATTGCCGAATAGCCAGCCACCCGGCCCACCGGCCTGCCCCGTCCCCGGCGCCCCGTTGGTGCCATCGCCGAACAGCGGCCGCCCCGTCAGGGTCCGCCAAGGCGAGAACGACTGAATGCCCGCGGCTGCTTCTTCGAGGGTCCGCAACGGAGCCACGTTGGCCGCCTCGGCGGCCCCATACCCGCCGCCGGCAGCGCTCAGCGCCTGCACGAACTGGGCGTGAAACGCCGCCGCCTGAGCGCTGACCGCCTGAAACTCCCGGCCGTGGCTGGAAAACAGGGACGCGACCGCCGCCGACACCTCGTCATCCGCCGCGGCCACCACCCCCGCGGTCGGGGCCGCCGCCGCGGTATGTGCAGCGGTCACCGCCGAGCCGATCGCCGACAAATCCGTTGCCGCCGAACTGAGGAACTCCGGGGCCACCGCCAGATACGACATTCGCTACCTCTAATCGGGTCGTCACCACATCCGGGTGAATCGGGTGAACGGCACAAGTTACGAGAGAATAAGGTGCCGGGCGGCGGCTGCGATAGGGCTGGGCCCGAACGGGCCTGACGCTCTCGCCGGCCCCAGACCCACGTTTGGCCCCCCTGATTTGCGGGCACGCGCCAGTACCCGGGAACGCCGCACCGACAGGAGGCGCCATGGCCACCGGACAGGAGCCGTCCGAGCAAGCCCTCAGCCAGGAAGACGTGGAACTTGCAGAAAGCAGGGCTGCAGAGGCACGCGAACGCGCCGCGCACGCGGGGCTCTCGGCCGCCCGAAGCATCGCGGCATCCGCGCAGTCTCACCAACGACTTGCGTCGGTGCAAGACGCGACGGTGGCGCAAGGAGTCTCGGATACGGACCGACACCGCGAGTCTGCGGTCCGGCACCGTCAAGCCGCCGGCGACGACCGCCGGCTGGCCGACGACAAGCGAAAAGAGTCCGAGGCCGACCTTTCTCTGGACGCCGACCGATAGCGCTGCGGTTCGGTATACACCGATTGATCTCGTGTCGAATGCCGGCCCAGCTGCCGAGAAGCCTTAGGCGCAGGCAGCGCCGGTCTGGATGGCGCCGCCCCGACGTTCAGAGAACATGTGTTTATCGAACGTGGCGGTGGGGAAGCCGAAGGGGAAGCGTGAGTCGACCGGCTCACGGCAAATCGATGAAACCGCTGGGGTGACTTATGGTTTCTCCGCTTCGCAGCCTCACCCGCTGGAGCACCGCGCCCGCGAAGGGCGTGCAGACCGCCAGGTCCTGGGTCAATGTGCCGCGTGGATTGGCCGCCCGCGCGACCACCCCGTTGCTGCCCGATGACTACCTCAAGCTGCTCAACCCGCTGTGGTCGGCGCGGGAGTTGCGCGGCCTCATCGTCGACGTGCGGCCCGAGACGGCCGACTCCGCGACCGTCACGATCAAGCCCGGCTGGGGCTTCTCGGGCAAATACCAGCCGGGGCAGTACGTCGGCATCGGCCTGCGGGTCGACGGGCGATGGCACTGGCGCTCTTATTCGTTGACGTCGATCCCGCGCCGCGACAACAAGAACATCACGATCACCGTCAAGGCCACGCCGGAGGGATTCCTCTCAACCCACCTCGTCAACGGCGTCAAACCGGGCACCGTCGTGCGGCTGCAATCCCCCAAGGGAGAGTTCGCGTTGCCCGACCCGCCGCCGGCCAAGATCCTGTTCATCACCGCCGGCAGCGGCATCACCCCGGTGATGGCCATGCTGCGCACCCTCAAGTCGCGCGGCCAACAGGCCGACATCGTGCACATCCACTCGGCGCCCAGCGCGGACGACGTGATATTCCACGACGAGCTGCGGGAGCTGGAAGATACTCAGCCCGGGTATCGACTTCATTTGCAGCTCACCGAAACTGAGGGTCACCTCGAATTCGAGCGGCTGGGCGACATCGTCGGCGACTGGCAGGACCGCCCGACCTGGGTATGCGGCCCGTCGGCCCTGCTGGACGCCGTCGAAGAGGTATGGAAAGACGCGGACTGCAGCGATCAACTGCACATGGAGCGCTTCACCATCGCCGCCACGGACAAGGGCGGCGAAGGCGGCACCGTCACCTTCGCCATCTCGGACAAGACCATCGAAATCGACGGCGCCACATCGATTATGGAAGCCGGCGAAAAGGTGGGCATCCAGATGCCGTTCGGATGCCGGATGGGCATCTGCCAGACCTGCGTGCTCCCGCTGGAGGAGGGCCACGTGCGCGACTTCCGGTCCGGGACCGAACACGGCGCGGGTGACCGCATCCAGACCTGCATCTCCACGGCATCCGGCAACTGCACCATCAAAATCTAGGGGAAAACCGATGGCAATCACCGACATCAAGGAATACGCGCACCTGACCACCGAAGACGTCGAGCAGCTCGCGCAGGAACTGGACGCGATCCGCGCCGACATCGAGGAGTCCCGCGGCGAACGCGACGCTCGTTACATTCGCCGCTCCGTGCAGCTGCAGCGTGCCCTGGCCGCCGGCGCGCGCATCGTGTTGTTCGCCAGCCACAACAAGCTGGCGTGGCTCACCGGCACGGCGATGCTCGCGTCGGCGAAAATCATCGAGAACATGGAGTTGGGGCACAACATCATTCACGGCCAGTGGGACTGGATGAACGATCCGGAGATCCACTCCACGGAATGGGAGTGGGACACCACCTGCCCCGCCGCCCAGTGGAAGCATTCCCACAACTTCGTCCACCACAAGTACACGAACGTCGTCGGCCTCGACGCCGACGTGGGCTACGGCATCATGCGCGTCACTCGTGACGAGCCGTGGGAACCGTGGATGCTCGGCAACCCGATCTACAACATGCTGCTGGGCACGTTCTTCCAGTACGGCGTCGCGTTGCACCACATCGAGACGGCCAAGCTGCGCAAGAAGGAGAAGAGCTATGCCGAGGCGGCCAAGGACCTGCGGGTGATCATGAAAAAGGTCGTCAGGCAGGAGGGCAAGGACTACCTGATCTTCCCGGCACTGAGCGGGCCCAACTGGAAGCGCACCTTCAAGGCGAACATGACCGCCAACCTGATCCGCAACATTTGGGCCTACATGGTGATCTTCTGCGGCCACTTCCCCGACGGCGCGGAGAAGTTCACGGTCGAGGAGTTCGAGAACGAGACGCAGGGGGAGTGGTACCTGCGCCAGATGCTCGGATCGGCCAACTTCAACGCCGGGCCGCTGATGGCGTTCATGAGCGGCAACCTGTGCTACCAGATCGAGCACCACCTGTTCCCGGACCTGCCCAGCAATCGCTACGCGGAGATCGCCGTGCGGGTGCGCGAGCTGTGCGACAAGTACGACCTGCCGTACACCACCGGATCCCTTGGCCGCCAATACCTGCAGACGTTCTGGACAATCCTCAAACTCGCGCTGCCGGACAAGCTCCTGCAGGCGACGCCCGACGACGCCCGCGAGACCCGCTCGGAGCTGAAGTTCCGCGTCCGTGAGGGGCTGCGCGAAAGCTTCGTCGATCCCGCCACAGGCAAACGGCGCGGCCTGCGCACGGCCCTGCGCGAGTTGCGGGGGGCTGGCCAGGCGGCATAGCCGGCACCCGAGTTTGACCAACAGACTCACCCAGATCGACGGCAGCGCGAAACAGTTCGAGTAGAGCTCACGGTTTCGTCGATCTCGACGCGCCGAGGGGTCCGGGCAAGCCGCCTAGCACCCGAGTTGACCTTTGGTAAGGCAACCCTTAGTTTGTGGGTAACTTACCTACTGGAGGGTGCTGAATGCAGTCGGTTGCGTCTCGTCGGGGCGGCCGGGCCGAACGCGTCCCCGGGCAGGACCGCTGATGGCGCGTGGCTTCCAGGGCGTGATGCTGCGCAGTTTCGGCGCCCGCGACCACGTCGCGACCGTGATCGAAACCGTCCGCCTAGCTCCGCATTTCGTGCAAATTCGGATGGAGTCACCCACCCTGTTCGAGGATGCGGAGGCCGAACCCGCGGCGTGGCTGCGGTTCTGGTTCCCCGATCCCGACGGGTCGGGCACCGAATTCCAGCGCGCGTACACGATTTCCGAGGCGGACGTCGCCGCGGGCCGCTTCGCGGTCGACGTCGTGCTGCACGAGCCGGCGGGTCCGGCGTCGTCGTGGGCGCGCACCGTGGTGCCCGGCGCGACCATCGCGGTCATGTCCCTGATGGGCTCGTCGCGTTTCGACGCGCCCGAGGAGCAACCGGCCGGCTATCTGCTGATCGGCGACTCGGCGTCGATCCCCGGGATCAATGGCATCGTCGGCACCGTCCCCGACGACGTCCCGATCGAGGTGTACCTCGAGCAGCACGACGACAACGACACGCTCATCCCGCTCGCGCACCACCCCCGCCTGCGGGTGCATTGGGTGGCGCGCCGCGACGAAAGGTCGCTGGCCGCGGCGATCGAGAGCCGGGACTGGTCGAACTGGTATGCGTGGGCCACGCCCGAGGCCACCACGCTCAAGCATGTGCGGACCCGGCTGCGCGACGAGTTCGGGTTCCCCAAGTCCGAAATCCACGCCCAGGCCTACTGGAGCGCCGGACGGGCGATGGGCACCAGCCGTGGTGACGAGCCGGAAAGCGTTGCGCCACAATCCGAAGCACCGCAACCGGCGCCCCCCAAGGGCAGCTGGCGCGCCCAGGCGGCGGGTCGATTGCTCGCGCCGCTGCGGCCGGCGCTGATCCTCTCCGGCGTGCTGCAGGCCGTGATCACGCTGCTGCAGCTGGCGCCGTTCGTGCTCCTGGTCGAGCTGGCCCGGCTCTTGGTGGCGGGCGCCGGGGCGTCGCGGCTGTGGACGGTGGGCATCGCGGCCGTCACGCTGCTGGGCGCCGGTACCGTCCTGGGCGCCGGCCTGACGCTGTGGCTGCACGTGATCGACGCGCGGTTCGCAAACGACTTGCGCACACGGCTTTTGACCAAGCTGTCGCGGTTGCCGCTGGGCTGGTTCACCGCCCGCGGATCGGGGTCGATCAAGCAGCTGCTGCAGGACGACACGCTGTCCCTGCACTATCTGGTCACCCACGCCATCCCGGACGCCGTCGCCGCGGTCGTCGCCCCGGTGTCGGTGCTCGTGTATCTGTTCGTCGTCGACTGGCGGGTGGCGCTGGTCCTGTTCGTGCCCGTTGTCGTCTACCTGGTGCTGACGTCGTCGATCACCATCCAGTCCGGCCCGCGCATCCCGCAATCGCAGCGCTGGGCGGAAAGGATGAGCGGGGAGGCCGGCGCATACCTCGAGGGGCAGCCGGTGATTCGCGTCTTCGGTGGCGCCGCCGCGTCCAGCTTCCGCCGCCGCCTCGACGATTACGTCGGCTTCCTGGTGGCCTGGCAGCGTCCCCTCGCCGGGAAGAAGACGCTGATGGATCTGGTCACCCGGCCCGCGACGTTCCTGTGGCTCATCGCGCTCACGGGCACCCTGCTGGTTGTCACCGGCCGGATGGATCCGGTCAACCTGCTGCCGTTTCTGTTGCTGGGCACCACCTTCGGCGCGCGCCTGCTCGGCATCGCCTACGGGCTCGGTGGCATCCGCGCCGGGACGCTGGCGGCCCGACGGCTGCAGAACGCCCTCGACGAGCCCGAACTCGAAGTGCGACAGGGCGAATCGCCCAGTGCCGACCCTGGGGCGACTGTGGTGTTCGATCGGGTCGGCTTCGGCTACCGCCCCGGCGTCCCGGTGATCCAGGACGTGTCGCTGACGCTGCGGCCCGGCACCGTCACCGCGCTCGTCGGCCCGTCGGGCTCCGGGAAGTCGACCCTGGCCGCGCTGCTCGCCCGGTTCCACGACGTCGAACGGGGCGCGATACGCGTTGGCGGGCAGGATATTCGAGCACTGACAGCGGACGAGCTCTACACGCGCGTCGGTTTCGTGCTGCAGGAGACGCAACTCGTGCACGGCACCGTCGCGCAGAACATCGCGTTGGCCGCGCCGGACGCCACCGCCGAACGAATCGAGGCCGCCACGCGCCAGGCGCAAATCCACGACCGCATCATGCGACTGCCGGAGGCCTACGACACCGTGCTCGGCGCCGGCGCCGGGCTGTCCGGCGGGGAACGCCAGCGGCTCACCATCGCCCGCGCCATCCTCGCCGACACCCCAGTGCTGATCCTCGACGAGGCGACGGCGTTCGCCGATCCGGAATCGGAATACCTTGTGCAACAAGCGCTCAACCGGCTCACCCGGGACCGCACCGTGCTGGTCATCGCCCATCGGCTGCACACCATCACCCAGGCCGACCAGATCGTGGTGCTCGATCACGGCCGGATCGCCGAACGAGGCACGCACGACGAGTTGCTCGCCGCGGACGGGCGCTACCGGCGGCTGTGGGACACCGGCCGGGTTCCGGCGGCGGCCGCCCCGGAGGCGGCGCGATGATCAGGACGTGGATCGGGCTCGTCCCACCGGAGCTACGCGGCAAGCTGACCGCCTACACCGCGCTCGCCTTAGCCTCGGTGGCGGTGCGGGCGGTGGCGACCGTGCTGCTGGTGCCGCTGGTGGGTGCGCTGTTCGACGCGCCGCACCGCGCGCCGGTGTGGCTGGGCTGGCTCACTGTCGCGACCCTGGCGGGGTGGGTGATCGACACCGCGACCGCGCGCCTCGGCTTCGACCTGGGCTTCGCCGTGCTCGATCACAGCCAGCACGACGTCGCGGACCGGCTTCCGGACGTCCGGCTCGACTGGTTCACCGCCGAGCACACCGCGACCGCGCGGCAAGCGATCGCCGCGACGGGACCCGAACTCGTCGGCCTGGTGGTCAACCTGCTGACGCCGCTGGCCACCGCGATCCTGCTGCCGGCGGCGATCGCACTGGCCCTGCTGGGAGTGTCCTGGCAGCTCGGCGCGGCCGCCCTGGGCGGCGTGCCGCTGCTGCTGGGCGCGCTGTGGGCCTCCGCGCGGCTCGCACGCCGCGCCGACGGCGCCGCCGCCGCGGCCAACACCGCGCTCACCGAGCGCATCATCGAGTTCGCCCGCACCCAGCAGGCGTTGCGCGCCGCGCGCCGCGCCGAGCCGGCCCGCAGCCTGGTCGGCGACGCGCTCGCCTCGCAGCGCGGCGCGACGATGCGGTTGCTGTCCATGCAGGTGCCCGGCCAGCTGCTGTTCAGCCTGGCCAGCCAGCTGGCCCTCATCCTGCTGGCAGGGGCGACGACGGCGCTGACGATCGGCGGCACGCTCACGGTGCCGGAGGCCATCGCGTTGATCGTCGTGATCGCCCGCTACCTCGAGCCTTTCACCACCATCAGTGAGCTGGCCCCGGCGCTGGAGAGCACCCGCGCGACGCTGGACCGCATCCGGTGCGTGCTCACCGCGCCGGTGATGAAGGCCGGCGCCGCGACGCTGCCCGACGGCGCGTCGGCGCCGCGCATCGAGTTCGACGACGTCACCTTCGCCTATTGCGATTCCACCTCGCCGGTGCTCGACGGCGTGAGCTTCGCGTTGCGACCCGGCAGCGCCACGGCGATCGTCGGCCCCTCCGGCTCGGGCAAGAGCACGGTCCTGGCGCTGATCGCCGGCCTGCACGAGCCGACTCGCGGCCGCGTGCTCATCGACGGCGTGGACGCGGCGACGCTCGATGCCGAGGCGCGGCGCGCGGCCGCCAGCGTCGTGTTCCAGCACCCATACCTGTTCCACGGCACCATCCGCGACAACGTCTTCGCTGGAGACCCGGCCGCCGGCGACGCGCAGTTCGAGCGGGCGGTCGCGCTGGCGCGGGTCGACGAACTCACCGCCCGGCTGCCCGACGGCGCCGACACGATCGTCGGCGAGGCCGGGTCGACCCTGTCCGGCGGCGAACGACAACGGGTCAGCATCGCGCGCGCCTTGCTCAAGGCCGCGCCGATCCTGCTGGTCGACGAGGCGACCAGCGCCCTGGACACCGAGAACGAGGCGGCGGTGGTCGACGCTCTCACCGCCGACCCGCGGGCGCGCACCCGGGTGATCGTCGCCCACCGCCTGGCCAGCATCCGGCACGCCGACCGGGTGCTGTTCCTGGACGACGGGCGAGTGGTCGAGGACGGCACGGTCGACGAACTGCTCGCCGCGGGCGGGCGCTTCGGCGAATTCTGGCGGCAGCAGCACGATGCCGCCGAATGGCGGATCGCCGCCGAGTAATCGGCAGCGCCGACCGCGGCGCTTGCCGTATGCCTTACAGTTAGGCGGTCGGTCGACCGTCTGGAGTACCTGGAGGCGTGCTTATGAGTGCTGTCGTGTCGATTCCCCGGTACCCCGGCGACGTGACCCCCGAATGGCTTTCGGCGGCCTTGTCGGGGCGCGGCACACCCGTCGAGGTCTCCGGCGTCGAGGTGGCCGCCATCGGCACCGGACAGACCGGCGCGACCTACCGAGTGACCGCCGGCTACGCGACGGATCCGGGCGGCCTGCCCCAGACGTTCGTGATCAAGCTGCCGGCCCAGGACGACACCGTTCGGGACCGCGTCGTCATCGGCTATCGCAGCGAATGCGCGTTCTATTCGTCGGTGGCCGACCGGGTGCGCGTGCCGACGCCGGAGTGCTTCTACTGCGAGATCAGTGAGGATGCAATGGATTTCGCGTTGCTGCTCGCCGACCAGGCGCCGGCGGTGCAGGGTGATCAGCTCGCCGGTTGCGGCGAAGCCGAGGCGCACCTCGCGGTGACCGCGCTGGCCGGCCTGCACGCGCCCAGCTGGTGCGATCCGGTCTGGCTGGATTTCGAGGGCATCGGCTTCGGGCGGCCGGACGAGGCCGGGGCCAACGGCATGGGCGAGGTGGCGAAGATGAGCGCCGACATCACGCTCGAGAAGCTGGGCGATCGCATGACCGCCGAGGATCGCGATACCTTCAGTGTGGCAATGGGTTTGGTGGCGCCGTGGCTGCTGGCCGAATACGACCGCTTCGCCCTGCTGCACGGCGACTATCGGCTGGACAACATGCTGTTCGACCCGGACCGGACGCGGGTCAGCGTGGTCGACTGGCAGACCCTCGGCGTGGGCCTGCCGGCCAGGGACCTCGCCTACTTCACCGCGACCAGCCTGAATCCGCAACTGCGGGCAACCATCGAAGAGGACCTCGTCGCCGCCTATCACCAGGAGCTGTCGCACTCCGGGGTCTCCGACTACGACCGCGTAGCCTGCTGGCGTGATTACCGGCTCGGCGTGTTGCAGGCGCCGCTGATCTCGGCGCTCGGTTTCGCGTTCGCGGCCGCCACCGAGCGCGGCGACGACATGGTGCTGGCCATGCTCAGCCGCGGCTGCCGGGCCATCCGCGAGCTGGGGACGCTGGAACTAATCGAACACTGATCGGCGGGCCGCTTCGTGCGCCAGTTGCATGCGTGAGGTGAGCCCAAGTTTGGCGTACACGTGGGTGAGGTGCGTCTGCACGGTGCGTGCCGACATGAACAGCCGGTCGCCGACGTCCTTGTTGCCCAGTCCCTCGCTGACGAGCCGGACGACGTGTCGCTCGGTCGGGGTCAGCGAGTCCCAACCGGTGGGCGGCCGCTTGCGTTCGCCACGCCCGCGGCGCGCATATGCGATCGCTTCCTCGGTGGACAGGCCCGCGCCCGCGTCCCAGGCGGCACGAAACTCTTCTTCCGTCAAAGCTTTTCGGGTTTCATCCACCGATGCCTCGTACTCGGCGTCGTAAACCCGGAAGCGGACGATACCGGTGCGCTGCCCGACGGCGTGCGCTGCGCCAAAAAGCCTGGCCGCTTCGGAATGGCTTCCCGCGCGATGGGCAAGAATGGCGAGAAGCTCCAGCAGGTCAGGAATGAACAGGTGAGCACTCATTTCGGCGGCACGGGCCAACGCGTCGTGGGCGTCGCGCTCGGCCTGTCCCAGTTCGCCTTCCGCCATCGAAATGCGCGTTCGTGTGGTCAACGCGTGGGCCACGAACCAACCGCGTGCAGCGGAAACGTCCTCGTCCACGAGGCGACGCGCCAAGGCCAGTTCGCCACGCGCCAACGCGACCTGGGCCCCAGGCTTGGTGACCGTGCTAGCGAGCCAGGCCCAGCCGTCCAACCGCTGGCGGGCGGTGTCGCAAGCGGCCGTTGCCATCTCGACATCACCGTCGGCCAACGCCGCAAAGGCCAACGCTGCATAAAGAACGCCTTCCATGTACCTTCCGAGCTCGGCGGCGCCGTCGAGTGCTTCGAGGGCGACAGCACGCCCCTCGTTGCCGCGTCCGCTGCTCGCGAGCACATGGCACAGCCCAGACCGCGCCGAGACTTGGAATATCAGCGCATGGGCCGCGTCTGATTCGGTGATCAGCTCGCGCAGTAGCGCCTCGGCTCCGCCGATATCGCCACGGACCGAATGCGCTCCGCTCAAACACCAACGGCATCCTCGAGAATAGCCGTGGTCTCCGATTTCGTAGGCGAGGTCGCGACCCTCCGTGGCGGCCGCAATCGTGGCGCTGAGATCACCTGCCCCGGATGTCGCCGTGAATGCCTGAAAGTAAAGGATTTGGCTCAGTCGCCATCGGTCGCCCAGTTCACGCGCCAGGTTGGACGCCTCCGAGAGGTACGGCTGAGCCTTCTCGGAGTCCCAGCCAGCGACGCGGCCGCAGGCCGCGAGAGTCCGCGCCAGCAACGCCGGATCATCTAGTCCGCGGGCTATTTCGAGCGCGCGTTGCGCTCGGTCCGAGCTTTCCGCTGTCCGCATGTTGTCTAGGTACGCCTTGTCGGCCAGAGCGCGCGCCATCGCCCTCGGTGTGACGTCAGCCCCTGAGGTTTCGACGTCCGCCAGGCCGAGGTCGAGCCAGTTCGACCCTTCCGTGAAACAGCCCCGCGTCAGCCATAGGGGTTGCAGCGACGTGGCGAGCAGCAACGCGCCGTCGACGTCGAAAATCTCGCGGCTCCATGAGAAGGCGGCTCGGAGGTTGTCTATCTCGGCCTCGACCCGGTCGAGCAAGAGGTTGAGGCTGGTGTTGACCGGCGCGTCGAGCGCCGCCGCTATCGCCGCGTAGTAGTCGCGATGCCGGTCCCGGACCGCGACGACCTCCGCGGACTCACCGAGTTTCTCCTGTGCGTACTGGCGGATGGTTTCGAGCAGCCGGTAACGCGTTGTCCCGCTGGCCGATTCGGCGATTACCAGCGACTTGTCGACTAACAGGGCCAGCACATCCAGCACCTGGTGCGGCGCTAGGTCGTTGTCGCAAACCACTTCTCGGCAGGCCTCGAGGTCGAACCCGCCCATGAAGACGCCGAGCCTGCGGAACAGGATCCGCTCGGGGTCGGTCAACAGGGCGTGCGACCAGTCGACCGAGGCCCGCAGCGTCTGCTGGCGGCGCACCGCGGTTCGCGACCCGCCGGTCAGCAATCGGAACCGGTCCTGCAGGCCGGCGAGAATCTCGTTGGGCGACAACGCGCGTACCCGCGCCGCGGCCAGTTCTATCGCCAGCGGCATGCCATCGAGGCGATGGCAAATCTCGTGCACCGCGGCCGAATTGTCGTCATTGACGGTAAAACCGGGCCGCGCCCGCGCGGCACGGTCGAAGAACAGCCGGACCGCGTCGTCGGCAAGCGACAGGGACGGCACCCGCCAGGTCACTTCGCCGCTGATGCCGATCGGCTCGCGGCTCGTGCTCAGCACCGTCAGCCGGGGACACCCGCCCAACAACGCGCCGGTGAGGTCTGCGCTGGCGTCCAGGAGATGCTCGCAGTTGTCGAGCACCACCAGCATCTGCCGGTCACCGATGAACTGCAGCAGGCTCTTCTCCGGGGAACTCCCCGGCTGATCCGGCAGCCCCAAAGACCGTGCGGTGGCAATCGGCACCAGTTCGGGGTCGGTGAGGGGAGCCAGGTCGACATACCAAGCCCCGTCGGCAAAATCACTCGCGAGCAAGGCTGCGACCTGTATCGCCAGCCGGGTCTTGCCCACGCCGCCGGCGCCGGTCAGCGTCACCAACTTGTTGCGCACAACGATTTCGCGCACCTCGCCCATCTCCGCCTCTCGGCCCACGAAGCTGGTGAGCTGGGCCGGAAAGTGTTGGGCGACAGCAGCCTCGCGCTTTCGACGCGGGGGGAACTCGTTGCACAGGTCGGGATGGCACAGTTGCACAACGCGCTCCGGACGGGGCAGGTCGCGCAGGGCATGGGTGCCGAGATCGCTCAGCCACGCGCCGTCTGTAAGTGTGTCGGCAACCAGGTCGCTGGTGGTTCCCGACAACACCGTCTGGCCGCCATGGGCGAGGTCGCGGAGCCGCGCGGTCCGGTTGATGGCCGGCCCCACATAGTTGTTCTCGTCGCGCAGCTGCACCTCGCCGGTGTGCACGCCGATCCGTAGTCGCAATGGCGCCAATGGCGCGCGTTGCAACGCGAGCGCGCAGGTCACCGCGTCGGACGCTCGGCTGAATGCGATGACGAAGCTGTCGCCCTCACCCTGCTCGAGCGGGCGGACGCCGCTATGGACCGCCACCAAATCGGCAAGCATTCGATCGAGGTTGGCGATCGCCACCGTCATCTCCGCGGGCTGGGCCTCCCACAACTGCGTCGAACCTTGGACGTCGGCCAAGAGCAGAGTGACTGTGCCGGTCGGCAGAGGCGCGTTCATGGCTTCGCTTGTGCCCAGCTCGCTCCAGTCCAGCGGCGGCATTTCCGCCCGCGGATCGATGTCGCTCATGTTAGCCAGCATGCGCTCATCGCATGCGGCAAAACATCCGCGTATGCGCGTAGATTTCCGCGCTTAGAGGTCGCCGGTGAAATCGGCGGACATCCACTTGTCCGGCCGGATGGTGAAGAGCACCTCCTCGACGCCCTCCATGCTGCGGACGAACGCGCGGCCGCCCTCCTCGCCGAGGTAGCGGATGGCGATGGCTTCCTGCACGTCCGCCGGGGCCGGCGTGGTGCTGTCGACGACGGTGCCCTCGACCACCACGTACTGGTACGGGGGCTCCTCGCGCTGGACCACCAGCGTCACCGCGCCGGCCCGCTGGATGAGCCTGGCCTTGCGACTCGACGTCCCTGTCATGATCCGGATGTTGCCGCCGGGCGTGTAGTCGTACCAGATCGGGACGCTGGCCGGCGGCCGGCCGTCGGCGGCGACGGACAGCACCCCGACGTGCGTGGCGGCGAGAAACTCCTGACGTTCGGCTTCGCTGAAACTCCTCATGCGCACTACGAACGCCGGACCGCGACGGCTATTCCCTGGTACGCCGATCAGTACTGCGTCGAGCCCTGGTCCACCGGGATCTGGGCGGCGGTGATGTTGCGCGATTCGTCGCTGGCCAGCCAGCACACCGCGTCGGCCACCTCCTCCGGCTCGGCGGCCCACTTGGGCAGGAATGGCGTGAGCATGTTGGCCAGCTGCGGGTTGGTTTCCATGGCCCTGCCCACCGCCGCCACCATGTCGCCGGATCCCATCGGCGTGTTCACCGGTCCCGGGTGCACGCTGTTGACCCGGATCGAGTGCTTGCCCAACTCGGCGGCGAACGCGCGCGCCATCCCGGCGACGGCGTGTTTGCTGGTGGTGTAGTGCACCATGAACGGCTGCAGCTTCATGCCGGCCGCGGAACTGATCAGGATGATCGAGCCGCCGCGGCCGCCCTCGATGATCCGCTCGGCGCCGGCCATCACGGTGTTCCAGGTGCCGGTCACGTTGATCTCCATCACGTCGCCGAAGTTCTCGGGCGTGATCTCGTTCCACGCCTGGGGCACCGAGATGCCGGCGTTGGCGACGATGATGTCCAGGCGGCCCAGCGCGGCGACGCCGTCGTCCACCACCCGGCGAAGGCCGTCGAAGTCACGAACGTCGGTCGCGGTGGCCAGGATTCGACGGCCGGTCTCTTCGACCAGGCGGACGGTCTCGGCGAGGTCGTCGGGCGTGGCGGAGTCGTAGGGCACGCACGACGGGAGCTTGCCGGCGATGTCGACGGCGATGATGTCGGCGCCCTCGCGGGCCATCCGGACGGCGTGCGCCCGGCCCTGGCCGCGCGCCGCCCCGGTGATGAACGCGACTCGTCCCTCGAGCCGGGCGCTCATCGCTGCGCCGCCTTGACCAGGTTCGACCCGATGATCAGGCGCTGGATCTCGCTGGTGCCCTCGTACAGCCGCAGCAGGCGCACGTCGCGGTAGATGCGCTCGACGGGGACGCCGTGCATGTAGCCGCTGCCGCCGTGGATCTGCACCGCGAGATCGGCGACCTTGCCGGCCATTTCGGTGCAGAACAGCTTGGCCGCCGACGGCGCGACCCTGCGATCGGAATTGGTGACCCACTGCCGCGCGGCGTCGCGGACCAGTGCGCGACCGGCGAGCACCCCGGTCTGCTGATCGGCGAGCATCGCCTGCACCAACTGAAAGCCGCCGATCGGCGTCCCGCCCTGGGTCGCGGTGGCGGCGTAGGCCACGGATTCGTCGAGCGCGCGCTGGGCGGCGCCCACCGCGAGCGCGGCGATGTGGACCCGGCCGCGCGCCAGGGAGGTCATCGCCGCGCGGTAGCCGATGTCCTCGCTGCCGCCGATCAGCGCGTCGCTCCCGACGCGGACGTCGTTGAAGCCGACATCGGCGGTCCACGCGCCCTCCTGGCCCATCTTCGCGTCCTTGGCGCCTACCTGGACGCCCGCGGCGTCCGCCGGCACCAAAAACACGGCGATGCCGGGGCCCTGGTCGTCGGCGGGCCTGGTGCGCGCGAACACCACGAAAAGGTTGGCGACCGGTGCGTTGGTGATGAAGCGCTTGTCGCCGGAGATCACCCACTGATCGCCGTCGCGGACGGCCTTGGTCCGCAGGCCGGCCGGATTCGATCCGGCGCCGGGCTCGGTCAGCGCGAACGAGGCGACGACCTCACCGGACGCCATCGACTCCAGCCAGCGCCGCTTCTGCCCGTCGGTGCCGAAGCCGACGAGAACCTGCCCGGCGATGCCGTTGTTGGTGCCGAACATCGACCGCACCGCCAGCGAGGTGTAGCCCAATTCCATTGCCAGCTCGACGTCTTGGACGAGGTTCAGGCCCAGGCCGCCCCACCGTTGCGGGATCGCGTACCCGAACAGGCCCATCTTCTTGGCCTGGTCGCGCAGGTCGTCCGGCACCCGGTCGTCGGCCAGGATCTCCTGCTCGCGCGGCACCACTGTGGTGCGCACGAAGTGGCGGGTCTGGGCAAGGATATCCCGGAAGTCGTCGTCGGGCACTTCCTGGGCTTCGGCGGTGGTCATGGCGGACGCTCCTCTGTGGCACTCAATCGCCCGGGTTTCCCCACCCGGCGCTCGGAGGCGATCCTATATGAAATATGATATTCGACCGTCGGGTACCCCACGGCGGAAGCGAACCCAAAGGAGGCGTGATTCAGGTGTCGTTGCTGAACGGTCAGACGGCCGTCGTCACAGGAGGTGCCCAGGGGCTGGGCTTCGCCATCGCGCAGCGATTCGTTGCCGAGGGCGCGCGGGTGGTGCTCGGTGATGTGAACCTGGAGGCGACGGAAGTCGCGGCCAAGGAGCTGGGCGGCAGCGACGTCGCGGTGGCGGTGCGCTGCAACGTGACGCAGGCGGCCGATGTCGAAGCCCTGATCCAGACCGCCATCGAGCGTTTCGGCGGCCTCGACATCATGGTCAACAACGCCGGGATCACCCGCGACGCGACGATGCGCAAGATGACCGAGGAGCAGTTCGATCAGGTCATCGACGTGCATCTGAAGGGGACGTGGAACGGCACCCGGCTGGCCGCGGCGGTCATGCGCGACAACAAGCGCGGCGCCATCGTGAACATGTCGTCGGTGTCGGGCAAGGTCGGCATGATCGGCCAGACCAATTATTCGGCGGCTAAGGCCGGGATCGTGGGGATGACCAAGGCGGCGGCCAAAGAGCTTGCTTACCTGGGCGTCCGGGTCAACGCGATCGCCCCTGGGCTGATTCGCTCGGCCATGACGGAGGCCATGCCGCAACGCATTTGGGACGAGAAGGTGGCCGAGATCCCGATGGGCCGCGCCGGCGAGCCCAGCGAAGTCGCCGGCGTCGCCCTGTTCCTCGCTTCCGATCTGTCCTCCTACATGACCGGCACCGTGATGGAAGTCACCGGCGGCCGGCACATCTGAACCGAGGAGTGGCCATGCGCGAGACCGTCATCTGTGAGCCCGTCCGCACGCCGATCGGCCGCTACGGCGGAATGTTCAAGTCGCTGACCGCCGTCGATCTCGGAGTGGCCGCCCTCAAGGGGCTGCTCGAGCGGACCGGGATTTCGCCCGAGGCGGTCGGGGACGTCATCCTCGGACACTGTTATCCCAGCAGCGAGGCGCCCGCGATCGGGCGCGTCGTCGCGTTGGATTCCGGCCTGCCGGTGACGGTTCCGGGGATGCAGGTCGATCGGCGCTGCGGGTCGGGCCTGCAGGCGCTGATCCAGGCGTGCCTGCAGGTCGGCAACGGCGACGACGACCTCGTCATCGCCGGGGGCTGCGAAAGCATGAGCAACGTCGCCTTTTATTCGACCGACATGCGGTGGGGCGGCGCGCGGGGCGGCATTCGGGTGCACGACGGTCTGGCCCGCGGGCGCACCACCGCCGGCGGCAAGCACTACCCGGTGCCGGGCGGGATGCTGGAGACCGCCGAGAACCTGCGCCGCCAGTACGGCATCTCGCGTCTCGAGCAGGACGAGCTCGCGGTGCGCTCGCACCAGCGCGCGGTCGCCGCGCAGAAGGACGGCCTGATGGCCGAGGAGATCATCCCGGTGGCGGTGCGCACCCGCCAGGGCGAGGAGCTGATCGACACCGACGAGCACCCGCGGGCCGACACCTCGGTGGAGTCGCTGAGCAGGCTCAAACCCGTTCTGCTGGGCGAGGATCCGGAGGCAACCGTCACGGCCGGCAACGCCAGCGGGCAGAACGACGCCGCGTCGATGTGCGTGGTGACCACGCCCGAGAAGGCGGCCGAATGCGGGCTGACACCGTTGGTCCGCCTGGTGTCCTGGGCGTCGGCCGGTGTGGCGCCCAACATCATGGGCATCGGCCCGGTCCCCGCTACCGAGGCCGCGCTCGCCAAGGCGGGCCTGCGGCTGTCCGACATGGAACTCATCGAGCTCAACGAAGCCTTCGCCGCGCAGGCGCTCGCGGTGATGCGGGAGTGGAACTTCGGCGCCGCCGACCACGACCGCACCAACGTGCACGGGTCCGGAATCTCGCTGGGGCATCCCGTCGGGGCGACCGGCGGCAGGATGCTGGCCACCCTGGCGCGCGAACTGGGCCGCCGCGAGGCGCGCTACGGGCTGGAGACGATGTGCATCGGCGGCGGCCAGGGGCTCGCCGCGGTCTTCGAACGAGTCGCCCCGGCATGACCGGCCCGTTGAGCGGCCTCACCGTCGTCGAGGTGTCCAGCTTCGTTGCCGCGCCGCTGTGCGGCATGACGCTGGGCCAGCTTGGCGCGCAGGTGATCCGCGTCGACCCGATCGGCGGGGCCTCCGACGTCCAGCGCTGGCCACTGGCCGCGGGCGGCGCGTCGATCTACTGGACCGGACTGAACAAGGGAAAGCGTTCGGCCACCATCGATCTGCGCTCGGCCGAGGGCCAGAAGCTGGTCCAGCGCCTCATCGTCGAGGGCGACGGCGTCGTCGTCACCAACGCCGCCGGCCTGTCCTGGCTGAGCCATGAGGTGCTGGCCGCAAAGCGTTCCGACGTCATCCACGTCCAGCTGCTGGGCCGCGGCGACGGTTCCACCGCGGTGGATTACACCGTCAACGCCGGTGTCGGGTACCCGCTCGTCACCGGCCCGGCCGGGCATGCCGGCCCGATCAACCACGTGCTGCCGGCCTGGGACGTGTGCTGCGGCCTGTACGCGGCGCTCGCCGTCGTCGCCGCCGTCCGCCGGCGGGACAGGGAGGGCGTTGGGGCACGCGTCAGCCTGGCGCTGGAGGACGTGGCGCTGGCCACGGCGGGAAATCTCGGGCTGCTGACCGAGCCTCAGGTCAACGGGACGCAACGGCAGCGGCTCGGCAACGCCATCTACGGCCAGTACGGCCAGGACTTCGCCAGCCGCGACGGCGCCGCATTCATGGTTGTCACCTTGACGCGCAGGCACTTTCGCGACCTCGTCGACGTGACCGGCACGGGCGCCGCGGTGTCGGCCCTCGAGGGCGCGCTGGGCGTGGACTTCGGCGCGGAGGGCGACCGCTACCGCTACCGCGACGCGCTGTCGGGGCTGTTTGCCACCTGGTTCGCCGACCACACCGCCGACGAGATCACCGCCGCGCTGGCGGGCACCACCGTGTTGTTCGAGCGCTACGGCACCTTCGCCGACGTCGCGGCGGGCCCGAAGGTGACCGCCAATCCGCTGTTCTCCCGGCTGAACCAGCCCGGTGTCGGGGAGTACTTCGCCCCGGGCTTGCCGGCCGCGTTCGACGGCGCCCATCCCGCCGGCGCGCCGGCGCCCGCGTTGGGACAGGACACCGCCGACCTGCTCGCCGAGCGCCTGGGGCTTTCGGCCGCCGACATCGCGCGCCTGACGGGCGCGCAGACGATAGGAGGAGTCAGCGCATGACCAAGCTCGCCCAGACCCTCGGCCTCACCGAGTTCCAGACCGAGATCATCGCCGCGGTGCGCCAATTCGTCGACAAGGAGGTCATCCCGAACGCGCCGGAACTGGAACGCGGCGACACCTACCCGCAGCACATCGTCGACCAGATGCGCGACATGGGCCTGTTCGGGCTGATGATTCCCCAGGAGTACGGCGGGCTGGGGGAGTCGCTGTTGACCTACGCGCTGTGCGTCGAGGAGCTGGCGCGCGGGTGGATGAGCGTATCCGGGGTGCTCAACACGCATTTCATCGTGGCGTACATGCTGCGCCAGCACGGCACCGATGCGCAGAAGCAGCGGTTCCTGCCGCGGATGGCGACCGGCGAGTCCCGCGGCGCGTTCTCCATGTCCGAACCGGAGCTGGGTTCCGACGTCGCCGCGATCCGGACACGGGCGGCGCGCAAGCCGGATGGCGACTACACCATCAACGGGCAGAAGATGTGGCTGACCAACGGCGGCAGTTCGACGCTCATCGCCGTGCTGGTGCGCACCGACGAGGGCGCCGACAAGCCGCACCGCAACCTCACCGCGTTCCTGGTCGAAAAGCCAACCGGCTTCGGCGAAGTCGTGCCCGGTCTGGTGATACCCGGCAAGATCGACAAGCTGGGCTACAAGGGAATCGACACCACCGAGCTCGTCTTCGACGGCTACCAGGCCAGCGCCGACGACGTCCTCGGCGGCACGCCGGGCCAGGGCTTCTTCCAGATGATGGACGGCATCGAAGTCGGCCGGGTCAACGTCTCGGCCCGGGCGTGCGGTATCGGCCTCCGCGCCTTCGAGCTCGCGGTGCGCTACGCCCAGCAGCGGCACACCTTCGGCAAGCCCATCGCCGAGCATCAGGCCATCGCGTTCCAGTTGGCCGAGATGGCGACCAAGGTGGAAGCGGCGCACCTCATGATGGTGAATGCGGCGCGGTTGAAGGATTCCGGTGAGCGCAACGACGTCGCCGCCGGCATGGCCAAATACCTTGCCAGCGAATACTGTTCGGAGGTTACCCAGCAGAGCTTCCGGATCCACGGCGGCTACGGCTACTCCAAGGAATACGAGATCGAACGGCTGATGCGCGACGCCCCGTTCCTGCTCATCGGCGAGGGGACCAGTGAAATCCAGAAGTCGATCATCAGCAAGCGACTGCTCGCCGAGTATCAGGTGTGACGCGATGACCGTTCCGGATTTCGCTGCGCGGACACAACTTTCCGACGATGTCGCGCGCCTGATCCGCACGAGGATCTTCGATGGGGTTTACGCCGCGGGGTCCTACGTCCGGCTGGACCAACTGGCCGCGGAGCTGGGTATCAGCGTCACGCCGGTGCGTGAGGCGCTGTTCGCGCTGCGCGCCGAGGGGTTGATCGCCCAGCAGCCGCACCGCGGCTTCGTGGTGTTGCCGGTGACCGGGCGCGACGTCGCCGACGTCGCGAACGTGCAGGGTTACGTCGGCGGGGAACTCGCCGCGCGGGCCGCAGTCAACATCACCGACGACCAGCTGCGCGAGCTCAAACAGATCCAGGCGGAGCTCGAAGAGGCCTATGCCGGCGCCGACGACGAGAGGACCGTCCGCCTCAATCACGAGTTTCACCGGGCGATCAACGTGGCGGCCGATTCGCCCAAACTCGCGCAGCTGATGTCGCAGATCACCCGCTACGCACCGGAATCGGTGTTTCCCAGCATCGAAGGCTGGCCGGAACA
>NZ_LZIS01000167.1 GCF_001667015.1 Mycobacterium sp. E3198 | reverse complement strand
GCCCACGTTTCGAGGGTCGTCGCGTAGTGCAGCCGCAGCGACTGGGTGCGCGTGATCTTGAAGCCGACCTCCTCCGCGTGCTCCTCGACCGACGGGATCGTCGGTAGCCAGCCGCCCGGGAAGATCTCGGCCAGGATGAACTGGGTGAAGTGGACCACTTCGTGGGTGAGCGGATTGCCCTGCGCCCTGGCCTCTTTGAACGTGGGACGCGTGATGGTGTGCAGCATCATGACGCCCTCGGCCGGCAGCACCCGGTAGGCCATCTTGAAGAAGTGGCCCCAGCGCTGGCGGCCGAAGTGCTCGAAGGCGCCGATGGAGACGATGCGGTCCACCGGCTCGTCGAACTTCTCCCAGCCCTCCAGCAGCACCCGCGTCGAGCGGTTCGTGTCCATCTGGTCGAACATCTTCTGCACGTGGTCGGCCTGGTTCTCCGACAGCGTCAGGCCGACGACGTTCACGTCGTACTTCTCGATGGCGCGGCGCATCGTGGCACCCCAGCCGCAGCCGATGTCGAGCAGCGTCATCCCGGGCTCGAGGTTCAGCTTGCCCAGCGCCAGGTCGAACTTGGCGTTCTGCGCCTCCTCGAGGGTCATATCGTCGCGCTCGAAATACGCGCAGGTGTACCCCATCGTCGGGTCTAGGAAGAGCGCGAAGAACTCGTCTGAAACGTCATAGATCGATTGCGACTCTTCGTAA
>NZ_LZIS01000166.1 GCF_001667015.1 Mycobacterium sp. E3198 | reverse complement strand
GGCGCTCCCCCGCGGTCTGGACGCCAGAGTACTTCGGCGGCAACGCCGTTCCCGCGCTCGGCTGGAACTCGGTGACCGTGCCGGGGGCGGTGTCGGCCTGGGCGGAGCTGCACGCCAAGTTCGGCAAGCTCGCTTTCGAGCGCCTGTTCGAACCCGCGATCTCCTACGGCCGCAACGGCTTTCTGGTGTCGCCGACGGTCGCGGAGCAATGGGCGGCCCAGGTGCCGCTGTTCAAGGACCAGCCGGGGTTCGCCGAGGCGTTCCTGCCCGGCGGGCGCGCGCCGAAACCCGGCGAGCTCTTCAGGTTTCCCGACCAGGCGGCCACGCTCGAGCGGATCGCCGCGACCAACGCAGAGGCGTTCTACCGCGGCGACGTGGCCGCCAAGCTGGAGGCGCACGCGCTGGCCAATGGCGGGGCGATGCGCGCCGACGACCTCGCCGCGCACCGCGCCGACTGGGTGGGCACGATCGATGTGGCCTATCGCGGGTACACGGTGCACGAGATACCGCCCAACGGCCAGGGGATCGCGGCGCTCATCGCGCTGGGGATCCTGGAACACTTCGACATGTCCTCGTGGCCGGCCGATTCGGCCGACAGCGTGCATCTGCAGATCGAGGCCGTGAAGCTGGCGTTCGCCGACGCGCAGGCCTATGTCGCCGACATCGATCACATGGCGCTGGCCCCGGATCACCTGCTCGACAAGGAATACCTGCGGCAGCGCGCCGCACAGATCGATCGCGCCCGGGCCAAGCCGGCGTCCGCGGGCACCCCGCGCGGGGGCACCGTTTACCTGACCGCGGCCGACGCCGACGGGGTCATGGTGTCGATGATCCAGTCCAACTACATGGGCTTCGGCTCCGGTGTGGTGGTGCCGGGCACCGGGGTGTCGCTGCAAAACCGCGGCGCGGATTTCGCTGTGGCCGAGGGACATCCGAACCGCGTCGGGCCCGGCAAGCGTCCGTACCACACCATCATCCCGGGGTTCGTCACAAGGGACGGGGCCCCGGTGATGAGCTTCGGGGTGATGGGCGGCACGATGCAGCCGCAGGGGCACGTGCAGGTGATGGTGCGCATCGCCGACCACGGGCAGAATCCGCAGGCGGCGTGCGACGGCCCCCGGTTCCGCTGGGTGCAGGGCACGCAGGTCAGCTGCGAACGGGGGTTCCCGGCGTCGACGCTCGACGAACTCCGGCGGCGCGGCCACGATTTGGTAGCCGTGGACGACTACAACCAATTCGGCAGCTGCCAGGCGATCTGGTGCCTCGACGACGGGTACTTGGCGGTCAGCGATCCACGCCGCGACGGCCAGGCCGCCGGTTTTTAGACCCTGACCTTGCCTCCGGCCGCCGCGAGGGCGATGTCGCTTCGGAAGTGGCTGCCGGGCAATCGAATCGAGGCCATAATTTCGTACGCGTTCGCGCGGGCGGCGGACAGGTCCGCTCCGGTGCCCACCACCGACAGCACCCGCCCGCCCGACGAGACGACCGCCCCGTCGTCGCGCCGCGCGGTCCCGGCGTGCAACACGCCGTCGGCGTCCGCGCCGACGACGACGTCCCCGACCCGCGGGCGCCCGGGATAGTTTTCGGCCGCCAGCACCACCGTCACCGCGGCGCCTTCGCTCCAGCGCAGCCCGCCGAAATCGGCCAGCGCGCCGGTGCTCGCGGCATAAAGCAACTGGCCGAGTGGGGACTCGAGCAGCGCCAGCACGGCCTGCGTCTCGGGATCGCCGAAGCGGCAATTGAATTCGACGACGGCGGGCCCCTTCGCGGTGATCGCCAGACCGACGTAGAGCAAGCCGCTGAAGGGGCAGTCGCGCCGAACCAGTTCGGCCGCAACGGGTTCGACGATCCGGCTGACAATTTCCCGGTAGAGGTCCTCGGGCAGCCAGGTGAGCGGCGCGTAGGCGCCCATGCCGCCGGTGTTGGGACCGGAGTCGTTGTCGCCAACCCGCTTGAAGTCCTGCGCCGGCAACAGCGGCACCACGGTGGCGCCGTCGACGACGCAGAACAACGACACCTCGGGACCGTCGAGGAAAGACTCCAGCAGCACGGGATGACCCGCCTCGAGCAGGCCGGCGGCGTGGGCGCGCGCCGCGTCCCGATCGGGGGTCACCACCACGCCCTTGCCCGCGGCCAGGGCATCGTCCTTCACCACCCACGCCAGATTACCGGCCGGCGGGCCGAAGCGGTCCAGGGCCGCGTCCAAACGCGCCGGGCTGTCGACGATTTCGCTCGCGGCGGTGCGCACGCCGGCCGCGGCCATCACGTCTTTGGCGAACGCCTTGGAGCCCTCGATGCGGGCGGCGTCCTTGCCGGGTCCGAAGCAGGCGATGCCGGCGGCGCGCACGGCATCCGCCACCCCCAGCACCAGCGGCACCTCGGGCCCGATGACCACGAGGTCGGCCCGCACCTCGCGCGCCAGCGCGACCACCGCTTCGCCCGAGGTGATGTCGACGTCGTGCTGCTCGGCCAGCCGGGCCGTACCGGCGTTGCCGGGAGCGACGGCCAGCCCCGTGACCTGCGGATCCTTGCGCAGCGCCAGCAGCAGCGCATGCTCACGGGCACCGGAACCGATCACCAGGACGCGCACGACACGTCAGACTAGCCGAGGCGTTCAGACGATTCGCTCCAGCAGGCCTTTCAGCTCTTTTTGCTGCCCGGCGGTGAGACGCCCGAGGCGCTTGTCGAACTCCGCCGACAGCAACGCGAGGCCGTCGGCGGCCGCTTTCCGGCCGGCCGGGGTGAGCAGAAGCCGGTGGCGACGGAGATCGCCGGGGTCGATCTCGCGGCGCACGAACCCGGCCGCCTCGAGCCGTTTCAGGTAGACCGTCACCGTCGCCTTGGGCATGCTGAGCGTCGCGGCCAATTCGGCGGGGTAGGGATGCTCGTCGATCTCGGCGAGCAGGAACAGCTCCTTGGACTCGAGACCGAGCGCGCTGATATCGGCCTCGGCGCAGGCGATGACCGAAACCAGCACCCGGTAGTTCAACGACCAGATCTTCGCCGCATCGACTGCTGACATCGACTTGCCAGATCGTTCAGCCATGAACTAGTTTTGTTTGGAACAAGCGCATAACCGAACAATCTACCAGAAAGCCGCCGCCATGCCCCTGGATCAATACGTGACACTCGGACGCTCCGGCCTGCGGGTCAGCCCCTTGTGCCTCGGCGCGATGACGTTCGGCGAAGACCTCGGCTGGGGCACCAGTGTGGAAGAGTCCCAACAGATCATCGATCGATACACCGAACTCGGCGGCAACTTCATCGACACCGCCAACTTCTACACCCGGAGCCACTCCGAGAAGATCCTCGGCGACCACGTCGGGCGACACCCGGCCCGCCGCGACCGCTTGGTGATCGCGACCAAGTTCAGCGGCAACCTGTACCCGGGCGACCCGAATGGTGGCGGCTCGGGCCGCAAATCCGTGCTGAGCGCGTGCGAAAACTCGTTGCGGCGCCTGCAGACCGACTACATCGACCTGTACTGGCTGCACATCTGGGACGCCAACACCCCGATCGACGAGACCATGGCGGCACTCGACGACCTGGTTCGGGCGGGCAAGGTGCGCTACATCGGCGTCTCGGACACGCCGGCGTGGAAGATCGCCGAAGCCAACGTCACCGCCCGCTTCCGCGGCTGGTCGGCGTTCGTCGGGCTGCAGGTCGAGTACTCGCTGCTGGAGCGCGACATCGAACAGGAGCTGGTGCCGATGGCGTCCGAATTCGGCCTCGGCATCACACCGTGGTCGCCGCTCAAGGGCGGCGTGCTCAGCGGCAAGTACACCCGAGCCAATGCCGGCCGGCAGGATTCCGGTCGCGGCGCGATGGTCAACGCGTTCCTCAACGACAAGACCTATGCGCTGATCCACGAACTCGAGGTCATCGCGAAGGCCCACGAGACGAACGTCGCCAGTGTGGCGCTGGCCTGGGTGCAGGCGCAACCGGCCATCTCGTCCGTGATCATCGGGGCGCGCAGGCTCTCGCAGTTGGACGACAACGTCCGCGCCGTCGATGTGAAGCTGGGCGCCGACGAACTGGCGCGACTCGACGCGCTGACCAAGCCGAAATTCGGCTTCCCGCACAACATGCTGGAAATGGCGCCGGGCATCATCAACGGCGGGACGACGGTCAACGGCGTCTACGGGCCGACGTCCGAATACGTGATGCCCGAGGGTGGGCGCCCCTACTGAGGACCGGTCAGTCGAGAGCCTGGTAAATCAGCCGGGCGTACCTGCGGGTGCGCTCGGTCCCGGCCGAGGTAACCTGTCCCATCTTGTTCATAACGTAGGCAAAAGTGGTGCGGCGGTGGGGGTTCATGACCGCCATGGATCCGCCCCAGCCGCCCCAGTAGCAGATCTTCTCGTCGGGTATGTCCGGGACCGCGTCAGGGTGGGGCAGCGCGAAGCCGATCCCCCACCGCGCCGGCATCGCCAACACCAGGTCGACGCCGTTGGCCTGCTCCTCGAAGATCAGGTCGACGGTGTCCGGACGCAGCAGCCGTACCCCGCCAACCCTGCCGCCCAACGAGATTGGCGAACGGATACGCACCAACGACCGCGCGTTGCCATGGCCGTTGGCCGAGCCGATCTCGGCGCGGCGCCACGCCGTCGTCTCGGCCGCCAGCGCGCTCTGGGGCGTTGGCGGCATTGCGGCGAACGTCTTGCGCATGGGATGGTCGTCGGGCACCGCGTCGAGCGGCACATCCAGCGGTGGCGGCGGAACGAGTTTGGCAATCCGGTGATCGTCCTCGGGCCGCGCACCGATCTGCAGATCAGCGCCCAGCGGCTCGGCGAGCTCTCGATGCACAAACTGTTTCAGCGTCATACCGGTGACCCGGCGGACGATCTCGCCGACGAGGTGGCCGATGGTCACCGCGTGGTAGCCCGAAGCCGTGCCTGGTTCCCACCAGGGCGCCTGGGCGGCAAGCCGCGACGTGGATTTCTCCCAGTCGTAGATGTCCTGGAGGGTGAAGGGCATCTCCCACCCGGAGACCCCGGAGGTGTGGCTCAGGACGTGGCGTACCTCGATGTCATGCTTGCCGTTGGCGGCGAACTCCGGCCAGTATTTCGCGACCGGGGCGAACGGATCGAGCAGTCCCCGGTCGATCAGCATCAGCGCCGCCAGGGCCGTCACGTTCTTGGTGCTGGAGAAGACGTTGACAATGGTGTCCTTCGACCAGTCCTGGGTCTTCGCTCTGTCGGCATGCCCGCCCCAAATGTCCACGACGAGCTCGCCGTCGATATCAACGGCGATGGCGGCTCCCAGCTCGCCGCCTGAGGTGACTTCGTCAGCCAGCGCCGCGACGAGATCCTCGAAGCGGCTGGCGTAATGGCCATGCAGCACGCCCGTGGTGAAGTGGGCATCGATCAAGGTGCTGGTGTTCATTCGCTATCTCCTTTGACTCCGACGAGGTCACTATGGGCTTCCCGGCGGGCTACGGCATCGGCCAAATGGCCTAGATCCATCGAATGCACGCGGGCGGGCGTCTAGGCGGTTCAGCCGATGATTGGGCCGTATAGACGACGCATGCTGGCTAACATGACTGAGATCGACCGGCGCACGGAAACGCCGCTATTGAACTGGAGCGACTTGGGCGTGAGCGAGCTCCCGACTGGAACGGTGACGTTGCTGCTCGCAGACGTCGAGGGTTCGACGCGGCTCTGGCAGACCCAGCCTGACGTCATGACCGCCGCTGTTGCGCACCTGGACCGCGCGGTGTCGGACCTGGTGGCCGAGTACCGGGGCGTGCGCCCGGTGGAGCAAGGTGAGGGTGACAGCTTCGTCGTCGCCTTCGCCCGTGCCAGCGACGCGGTCGCGTTTGCGCTGCGGCTGCAGCTCACGCCGCTTGCGCCGATCAGCTTGCGGATCGGGCTCCATACCGGCGAAGTGCAACTGCGGGACGAAGCAAACTATGTCGGGCCAACCATCAACCGAACC
>NZ_LZIS01000165.1 GCF_001667015.1 Mycobacterium sp. E3198 | reverse complement strand
CCTGGGCGTCAACGCCGAGGCGGCCGCCGAGCAACAGGTCAAGGGCCAGCAGGCCGCGCTCGACGCCTTCGCCGCGCAGTGCGTCGCCGTCAACTGCGCGCTGGGCCCCGACCCGAAGGGCGCCGTGAGCGCGCTGCTGGCCGACGCGCGCGGCGGCAAGGGACCCGGCGGCGCGCCGGTGGCCGCGATCGCCAACGCCATCACGGTCGCGTTGGGCTTCCCGTCCGGCGGCCGCGTCGGCGCCACCACCAGCCTGGCCAACGCGCTGGCCGCCGCCCGCTCCGGCGACGCCAACCAGCTGAACAACCTGATCAACCACGCGTACGCCGTCACCGACTCGGACGGCCAGTTCGTCAGCTCCTGCAGCGACGCCATCAACCGCCCCACCCCCGACCGGGTGCGCGAGCTCGTCGTGGCCTGGGCCAAGCTCTATCCCCAGTTCGGCACCGTCGCCGCGCTGAACTTGGTCAAATGCGTGCACTGGCCCACGATTCCGCCGCCGGCCCCGCCGAAGAACCTCAAGGTCGACGTCCTGTTGGCGGGCGTGCAGAACGACCCGATCGTCGGCACCGAGGGGGTGGCCCAGACGGCGGCCACCATCATCAACGCCAACGCGGCCAGCAAGCGGGTGATGTGGCAGGGCATCGGTCACGGCGCCAGCATCTATTCGCCCTGTGCCCTCCCGCCGCTGATCGGCTACCTGGGCGGCGGCAAGCTGCCCGGGACCGACACCTACTGTCCCGCCTGATACTTTGCGGTTCGTGACCGCAGCTGACTCGACCCGAACCGGCCTGCGCGACGGGATACTGGCCGCCTTTCGTCCCCGCACCGCCGCCCCGGGTGCCGCGACGATACTGCGATCGGTGCTCTGGCCGGTGGCCATCATGTCGGTGCTGCACCGCAGCATCGTGCTCACTCTCAACGGCAACATCACCGACGACTTCAAGCCGGTGTACCGCGCGGTGCTGAACTTCCGGCACGGCTGGGACATCTACAACGAGCACTTCGACTACGTCGACCCGCACTACCTGTACCCGCCCGGCGGCACGCTGCTGATGGCGCCGTTCGGCTATCTGTCCTTCACGCCGTCGCGCTACCTGTTCATTTTGATCAACACCGTGGCCATCCTGATCGCCTGGTACCTGTTGCTGCGGCTGTTCAACTACACGCTGTCCTCGGTGGCCGCCCCCGCGCTGCTGCTGGCCATGTTCTGCACCGAAAGCGTCACCAGCACGCTGGTCTTCACCAACATCAACGGCTGCGTGCTGCTGGCCGAGGTGCTGTTCTTGCGCTGGCTGCTCGACGGGAAAGTCGGTCATCAATGGTGGGCCGGCCTCGTCATCGGGCTCACGCTGACGCTCAAACCGGTGCTCGGGCCGCTGCTGTTGCTGCCGCTGCTCAACCGCCAGTGGCGGGCCCTGGTGCCCGCGTTCGTCGTCCCGATCGTCATCAACGCCGCCGCGTGGCCGTTGGTCAGCGACCCGATGGACTTCGTCACCCGCACGCTGCCCTACATCGGGGGCGTCCGCGACTACTTCAACAGCTCGATCGAGGGCAACGGCGTGTACTTCGGGCTGCCCACCTGGCTGATCGTGTTCCTGCGGATCCTCTTCACCGTGCTGGCGATCGCCGCGTTGTGGCTGCTGTACCGCTACTACCGCACCCGCGATCCGCTGTTCTGGTTCACCAACTCGACGGGCGTGCTGCTGCTGTGGTCGTGGCTGGCGCTGCCGCTGGCCCAGGGCTACTACTCGATGATGCTGTTCCCGTTCCTGATGACCGTCGTGCTGCGGAACTCGCTGATCCGCAACTGGCCGGCGTGGCTGGGGGTCTACGGATTCCTGACGCTGGACGACTGGCTGATCTACCGATACATGAGATATGGCCGCGCCCTGCACTACCTGAAGATCACCTACGGCTGGTCGCTGCTGCTGATCGTGGTGTTCGTCGTCCTGTGCTTCCGCTATCTGGACGCCAAGGCCGAGGACCGGCTGGACGAGGGCATCGATCCGGCGTGGCTGCCGGCTAAGCGCTAGCGTGGAACACATGACCAGTCCGAAGGTGCAATTGTCCGACGACGAGTGGCGCCGAAAGCTCAACCCGCAGGAGTTCGAGGTGCTGCGCCGCGCCGGCACCGAGCGGCCGTTCACCGGCGAGTACACCGACACCAAGACCGAGGGCGTGTACCAGTGCCGGGCCTGCGGGGCCGAATTGTTCCGCAGCACAGAGAAATTCGAGTCGCACTGTGGCTGGCCGTCGTTCTTCGACCCGGCGAACTCCGACGCGGTGATTCTGCGCCCCGACCACTCGATGGGGACGACCCGCACCGAGGTGCTGTGCGCGAACTGCCACAGCCACCTGGGCCACGTGTTCGCCGGCGAGGGGTACCCCACCCCGACCGACCAGCGCTACTGCATCAACTCGATCTCGTTGCGGCTCGTGCCGAGCGGCTCGTAGCCCATTTTCCGCGACACATAACCAGTTGCGACGACACGCCGACGCGCGTCGCAACCGCTTATATCTCGCGGCATCCGCGGCCCACGAGTGCGTCGCGCACGCGTCGCACGACCTCCCCCGGCTTGTCCTCGGCGATCACCCGCACGACGATCCAGCCCAGTGTTTCCAGCTTGCGCATCCGCCACTGGTCATGGGCGTATTGCCGGCGGTCGCTGCGGTGCTGGTCGCCGTCGTACTCGGCGGCGACTTTGTAGCTCTCCCAGCCCATATCGAGCACGCCGACGGTTCGCCAGTTCTCATTCACCGGTATCTGTGTCTCGGGAGCCGGCAGTCCGGCAGCGATCAGCAAGAGTCGTAGCCACGTCTCCTTCGGAGATGCGGCGCCCGCATCGACGAGCGGAAGCGCCGTGCGGAGCCGTCGCAGGCCGCGCGCACGGGGGTACCGCTTGGCCAACAGCAACACCTCCTCGACGCAAAATGGCGTCGCCCGCATCAGGGCGTCGAGCCGCGCCACCGCCTCGCCGGTGGGCAGCCGCGTCGCCAGGTCGTACGCCGTGCGCGCGAGAGTGGTCACCGGCAGACCCGCGACGCGGGTGATCTCGTCCGGCTGAATCCGCCGATTACGGGTGATCACGCCGATCGGAGCGTGCTGGTTGCGCCAGATCAACTCGACGGGCACGTCGTCGTCGATCCAGCGCGCGCCGTGCAGCGCCGCCGCGGCGAGGCCGGCAACGACGCCGCGTCGGCCCGACCACAGCCACGCCGCAACCGAACGCGTCCGCAGCGACGGCGCGGCGTGTACCGGCAGGTACACGTCGGGGTAGATCGCCCGAAACCTGGTGCGCAATTGGTGAGGACTTAGCCGCCCATGCCTCACGGCTTCGCTGCCGATAAACACCTCGCCCACAAACGGTGAGATGTCAATGCCGAGCGACGGGATCCCCAGATATAAACCAATGCGACACATCTCGGCGTGTCGTCGCAACTGGTTATGTGTCGCGACGAGCCCGGGTGGCGCTAGTCCGCCCGGGTGGCGTGCACCTCCCAGAACGGGGCGTGCACCCGACCGCCCTCCAGCCACGGCTCCATCGCCCGAAATCGGTCCAGGAGCGCCTGCACCTGATCGGCCATGTCGGGGTTGCGCGCGGCCATCAACTCGATCGTCTGGGTGCTCATGTTGACCAGGTAGGTCGTCGGGCCGAGGTAGGTGATCTCCCACCCGGCGCCGGGCAGCACGTCACGAAAGTCGTCCTCGGACAACGACCGCATCATCTTGAAGCCGTTGACGTCGTGCTCGCCGAATTCGAACATGTACAGCCGCGCCCCGGGCTTGGTCGCCCGGCGCAGCGCCTCCACGTACGCGTGCTGCATGTCCTGGTCGGTGCTGAAGGTGTGGTAGAAGGCGCAATCGACGACGGTGTCGAACCGGTTGTCGTAGCCCTCCAGCTTGGCGGCGTCGGCCAGCTCGAAATTCACTGACACACCGGCCTTTTGGGCATTTTCCCGGGCCCGCTCCACGGCAGCCGCCGACCCGTCGATGCCGGTCGCCGAGTAGCCCTTCGAGGCGTAATAGATGGCGTGGTGGCCGGGGCCGGTGCCCGGGTCGAGCACCTCGCCCTTGATGGCGCCCAGCGCGACCAGCCGCTGCACCACCGGCTGCGGACCGCCGATGTCCCACGGCGTGGCGGCGGGCAGGCCGTGCGACGTCCGGTCGTCGCGGTACATCTCCTCGAAGCGGGCCGGATCGGTCGGGTCGAACGGTGCTGTCGTCACGGCAGCGCCGCCACCAACTGCTCGACGGGCACCCGCGGCCCGGTGAAGAACGGCGTCTCGGCCCGGGTGTGCCGGCGCGCGTCGGTGGCGCGCAGCTCGCGCATCAGGTCGACGATGCGGTCCAGCTCGGGGGCCTCGAAGGCCAGGATCCATTCGTAATCGCCCAGCGCGAACGCCGGGACGGTGTTGGCGCGGACGTCCTTGTATTCGCGCGCGGCCATGCCGTGCTCGGCGAGCATGCGGCGGCGTTCCTCGTCGGGCAGCAGATACCACTCGTAAGACCGCACAAAGGGATACACGCAGATGTAGTTGCCGGGCTCCTCGCCGGCCAGAAACGCCGGGATGTGGCTCTTGTTGAACTCGGCGGGCCGGTGCAGCGCGACGCTGCTCCACACCGGCGCGCTGGCCCGACCCAGGGCGGTGGTGCGCCGGAAGTCGGCGTAGGTCGCCTGCAGCAATTCGATGCGTTCGGCGTGGGTCCAGATCATGAAGTCGGCGTCGGCGCGCAGCCCCGCCACGTCGTAGAGGCCGCGCACCACGACGCCGCGCGCCTCCTGCTCCTTGAAAAACCTCGCGGCATCGTCGATCACGGCATCGCGCTGATCACCGAGTTCGCCGGGCCGCACGGAGAACACCGAGAACATCAGGTAGCGCAACTGCGAGTTCAGGGCGTCGAAATCGAGTTTGGCCATGGCTCCTATCGTGCCACTTCCGCCTGCAGTGCCTCGGCCGCCCGGGTGGCCGCCCCGACGCACGCCGGGACGCCGATCCCGTCGAGGTAGCTGCCGGCCACCGCGAGCCCCGGCGGCAGCCCGGCCCGCAGTTCGGCGACCACGCCGGCGTGGCCGGGACCGTACTGCGGCATCGCGTCGATCCAGCGCTGGACCCGTGCGTCGACAAGGTCGACGGTCAGCCCGAACACGTCGACCAGGTCGCTGAGCGCCCAGCCCAGCAGTTCGTCGTCGGGGGTGGCGGCGGCCACGTCGTCGCCGAAGCGCCCGAACGACAGCCGCAGCAGCTGGGTGTCGCCGCGCGCGCCCCATTTGCGCGACGACAGCGTGATCGCCTTGGCGCGCAACGGTTCCCCGCTGGCCACCAGCACACCCGAGCTCTGCGGGAACTCGGTGCCGGCGGGCACCGCGAGCGCCACCACCGCCGACGACGCGCTCTGGATGCGGCGCGCGGCGGCGCAGGTGCGCGGCGCCACGCCGGCGACCAGCGCCGCCAGCCGCGGGGCGGGAACGGCCAACACCACCGCATCGGCGTGCCAGCGGGCGCCGGCGTCGTCGAGCAGCGCCCAGCCGGGCTCGGCGGGTTCGAGCCGTTGCACCGCGGCGCGCACCCAGTTCGGCCGGCCGCACGCGACGAGCTCGTCGACCAGCACCTGGTAGCCGCCGTCGATCGCCCCGAACACCGGCGCGCCGGTGACCGGGGGCAGCCCGTCGGCGACGGCCTCGGTCAGGCTGGCGGCGCCGCGGTCGAGGGCCGCCGCGACGCCGGGGGCCGCCGCGCGCAGGCCGATCGTCGCCGCGGAGCCCGCGTACACCCCGCTCAGCAGCGGGTCCACCGACCGGGCCACCACCTGCGGGCCGAACCGGTCGCCGACCAGCTCCGCGACGGCGGGATCGCCGCCGGGCCGCCAGTCGAGCGGGCGCCCGGGTTCGGCGTCGATGCGCGCCAGCGTCGCCGCGTCGACCAATCCGGCCACCGCCGCGGACGACGCCGGGATCCCGACGACGGTTCCGGTGGGCAGCGGGTGCAACCGCCGCTGGCTGTAGATCAGCGGCCGGGCGCCGGTGGTGGCCAGTTGCCGATCCGCCAGGCCCAGCTCGGCCAGCAGCGCCGGCATCTCGGGCCGGCGCAGCACGAACGCCTCGGCGCCCACGTCCAGCGCCTGCCCGCCGACCCGCTCGGTGCGCAGGATGCCGCCGAGCCGGTCGGCGGGCTCGAAGAGAGTGATCGTCGCGTCGTCACCGGCGGCCGCGCGCAGCCGGTATGCCGCCGTGAGCCCCGAGATGCCGCCGCCCACAACGCAATAGGAGCGGGTCATAGCGAGTGGACCAGCGCGACCAGGTCGGTCAGGACGCCGGGGTCGGTCTCGGGCAGCACCCCGTGGCCCAGGTTGAACACGTGGCCGGTCGCGCCGGCGTCGACCGCCCGGCGCCCGTCGTCGATGACGGCCCGCGCGGCGTGTTCGACCACCGGCCAGCCCGCCAGCAGCACCACCGGGTCGAGGTTGCCCTGCAGCGCGGTGCCGGGCTCGACCCGGGCGGCGGCGTCGGCCAGCGAGGTGCGCCAGTCCACCCCGACGGCGGTGGCCTGGCGCGGCTTCATGCCGCACTTCAGCGCCGACGACATCGCGCCCAGCAGCTCGGCCGTCCCCACCCCGAAGTGCGTCATGGGCACGCCGTAGTCGGACAGCGTGGCGAACACCCGCGAGCTGTGCGGCAGCACGTAGTGGCGGTAGTCGGCCAGCGACAGCGTGCCCGCCCACGAGTCGAAGACCTGGATCGCGTCCACCCCGGCCTCGATCTGCCCCTGCAGGAACGCGACGGTGAGGTCGGTCAGCTTGTCCATCAGCGCATGCCAGCTGTGCGGCTCGGCGAGCATCATTGCCTTGGTGCGGGCGTGGTTGCGGCTGGGGCCGCCCTCGACGAGGTAGGACGCCAGGGTGAACGGCGCACCGGCGAAACCGATCAGAGGGACGTCGCCCAGCGCGTCCACGAGCAGCGAAACCGCCCGGCTGATTGGTGCAATCGCCTGCGGCTCAAGGGGTTTCATCGCATCGATGTCGGCGTCGGTGCGCACCGGGTGCGCGATGACCGGCCCGACGTCGGCGACGATGTCCAGTTCGATGCCCGCGGCGCGCAGCGGCACCACGATGTCGGAGAACAGGATCGCCGCGTCGACGCCGTGCCGGCGCACCGGCTGCAGCGTGATCTCGCAGGCCACCTCGGGCTCGAAGCAGGCCGCCAGCATGCTGTGCCGCTCGCGCAGCGCCCGGTACTCGGGCAGCGAGCGCCCGGCCTGTCGCATGAACCACACCGGCACGCGGCCGGGCTTGCGCCCGCCGACGGCGGCCAGATACGGCGACTCGGGCAGGTCACGGCGGGCGCGCACAGGGGTGTTCATCAGCCTCAATGCTGCCACGAGCGCCGATCGGCGCTTGCGTAACATCGACCCCGTGCCGATCAGCTACGACGAGTTTCCCAGCCTTCGCTTCGAACCCGCCGACAACGGCGTGCTGACCTTGGTCCTCGACTCCCCCGGGCTGAACTCGGTCGGGCCGCAGATGCACCGCGACCTCGCCGACGTCTGGCCGGTGCTCGATCGCGACCCCGCCGTGCGCGTCGTCCTGGTCCGCGGCGAAGGCAAGGCCTTTTCCTCCGGCGGCAGCTTCGAGTTGATCGACGAAACCATCGGCGACTTCGAGGGCCGGATCCGCATCATGCGCGAGGCCCGCGACCTGGTACTCAACATGGTCAACTTCGACAAGCCCGTGGTCTCGGCGATCCGGGGTCCCGCGGTCGGCGCCGGCCTGGTGGTGGCGCTGCTCGCCGACATCTCGGTCGCGGGGCGCACCGCGCGGTTCATCGACGGTCACACCAAGCTCGGGGTGGCCGCGGGTGACCACGCCGCGATCTGCTGGCCGCTGCTGGTCGGCATGGCCAAGGCCAAGTACTACCTGCTCACCTGCGAAACCCTGCTGGGCGAGGAGGCCGAACGCATCGGCCTGGTTTCCACCTGCGTCGACGACGACGATGTGCTGGAGACGGCCACCCGCATCGCCGAGAACCTGGCGCAGGGCGCGCAGAACGCCATCCGCTGGACCAAGCACAGCCTCAACTACTGGTACCGGATGTTCGGCCCCACCTTCGAAACGTCGCTCGGCCTGGAATTCCTGAGCTTCGGCGGGCCCGACGTCCGGGAAGGCCTGGCCGCGCACCGGGAGAAGCGCCCCGCCCGATTCGACGGGGGAACCGCCCCCTGAGCAGCCAATACGCCCTTCCCGAGGCCCCGATCGGCGCTGGTAACGGCTTGGTCGCGACGGCCGCGAAACTCGGCGCGCCTGTTTCGGCGTGTCGGGTGATGGGTCTAGCGTCGAACGCTGTGACGTCAGCAGAGCCGGCACCCTTCCGCGAGGCGGTAGCGGCGATGAACGCCGTCACCGTGCGGCCGGAGATCGAGCTGGGCCCGATCCGTCCGCCGCAGCGCCTGGCGCCCTTCAGCTACGCGCTCGGGGCCGAGGTCAAACACCCGGACCTCGAGATCGTCCCGGAGCGCTCGGAGGGCGACGCGTTCGGCCGGCTGATCCTCCTGTACGACCCCGACGGCGCCGACGCCTGGGACGGCACCATCCGCCTGGTCGCCTACATCCAGGCCGACCTCGACCCCACCGAGGCCGTCGACCCCCTGCTGCCGGAGGTGGCGTGGAGCTGGCTGGTCGACGCGCTGGAATCGCGCCTCGAGCACACCACCGCGCTGGGCGGCACCGTCACCGCCACCACGTCGGTGCGCTACGGCGACATCTCCGGGCCGCCCCGCGCCCACCAGCTGGAGCTGCGGGCGTCCTGGACGGCGACCACCCCCGACGTCGGCGCGCACGTCGAGGCGTTCTGCGAGGTGCTGGAGCACGCCGCGGGCCTCCCGCCGACCGGGGTCACCGACCTGAGCTCCCGGTCACGCGCCTGAGATGGGCGAACCGGCGACCCCCGAGCCCGGCACGCCACCCGAAGCCACCCCGCTCCCCCAGCCGGCCGACGGAGTCCCGGACCTCGCCGTGAGCGTGCGGGAGATCGAGGCGGCCGCGCGACTCCTGGACCGCGGGCGCGGACCCTTCGCCGTGGACGCCGAGCGGGCGTCGGGTTTTCGCTACTCCAACCGGGCCTACCTGATTCAGATCCGGCGGGCGGGGGCGGGCACGGTGCTCATCGACCCGGTCAGCCACGGCGCCGACCCCCTGACGGCGCTGCGGCCGGTCGCCGAGGTGCTGGGCTCCGACGAGTGGATCCTGCACTCGGCCGATCAAGACCTGCCGTGCCTGGCCGAGGTCGGCATGCGGCCACCCGCCCTGTACGACACCGAGCTCGCCGGGCGGCTGGCCGGGTTCGACCGGGTGAACCTGGCCACCATGGTCGAGCGGCTGCTGGGGTTCGGGTTGACCAAGGGCCACGGCGCGGCCGACTGGTCCAAACGCCCGCTGCCCGCCGAGTGGCTCAACTACGCCGCCCTGGACGTGGAATTGCTGATCGAGCTGCGCGCGGCGATCTCCGAGGTGCTGGCCGGCCAGGGCAAAACCGGTTGGGCCGCAGAGGAATTCGACTACCTGCGCACCGCGGGCGCGCGGGAGCTGCCCCCGGCCGCGCGGCGGGACCGCTGGCGCCGCACGTCGGGGATCCATCGGGTGCGCGACCGGCGCGGCTTGGCCGCGGTGCGCGAGCTGTGGTCGGCGCGCGACCGCATCGCGCAGCGCCGCGACATCGCGCCGCGGCGCGTCCTGCCGGATTCGGCGATCATCGACGCCGCCCTGGCCGACCCGAAGACTGTCGAGGAGCTGGTCAAGCTGCCGGTGTTCGGCGGGCGCAACCAGCGCCGCAGCGCCGCGGTGTGGCTGGGGGCGCTGGAAGCGGCCCGGCAAAGCCAGGACCCGCCGGAGGACGCCGAGCCGCCCAACGGGCCGCCGCCGCCGGCGCGGTGGAGCAGGCGCAAACCGGAGGCCGCGGCGCGGCTGGAGGCGGCCCGCTCGGCGCTGGGCGAAGTGTCGGAGCGGGTGAAAGTCCCGACGGAGAACCTGGTCTCGCCCGACCTGGTGCGACGGCTGTGCTGGGACTGGGAGGCCGTGCCGGACCCCGACGCGGCTGTCGACGACTTCCTGCGCGCCGGGCAGGCGCGGGCGTGGCAGCGACAGCTGGTGGACCCGGTGCTGGCCCGGGCGTTGCAGCCGCCGGAGGACGCCGAAACCGGCGACTAGCAGGCCCGCCGCTCGGGGCCGTGGGCGTTCAGCGTGAATCCTCGGCTTTGGGTGTGCATCCTGGGCGGGAAAGTCGCCCGGATCCCGCCACCAGCTCACACCCAAAACCCAGAATTCACATCCAAAGACCTGCAGCCGCCGGCGGACGCCGGAAGCCGGCAACTAGTCGAGGGGCTCCCGGACTTCGGGCTCGGGAACCGGCGAGCCCAGCGCCGCGACCCAGCCGGTGACACGGCGGGCCACGTCCTGGTCGGTCAGGCCCAGATCGGCGAGCACCTCACCGCGTGACGCGTGGTCGTAGAACCGCTGCGGCAGCCCGACGTCGCGGCACGGCGTGTCGATCTCCGCGCGCCGCAGCGCCGCCGACACCGCCGAGCCCACCCCGCCGTTGACGCCGTTGTCCTCGAGCGTGACGACCAGCTTGTGCTGCGCGGCCATGTCGAGCACGCCGTCGGCCACCGGCAACACCCAGCGGGGGTCGATCACCGTCACCCCGATGCCCTGGTTGTGCAGCCGCTTGGCCACCGCGAGGGCCATCGGCGCGAACGCGCCGACCGCGACCAGCAACACGTCGTGGTTCAGCCCGTCGGCGGGCACCGCCAGCACGTCGACATCCCCGCGCCGCTCGAGGGCCGGAATGTCCTCGCCCACATCGCCTTTGGGGAACCGGATCGCCGTCGGGCCGTCGTCGATGTCGAGCGCCTCGCCGAGCTCCTCGCGCAGCCGGGCCGCGTCGCGGGGCGCGGCCACCCGGATCCCGGGCACGATGTTCAGCATCGACAGGTCCCACATCCCGTTGTGGCTGGCCCCGTCGGAACCGGTGACCCCGGCCCGGTCCAGCACCATGGTGACGGGCAAGCGGTGCAGCGCCACGTCCATCATGATCTGGTCGAAGGCCCGGTTGAGGAACGTCGAATAGATCGCCACCACCGGATGCATGCCACCCATCGCCAGCCCGGCCGCCGACGTCATCGCGTGTTGCTCGGCGATGCCGACGTCGAACAGGCGGTCCGGGAACTGTTGCCCGAACGCGGTCAGCCCGGTGGGGCCGGGCATGGCGGCGGTGATCGCCACGATGTCGCGGCGCTTGCGCGCGTAGGCGATGAGCGCGTCGGAGAAGGTCGCCGTCCAGCCGGGGCCGGGGATCTTGGTGGCCAGGCCGGTGGCCGGGTCGATGACGCCGCAGGAATGCATCTGCTCGGCCTCGTCGTCCTCGGCCGGCGCGTAGCCCATGCCCTTGCGGGTGACGACGTGCACGATCACCGGGCGCCCGAAGCCGCGGGCGTGGCGCAGCGCGGCCTCGACCGCGCGCTCGTCGTGGCCGTCGACCGGGCCCACGTACTTCAGGCCGAGGTCGGTGAACAACAGCTGCGGCGAGAGCGAGTCCTTGATACCGGCCTTGACGCTGTGCATGAACCGGTAGGCGAGCTGGCCGACCAGGGGCAGCGAGCGCACCGCGTCGCGGCCCCGTTCCAGCATGTGCTCGTAGGCCGGCTGCAGCCGCAGCGTGGCCAGGTGGTCGGCGACCCCGCCGATGGTGGGCGCGTAGCTGCGGCCGTTGTCGTTGACGACGATGATCACCGGCCGGCGCGAGGCGGCGATGTTGTTCAGCGCCTCCCAGCACATGCCGCCGGTGAGCGCGCCGTCGCCGACGACGGCGACCACGTGCCGGTTGCGGTGCCCGCTCAGCTCGAACGCCTTGGCCAGGCCGTCGGCGTACGACAGCGCCGCGCTGGCGTGGCTGGACTCGACCCAGTCGTGTTCGCTCTCCGCGCGCGACGGATACCCCGACAGGCCGCCCTTTTTGCGCAGGCTCTCGAAGTCATGGGAGCGGCCCGTCAGCATCTTGTGGACGTAGGCCTGATGCCCGGTGTCGAAGATGATCGGGTCGTGCGGCGAATCGAACACGCGGTGCAGCGCGAGCGTCAGTTCGACGACGCCCAGGTTGGGCCCCAGGTGCCCCCCGGTGGCAGCAACCTTGTGGATCAGGAACTCGCGAATCTCGGCCGCCAGATCGCGGAGCTGCTGTTGGGAGAGGTACTGCAGATCAGCGGGCCCGCGGATCTGTTCCAGCATCCCGTTAGTCTACGCAGCGGCCGCGGGCGCACCAGGGAAGCGGCTGGTCTACGGCTGGCCGAAGAGTTCGGCCAGGGTGTCGTGCAGCTCGGGATCGGCCAGCACGACGACCTCGTCGCGGGCCTGAAGTTCGGTGTCGCCACGCACGGACACCAGGCCCGTGGTCCGGACCACGATGCTCACCCAGATGTCACCGACACGGTCACTGAGCCCCTCGACGGTGCACCCCTCGGCGGCAGACCCGCGCGCGACGCTGAAGCGATGGACACCCTCCGGTTCGTCCGCGAGCCGGACGCCGATTTCCCATGGCCGGGTCTCGACGGTGCGCATCGGCAGCTGCAGCAGTCTGGCGACGCCGGGTACCGAGCTGCCCTGCACCAGCACCGAGAAGATGACGACGACGACCACGATGCCGTACAGCCGCTCGGCGTCGGCGACGTGGGCGGCCCGCAGCAATTCGCCGAGGAGGATCGGCACCGCGCCCTTGAGCCCGGCGAAGAGGACGAAGACGCGTTCGTTGCGCCGGAGTTGAACGGGAACCAGGCAGGAGCCCACCGCCAACGGACGAATCACCAACGTCAGGGCCGCGCCGAGGGCGACCCCGGGGATCCACACGTCGGGATGGGTGAGCACATTGAGGTCGACGGTGAGTCCCAGCACGGCGAACGCAAGGATTTCCGCCAGACCGGCCAGGGCGGCGTGGAATCGCTTGATCTCCGGCTTGTAGGGCGCGCGGGCGTCGCCGATCACGATGCCGGCGACGAACACCGCCAGAAATCCCGAGCCGTGCGCAAGCGTGGCGATGCCGTACAGCATCAGACAGGACGCCAGCGTCCGCAGGGGGTAGAGGCCTTCGCTGGGTAGTGCCACGCGGCGCATGAAGACGAGCAGGGCGCGGCCGCCGATCACCCCGACGCCCAGGCCGATCGCCATCTGCAGCACGAATTGGGTTCCCACGCTGGCGAATCCGGCTGCGGTGAGACCTCCGGCCGCGATGAGGCTGGACATCAACGAGATGCCGACCGGATCGTTGGCGCCGGACTCGCCCTCCAGGATGGTGCTGCTGCGGCCCCTGATCTCACGTTTGCCCAGGACCGAGAAAACCACGGCCGGATCGGTGGGAGCCACGGCGGTGGCCACGAGCACCGCCGGAAACCAGTCGATCCCGCAGACGTAGTGCACCATCAGTGCCGCGCCGGCGGCGGTCAGCGCGGTTCCCACGACGCCCAGCGACAGGATCGGGGCGGCCGCCGCGCGGAAGCGCGCCGGCCCGATGTGCATGCCGCCGTCGAACAACACCAACACCAGCGCGATGGTGATCACCCGTTCGACGGTCCGCTCGGACGGCGGCTGCACCACCGGCACCGCACGCACCGCCACGGCGGCTCCGACGAGCACGAGCAGGGGCACCGGGACCTTGACCCGCTCGGTAAGACGGTTCGCCAGGACGGCGATCAAACCGAGCGCGCTGGAAAACAAGACGATCAGCGCGTAACCGAGGGTTTCGTTCATGATCGCCGCGAGCGGGTACGGCTGAGCACTGTGGTGGTAGGCACCCGAGCCTTTCGGTTGGTCGACAAAGACATCAAGGACATCGCCGACCAGACTTCCCGGCACACCGCGACGGAGTCTAACCGCTCCCGCGGATATCAACCTAGCGAGTGAGCGGCGCGACGGATTCGGTGTGTTGGGTCTCGACGGCGCAGCCGTGCGCACGATGAAGGCCGATGCCGCGCGCGAAAGACGCGCCTCACCGATGTGGACCACGTGCGGCACCCCGCCTTCGACCACCGCGGTTTCGACACGCCGGCCGGGCCGGGGGGCTGCTCACATCGTGGTGCGCTGACGGCATTCACGTGTGCTTGGCGCGGAAGCGACGAAACAGTGCCCAGGCGATCGCCATGTTGTAGACAACGCCCGCAACGAGATACGGCCACCAGGTGCCCTGATCGCTTGCCGCCCAGAACGCCTTGGCGGCCCAATAGGGCGGTAGAACACCGAAGGCGAGGTTCCAGGCGGAGTGGACGAACCATGGCAGGCAGGGCAGGCCGGCGATCAGCATGCCCAGGGCGCGGACCATGGCCAAGCCCTGAATCTTGTTGCTGGCCATCGCGATGACGAGCAGCAATGTCACCACCGACGACAGCCCGGCGAGCAGTCCGATCGGGATCAGCGCCGGGACCAGGCCGGGTTTCAGCAGACCGCTGAACGACATCGTCGCGACCACATACACTGTTGTCACGACCAGCACCGTGGCCGCCCGATAGGCGAAAAAAGCTGACAGCGGCACGGGGGTGACCCGCAGCGCGGTCAACGTTCCGGCGTCGACCTCGTCCAGAACCAGGAAGGCCGCCAGCGCGCCGACGATGATGATGCTGGTCAGCAGCAAGAACGCTGTGAGGACCAATGGGTAGTACGGAACCAGGTCAAACCCGTTGCGACGCGCCAGGAGCGCGGTCACGCGCGGCGTCAGCACCGCGACCCCGGTGGTCCAGATGACCGGAGCGACAACGACCATGACGAGCAAGGGATCGCGATAGGTCCCGCGAATATCGTTGCGCCCGAACGCGGCCAACGCACGTACCGTCACCATCACGCGCCACCGGACAAAGCGACGACATAGCGACCGAACAAGACCTTCGCGGTCCACCACAGTCCCGCCACGCACAGCACCGGATATACGATCGCGTACCCGACCTGCCACGGCGCCAGATTGACCTGGTCGAAGGCGCTGCCCAGCAGCAACAGCGGCCCCTGGGTCGGCAGCAGGTACAGCGCCGGGTTCGGCCACACGCCGGACAGATACAGGATCGGCAGGTTCATCACCGCCAGCGGGACGGTGGACGCCAGAAACCAGTCGCTGATCGAGGCGAACGGCAGCGAGGTGCTGAAACCGACCAGCAGCATCAGCACGGTTCCCAGCACCACCCCGCCCACCATCGGCGCCAGCCGATAGGCGGTCCCGTGCGCGATCGTGGCGACCGCCACCGCGACGGAGACCGAGACCGCAACCAGCACAAGCAGTTTCGCCGCCAGGTATTCGGCGAACCGCAGCGGCGTGGCGATGACGGCGCCCAGCGTGCGCTCCTGCTTTTCGAAAAACACCGTACCGGCGATGAAGAAGAACCCGATGATGGTGGTGTCGCCCGACAGGACGTAGGGCTCCGCGGCTCGGCGCAGACCGGGCGGCATCGGCAGCAACACCGCCAACCAGATCAGCCCGGAGAAGACGGCGGCGTGCAAGAACCGTTGGCGGACTTGCAGAATCAGCTCGAGTCGGACGGCACTGGCAAACCGGGTCACTGGAGTCGCCTGCCGGTGATCTCGACGAAGACGTCGTCGAGGGTGGCCTCCCCGCTGTGGATGGTCTCGATGCGCCGCTCGCGCAGCAGGGCGTGGAACCGCGGATCGTCGGCGAGGTGGTCCATGCCGAATTCGGCGGCCTCGAGACCGCCCCCTTCCCCCCGATATTCGACGCGGACGGTGCGCTTGCTGCGGGCGATCTTCAGTTCGGCCGGCGTGTCCAGGGCGACGATCATTCCGTCGACGACGAAAGCCACCCGGTCGCACAGCTCGTCGGCGGTGGCCATGTCGTGCGTCGTCAGGAACACGGTGCGCCCGCGCGCCTTCAGGTCCAGGATCATGTCCTTGACCGTGCGCGCATTCACCGGATCCAGGCCCGACGTCGGCTCGTCGAGAAACAACAGCTCGGGATTGTTGATCAGGGACCGGGCGAAGGTCAGCCGCATCTGCATGCCCTTGGAGTAGTCGCCGACCCGGGTGTGAGCCTCATCCGCCAGGCCGAGGGCGCCCAGCAGCTGTGCCGCGTCGGCCGTCGGCCCACGGTAGAGCGACGCGAAGAAGCGCAGGTTTTCCAGCCCGGTGAGTTTCTGGTAGTGGTTGGGCAGCTCGAAGGACACGCCGATGCGCTCGTAGTACTCGCGTCCCCAGTCCGACGGATCGCGGCCCCACACCGCCGCCTCGCCGCGATGTCCCCGAAGCAGACCGATCAGCAGCTTCTGGGTGGTCGACTTCCCGGCGCCGCTGGGCCCGAGGAACCCGAAGATCTCGCCGCGGCCCACGGTGAAGTCCATGCCGCGCACCGCCGCCCTCGATGCCTTCGGATAGGTGAAGCCGAGCCCGCGGACAGCGATCACCTCGCCGTTTCCAGTGTGTGCCGACGCGAGTTGCCGCATGGCGCGATGCCTCCCGGTGAGCGGTGCAGGTTCCACTTCCGACCAGACTTCCCGGAGCGCCGTCGCCAGCATAACCACAATGTGGTCCGCGATCGCTCGAGCCTGCGTCCAGAGCGCCCGAAACGCCGTGACACACACTCTGAGCGCAGTCTCGGCGGACGGGACCTAACGAGTGAGCAGCGCGACGGATTCGGTGTGATGGGTCAGCGGGAACGCGTCGAACACCTTGATCTTGTCGACGGCGTAGCCGTGCGCACGATAAAGGCCGATGTCGCGCGCGAAAGACGCCGCCTCGCAACCGATGTGGACCACGCGCGGCACCTCGGCCGCGGCCAGCAGGTCGATGATCTCGCGCCCGGCGCCGGCCCGCGGCGGATCCAGCACCGCGACATCGGCTTTCGCTGCGCCGGCGCGCTGCGCCGTCAGCGCCCGCCGGACCGAGTCGGTGACGACATCCACCTGAGGCAAGTCGGCCAGCGCGGCGCGCGCGGCCCGCGTCGCCGAGCGCGAGGTGTCGACGGTCAGCACCCGCCCCGACGTCCCCACCGCGGCACCGAGCGCGGCGGCGAAAACCCCCGCGCCGCCGTAGAGATCCCACACGGTCATGCCGGGGCTCGGTTGCGCCCAGTCGACCACCAGGTCGCCGTAAACGCGCGCCGCGTCCCGGTGCGCCTGCCAGAACGCCGTGACCGGCACCAGCCAGCTGCGCGCGCCCACCCGTTGCACGGCCTCATAGCTGCCTTCGACCACCGTGGTTTCCGTATGCCGGCCGTGCCGCACAGCGCACACGACGTGGCGCTCGCCGTCGTCGTCGACGGCGACGTGCAGCTGCGCCTGCGGCGGCCATTCGCCGTCGGAAATCCCATCCAGCATTCCGGGCGGCAGCTGCGCGCAGCGCAGGTCGGTGACCAACTCGTCGCTGTGGTAGCGGTGGAAGCCGGGCCGACGGTCCCCGCCCACCTCCAGCCGGACCCGGGTGCGCCAACCGGCGGGCCCGGCGTCGGACAGCGGGTCCGCCTCGCCGCTCCAGTCATGCCCGCCCAGCCGGGACAGCTGGTTGGCGACGACGTGGGCCTTGAGCGCCCGGGCCGCCTCCGGGGCGACGAACGCCAAATCGCAACATCCCGCGCCGTCGGCCCCGGCGATCGGGCAGAGCGAGGCGACGCGGTCGTCCGACGGTTCGAGCACCTCGACAACCTCGGCGTGCCAATAGGAATCGCGCTCGGAGGTGACCCGCACCCGCACCCGCTCGCCGGGCAGCGCGTAGCGGACGAACACGACCCGGCCCTCGTGGTGCGCCACGCAGCTCCCCCCGTTCGCCGGGGGGCCGGTGACCAGCGTCAGCTCGGTGCTCAATCGAAGATGCCGCGACGGGCGTCGCCGGGCGCCGCGTGCGGGTGGAAGGCCTTGAGTCGTTCCGACGAATTCAATTGCCAGGGAACCGAAGTCACCATCACATTGGGCATGAACAGCAGCCTGCCCTTCAGCCGCAGCGCGCTTTGGTTGTGCAGCACCTGCTCCCACCAATGGCCCACCACATACTCGGGGATGAACACCGTCACCACGGTGCGCGGGGACTCCTTGCTGACTCGTTTGACGTAATCGAGTATGGGGCGGGTGATCTCACGATACGGCGACGCAATGACCTTGAGCGGCACACTGATATCGCTTTCCTCCCACTTGTGCACCAGGTCGCGGGTTTCGGCGTCATCGACGCTGACCGTGAGGGCCTCGAGCGTATCGGGACGGGTGGCCCGCGCGTAGGCCAGCGCGCGCAGGGTCGGCAGGTGCAGCTTGGACACCAGCACCAAGGCATGGTTGCGGCTGGGCAACACGACGTCGTGCTGGGCCGCCTCCTGCTCCTCCAGTTCCCGGCTCACGGTGCGGTAGTGCCGGTGAATCATCTTCATGATGATGAACAGCAAGCTCATCGCGAACAGGGCGATCCACGCCCCGGCGACGAACTTGGTGACCATGACGACCACCAACACCGCGCCGGTGGACAGCAACCCGACCGTGTTCACCACCCGCGAGCGCATCATCTTGCCCCGCGTCCGCGGATCGGTCTCGGTCCGCAGCAACCGCGTCCAGTGCCGGACCATGCCGATCTGGCTCAACGTGAACGAAATGAACACGCCGACGATGTACAGCTGGATCAGCGCGCTGAGCTCGGCGCGGAACGCGATGATCGCCAGGAGCGCAGCCCCGGAAAGGAACAGGATTCCGTTGGAATAGGCCAATCGGTCTCCGCGGGTGTGCAGTTGCCGCGGCAGGTAACTGTGCTGTGCGAGCACCGATCCCAGCACGGGGAACCCGTTGAACGCGGTATTGGCCGCCAGCACCAGGATCAGCGCGGTCACGATGGCGATCAGCAGGAAGCCGAGGTGGAAGCTGCCGAACACCACCTGCGCGAGCTGCGCGACAAGAGTCTTCTGGTAGTAGTGCGGCGGCGTACCGCCCAGCTGGGTCGCAGGGTCGTCGACGACTTGGACCCCGGTCTTCTTGGCGAGCAGGATCATCCCCATGAACAGCGTCACCGCGATGGCGCCCAGCATCAGCAGCGTGGTCGCGGCGTTGCGCGACTTGGGTTTCTGAAACGCCGGCACCCCGTTGCTGATCGCCTCCACGCCGGTCAGCGCCGCGCACCCCGAGGAGAAGGACCGCGCCACCAGGAATGCCAACGCGAAGCCCAGAACCTTTCCGTGTTCGGCGTGCATCTGGAACCCGGCGGATTCGGCACGCAGCGGATCCCCGAGCACGAAGGCCCGGAACAGCCCCCAGCCGATCATGATGGTCAACCCGGCGATGAACGCGTAGGTGGGGATGGCGAATGCCACCCCGGACTCGCGGACACCGCGCAGGTTCATCGCCATCACCAGCACGATGGCCGCCACGCAGAACAACACCTTGTGCTGGGCAACGATCGGGATCGCCGACCCGATGTTCGACATCGCCGATGCCGTCGAAACGGCCACGGTGAGAACGTAATCCACCATCAGGGCACTGGCGACGACAAGGCCCGCCGTGTCACCGAGGTTGGTGGTGACCACCTCGAAGTCGCCGCCGCCCGACGGGTAGGCGTGCACGTTCTGCCGGTAGCTGGCCACCACGACCAGCAAGACCGCGGCCACGGCCAGACCGATCCAGGGCGCCATCGCGTACGCGGCCACCCCGGCCACGGACAGCATCAGGAAGATCTCCTCGGGCGCATAGGCCACCGAGGACAGCGCGTCGGAGGCGAACACCGGCAGGGCGACCCGTTTGGGCAGCAGGGTGTGACTCAGCCGGTCGCTGCGTTGCGGCCGGCCGATGAGCAACCGGCGCGCAGCGGTCGAAAGTTTGGACACGAGAGCCAAGAGTAAGCCCACCCGCGCTTGCTAGCGTTTCGTAGGCAAGAATGTTGCGGACGGACCGAATCGGCTGGCCAGCCCGGGTTGCCGATTGAACACCGCAGGACGCACCCGAGAGGACCCCAAGTGCGCGTGGTTGTGATGGGTTGCGGCCGGGTGGGCTCCTCGCTGGCCGACGCGCTCTCCCGCATCGGCCACGACGTGGCCGTCATCGACCGCGACAGCACCGCGTTCAACCGGCTGAGCCCGGAGTTCTCCGGCGAGCGGGTGCTGGGACAGGGGTTCGACCGCGACGTGCTGCTCAGCGCCGGCATCGAGGAGGCCGATGCGTTCGCCGCGGTGTCGTCGGGGGACAACTCGAACATCATCTCGGCCCGGCTGGCGCGGGAGACCTTCGGCGTGCAGCGCGTCGTCGCCCGGATCTACGACGCCAAGCGCGCCGAGGTCTACGAGCGCCTCGGCATCCCGACGATCGCCACGGTCCCCTGGACCACCGACCGCCTGCTCAACACCCTCACCCGGGAAAGCGAGACCGCCAAGTGGCGCGATCCGACCGGCACCGTCGCGGTGGCCGAGGTCGACCTGCACGAGGACTGGGTGGGCCGCCGGGCCACCGACCTGGAGCAGGCCACCGGCGCGCGGGTGGCGTTTTTGATCCGGTTCGGCACCGGAGTGTTGCCCGAACCGAAGACCGTGATCCAGGCCGGCGATAAGGTCTACATCGCGGCAATATCCGGCCGCGCCGCCGAGGCGGTCGCCATCGCGGCGCTGCCGCCGGCTGAGGACATCGAGTCGGGACCGCGCAAATGAAGGTAGCTGTCGCCGGGGCCGGCGCCGTCGGCCGATCGGTCACCCGAGAACTCGTCGGCAACGGCCACGACGTGACGCTGATCGAGCGCAACCCCGAACACGTCGACGTCGACGCCATCCCGGCGGCGCACTGGCGCCTCGGCGACGCCTGCGAACTGAGCCTGCTGCAGTCGGTGCACCTGGAGGGCTTCGACGTGGTGGTCGCCGCGACCGGCGACGACAAGGCCAACGTGGTGCTCAGCCTGCTGGCCAAGACGGAGTTCGCGGTGCCGCGGGTGGTGGCCCGGGTCAACGATCCGCGCAACGAGTGGCTGTTCACCGACGCGTGGGGGGTGGACGTGGCGGTGTCCACGCCGCGCATGCTGGCCTCGCTCATCGAGGAGGCCGTCGCCGTCGGTGATCTGGTGCGGCTCATGGAATTCCGCCGCGGTCAGGCCAACCTGGTCGAGATCACCCTGCCCGACGACACGCCCTGGGGCGGCAAGCCGGTGCGCCGGCTGCAGCTGCCCCGGGACGCGGCGCTGGTGACCATCCTGCGCGGCCCGCGCGTCATCGTGCCGGAGGCCGACGAGCCGCTCGAAGGCGGCGACGAGCTCCTGTTCGTGGCGGTCGCCGAGGCGGAAGAGGAGCTACAGAAGCTGCTGCTGCCGGACGCCGAGCCCGGCGAGTAACGACTACTCCGTGAGGGTGTCGGCGCCGGCGTTCTCGTCGGCGGACATCGCGCGCTGCGCGGCCTTGATCGCCGCGAACGTCGCCAGGGCGGCCAGCACCGTCAGCGGCCAGCCCATCGATATGCGGGCCACGCCCAGCCATCCGGTCTGGCCGGCGTCGTAGAGGATGCGCTGGACGACGAACCGGGCGCCGAACACCAGCACCCAGCACAGCGTGGCGATGTCGAAGGCGTAGACGGCCCGCGGCGCGTCGCGCCAGGCGCGATCGCGCCCGCTGGCCCAGCTCCAGGCGTAGCCGACGAGGGGCCGGCGGATCAGCACCGACGCCCCGAACAGCACCGCCCACAGCAGCGACATCCAGATGCCCAGCAGGAAGTAGCCCTTGGACTGCCCGACGACATACGCGATAAGGGCGCAGACGGCGACGCCGATGAACCCGGAGAACGCGGGCTGGGTGGATTCCCGCCGGATCAGCCGCCACAGCAAGACCAGCGCCGCCGCGCCCAGCGCGGCGCCGATGGCCGGCAGCAGGCCGGACAGTCCGGAAACCACCACGAAGACCACCACGGGCAGCGACGAGTAGATGACGCCGCTGATCCCACCCACCTGCTCCAGCAGGCGTTCGCTCGGAGCGGTCACCGCTGAATTTCGTAGTGCGGGTTGTAGATCGCCTTGGTGCCGTTGTCCAGCTTGCCCAGCCGGCCCCGGACCCGCAGCGTGCGGCCGGAATCGATGCCGGGAATGCGGCGCTGGCCCAACCACACCAGGGTGACGGTGTCGGTGCCGTCGAACAGCTCGGCGCGGACCCCGCCGGAGCAACCCTTGCCGTTCGTCTCCACGCTGCGCAGTGTGCCGACCATGGTGACCTCCTGGCCACGTTCGCAGTCGATCGCACGCTGCGCGCCGGCACTTTCGACTTCGTCGGACAATTCTTCGGAGTCGAGCTGCTCCGGGTCCTCCGTCAACCGACGGGTGAGCCGGCGCAAATATCCTTGGGCCCCCATGGCCACTCCTGACAGTGCTGTAAAAGCCTCGGTGCTTCCTCCATGCCAACGGACACCGTAGACCTGTTGGTTCCCCGGCGCCAACCGAACGAAACGTGATGTTGGACGGGTCGCGACGGCCGGGCAATATCGAGGGGTGGCTGTCGATCTGCGGGGTGTCGCGACCGTGTTGCTGCCGGGCACCGGCTCCGACGACGACTACGTCTACCGGGCGTTTTCGCACCCGCTGCGCGCGGCCGGCGCCACGCTGGTGGCCGCGGCACCCCGGCCGGACCGGTTGATCGAGGGCTACCTGTCCGCGCTGGACGACGCGGCCCGCGACGGCCCGATCGGCGTCGGCGGCGTGTCGATCGGCGCGGCGGTGGCGGCCGCGTGGGCGCTGGCCCACCCCGGCCGCGCCGTCGCCGTCCTGGCCGCGCTGCCCGCCTGGGCCGGCGCGCCCGGAACCGCACCCGCCGCACTGGCGGCACGGTATTCGGCGGCCCGGCTGCGCGCCGACGGCCTGGCGGCGACGACGACGCAGATGCGGGCCACCAGCCCGCCGTGGCTGGCCGACGAGCTGGCCCGGTCGTGGCGCGCGCAGTGGCCGCAGCTGCCGGACGCGATGGAGGAGGCGGCGGCCTACGTCGCCCCCAGCTGCGCGGACCTGACGGGGCTGGACACGCCGCTGGCGGTGGCCGCCGCGGTCGACGATCCGATCCACCCCTTGCAGGTTGCCCTCGACTGGGTCACCGCCGCGCCGCGGGCGGCGCTGCGCACGGTGACGCTCGATCAGCTCGGCGCGGACCCCGCCGCGCTGGGCGCGGCCTGCCTGGCCGCCCTGGCCGAGCTTTAGGAGTTAACCCCCGGTCGTGGTGCGCAGCTGCTGCATGGCCGACCCCTCGGCGCTGCGGCGCGCGGCCGGCTCAGGCGGCTGTTCGCCCGGGGGCTGGTCGCCCTGCGCCTGGGCCTGCTGCGCGGCCGCGGCCGCCCGCAGCTGTTCGGCCATCGGCTCGGGCAGCTGCACGGGCAGCGGCGTCCGCACCGGCAGCGGGGTGTCGCCCCGGCGAACCACGGTGTCCGACAAGGCCGCCCGCGCCTCCTGCTCCAGCGCTTCCATGGTTTCGTGCGCGCCGTTGACGACGCAGCGGATCATCCAGCGGTAGCCGTCGACCCCGATGAACCGCACCACGCCGGTGGCGGTGCCGACCACCTCGCGGCCCCACGGGCCGTCCTTGACGCTGACCTTGGCCGAGTCCTTGCGCAGCGACTCGGCGAGCTCGGCGGCCACCTCGCGCCACAGCCCACCCGTCTTGGGCGCGGCGTAGGCGGCAATGGTGAAGCGTCCGTTGGGCGTGACCACCCACACCGCGCTGGGGACACCGGTTTCGGTCAGCTCGACCTGCAGCTGCCCGGCCTCCGGCATGGGAATCAGCACCGACCCCAGGTCGAGGCGCGCCAGCTCGGCGACCGCGGGGTCGTCGAAGTCGTCGATGTCGAACGGGCCCTCGAGCTCGTCGGGCTCCTCGGGGGAAGCCTGGGCCTCGACGTCGCCCACCGGGTCGCCGTCGTCTTTGTCTGAGCGCTTACCGAATGCCGCCATCACAAACTCGCATGTCCTCCGGAGGAACCGTGACCGCCATCGCCACGGGATGTTTCGGCCAGCCCGGCCTCGTCGAACGACGACACCTCGACCAGCTCCACCAACTCGACCCGCTGCACCAGCAATTGGGCGATCCGATCGCCGCGATGCACCACGATCGGCTCGTCCGGGTCGAGATTGATCAGCGCGACCTTGATTTCGCCGCGGTAGCCGGCGTCGATGGTGCCCGGGCTGTTGACGATCGAAAGCCCAACGCGCGCGGCCAATCCCGAGCGCGGGTGCACCAGCCCCACCATCCCGAACGGGATGGCGACCGCGACGCCCGTTCGCACCAGCGCGCGTCGTCCCGGGTCCAACTTGACGTCTTCGGCGCTGAAAAGATCGACCCCGGCGTCGCCGTCGTGGGCTCGAGCGGGCAGCGGTAGTGCGGGATCGAGGCGGACAATGGCCAGACTGGTCGACACGGGGCCACAGACTACCCTTGACCGCGTGTCTTCAACGCGCGTCGCGCCGCACGGCGTGCGATATCGCGAACGACTGTGGGTGCCATGGTGGTGGTGGCCACTGGCTTTCGGGCTGGCGGGGCTGATCGCCTTCGAAGTCAACCTCGGCGTTCGCTCGCTGCCCGATTGGCTGCCGTACGCCACGCTGTTCGTGGTGGCCACCGGCGCGCTGCTGTGGCTGGGCCGGGTCGAGATCCGCGTCACCGAAGATCCGTCCGCCCCGGGCGGGGTGGAGCTGTGGGCCGGCGAGGCGCACCTACCGGTCAACGTGATCGCCCGGTCCGCCGAGATAGCGCCGACGGCGAAGTCGGCAGCCTTGGGCCGCCAGCTCGACCCGGCCGCCTACGTGCTGCACCGGGCCTGGGTCGGCCCGATGGTGCTGCTGGTCCTCGACGACCCAGACGACCCGACGCCGTACTGGCTGGTGAGCTGCCGTCACCCGGAGCGGGTGCTGTCGGCATTGCGCAGTTGACCGATCAGGCCGCGCAGTCGGTACAGATCATCACGCCGTTCTTCTCGCTGGCGAGCCGGCTGCGGTGTTGCACCAAAAAGCAGCTCGAGCAGGTGAACTCGTCGGCCTGTTTCGGGATGACGCGTACGGACAGCTCTTCTCCGGAGAGGTCGGCGCCGGGCAGTTCGAAATTCTCAGCTGTTTCGGATTCGTCGACGTCGACAACGGCCGAGGCCGCCTCGTTGCGTCGTGCTTTGAGCTCCTCCAGCGAGTCTTCCGAGACGTCGTCGGTCTCGGTACGCCGCGGAGCGTCGTAGTCGGTCGGCATATCTCTCCCCTGCCCTATCCCCTCTAACAGGCCTCGTTTATCCCAAGCAACGCTTTGTACCAGCGTCGAACGCATCCACCAAACGATTCGTGCCCGTATCACGCGCCATTAACGTGTGATTTGCGTCACACCGCGGGATTGACCCTTGCCTCGAGTCTTAAACAGTGCCTTTAGAGTGCACGTGTGGTCGCACAGATTACCGAAGGTACCGCTTTCGACAAGCACGGGAGGCCGTTCAGGCGGCGCAATCCCCGGCCCGCGATCGTGGTGCTCGCCCTGCTGGTGGTGGCCACCGGCGTGGTGTGGACGGTGGCGCTGACGCGACCGGCGAAGGTGCACGAGGCCATTGTGTGCAACCCGCCGCCGCAGCCGCCCGGGTCGACCGCGCCCCAACTCGGTGAGCAGGTGTCGCGCAGCGCCATGGCCGACGTCACCCCCGCCAAGCTCGCCGACACCAAGGTCCGCGTGCTGAACGCCAGCGGTCGCGGCGGTCAGGCCGGCGATGTCGCGGGCGCCATGAAGGATCTGGGCTTCGCGCAGCCCACCGCAGCCAACGACCCCGTCTACGCCGGCACCAGGCTGAATTGCCAGGGGCAGATCCGCTTCGGCACGGCCGGGCAGGCCACCGCGGCCGCGGTCTGGCTGGTGGCGCCGTGCACGGAATTGTTCAACGACAACCGCGCCGACGATTCCGTCGACCTCGCCGTCGGCACCGAGTTCACGTCGCTGGCCCACAACGACGACGTCGACGCGGTGCTCGCCAGCCTGAAGCCCGGCGCCACCGAGCCGTCGGATCCCGCGCTGCTGCAAAAGATTCACTCCAGCAGCTGCTGAGACCCGCTCACTCGGGCAGCGGCCGCAGGCCGTCGAACCGACCCAGGGCCGCCAACAGCTCGTCGGCGATCCCGGGGGCGGCGGCCACCACCAGCCCGGCGCTGCCCGACGGGCCGTCCGGCTCGGTCACCACCACGCGGGCCCCCGCCTCGGCGGCGATCAGCGCGCCCGCCGCGCGGTCCCACACCTGCAGCCCGTGTTCGTAGAAGGCGTCCAGCCGGCCCGCGGCGACCATGCAGAGGTCCAGCGCCGCGGACCCGATGCGACGGACGTCGCGCACCACCGGCAGCAGCTGCGCCACCAACGCCGCCTGGCTCACGCGGCGCCGCGGCGAGTAGCCGAAACCCGTGCCCAGCAACGCCATCGACAGATCGTCGACCGCGGCGCACCGCAACGATTCCGTCCCCCGCTCGTCGCTGACGTGCGCGCCCAGACCGGTCGCGGCCGAGTACACCCGGTCGCCGACGACGTCGGCGACCGCGCCCGCCACCGAGACGCCGTCGACCTGAGCACCCACCGACACCGCGTAGGCGGGGATGCCGTACACGAAATTCACTGTGCCGTCGATGGGATCGAGCACCCAGGTGACCGCGCCGGCGGCGCCGGCCCCGGCGGGCCCCCCGCCCTCCTCGCCGAGTATCGGATCGCCGGGCCGCAATTGGGCCAACCGATCCCGCAACAGCCGCTCGGTCTCGGTGTCGACCACGGTCACCGGATCCGTGCGGGTGGTCTTCGAGCGCACCGCGCCGCTGCCCGCCCCCGAAAGGCTCGCCGCCCGGGCGCCGAACACCTCGGCGCGGCGGCGCCGCACGAACTCGGCGGCCTCGGCGGCCAGCTCCTCGGCCACCGAACGCAGCCGTGCGGGGTCGTTGTCGGGTCGCGTCACCGCTCCATCGCATCACAGACGCCACGGCGGCGCAGATACCCGCGACCGGCCTCGCCACCGGGCTAAGGTGGGCGGACAGGCCAAGTCTCGCCGAGGAGTTTCGATGACCAGCACCGACTCGACCACGGACACGCCACCCATAGCGGTCAGCGGCGAGCCGCAGCGGCGCGGGTTCGGCATCGACGTCGGCGGCAGCGGCATCAAGGGCGGGATCGTCGACATGGACACCGGGCTGCTGATCGGCGAACGGATCAAGCTGCTGACCCCCCAACCGGCCACCCCGTCCGCGGTCGCCAAGACCATCGCCGAGGTCGTCCGCGGGTTCAACTGGACCGGTCCGCTCGGGGTGACCTATCCCGGCGTCGTCACCCACGGTGTCGTACAGACGGCCGCCAACGTCGACAAGGCCTGGATCGGGACCAACGCGCGCGACGTCATCAGCGCCGAGTTGGACGGCCAGGAGGTCGTGATCCTCAACGACGCCGACGCGGCCGGGCTCGCCGAGGAGCACTACGGCGCGGGCCGGAATCAGTCCGGCCTGGTGGTGCTGCTGACGTTCGGCACCGGGATCGGGTCCGCGGTCATCCACAACGGGACGCTGATCCCCAACACTGAGTTCGGGCACCTCGAAGTGGGCGGCAAGGAGGCCGAGCTGCGGGCGGCGTCATCGGTCAAGGAGCGCAACGGCTGGAGCTACGAAAAGTGGACCAAGCAGGTCACACGGGTGCTGGTGGCGATCGAGAACGCGATTTGGCCGGACCTGTTCATCGCGGGCGGCGGGATCAGCCGCAAGGCCGACAAGTGGCTCCCGCTGCTGGAAAACCGGACCCCGGTGGTGGCCGCCGCCTTGCAGAACACCGCCGGCATCGTGGGCGCGGCGATGGCGGCCACTTCGGATGTGACTCACTGAATTTTGGCCGGTAGCCGGGTGCGGGCGGCCGCTGTCGTTACAATGGTGTTCGGCGACCGCCCGAGGAGAAAGCGTGCAAACACACACGCCGATATCAACGCCGACATTCGACATAGCAGACACTTTCGGTTTCCCATGCCCATACCCACCGAGAGTGCGTCCAAACGAAGGGGTGTAAGTGGCACCGAGCAAGGCAAGTGCGGCAACCGACCAACCGGTGAAGCGCACCGCCACGAAGTCTCCGTCGTCCCCCGCTAAGCGACCGGCCGCGAAGGCCTCCAACGGCGCCGCGCCCGCCAAACGGGCCGCCAAGGCGGCGCCGCGGGCCGCCAAAGCCACCAAGGCGCACGAGGCCCCCGCCGCGGCCGAGACCAAGAAGGCCCGCACCCCGGCCAAGGCCGCGGGCGCCAAGGCGCCGTCGGGCCGCGGCACGAAGGCGGCGAAAGCGGCGCCAGAGGACGCCGACGCCAACCTCGGAGCCATCGACACCGACGGCGCGGTCGAGGATCTCGACGCCGAACCCGACCTCGAGGTGGAGCCCGGCGAAGATCTCGACATCGACGCCGACGACCTCAACCTCGACGACCTCGAAGACGACGTGGCCGCCGACGGCGACGACGCCGAGCTGGAGGCCGCCGACGCCGAGGACGGCGAGGAGGACGCCGCGGCGAAGCCCGCCGCCAAGGCCGCCACCCCGGCCGAAGAGGACGAGGACATCAGCGAGCCGTCCGAAAAGGACAAGGCCTCCGGCGATTTCGTCTGGGACGAGGATGAATCCGAGGCGCTGCGGCAGGCCCGCAAGGACGCCGAGCTCACCGCGTCCGCCGACTCCGTTCGCGCGTACCTGAAGCAGATCGGCAAGGTGGCGCTGCTCAACGCGGAGGAAGAGGTCGAACTCGCGAAGCGGATCGAGGCCGGCCTGTACGCCACCCAGCTGATGAGCGAGCACGCCGAGCGCGGCGACAAGCTGCCCGCCGCCCAGCGCCGCGACATGATGTGGATCTGCCGCGACGGCGACCGCGCCAAGAACCATCTGCTGGAAGCCAATCTGCGCTTGGTGGTTTCGCTGGCCAAGCGCTACACGGGCCGCGGCATGGCGTTCCTCGACCTCATCCAGGAAGGCAACCTGGGCCTGATCCGCGCGGTCGAAAAGTTCGACTACACAAAGGGTTACAAGTTCTCCACCTACGCCACGTGGTGGATCCGCCAGGCCATCACCCGGGCCATGGCCGACCAGGCGCGCACCATCCGCATCCCGGTCCACATGGTCGAGGTGATCAACAAGCTGGGCCGCATCCAGCGCGAGCTGCTGCAGGATCTGGGCCGCGAGCCCACGCCCGAGGAGCTGGCCAAGGAGATGGACATCACGCCGGAGAAGGTCCTCGAGATCCAGCAATACGCGCGCGAGCCGATCTCGCTGGACCAGACCATCGGCGACGAGGGTGACAGCCAGCTCGGCGACTTCATCGAAGACAGCGAAGCGGTGGTCGCCGTCGACGCGGTGTCGTTCACCCTGCTGCAGGATCAGCTGCAGTCCGTGCTGGAGACGCTGTCGGAGCGCGAGGCCGGCGTGGTACGGCTGCGCTTCGGGCTCACCGACGGCCAGCCCCGCACCCTCGACGAGATCGGGCAGGTGTACGGCGTGACCCGCGAGCGCATCCGCCAGATCGAGTCCAAGACCATGTCGAAGCTGCGCCACCCCAGCCGTTCTCAGGTGTTGCGCGACTACCTCGACTGAGTTCAGCCCTCGCCGTCGAGCACGTCCAGCCGTCCGCTCGGGTCGTAATACAGCTCCTGGTGGGCGATCCGGCCGTCGCGATAGCGGTAGGCCACCACGTAGGTCGACCGCAGGCGGCGGCCGCCCCGGGACCAGTCGAACCGCACGCGCACGAACGCCGCGTCGCCGCCCGGCGTGACGGCGAGATCGGTCGCCTCGTAGCGGATGTCGTCGCAGCCACGGATGGTGAGCGCGATGAACTCGAGCGTGCGCTCTATGCCCTCGATCCGGTCGGGCCAGTCGAAGAGCCGCACCGTGGGGCTGACGTACACCACGTCGGGCGCATACAGGTCGCGCGCCAGCGCCGGATCGCGGGCCGCGAACGCCCGCGCGAAGCGCTCCTCCTGCGCGCGCAGCGCGTGCTCCGAGACGACGGGCGTGGTCATCGACAGCATGGTAACCGAACGTGTTGGTGCCCAAGCCAAGTCGAGGCAAATTCGGGTGCGCGCGACGGTGCTCCCGTCGTACTGTGACCGCATGCCAGCCAACCGAACACTGGTCTCGTCCGGGTCCGAGTACGAGTCGACGGTCGGTTATTCGCGCACGGTGCGGGTCGGCCCCCACGTGGCGGTGGCCGGAACCACCGGTGCGGGACCCGCCGGGGACATCGCCACGCAGGCGCGAGACGCCTTGCGCCGCATCGAGATTGCGCTCACGCAGGCGGGCGCCGCGCTGACCGATGTGGTGCGTACCCGCATCTATGTCACCGACATCGCCCGCTGGCGGGAGGTCGCCGCGGTGCACGCGGACGTCTTCGGCGAGATACGGCCGGCGGCCACCATGGTGGAAGTGTCCGCGCTGATCGCACCCGAGCTGCTGGTGGAGATCGAGGCCGACGCCTACGTCGCGGCCCCGGATACCGGGCCGAAGGTGCCGTCGGGTCCGGGCGGGTAGGCGGTGACGCCCACCACGGCGCTCACCGGCAGCGGGCCGTACAGATGCGGGAACAACATCGAGTCCGGATCCGTTGCCACCCCGGGCTCCCAGCGCACGGGCGAGTCCAACAGGGCCGGATCGATGCGCAGGAGAACGAGGTCGTCACGGCCGCGGTAGAGCCGGTTGGCCGGCAGGTGGACCTGCTCCGGCGCCGACAGATGGATGAACTCCGAACCGGGCGGTTCGGGGTCGATTCCGCCGCGATCGCGGGCCCGGAACCACTCCTCACGACCGCATAAGTGCACCAAAACGCCGGTTGCGGAGGCCACAGTGGGCAACCCTAGCCGGGCCCGCCGGAGAAACCACAGCGGCTCGTGAGAAACGACACACCCGATAACGATCGGGGAACAAGGCGAAAACCCCATACGTCTGAGAGAGTGAATGTACGAGAACGGAGAAGCCATGAATGCAACTCTGACCAGTCCCGAGCTGACCAGAGCGGACCGCTGCGATCGTTGCGGTGCCGCGGCTCGCGTCCGCGCCAAGCTGCCTTCAGGGCTTGAGCTTCTCTTCTGCCAGCACCACGCGAACCAGCACGAGGCGAAATTGACCGAGCAGGACGCCGTGCTGGAGGCCAGCGCCAGCTAGTTTCCTCGAACTCACCCATCGGCAATGTGGCCGGTGCGGGCAGTCATCGGTAATGCTGGACGGGTATGAGCGATCAGGTCGCGAAGCCGTCCCGCCACCACATCTGGCGAATCAGTCTGAGGACCCTGGCCAAAAGCTGGGACGACTCGATTTTCTCCGAGTCGGCGCAGGCCGGGTTCTGGTCGGCGCTGTCCCTGCCGCCGCTGTTGCTGGGAATGCTGGGCACGATGGCCTACGTGGCGCCGCTGTTCGGGCCCGACATGCTGCCCAGCATCGAGCACCAGGTGATTTCGACGGCCCACAGCGTGTTCTCCCCCAGCGTCGTCAACGAGATCATCGAACCGACCATCAGGGACATCGCCAGCCACGCCCGCGGTGAGGTGGTGTCGCTGGGTTTCTTGATCTCGCTGTGGGCGGGGTCCTCGGCGATCTCGGCGTTCGTCGATTCCGTCGTCGAGGCGCACGACCAGACGCCACTGCGTCATCCCGTGCGGCAGCGGTTCTTCGCGCTGTTTTTGTACGTGGTGGGGCTGCTGGTCGTGGTGGCGACCGCGCCGCTGGTGGTGGTCGGTCCGCGCAAGATCTCCGAACACATCCCCGTCGGCCTGGCCAACGTGCTGCGCTACGGGTACTACCCGATGCTGATCCTCGGCCTGATGATCGGGGTGATGATCCTCTACAGGGTCGCGCTGCCCGTGCCGCTGCCGTCGCACCGGCTGATTTTCGGCGCGATCCTGGCGACCGCGGTCTTCGTGATCGCCACGCTGGGCCTGCGGTTCTACCTGACGTGGATTACCAGCACCGGCTACACCTATGGCGCGCTGTCCACGCCGATCGCGTTCCTGTTGTTCGCGTTCTTCGGCGGTTTCGCGATCATGATCGGCGCCGAACTCAACGCGGCCATCCAGGAGGAGTTTCCCGCGCCGAAGACGCACGCCCACCGGCTGCGCAACTGGGTGCTGGAGCGCACGCGTGGCCCCGAGCGCGCGGCGGACACACCGCCGAACCCCGCGCCGACCGCCGTCGCGACGGCGGAGCCGCCGGCCTGATCAGCCCTTTTTGAGGTGCTCGTAGATCCGCTTGCACTCCGGGCAGACCGGTGAGCCCGGTTTGGCCGCCCGGGTGACGGGAAACACCTCGCCGCACAGCGCCACCACGTGATTGCCCATCACCGCGCTCTCGGCGATCTTGTCCTTCTTGACGTAGTGGAAGTACTTCGGGGTATCGCTACCGGTCCCGTCGTCGACGCGTTCGTCGGTCTCGGTGCGTTCGATCGTCTGGGTGCGCATACCTCACATTGTGCCTCCTGACTCGCCGTTACCGGAATCGATTACATGTGGGACAGTGGAGGTATGAAGCGCGGCGAACAGCTGGGTTTCGACGACGCGGGCCGCCCGGTCCTGATCACCTCCGCCGCCCCCTCGTACGAGGAGGAGCACCGCGCGCGGGTGCGTAAGTACCTGACCCTGATGGCGTTTCGGATTCCGGCGCTCATCCTGGCGGCCGTGGCGTACGGCGCCTGGCACAACGGCCTGATCTCCCTGGCGATCGTGGCGGCCTCGGTGCCGCTGCCCTGGATGGCGGTGCTGATCGCCAACGACCGGCCACCTCGCCGCTCCGACGAGCCGCGGCGCTTCGAGGAGGCCCGCCGGCGGACGCCCCTGTTCCCGCGGGCCGAGCAGCGGGCGCTCGAACCGCGCCGCGACCGCGGGCCGCAACCGCACTCGCCGACCTGGGACCACCACGAACACGGTTCCCGATAAGCGGCCGCTGGCCGCACTTCTCAGGACATTCTCAGGTCCTCGGCACATTTCTGCACGTCAAGGCGTGTGAGATCGCGAGGCGGTGGGAACTCCCAGGCTGGGTCTGTCGTTGAACGACTTGACAGTACAAAGCCGAACGGGAGGTCGCTATGGCGAATGCCGGCACAAGCAGGATCGACGGCGATCTTGATGCTCAAAGCCCCGCAGCGGACCTAGTGCGCGTATACCTCAATGGCATTGGTAAGACGGCGCTACTCAACGCGGCGGGCGAAGTCGAACTGGCCAAGCGCATCGAAGCCGGTCTGTATGCCGAGCATCTGCTCGAGACTCGTAAGCGCCTCGGCGAGAACCGGAAACGCGATCTCGAAGCCGTCGTGCGCGATGGCCAGGCAGCGCGCCGCCACCTCCTGGAAGCGAACCTGCGGCTGGTGGTTTCGCTGGCCAAGCGCTACACGGGCCGCGGCATGCCGCTGCTGGACCTCATCCAGGAGGGCAACCTGGGCCTGATCCGCGCGATGGAGAAGTTCGACTACACAAAGGGTTTCAAGTTCTCCACCTACGCGACGTGGTGGATCCGTCAGGCGATCACCCGCGGGATGGCCGACCAGAGCCGCACCATCCGCCTGCCCGTCCACCTGGTCGAGCAGGTCAACAAGCTGGCGCGGATCAAGCGCGAGATGCACCAGAACCTGGGGCGTGAGGCGACCGACGAGGAACTGGCCGCCGAATCGGGCATCCCGATCGAGAAGATCAACGACCTGCTGGAGCACAGCCGCGACCCGGTGAGCCTCGACATGCCCGTCGGCTCGGAGGAAGAGGCCCCGCTGGGCGACTTCATCGAGGACGCCGAGGCGATGTCCGCGGAGAACGCGGTGATCGCCGAGCTGCTGCACACCGACATCCGCAGCGTCCTGGCCACTCTCGACGAGCGCGAGCATCAGGTGATCCGGCTGCGCTTCGGCCTGGACGACGGCCAGCCGCGCACCCTGGACCAGATCGGCAAGCTGTTCGGGCTGTCCCGCGAGCGGGTCCGCCAGATCGAGCGCGACGTGATGTCCAAGCTGCGCAACGGCGAGCGCGCCGACCGGCTGCGGTCGTACGCGAGCTGACGCCCGCATCAGGTAGAGCCAAGTAACAAGACGGTATGCCCGCCGCGTCACGCGGCGGGCATACTGCTTGCCGGGGACGCGTTACACCCGTTCGCGCAGCTTGCCAAGTAGACTCGGCGTCAATGGAGGGTGCTGGATGAACGAGCTGGTTGATACCACCGAGATGTACCTGCGAACCATCTACGACCTCGAGGAAGAGGGCGTGACGCCGCTGCGCGCCCGGATCGCCGAACGGCTCGAGCAGAGCGGTCCGACCGTCAGTCAGACCGTGTCCCGCATGGAACGCGACGGGCTCCTCCACGTCGCCGGGGACCGCCACCTGGAGCTCACCGACAAGGGCCGGGCGCTGGCCATCGCCGTGATGCGCAAGCACCGCCTGGCCGAACGATTGCTCGTCGACGTCATCGGGGTGCCGTGGGAGGAAGTGCACGCCGAGGCGTGCCGGTGGGAGCACGTGATGAGCGAGGAAGTCGAACGCCGGCTCGTCAAGGTGCTCAACCACCCGACCACGTCCCCGTTCGGGAACCCGATTCCGGGTCTGTTGGACCTCGGCGTGGGCCCGGATTCCGGCTCCGACGAGGTCAACCTGGTCCGGCTGACCGAGCTGCCCGCCGGCTCGCCGGTGGCGGTGGTCGTCCGCCAGCTCACCGAACACGTCCAGGGCGACATCGACCTGATCACCCGGCTGAAGGACGCCGGCGTGGTGCCCAACGCGCGGGTCACCGTCGAGACCAGCCCGGGCGGGGGCGGCGTCACCATCCTCATCCCCGGCCACGAGAACGTCACCCTGCCGCACGAGATGGCTCACGCCGTCAAGGTCGAGAAGGTCTGACCGCTCGCGCCACTACCCGGCCCGACGCCCGAACGACCGCCGCGGCGGCAGCCGCACCCCCAGCCGCTTGGCCAGCCGGTAGCCGGTGCCCGCCAGCTCCCGGATGCGCTCGGGCCGCACTCCGGACTGCAACGCCTGGTCCAGCATCCCGGCCATCCGATGCTCGGGGTCGCAGCGCAGCGCGGCGTCCAGCGACACGCCCGCGAGCGGCCCGTCGCCGCGGACGTACGCACTGAACGCGAGCAACACCAGCGCCTCCACCCGCCACGGCTCGGGCAGCGAGCGCGCCAGCAGCGCCCACAGCGACTCGGCGTCGCCGGCGCGCTCGCCGACCGCCAGCGCGTACAGCGTGTCGCGCACCTGCACATCGCTCAGCGCGCAGCCGAGCGCCGCGAGCTGGGTGGTCGACGGCGTCTCGCCGGCGGCGACGCGCTTCGCGACGGACAGCGCGCGCCGCACGTCGCGCCGGGCGCAACCCACGGGATCGTCGCGCAGCGCCGCCTCCCGCCTCGCCGCCTGCCGCCGCAGCGCGTCGGCCAGCCCCGCGCTGCGCGCCGCGTCGAGGGCGATCACGGCCTGCAGGTCGGCCCGCCGCGCGTACAGCCGCCGGCCGTCGAGCACCGCCGCCGCGGCCAGCGGCGACGCGGAGGGATCGTCGATCGCGCCGCCGGCGCCGCAGCGGTCCACGCAATGCCAGCGGCCGCCGCGGGCCACCCGGTCCACCACGTGCGCCGCCCACAGCTGAATGTCGTGCTGCGCCAACGCGTCTGCGAGCGCCGCGCACAGCAGCCGGTGCTCCTCGTTGCACCCCGGGCAGTGCGCGCCGGCGGCGTCGACGATCACCGCGATCGCGGCCTCGGGTTCGGCGGCCGCGGCGATCTCCGCCAGGTGCCCCACCCGGTCGGTCACGTCCTCGGACAGGTCGACCCGCAGCACGGACCCCATTTCGCCGCCGTCCAGCGACACCAGGACCAATGAATTCTCCGGAACGAAGCCGAGAACGGCCGGTAGCGCCGCGATCAGCGCCCCGGGGCGGTTGAGTTCGAAATCAGCTCGATGCGTCGTCATGGGCACCAACGCTGACGGCCGGCACCGTCAGGCCGTGCTCCCGCAACGAGATCCGGCCGCTCGTCTGTGGAGAAAGTCTGGACTGTGGGCCTTATCGTCTATCTCATGGGTTCGATGCAGGAGTACGACATCGTCGTCATCGGTTCGGGACCGGGCGGCCAGAAGGCCGCCATCGCCTCGGCCAAGCTGGGCAAATCGGTCGCCATCATCGAACGCGGCCGGATGCTGGGCGGCGTGTGCGTCAACACGGGCACCATCCCGTCAAAGACGTTGCGCGAGGCGGTCCTTTACCTCACCGGGATGAACCAGCGCGAGCTCTACGGCGCCAGCTACCGCGTCAAGGACCGGATCACGCCGGCCGACCTGCTGGCGCGGACCCAGCACGTGATCGGCAAGGAAGTCGACGTGGTGCGCAATCAGTTGATGCGCAACCGAATCGACCTGCTGATCGGCCACGGCCGGTTCATCGACCCGCACACCGTCGTCGTGGAGGACCCGGGCCGCCGGGAGATGACAACGGTCACCGGCGAATACATCGTCATCGCCACCGGAACCCGGCCCGCCCGGCCGTCCGGCGTCGAGTTCGACGAGGAACGGGTGCTCGACTCCGACGGGATCCTCGACCTCAAGTCGTTGCCGGCCTCGATGGTCGTCGTGGGCGCCGGCGTGATCGGCATCGAGTACGCCTCGATGTTCGCCGCACTGGGCACCAAGGTGACCGTGGTGGAGAAGCGGGACGACATGCTGGACTTCTGCGACCCCGAGGTCGTCGAGGCGCTGAAGTTCCACCTGCGCGACCTGGCGGTGACGTTCCGGTTCGGCGAGGAGGTGACCGCCGTCGACGTCGGCTCCGCGGGCACCGTCACCACCCTGGCCAGCGGCAAGCAGATCCCCGCCGAGACGGTCATGTACTCCGCCGGGCGCCAGGGCCAGACCGATCACCTCGATTTGCAGAACGCGGGCCTCGAGGTCGAGGGGCGCGGGCGGATCTGGGTGGACGACAAGTTCCAGACCAAGGTCGAACACATCTACGCCGTCGGCGACGTCATCGGGTTCCCGGCGCTGGCCGCGACCTCGATGGAGCAGGGCCGGCTGGCCGCCTACCACGCGTTCGGGGAAGCCTGCGAGGGCATCACCGACCTGCAGCCGATCGGCATCTATTCGATTCCCGAGATCTCCTACGTCGGGGCCACCGAGGTGGAACTGACCAAGAACTCCGTCCCCTACGAGGTGGGCGTGGCGCGGTACAAGGAGCTGGCCCGCGGCCAGATCGCCGGCGACTCCTACGGGATGCTCAAGCTGCTGGTGTCCACCGAGGATCGCAAGCTGCTCGGGGTGCACATCTTCGGCACCAGCGCCACCGAGATGGTGCACATCGGGCAGGCCGTGATGGGCTGTGGCGGCACCGTCGACTACCTGGTCGACGCGGTGTTCAACTATCCGACCTTCTCCGAGGCCTACAAGGTCGCCGCGCTGGACGTGACCAACAAGATGCGGGCGCTGTCCCAGTTCCGCCGCTGACTCAGCAGCTGTCGTCGAGGTCGTTGGGCACCGGGTCGCCGGGACCGCCGGCCTCGGCGCGGGCCAGCAACTGCGCGGTCTGGGCGTCGAACGGCGCCGAGTACGACACGTTGGCGGCGCACCCGCCCCGCTCGAAGCCGCCGATCACCCCGGTGAGCGTGGTGCCACTGACCCAGGGCGCGCCGCTGGTGCCGTCGACGAGCCCCTCGCACGTCAGCGACGGAAAGCCGCGGTCGTTGACCGACGTGGTGGCCTGGCAGCCGATGGGCGAGCCGCCCACCCCGGCCGCGTACCCCAGCACCGTGACGTGGCTGCCCGGCGGCGGCGCGACGCCCAGCGTCAGCGCCAACCCGACGTGCGACTCGACCGAACCACCGGCGTCGTTGCTGACCCGGGCGATCGCGTAATCCGCGTGCGGGTCCTTGCCGGCGGTCCAGCGCGGATCGAGGTAGACGGCGTCGGCCTTCCAGACGTCCGCGGGGGGCGGCGTGGCGTCACCGACGAACCCGGGGACGAAGGTGATCTTGGCCGCTCCCGCCAGGCAGTGCGCCGCCGTCATCACCATGTCCCCGGCCGCCGAATGCACCACCGCGCCCGTGCAGACGTGCAGCGGCCCGTCGTTGATGAAGATCGCACCGACGCGCCGGTCCGGGTCGACGGGACGCGCGACGGCCTTCTGCTGGGGCTGGCTGAGCCGCTGCACCGGCGCGGTGGCCACGTCGGCGGAGACGGTCGGGCGCGCGGCGGGGTCGGCGGGCCTGGTGCACGACGTCAGCAACGTCGCCAGGCCTACCCCCGAGTACAGCAGCACCGTCGATATGCGCATTTCGTGTCCATCATGCCCGACCAGGGGTCCGCGGGCCGAGTTGAACCCGCCGGGACGCGCTCCGCTCGCTTCGGTGTTTCCGTTAGGGGTGCCCGTTGATTCGGGGGACACTTGTTAGGGCACCCTGGAGAGATTCGCGAGAGGAGGCAGCCCGATGGCGCGCCATCAAGGCCCTGACGACGACGACTATCAGCCAGGGCAGCCCGGCATGTACGAGCTCGAGTTCCCGGCGCCCCAGTTGTCGACGGCCGACGGCCTGGGCCCGGTGCTGGTCCACGCCCTGGAGGGCTTCTCCGACGCGGGTCACGCGATCCGGCTGGCCGCCACCCACCTCAGGGCGGCGCTGGACGCCGAGCTGGTGGCGTCGTTCGCGATCGACGAACTGCTGGATTACCGCTCCCGGCGGCCGCTGATGACGTTCAAGACCGACCACTTCACCCACTACGACGACCCGGAGCTGAGCCTGTACGCGCTGCGCGACAGCGTCGGCACGCCGTTTCTGCTGCTGGCCGGCATGGAGCCGGACCTGAAGTGGGAGCGTTTCATCACCGCGGTGCGGCTGCTGGCCGAGCGGCTGGGCGTGCGGCGCACCATCGGCCTGGGCACCGTGCCGATGGCCGTCCCGCACACCCGCCCGATCACGCTGACGGCGCATTCCAACAACAAGGACCTCATCGCCGACTTCCAGCCGTGGATCTCGGAGATCCAGGTTCCGGGCAGCGCGTCCAACCTGCTGGAATACCGGATGGCCCAGCACGGCCACGACGTCGTCGGCTTCACCGTGCACGTCCCGCACTACCTGACCCAGACCGACTACCCCGCCGCCGCCCAAGCCCTGCTCGAGCAGGTCGCCAAGAGCGGATCCCTGGAGCTGCCGCTGTCGGCACTGGCCGAGGCCGCGGAGGAAATCCGGGCCAAAATCGATGAACAGGTCCAGGCGAGCTCGGAAGTGGCTCAAGTGGTGGCCGCGCTCGAGCGCCAGTACGATGCCTTCATCGACGCTCAGGAGAACAGGTCGTTACTAACCCGCGACGAGGATCTGCCGAGCGGCGACGAGCTTGGCGCCGAATTCGAGCGATTCCTTGCCCAGCAGGCAGAGAAGAAGAAGAACGACGACGACCAGGCTTGAGACTCTTACAACGCCCATAGCGCGGGCCGACACCAAGGTTGGCGAGATGACCGAGCGCAAGCGCAAGAGCAACCTTCGCCCGGTGCGCGAGGTGACGGCCCCCACGCTCGAGTTCCGCACCATTCACGGCTACCGGCGCGCCTACCGGATCGCGGGTTCGGGCCCGGCGATCCTGCTGCTGCACGGCATCGGCGACAACTCCACCACCTGGAATGCGGTGCAGGCCAAGCTCGCCCAGCGGTTCACCGTCATCGCCCCCGACCTGCTGGGCCACGGGAAATCCGACAAGCCGCGCGCCGACTACTCGGCGGCCGCCTACGCCAACGGGATGCGTGACCTGCTGTCCGTGCTCGACATCGAGCGGGTGACGATCATCGGCCACTCGCTGGGCGGCGGGGTGGCCATGCAATTCGCCTACCAGTTCCCGCATTTGGTCGACCGGCTGATCCTGGTGGCCGCGGGCGGCGTCACCAAGGACGTCAACGTCGTCTTCCGGCTGGCCTCGTTGCCGATGGGCAGCGAGGCGCTGGCGCTGCTGCGGCTGCCGCTGGTGCTGCCGGCGGTTCAGCTGGCGGGGAAGCTGGCCGGGCTGGCGATCGGGTCGACCGCGCTGGGCCACGACCTGCCTAACGTGCTGCGCATCCTCGACGACCTGCCGGAGCCGACGGCCTCGGCGGCGTTCAGCCGGACCCTGCGGGCGGTGGTGGACTGGCGCGGGCAGATCGTGACGATGCTGGACCGGTGTTATCTGACCGAGGCCATCCCGGTTCAGATCGTCTGGGGCACCAAGGATGTGGTGGTCCCCGTCCGGCACGCCTGGATGGCGCACGCCGCGATGCCCGGCTCGCGCCTGGAGATCTTCGAGGGCTCGGGCCACTTCCCGTTCCACGACGACCCGGCCCGCTTCATCGACGTCGTGCAGCGTTTCATCGACAGCACCCAACCCGCCGAATACGACCAGGCCGCCCTTCGCGAGCTGTTGCGCACCGGCGGCGGCGAGAAGACCGTCACGGGCCCGGCCGACACCCGCGTCGCCGTGCTGAACGCGATGGGTTCCGACGAGCGCAGCGCCACCTGATCGTTGCGTTGGCCCGGCCCGTACAGTCGGGTCATGGGGATCGACGTGACGGTGCTCCGCGTGTTCACCGACGCGGACGGCAATTTCGGTAATCCGCTCGGCGTGGTCCCGGAAAGCCCAGCAGGCCGGATGGCGCCCGGGGACCGGCAGCGGCTCGCGACCCAATTGGGTTACAGTGAAACGGTATTCATCGATCTTCCGGCCGCCGGCGCGACCACCGCGCACGCGAAGATTCACACCCCCCGCACCGAACTTCCGTTCGCGGGGCACCCGACCGTCGGTGCGGCGTGGTGGCTGCGCGAGAACGGCTGGCCGATCAAGACACTGCAGGTGCCGGCCGGGCTGGTGCAGGTGAGCTATCCGGGCGAGCGGACCCGGATCAGCGCCCGCGCCGAATGGGCCCCGGAACTGGCGATCCACGAATTCGATTCCGCGGACGACGTTTTGGGCGCCGACCCCGCGGACTTTCCCGTCGACGTCGCGCACTACCTGTGGGCCTGGGTCGATCGATCGGCCGGCTTGCTGCGCGCGCGGGGGTTCTTCGCGAACCTCGGCGTGCCGGAGGACGAGGCCACCGGGTCCGCGGCGATGCGGCTCACCGACTACCTCAGCCGCGACCTGCACATCACACAGGGCAACGGGTCGGTCATCGAAACCACGTGGAACGCCGAGGGCTGGGTCGCGGTGGCGGGGCGCGTCGTGGGCGACGGCGGCAGGCGGGTGGACTGACCGAAGCTCAGCGCTGCCGGTGCAGGACCGCGTCGAGGTGATCCTGCAGGGGCTGTCCCACGGCGCCCATCCGCACGGAGTAGGTCAGCTCGTCGCCGTCGATGCGCAGCGAACGGCCAAGCGCGGTCACCTCTTTGGCGGTCGGGGTGAGCCCGATCGCCCCGCCGGAACTCGTCGACATCTCGACGTCGATGACGTCGCCGGCCACCGAGTAGGTGCCCACTTCGATTTCGGTGATGCCGCTCGGATGGGCCAAGACCAGCTCGACTTCGCCAGGGCGCGGCACCCGCAGAAATCCCGTCTCGGCGTGCAGCGGTTTGCCGTCGGCGACCGCCTTGGTCTTTTGCGCGTAGGCCAGAAACGGCTTACCCACATGGGTGAACACGACTTCCTCGACATAGTCGAAGGGCGGGATCGTCGGGTACTTGCCCGAACCCCGACCGGTCCAGGTCCCCAGCAACGGCTCCAGCGCCTGGAGATCGGGATGCAGGTCGGGCGGCATGACGCCAGCTTAGCGAGTGGCCGGTTCCGGATCCGTGGACACGTTGCGGTGCGCGCGCAGCGCCTCGATCTCGCGCTCGAAATCCTCCGCGGAGGAGAACGACCGGTAGACCGAGGCGAACCGCAGGTAGGCCACCTCGTCGAGGTCGCGCAAGGGGCCCAGGATGGCCAGGCCGACCTCGTGGCTGGGCACCTCGGGCGACCCGGCGGCGCGCACGGTGTCTTCCACTTGCTGGGCAAGCAGATTCAGCGCGTCGTCGTCGACCTGGCGGCCCTGGCAGGCCCGCCGGACTCCACTGATGACCTTTTCCCGGCTGAAGGGCTCGGTGACACCGCTGCGTTTGACGACGGCCAGCACCGCTGTTTCGACGGTGCTGAAGCGCCGCCCGCACTCGGGGCACGACCGGCGGCGCCTGATGGCCTGGCCTTCGTCGGTTTCGCGCGAGTCGATCACCCGGGAATCGGGATGGCGGCAGAACGGACAGTGCATGACCGCTCCTTCGCCGTGCTCACATCCGGGGTCGCAGAACACCCCGAGCGTACCCGTGCGCTCCCCCGCTTGGCATCGCCACGTTCTCTCGCTTCGCGCGTCAGCCGACCGGCGCGATCAGCGTCTGACCCGCGGCGACGGCGGGCGAGTTCAGGTCGTTGAGTTCGCGGATCCGCTGGGCCACCTGGCGGGCCGGCGCGTCCGGCGCCACCCGGTGGGCGATGTCCTGCAGGGACTCGCCGGGTTCGACCCGCACGACGGCGAGCCGATCCGGCACCGCGGCGGCCGATCCCGGGGAATCGCCGTTGACCGCCTGTCCGATGTTGGCGACCAGACCCAGCCACAGCGTGATGATCCCGGCGACCAGCGCCAGCCCCACCGTCGTCGCCAGCGTAACGGGGCGGCGCGGGCGGTGCGGCGCGACGGACATGGCGACACCGGTGCCGTGGTAGCGCGGGGGCGCGCCCCCCGGCCGGGCGGGCCCGGGCCTGCGAGAACGGGCCAGCCCGTCCCGGCCGTGGCGGAGTCCCGGCACCGGCCCGTTGACCGGGCGCCGAACGCCGCCGGTACGCGGCGCGACTGTGTGGATGATGGTCATCTGCGTTCCTCCGGTCAACTCAATCTCGCTCGTGTGTTCGAACTATATCGCTCGTGTGTTCGATACCCGAACATTTGAGCGAAGCGTGTCGGACGAGCAAAACGGTAGAGCACCCCACCGACAACTTTGTGGGCGCGACCACTGACATGGCGTTGAGATACCCGATCGATCGAAGAGTTACACCTTTGTTATTCGGCCGCTCAGCGGCGGCTGGTGGCCGCTGGCGGCCGGATTTCCGCGGCCGTGACACGCCAGTCGAACACATGTTTGATTCTTCGCCGCGGTGCCGCTACATTCGGTGCATGAGCGACAGCAACGACACGCCATCAAGCAGCTCGCACCCCGTGGACTCATCGCTGACCGAACGCCAGCGCACCATTCTGAACGTCATCCGCGCCTCGGTCACCAGCCGCGGTTACCCGCCGAGCATCCGGGAGATCGGCGACGCCGTCGGCCTGACCTCCACGTCGTCGGTGGCTCACCAGCTGCGCACGCTGGAGCGCAAGGGATACCTGCGCCGCGACCCGAACCGCCCGCGGGCCGTGGACGTCCGGGGCGCCGAGGACGCCGGCGACGCGGCGCCGCTCACCGAGGTCGCCGGGTCCGACGCCCTGCCCGAACCCAGTTACGTCCCGGTGCTCGGCCGCATCGCCGCCGGCGGGCCGATCCTCGCCGAAGAGGCCGTCGAGGACGTCTTCCCGCTGCCCCGCGAGCTGGTCGGCGAGGGCACGCTGTTTCTGCTCAAGGTGGTGGGCGACTCGATGGTCGAGGCCGCGATCTGCGACGGCGACTGGGTGGTGGTGCGCCAGCAGCACGTCGCCGACAACGGCGACATCGTCGCGGCCATGATCGACGGCGAGGCCACCGTCAAGACGTTCAAGCGCGCGGGCGGTCAGGTGTGGCTGATGCCGCACAACCCGGCGTTCGACCCGATCCCGGGCAACGACGCGACCGTGCTCGGCAAAGTCGTCACGGTGATCCGCAAGGTCTAACGCCGCTCAGTCGGCCCTGACGAAACCATTGGCCTGGGCGACTTCTTCGCTGGTCAGCCAGAATTCGGCCAGGGTGTCGTGATAGAGCGGGCTCTCGGGCGTGTAGTACAGGCCGAAGCTCGCGCTGGCTTTGATCGGATAGCCGTCGGGCACCTGATAGGGGTCGTCCAACGGCAGGCGGATCGTCGGGCGCCCACCGGCAACGGGGGTCCCGCCGGCCGCTTCCGGGTGCTCCGACGGTTCCTCGTCGTCCGCGGCCGCGTGGTGTCGCCCGACGCGGGACTCGGCGCCCACCGCGATGGCCTCCGCCGCCTCGGGCCCGACCGTCTCCGGTAGCTCGGGGTCTTCGGCGGCGTCCGGATGGCCGGCCCGCTCAAAACCGGGCTCCTCGTAGCCGGCCTGCTCGTAGCGCGTGTCCTCGTAGCCGACGTCCTCGGAGCCGACGTTTTCGTAGGCGACGTCCTCGTACGCGACGTCCTCGTAGGTGCCCTCGTCGGCGCCGTCGTCGGCGCCGTCGTCGGCGACGCCCGGATAGCCCGCCTCCGACAGGGCCGCCGCCGAGACGAGGGGGATGGAATCCGTGTCGACCGCGTCGGGGTCTTCTTCCTCGGCAACGCGGCCCTCGGAGCCCCGGCTCCAGCTGACCCGCCCCGCGGGCTCGGCGTCGGCCGCGGGCTGCCCTTCGGCCGGCCGCAGGTCCCCGGCCGCGAAGTGGTCGGTCGCGAGTTCGGCGTCGTCCTGCCCCCAACGCGCGTCGGCCGGCGCCTCGTAGCCGGCGTGCACGTCGCGCTCGGGCTCGTAGGCGGGGGCGGCGGCGATGTCGCCGGCGCCGCGGCGGGCGCGCCGCCGGCGCAATCCGAACGTCAGCAACGCCGACAGCAGGATCAGCACCAACACCGCAATGGCGACCGGCAGCCACCACTGCTGCCAGGAGAACTTTTTGCCGTGGGAGGGCATCGCCGCGGTGCTCGGCTGATTCTGCCCCGACACCTGCAGGCCGGACAGCAACGGAGCCAGGTTCGACGGCTCGGTGGCGAACGAGTTCTTCGCCCGGTTCCACGAGATCTTGCCGCCGGTGAACTGCTGCGAGACGACATCGCCGTCGACGGCCTGATCGCCGACCGGGGCGCCGAGCTTGCCGTTGGGGCCGCGCAGCTTGTCCCACGCGGCCTTCATCGCGCCCCGCACCACGAATGCGCCGTGGTTGGGGGTCCAGAAGATCACCGGCTTGTCGGCCGCCGCGAAGGTGGCGATCCGGCTGGCCGGGCCGATGCCCCCGTCGGACTCGTTGGCGGTGGGGAACCCGAGGTCGCTACCCGCCGCCCCGCCCAGCGACTCGTACTTGGCGAGGATGTCACTCTCGAGGGCGTTCGCGCCGGTGGCCGGGTTGAAGAAGACCTTGCCGCCGGCGAAGTTCTGGGCGATGCCGTCGCCGCCGATCGGATACGTTCCGCCCTGTTTGGCGCCCAGCGGACCGGTGGCCCCGCCCGCGGCCCGCCACGCCATGTTGATGGCGGCGGCCGGATCGATCGCCACTTGCAGGCCCTTGAGTTGGTCGGCCAGCGAGGCAGGGGTGGTGGCGAACTCCTTGGTCTTGCGGTTCCAGGAGATCTCGCCGCCGCTGAACTTCTGAGAGGTGACCTCACCGTTGTAGGTTTCGTCGCCGGCCGGCGCGCCGAGCACCCCGCCCGAGCTGCCCAGCTTGTCCCAGGCGGCGTTCATCGCGCCGCGCACCACGAAGGCGCCGTGGTCGGGCGTCCAGAAAATCACCGGCTTGTCGCTGGCCGAGAAGGTGGCCACCCGGCTGTCGGGGCCCGCCAGGCCGGGAACCTCGTTGATCGTCGGGAACCCCAGATCGCTGCCGACCGGACCGCCCAACGCCTCGTATTTGTCCAGGATGGGGCCGTAGACGAACTTGGCTCCGGTGTCGGTGGTGTAGAACATCTTGCCGCCGTCGAAGTCCAGCGCGAATCCGTCGCCGGCGGGGTAGACGTCGCCCTTGCGGGCGCCGAGCGGCGACGTGTCGCCCCCGGCCTTCTCCCAGGCGGCCATCATGGCGGCCTCGGCGTCGCCGATCGGCGACGCGGAAACGGAGGGCGCCAGCAACGCACCGGCCAGCACCGTGACCGCCATGCCAACCAGCGCGCGCCCGACCAGCTTGCGCATTCGACCTCTCCGCCCGCTCACCAAGCCTCCGATGGATAGCCCCCTATCCCCGGCCATGACCGCACCCAATCCCGTGACGAACCGCATTATCGCCGGACTCGCACAACTTTGCCCCGGCCGACATGCAATGCGAAGTCAAATTGGAAATAGTACGGAAACGGAGACCGCGCCGATGTCGAAATGATGCCGGAACGCGCACGGATTGCAATCGACCCCGCTCACCTGCGCCGCGATCGCCGGCGTGGCGATGTGTGACTACGCAGTCGATATACGCCAAACACATGCGCCGACGGTACGCGAAGCCGTTAGCTCCTCAGCGAACTACCCGACGAAATGACCGATTAGGCCATTCATTATTTGGCGGGCTAGCTAGCCGCCGGGGCGCGTGTCGCGGCGTGTTGTCGGCTTGGGAATCCGCGATTGCGTTGCGCCGCAACATGATTCCTAGACGCCGAGGCTGCGGCCGATGATCTCTTTCATGATCTCGGTGGTGCCGCCGTAGATCGTCTGCACCCGGGCGTCGAGATAGGCTCGGGCGACGGGGTATTCGCGCATGTAGCCGTAGCCGCCGTGCAGCTGCAGGCACCGGTCGATCAGGTGCACCTGCTTTTCGGAGGAGTACCACTTGGCCATGGCGGCCTGCTCGGCGGTCAGCTTGTGGTCAAGGTGCAGGCGCACGAACTCGTCGACCATCATCCGCACCACGGTGGCCTCGGTGGCCAGTTCGGCGAGGACGAAGCGGCTGTTCTGGAAGCTGCCGATCGGCTTGCCGAAGGCCTTGCGCTCCTTCGCATATTGCAGGGTCTGGTCCAGCACGTCTTCCATCGCCGCTGCGGCCATGATCGCGATCGAGATCCGCTCCTGCGGCAGGTTCTGCATCAGGTAGATGAACCCCATGCCCTCCTCGCCCAGCAGGTTTTCGGCCGGAACGTGCACGTCGGTGAACGACAGCTCGGCCGTGTCCTGCGCGTCCAGGCCGATCTTGTTCAAGTGGCGGCCGCGTTCGAAGCCGTCCATGCCGCGTTCGACCACCAGCAGCGAGAAGCCTTGAGCGCCTTTGTCCGGATCCGTCTGGGCGACCACGATGACCAAGTCGGAGTTGATCCCGTTGGTGATGAACGTCTTTGCGCCGTTGAGGACGTAATGATCACCCTGCTTGACCGCGCGCGTCTTGATGCCCTGCAGATCGCTGCCGGTGCCCGGTTCGGTCATCGCGATCGCGGTGATGATCTCCCCGCTGCAGAACTTGGGCAACCAGCGCTGCTTCTGCTCGTCGTTGGCCAACGACAGCAGGTACGGCGCGATGATGTCGTTGTGCAGGCCGAAGCCGATCCCGCTGTACCGGCCACGGGTGGTCTCCTCGGTGATGATCGTGTTGTAGCGGAAGTCGGGGTTGCCGCCACCGCCGTACTCCTCGGGCACCGCCATGCCCAGGAAGCCCTGCTTGCCGGCCTCCAGCCACACGCCGCGGTCGACGATCTTGGCCTTCTCCCACTCGTCGTGGTACGGCGCCACGTGCCGGTCCAGGAAGCCGCGGTAGGACTCGCGGAACAATTCGTGCTCCGGCTCGAAAAGAGTGCGCTGGTACTTGACTGCGCCGCTCATGGATAACCTCCGCTGACCCTCGGCGAATGGGACTCTGCCGCCCAAACATATACCAACCAGCCGGTTGGTCGGCAGTCGGCGGGCCGGGCCGGGCTAGGGGGCGGCGAACTCGCGCAGGCTGGCCGCCAGCGCCACCGGGACGCGCGCCCGGATGCGGGTGCCGTCGGCGTTGTGCTCCTCCTGTTGGACGCGCCCGCCGGCGTGTAGCCGGGCGACCAGGTCGCCGCGGTCGTACGGGATCACCACGTCGACGGCGGTGTCGGTCGGTGCGGCCAGCTCGGTCATCCGCCGGCGCAGCTCGTCGATGCCGTCGCCGGTGTGCGCGGAGACGAACACCGCGCCGGGCAGCCCGTGCCGAAGCTTGGCCAGCGTCAGGTCGCTGGCGGCGTCGACCTTGTTGACCACCAGGAGCTCGGGCGGCGGGGCGCCGTCATGGTCCGCGATCACCTCGGAGACCACCCGGCGGACCGCGTTGATCTGGGCCATCGGAGTGGCGTCGGCGCCGTCGACCACGTGCACCAGCAGGTCGGCGTCGACGACCTCCTCCAGCGTGGAGCGGAACGCCTCGACCAGCTGGGTGGGTAGGTGCCGGACGAAGCCGACGGTGTCGGTGAGGACGGCCGGTCGGCCGTCGGCGAGTTCGGCGCGGCGGGTGGTGGGTTCCAGGGTGGCGAACAACGCGTCCTGCACCAGCACCCCGGCCCCGGTCAGCGCGTTGAGCAGGCTGGATTTGCCCGCGTTGGTGTAGCCGACGATGGCGATCGACGGGACGTCGCTGTGCAGCCGGCGGCTGCGCTGGGTGTCGCGGGCCTGCTTCATGTCCTTGATCTCGCGGCGCAGCTTGGCCATCCGCTCCCGGATGCGACGACGGTCGGTCTCGATCTTGGTCTCACCGGGACCGCGCAGGCCCACACCACCGCCGCTGCCGCCGGCGCGGCCGCCGGCCTGCCGCGACATCGACTCGCCCCAGCCGCGCAGCCGGGGCAGCATGTACTCCATCTGGGCCAGCGACACCTGCGCTTTGCCCTCCCGGCTGGTGGCGTGCTGGGCGAAGATGTCCAGGATCAGCGCGGTGCGGTCGATGACCTTGACCTTGACGGCCTTCTCCAGCGCGGTCAGCTGCGCCGGGGATAGCTCCCCGTCGCAGATGACCGTGTCGGCGCCGGTGGCCAGGACCACCTCGCGCAGCTCGGCGGCCTTGCCGGAGCCGATGTAGGTCGACGGGTCGGGCCGGTCGCGGCGCTGGATCAGCCCCTCGAGCACCTGCGAACCGGCGGTCTCGGCGAGGGCCGCGAGTTCGGCCATGCTGGCCTGGTTGTCGGCGGCGCTGCCCTCGGTCCACACGCCCACCAGCACCACGCGCTCCAAACGCAGCTGGCGGTACTCGACCTCGGAGACGTCGGCGAGTTCGGTGGACAGCCCGGCGACCCGGCGCAGCGCCGATCGGTCTTCGAGGGCGAGTTCGCCCGCACTGGGCTCGAGATCCGGCTGATCGTGAAAGGGGGTTTCGGGGTGTGTCATAGGCAATTAGCAATAGTGCACGCTAAATCGGTGCAGCGCACCTGATTTAACGCTCCTGGGCGTGCCACCATTCCTCGCTGATCTCGCCGCGGGCCACCAGCACCGACGGTCCCCGCAAGTAGCTCGTGGCGTCGGTGATGGTCACCACGACGTCGCCGCCTGGCACCCGCACGGCCAGCGTCCCGGTGTCGGCCCCGCCGTCGGCCAGCGCGGCGACTGCCGCCGCGACCGTTCCGGTGCCGCACGAGCGGGTCTCGCCGACGCCGCGCTCGTGGACCCGCATCCGGACCATTCCCCCGACCGGGGCAGTGAGCACCTCGACGTTGACGCCGTCCGGGAACTGGGCGCGGTCGAACTGCACGGGCGCTCCCACGTCCAGGGCCGCCAGCCCCCCGGCGTCCAGCCGGGGGTCGACGCAGGCCAGGTGGGGATTGCCGACGTCGACCGCCAGGCCGGTGAACCGCCTGCCGCCGATCGTGGCCTCCCCTTCGCCGATCCGGTTGGCCTTGCCCATGTCGACGGTGACGTCGGCGTCGGTCGCGCCGGTGTGGTGCAGGGTGACCGGCCGCGGGCCGGCCAGCGACCCGACGACGAACTCGTCGCGCGATTCCAGGCCGGCCGCCCGCAGGTAGTGCGCGAAGACCCGCACGCCGTTGCCGCACATCTGCGCGGTGGACCCGTCGGCGTTGCGGTAGTCCATGTACCAGTCGCCCGCGCCGACGCCGTCGGGCAGGCGTTCGAGCACCCCCGCCCGCACGGCGGCGCCCGCGGTGGTGATCCGCAGCACCCCGTCGGCGCCCAGGCCGCGGCGCCGGTCGCACAGCGCGGCCACCCGGGCCGCGGTCAGCGTCAGCCCGGCGTCGAGGTCGGGCAGCAGCACGAAGTCGTTCTGCGTGCCGTGGCCCTTGGCGAAGATCACCAGTTCAGGGTACTTGCCGCCACGCTCGCAGTGCGGCGTCGACGAGCCCGGTGGCATCGGCGTCCAGCCAGTGCACCCGGTGATCGCGGCGGAACCACGACCGTTGCCGTCGCACGTAGCGCCGGGTGCCCACGTACGTCTGCTCGCGCGCGTCGCGCAGCCGATCCGGTGAGCCGCCCGCGTCGAGCGCGGCCAGCACCTGCGCGTAGCCCAGGGCGCGCGAGGCGGTGACCCCGTCGCGCAGCCCTTCACCCAGCAGCCCGCGCACCTCGTCGACCAGGCCCCGATCGAACATCGCGTCGGTGCGCCGGGCCAACCGCTCGTCGAGAATCGTGGTGTCGCAGTCCAATCCGATGATGGCGGCGTCCCAGCGCGGGGCGCCGATGCGGGGCGCCGACGTGGCGAACGGCTGCCCGGTGAGCTCGACGACCTCCAGCGCGCGCACCGTGCGCCGGCCGTCGGTCGGCCGGATCGCCGCGGCCGCCGCCGGGTCGCGCCGGGCCAGCTCTGCGTGCAGCCGGCCCACCCCGACCTCGGCAAGCCGCCGCTCCCAGCGGGCGCGCACCGCGGGGTCGGTCGCGGGAAACGACCAGTCGTCGAGCAGGGACTGGAGGTAGAGCATCGAGCCGCCGACGACCACCGGCACCGCGCCGCGGGCCGCGCTCGCCTCGACGTCCGCCGCGGCGGCCTGCTGATAGCGGGCGACGCTGGCCGTCTCGGTGACGTCGAGCACGTCGAGCTGATGATGGGGGATGCCGCGGCGCGCCTCGACGGGCAGCTTGGCGGTGCCGATGTCCATCCCGCGATACAGCTGCATCGCGTCGGCGTTGACGATCTCCCCGCCCAGCGCCGCGGCGAGATCGAGCGCCAGCTCCGACTTGCCCGTGCCGGTGGGCCCGATGATCGCGATCGGTCTCATGGTTGCCAGGCGCCGGCGAAGTAGCCCACGCCGAAGGGCGCTCCGCGGTAGAGCTCCTTGGCCGATCGGGGCCCCGGCCCGGCCAGGCCGGCGAGCACCTGAAACGCGACCCGCCCGAGGATCTGCGGCGGCAGCTCGGCCAGGGCGCCGACGTCGCCGTCGGCCAGCGCATCGTCCAGGGTGGCTTGCGCGGCGGCGTCGCCCGGATGGTGACCGCCGGGCGCGGCGGGCGTCAGGGTGTTCGCGCCGTCGGCCACGACGAGCACACCGATCGGGTCCGGGGCCCGGTCCAGCTCCGCGCGCAAGGACCGGCCGTGCGCCAACGCGGTGTCGGCGTCGTGGTCGCCGCGGTAGACGCGAACCTGCACGCCGGCGTCGGGCCGCACCTGCGCCCGCACCCACCCGGCCAGCAGCGCGCACACCGGAAGGTCGCCGGGGGCGCCGGCCCGCGGCGACAGCCCGACCCAAACATCGGCCCCGAACCCGGCGAAAGTACCGCTGGACTCGGGCTCCAGCACGTCGTCAGCAACGCCCGTTCCGACTGCCACCCAGCGCGCCGGCAGCAGGGCCGCGGCCGCGAGTACGGCCGCGGTGAGGTCGGCGATCTCGGCGGCGGCCACGCCGGCGAGCTCGGGAACGAGCACCGGCGCGGACGGAACGATCGCGATGGCGCTCAGCACGCCACAAAACTAACGGGGCGCGGACCGGACTAGGTAATCGTCTTGCTCGCGTCCGGGGAAACCGGGATGGATTCCTGGGGCGGCGGGTCGCCGGACAGCAAATCGTTTCTCAGGTCCCGCCCGACCCCGGCCGCCATCGAGGCCGCCTCGCCCCGGGCCAGCGCCACCGTCGCGATGATGACCAACGCCACCGACGAGACCAGCGCAAGCGCCGCCGGTCCGCTGGCCCGAAGCGTCTCGTCGAGCACGACGACCCCGAGGACGCCCGCCACCACCGGCTTCGCCACGGTCATGGTCGGCAGGGACGCGGTGAGCGCGCCCGCGCGGAAGGCGGACTGCTGGAAAACCATCCCGCAGAGCGCCACCAGCAGCCACGGAACGAACTCCGGCATGCGCACCACGCTCCCGGGTCCCCGTTCGGCCACCTCGACGACGCCCTTCGTCAGCACCGCGAACAGCGCCAGCGACGAACCCGCCACCACCGCGAGCAGTATCGCCGCCACCGGACGGCCCTTCCAGATCCTGGCTCCCAGCACACACAGCACCAGCGTCGGGCCCATCACCGCGGCCACGATCATCCACGTCGACAGCGAGGCCCGCTCCTGGCCGGAGCGCGGGTCGCCGACGATGATCACCACCGCCAGCGCCGCGGCCAGCACCACCGCCCACACCCACTCCCAGCGGGTCACCCGGTAGTTGGTCAGCCGCGCATAGATCGGCAGCGCGAACAGCAGCGCGGTCACCTGCAGCGCGGTCACCATGACCACCGAGCCCCACGCGAGGGCGGCGGCCTGCAGGCTGTAGTTGACGATCGCCGCGAGCCCGCCCAGCCACCACCGCTTGTCCCGCAACGACATCCGGAACAGCTCGAGGTGCCCGACCTCCTTGTCGGTGATCTCCTGCGCCGAGCGCTGCCGGATCACGTCGCCGACGGCGGAAGCCAACGCCGCGCACAACGCAATCAGCGCCGCGACATCCACTTTCGTCATGCGAACCCCCTTTCCGGCGTCCCGAGCAGCATTCCCATCGACGCTACGTGTACACGCGCTGTTCGATCAGAATTCAGCGACCACTGTAGTGCGACGGCGCCGGGCTCAGGCCTCAGCGGCCCCGACGGTCCATCAATACTGCGCCCGCAGCAAACCGTTGTACAGCCGAGCGACGGCTGCCCGCGGCATGCATCGCACCTCGCTCATCTCACCAGAAACTCCACTCGCTTCCGCCACGGTACCGGGCGGCGCCGCGGCGCCCAATGGGCGAAGCGGCGGTGGAATCGAACTGTTATGCATCTCGCGGCCCGTGGCCGGGCCCCGATAACTGATAGGCGCGCGGCGTCCGACAAGCTGCTTGAATACTGTGGGAACCGGTTGATGAGGCGCCGCTACGCGCGGCAGGCGCGCGAGACACTGTCCGCGCGAAGAAGGGTGGTGACGAGAGGATGACGGCCGACGAGCCAGGCGGCACCGCTTCTCCGAGGCCGGTGCCGCGCCCGGGACCGCGTCCCGGTCCCCGCCCGATGAGCCCGGGGCCACGGCCCACCGCCCACCCGCTGCCCACGCAGCCCGCCAGTGACCCGCACCGGTTCGGGCGCGTCGACGACGACGGCACGGTCTGGCTGATCAGCTCCGGCGGCGAGCGGGTCATCGGCTCCTGGCAGGCCGGCGATCGTGAGGCCGCCTTCGCCCACTTCGGCCGCCGATTCGACGACCTGAGCACCGAGATCACCCTGATGGAGGAGCGACTGGCCTCCGGAACCGGGGACGCGCGCAAGATCCGGGCCAACGCCTCCGCGCTGGCCGAAACGTTGCCGACCGCGACGGTACTGGGCGACGTCGATGCGCTGTCCGCCCGGTTGACCGGCCTCCTCGAGCACGCCGAGGCGGCCATCGCCGAGGGCCGCTCGAAACGGGAGGAGCACCGGGCCGCCCAGACCGCCCGCAAGGAGGCGCTGGCCGCCGAGGCCGAGGACCTCGGCGCCAACTCCACACAATGGAAGGCCGCCGGTGACCGGCTGCGGGCGATCCTCGACGAGTGGAAGACGATCAGCGGCCTGGACCGAAAAGTCGACGACGCGTTGTGGAAGCGCTATTCGGCCGCGCGGGACGCGTTCAACCGGCGGCGGGGATCCCACTTCGCCGATCTGGACCGGGAGCGCTCGGGGGTCAAGCAGTCGAAGGAACGGCTGTGCGAGCGCGCCGAAGAGTTGTCCGATTCGACCGACTGGGCCGCCACCAGCGCGGAATTCCGCAAGCTGCTCACCGAGTGGAAGGCCGCCGGGCGGGCGACCCGGGAGGTCGACGACGCGCTGTGGCGCCGCTTCAAGGCCGCGCAGGACCGTTTCTTCACGGCCCGCAACGCCGCCGCGGCGGAGAAGGACGCCGAGTTCGCGGCCAACGCCACCGCCAAGGAGGCGCTGCTGGCCGAGGCGGAAAAGCTCGACACCGGCAACCTCGACGCGGCGCGCGCGGCGCTGCGGTCCATCGCCGACAAGTGGGACGCGATCGGAAAGGTGCCGCGGGAACGGTCCGCCGAGCTGGAGCGGCGCCTGCGCGCGGTCGAGAAACGGGTGCGCGACGCCGGCGAAGCGGACTGGTCGGACCCGCAGGCGCAGGCC
>NZ_LZIS01000164.1 GCF_001667015.1 Mycobacterium sp. E3198 | reverse complement strand
CGAAATCGCCGGTGCGCCAGAGGATTACGTGCACGACCTGCGGAACCGACCCGCGAGCAACATCGGCCCGGGGACCAGCGCCTAGGGAGGTGCGGCATGTCGTTCGTGATCGCGGCGCCCGAAATCATCGGGTCGGCGGCCGCCGATCTGGCCGGCATCGGTTCGACGATCGCCGCGGCCAACGCGGCGGTCGCCGCCCCCACGACCGCGGTGCTGGCCGCGGCCGCCGATGAGGTTTCCCAAGCCGTCGCGGCGTTGCTGGGCGCGCACGGCGCCGAGTACCAGGCGCTCAGCGCCCAGGTGGCGGCGTTGCACGGCGATTTCGTGCGGGCCGTGGCCGCGGGCGGGGCATCGTATGCCCTGGCCGAGGCCGCGAATACCTCGCCGTTGCAGACCCTGGAGCAGGACCTGCTGGGGGCGGTGAACGCACCGACCCAGGCGCTGCTGGGACGCCCGCTGATCGGCAACGGCGCCAACGGCACGACCGTCGCCGGGGTGGGCCAGCCGGGCGGGGCGGGCGGCCTGTTGTACGGCGACGGCGGCA
>NZ_LZIS01000163.1 GCF_001667015.1 Mycobacterium sp. E3198 | reverse complement strand
CGCCTCGCCCAGCGAGTAACCGCCGAGCACGATGCGGGTGTTCGGGCAGGTCCTGGCCATCGATTCAACGTGGGCGCTGGCATCTCCGGCGCCGGCGGATGCCGACGGGGGCCAATCCTCGGTGGCGGGGTAGTTGACGGCATACACGGCAACGGACCGGCCCCCCACCTGCGAGCGCAGGGCATCGATGAATTGCTGTCCGACGCCACCGACGCCGGGTGCCTCGTCGGTGCCGCGGGCGAACGTCACCTCGGCGTCAGGGCATGCAGCGGCGGACGCCGGGGCAAGGGAAATGGTTGCGCTCAGCAGCGCCGCCGAGTTTGTGACCACCGCGGTAGCCAGCAAACGGGCGAATCGGTGTGCGTTCACGTCCCAATGCTGACACGTGCAGTACGTACTGCGACACCCCCGACCGGCTGAATTCTGGCGCCCGGCTGCCCCCGCCAGCAAACCCAAAAGCCAAAGCTGCCTCACATACTCAGTCCGTAATATCGCGCCATGAGGCTTGTCGCGATGACACCGGGCGCGCATCGTGTCCTCGATCTGGCGGCCGCCACCTGGCTCGCAGTGGCATTGGTTGTTGCCCCAGCTGTGACGCCGTCCCCGATCGCCGGCACGATTCCCGCGGCATCGGCGGCCTGCCCCGACGCCGAAGTGGTTTTCGCCCGCGGGCGAGAGGAGCCACCCGGCGTCGGCGCGGTCGGCGACGCATTCGTCAATGCACTGCGCGGCAAGACGCGGAAGTCGATCGGCGTGTACGGCGTGAACTACCCCGCCAACATCACCACCGGCAGTGGCGCCAACGACATCGGCGCCCACGTTGAATCGATGGCCAGGACCTGCCCGAACACCCGCATCGTGCTCGGCGGTTACTCGCTGGGCGCCGAG
>NZ_LZIS01000162.1 GCF_001667015.1 Mycobacterium sp. E3198 | reverse complement strand
TCGCCGACGACGAACCGCCAGGCCGTCAAGGCGGCGATCGACGGCCTCAAGCCGGCGCCGAAAACGGCGACGGGGGAGGGCCTCTTCACCGCGCTGCAGGCGATCGCCACCGTCGGCTCGGTGCTGGGCGGCGGCGACGGGCCGCCCCCCGCGCGCATCGTGCTGGAGTCCGACGGCGCCGAGAACGTGCCGCTGGACCCCAACGCCCCGCAGGGCGCGTTCACCGCGGCGCGCGGCTGGCCAAGGACCAGGGCGTGCCCATCTCGACGATCTCGTTCGGCACCAAAGGCGGCGAGATCGAGATGAACGGGCAGCGGGTCGCCGTTCCCGTCTCGACCGACCAGATGAAAAAGATCGCCCAGCTCTCCGGCGGGCAGTCCTACACCGCGACCAACATCGCCGAGCTCAACAAGAGCTACAACGCCATCGAGAACGACATCGGGTTTCGCACGGTGCCCGGACCCGGCAGCGCCGGGTGGCTGCGCCTGGGCGTCGTCGCCGCGCTCATCGCCGCGGCGCTGGCCCTGTTGATCAACCGGCGGCTGCCGACCTGATCGCCCACCCGATCGCCGCCCTGATCGCCTAGGAGGGCAACCGGCTGTTGAGCGCGAGACCGGCCAGGATGGCGCCGGCCAGGACCACCGCCCCGAGCAGCATCCAGGCGAGGCTGGCGTCGCCCTTCACCGTCTCGTAGCCGATCTGGCGCTGCAGCGTCGAATAGACGCTTTCCAACGATTGCAGGCTGTCGGCGTGGAACGCCTCGCCGTCGGTGATCTTGGTGATCTCCTGCAACGTCTGGTCGTCGACGGGGACCGGGATGGTGGCGCCCTCGTAGTCGACGGTGCCGTAGGGCGTGCCGAA
>NZ_LZIS01000161.1 GCF_001667015.1 Mycobacterium sp. E3198 | reverse complement strand
TGCCCCGGGAGTTGTCGGTGCGCAGCCACATGAAGGGCACCGAAACGACGCACGTGATGGCGTCCCGGCGCTACGTCCTCGACCAGTTGCGCATCCTGAGCTGGCTGGCCGTCGACCCGGCCTCGCCCCGCTCGATTCGGATCCTGGCACGGCTCTGGTGGTTTCCCGCGTGGCTGGCGCTGGTCGCGGAGATCGCGAGCTTCGGGCCGCAGCGGCGGTTGCATCTGAAGACGTTGGCGCGGGCGCCCTTTCGCGAGTTTTCGTACGCCCGCAGGCTAGCCGAAAATCTCGGCGGTCAGGCCGAACTCGCCGAACGTGCGTGAGACGTCCTCGCGCAGCGCGCCTTGAGAGTTCCTCCGGCCCGGAAGGTAGGCGTTGACCGCAACGAAGATCTTGCCCGCGCCGCGCCCGGAAGCCAGGAACAGCTGTCCACCGACGCGCTCGAGGGCGCGCCTGTTGATGCCGGGTTCGATCAGCCTTCCGGACGCGTAATCGGCGTCGGTGCCATCCGGACGCATCACCTCGGGCTGCATGTCTCCGATATTGCTGCAACCGATGGGACGGGCGGCTGCACCAAGCCCCATTCCCGCCGCCCGGCGGGCCACCCACTTCGGGGTCAACGAGGTCAGCGGCAGCGGACCAAGGAGTTCGTCGGTGATCCCGGCCAGGTCGGCGAACGCCTGCTTGAATTTCAGACGCGCTTCCCCAAGGTCCGTGGACAGGCGCGTCGGGTCGAGGGAAACGGTGGGGAACACCACGGCGTTGCCGCGCGTATCGTCTTCGGCGCGGTCGCTGATCGGGAACGACAGGGTGACCGTTCCGTCGTCGCACACGCGTCCCATTCGCACGCCCAGCCTGCCCGCGAATCCGGCGAGCAGCGTGAAGCTGTTTCCGCCAATGCTTTTCGCGCACGAATCCCATTCCCCCACGTCGAGGAAGGCGATCAATGAGGGCACCAGGACGCCGTGCTGATTGTCGCCGGCCCGCCGCGGGGCCGGTGGTGCCGACCTCATCGAAGCCACGACGTCCGCGCGCCGGCGCCGGGCAATGCGCACCGTTGCCCCCACCGCCTGCGCCAGTTCCGGTGCCGACGCGATGGTTTGGCGCGCATCCTGCAATATCGCCCGCCGGCGGGCGCGCGAACGGGGATAGGGATAGCCCAGGTAGCGGGTCCTCCCGCTGGCCGCGTCCGCGATCGCCTTCAGGATCCCGAGCCCATCGACCAGGGTGTGCGACGTCGTCAGGCACACCGCGTTCCCGCCGTCGTCCAGGGGGAGCACCCCGATGTGCCAGGCGGGTCCGTATTGGGGATCCAGCGGCAGGCGGGCCCGCTCATGAAGCCAGGCGTTCAGATCCGCACGGGGCCGCTGCCTTTGGGCGACTTCGATGTCGTCCGGCCCGCGGGAGACCACCCATCGATCACGCGCGAAAGGCAGCGGCGACGGTTCGACCAGCCGTCCCAACAGCCCGAAACCGAGATTGCGGTGGAATCGGCGCAAACCGTCCAGGTTTACCGGGCGGTCGTAGATCCACACGAACTGCACCAGCGCGCCGTAGCCAAGCGCCCGCAGACCGAGAAAGGACGCCTGGTCCATGTGTGCGAGCCGATTGTCCACGCGATCACGCTAGTTTATTTGCCGGCGGGGCGGGTCGCCGTGGCTCCGACGGCGGGTTGTTACGGTTGTAACCTGGCCGTTCCTGGCCAGAAACGCTTTCGACGAAGGTAGTGTGTTGCCCGTGGTTCAGTCTTCGATCCCTGCCGTACTGCGCGAGCGCGCGAGCCTGCAGCCTAACGACGCGGCATTCACATACCTTGACTACGAGCAGGATTGGGACGGCGTCGAAACCACGCTGACGTGGTCACAGTTGTACCGGCGCGTGGTCAACCTCGGCGAGCAGCTCAAAGCCCATGGGTCGACCGGTGATCGGGCGCTCATCCTGGCCCCCCAAGGCCTCGAATACGTCCTGGGCTTTCTCGGTGCCCTGCAGGCCGGGCTTGTCGCGGTCCCGCTGTCGGTTCCCTATGGCGGGGCCCACGACGAGCGCACCATCTCGGTGCTGGCCGACACGTCACCCGCGGTCGTCCTCACCACCTCCGCTGTCTCGGAACTGGTCGGCGCGTCGGTGCAGTCGCAGCAGGGGCAATCCGCACCCTCGATCGTCGAGGTCGATTTGCTGGACCTCGAGACGCGGCAGCGGCCCGCCGGCCCGCGACCCCGCGCCGGGGCGGGCGACGGGTCGGACTTCATCTATCTGCAGTACACGTCGGGGTCCACCCGCACCCCCGCGGGCGTCATGGTCTCCAACAAGAACGTGTTCGCCAATTTCGAGCAGATCATGGGCGACTTCTTCGCGCCCGAGGGTGGGATCACCCCACCCGGCATCACCGTGGTGTCCTGGCTGCCCCTCTACCACGACATGGGCCTGCTCTTGGGAATCCTGATGCCGATCCTGGCGGGCGTGCCGACGGTGCTGTCCAGCCCGGTGGGGTTCCTGCAGCGACCCGCCCGCTGGATGCACATGATGGCCAAGCACGACTGCACGATTTCGGCGGGGCCGAATTTCGCGTACGAGCTTGCGGTGCGCAAGACCTCGGACGCCGACATGGACGGTTACGACCTCGGCGGCGTGCACACCATCCTCAACGGCAGCGAGCGCGTGCAGCCCGCGACCCTCAAGCGATTCGCGGACCGGTTCGCCCGCTTCAACTTCGACACCAAAGCGCTGCGGCCTTGCTATGGCATGGCGGAAGCCACCGTATACATCGCGACGCGTCAGGTGGGCGACCCGCCCGAGATCGGTCACTTCGATGCCGAGAAACTGCCCGGCGGCCAGGCGGAGCGGTGCGAAACGGGAAGCGGCACACCGCTGGTCAGCTACGGCGACCCGAAGTCGATGCTGATCCGCATCGTCGATCCCGACACGGGCCGCGAGCGTCCGGAGGGACAGGTCGGCGAGATCTGGGTGCACGGCGAGAACGTCGCCGCCGGCTACTGGCAGAAACCCGAAGAAACGGACCGCACGTTCGGCGCGACGATCGTTGAGCCGTCCGCCGGCACGCCCGAAGGTCCGTGGCTGCGAACCGGGGACTCGGGGTTCTTCTCCGGGGGCGAGTTGTTCATCATCGGCCGCATCAAGGACCTGTTGATCGTCTACGGGCGCAACCACTCGCCCGACGACATCGAGGCGACGATCCAGGAGATCACCGCGGGGCGGTGTGCGGCGATCGCGGTTCCGGACAAGGGCGTCGAAAAGCTGGTCGCGATCATCGAGATGAAGAAACGCGGGGACTCCGAAGAGGAGGTCGTCGACCGGCTGCGCGGCGTGAAACGCGAAGTCACCTCGGCCATTTCGAAATCGCACGGGCTCAAAGTGGCGGACCTGGTTCTGGTGTCGCCCGGCTCGATCCCGATCACCACCAGCGGCAAGATCAGGCGGCACCAGTGCGTGGAGCTCTACCGGCAGGATGAGTTCGTCCGGTTGGACGCGTAGCGCTGTCGTCCTCCTTGAACGCCGAGATCGACGCTGGCGCGCAGTTCACTCGCACTTCTTCGTGCCAACGTCGATCTCGATAAGGATTCAGGCCGCTAGCGGAGCGGGTGGTTGCCGCGCCCGTTGCCGTTGGTCGCCCGGGGTCCGGCGGTGCTCGCGCCGAACAGCGGCAGCGAATTGTCGGCATCGTCCGCGGCGGACTGCTCGCCGTGCCCGTTGCCGTTCGAATGCCCATTTCCGTTGGCGCCGACGGTGATCGGCCGAGGAGACAGGAATTCCTGCCCGAACAGCGGCAGCGACTGACCCAGGTCGAGGTCGTCGTTAGCGTTGCCGGCCGACGCGGAATCCGGCGCCGCATCGCGCAGATCGTCGGTCACGCGGTCGGGCAGCCCGCTGAGGTCGAACAAGGGGAGCGCGTGCTCGGGCAGACGGGCGCTCGAGCGTTGGCCGTTGCCGGGAGCCGACCTCTTCTTGGCGACCCCGGTTGACCGCGGCCGACGTGACTTGGCGCGCGACTTGTGGCTGGGCGGAACGAGTTTCAGGCGGACCAGCAGGTCGTCGGGAATCAACGGCGGGGCAGCCCCACCCGTCCCCGCGGCAGCCGGGGCCAAGGCTTCGCGGTGGGGAATCACCTTCATCCGGACCAGTTGGTCGGTCAGCTGTTCCAGCTGTTGCTGCTTGCGCTGGTGGGCCGCGTAAACCTGGGCCGCGCTCTTGCCGAGATGCGATGGCCACCAGTTCTTCTGGCCGATCAGCGCGGCCATGGCCGGGACCGTAATGGTGCGCACCAGGAAGGTGTCGATCAAGATGCCCATCCCGAGGATGAAGCCGGCCTCGGCCATGGTGTAGATGCTGGCGGTCATCAACCCGAACATCGAGGCGGCGAAGATCAGTCCGGCCGAGGTGATCACCCCGCCGGTCGAACCCACGGTGCGAATGACGCCCACCCGCACCCCGTGCGGTGACTCGTCGCGGATGCGCGAGATGAGCAGCATGTTGTAGTCCGCGCCGACCGCGACGAGCAGGATGAACGACAGGCCGGGCAGGCTCCAGTGCAGGTTCTGTCCGAGGATCATCTGGAACACCAGAACGCCGAGACCCATTGCGGACAGATACGAAAGCAGCACCGAACCGATGAGGTACAGCGGCGCAATGACCGCCCGCAACAAGCCGACCAGGATCAGGAACACGATGAGGATGGTCGCGAAGACGATGAAACCGATGTCGTCGTTGTAATAGTTGCGCGTGTCGTCGAGTCCACTGGGCAGACCCGCCACCGCAACCTTGGCGTCCTCCAGCTGGGTGTTCGGCAACGCCGACTGTGCGGCCTTGACGATCTTCGGGATCTGATCCATGGCCTCGGTGGAGAACGGATTGATGGCGCTCTGGATGAGGTACCGCGCCGCGTGCCCGTCCGGCGAGAGGAAGATCGCGGCGCCCTTCTTGAACTCGTCCCTGGTCATGATCTGCGGGGGGATGTTGAAGCCCGCCATCGACGGATTGTTGTCGGTGTTGTGTTTCATGCTCAGCAGGAACTGCGAGGCCTCGCCGAGGCCGCTGCCGATGTTTCTGGTCTGGTCGACGAGTTCCTTCACGCCGCCGGCGATGGCGCGGCTGCCGTCGGCCAGCGCGTTGGCGCCCTGTTCGGCTTGGCCCATCGTGGTTTGCAGGTTCTTGATCGTCTTCATGGCGCCGGAGGCCTGGGTCAGCGTTTGCTGGACCTGGTCCAGCGTCTGCCCGACGGTCTGCGCTTTCCCCGCCGATTGCAGGTTGTGGGCCATGATCTTGATCGAGTTCAGGGTGCCATCGTTGTTGGCCTGCACCATCGCCGCCAGGCTCGCACGGGAATTCACGCAGCCCGGGTCGGCGTTGCAATCCGGGCTGTTGTTGAGGGCGACCAGCATCGGGCCGGCCCAGGCGGCGATGTTCTCGGCGTTCACCGTGGACATGCTCAGGTTGTCGCCGAGCTTCTTCATCTGCCCGGTCATCGCGGCGCCCTGGTCGAGCGCGTTGATGGTGCGGTCGCCGCCCACCATCTGCTCCATGGCCGTCAGCGCCGCGACCGCCGGCCCGAGGCTGGTCACCGCCCCGGTGACCTGATCGCGAAGTTGGGCCAGGGCATCGGCCAGCTGGTTGGAGCCGTTCACCAGCCGGTCCAGGTCGTTGCCGTGCTCCTGGATCTGGGTGGAGCCCTCGGAAAGCTTGTTGCCGACCTCTCCGGCCTGGAAAGACATCTTGGTCTGCTCCAGCGGTTCCCCGTTGGGCCGGGTCAAGCCTCGCACCATGGTGATACCGGGCAGCTGGCTCACCCGGCTGGCCATCTGCTCGAGGTCGGCGAGGGCGGACGGCGTCCTCAAGTCGTGGGACGGTGACTTGACGAAGAGCACCATGGGGGTGAGCGCGTTCGCCGGGAAATGGGCGTTCATCGCCTCGTATCCCTTGGAGCTGTCCACGGACGCCGGCATCGTCTTGAGATCGTCGTAGTTAAAGCGCATCACGCTCGTGCAACTGGCCAACGCGATGAGCACGACCAGGCTCCCGATCAGATGGATCTTGGGGCGGCGCACGACGCGCGTTCCGATGATCCGCCAGGTCCGAGTGGTCCGGTCGCGTCCGGGCTTGATCCAGCCGCGGCGGCCGGCGAGCACCAGCAGGGCGGGCAGCAGTGTGACCGCGGACAGCAACGCCACCAGGACGGAAATCGAAATGGCCGGGCCGACGGCCGAAAACACCTGCAGCTTGGTGAAGGCCATCGCCAGGAAGGCGACCGCGACGGTGGCGGCCGATGCCGTGATGACCTTGCCGATCGACATCAGCGCCATCCTGACCGCTTGATCGGAGGCATGGCCGTGCCGCACATAGTCGTGGTAGCGGCTGATGAGGAAGACGGCGTAGTCCGTTCCCGCGCCGACCATGACCGCGGTCATCAACACGAGGCTCTGCAGGATCACCGGCAGGCCGAACTGGGTGCTCAGCCCCGACAAAAGGCCCTGCGATGTCGCGATGGATGCGCCGATGTTGAGCAGCGGCAGCAACATGGTGACCACGTTGCGGTAGATGATGAACAGGATGATCAGGACGGCCGCCACGGTGCCGATCTCGATGAAGTGCGCGTCTTCCATCGCCATTTCGGTGGCGTCGGCGAGGGTGGCCAGCGGCCCGCTCACGTAGGCGGTCAGCGACGTTCCTGCGGTTACCTGTTTGGCGATGTCCTTGACGTGGTGGTAGCCCGCGATCGTCGTGGGAGCGGTGGCCGCGCCGGGGAACGAAACCGGCAAGATGAAGGCCTTGCCGTCCTTGCTCGCCAGGACCTCGCGCATCTGGGGGGTAGTGAGGAAGTCCTGCACCGTCATGGTGTCCGCTTTGTCCTGGTGCAGCTTGTCGACCAGCTTGGCGTAGACCGCCTCGTCGGCGGGCGAAATGCCGTGCTCGTCGGTCAGCAGGATCATCAGGAGGGAGCCGCCGCCGCCCAGCGGATTGTCGCCGCCCCCGTCCCCGGCGGCGTCCCCGCCCTTTTTGGCGTCTCCGGGAGCCTTGGCGGCCGCGGAGGACTTCCCGGGCGTGGCGAAGGCCTCGGCCATTTCCTGGTTGACGAGCACCGTGGGGGCGTTGTCCGGCAGGGGCTTTTGCTCGTGCCTGCCGGCCTCTACCATCAGCGGCGGAAAGACCAGCCACAGGATGGCGGCGACCGCGATCCACCCGGCGATGACAAGCAGCGGCCACCGCACGACGATGTCGCCTATGCGGTCGAAGATTCCCCCAGGCTTGGCTGCCTCGCCCGTGCCAGTCCGGCTCGACACCCGATTAACCCTACAATCAAGCCCGCCGTCGCGCGGAGTAATCAAGATCTACGCGCCGACCGTGATCCCGCCGTGATCTTGACAGTGAATCCGCTGCTCAGCGCCCCGGAATCCGGTGCGCGGACTTGCCCAAAGTCCCGGTCGGCGACGAGGTCGAGCCGCCGATCCGGCGTGGGGCGCGGCGGATCCGTGTAACACTCTCCCCATGGCCATCGGTTACCGCCTGCAATCCAACCCGCTCGTCGGCAAGCTCACCACGAAGTACTTTCTGCCCCTTGGCACCCGCCAGGTCGGCGACGACGTGGTTTTCTTCAACTTCGGCTACGAGGAAGACCCGCCGATGGGCCTGACGCTGGCGGCGTCCGACGAGCCCAACCGATACTGCATCCAGCTCTACCACGTGACCGCCGCGCAGGTGGATCTCACCGGCAAGAAGGTGCTCGAGGTCAGCTGCGGGGCCGGCGGGGGAGCGTCGTACATCATGCGCAACCTGGGCCCGGCCTCCTACACCGGGCTGGACCTCAACCCCGCCAGCATCGACAAATGCCGGGAACGGCACCAGCTGTCGGGCCTGGAATTCGTGCAGGGCGATGCCCAAAACCTGCCCTTCCCCGACGAATCCTTCGACGCGGTGATCAACGTCGAAGCCTCCCATCAATACCCGGACTTTCCCGGATTCCTGCGGGAGGTCGCACGCGTGCTGCGCCCCGGGGGGCATTTCCTCTACACCGACTCCCGCCGCGCTCCCGTCGTGGCCGAATGGGAGGCGGCGCTGGCCGGCGCGCCGCTGCGCAAGATTTCGGAACGGGACATCGACAACGAGGCCAAACGCGGGCTGGACGCCAACACGCGACGCACCCAGCAGCAGATCAGCGGACGCCTGCCGGGATTCATGAACTCCCTGATCCGTTACGGCGTGGGCGTGCTGGACTGGGAGCTGCGCCGCTCCGGCGGGTTCTCTTATCGCGTCTACCACTTCGCCAAGGATTGATGCGGTCCCAGCGCGCAGCCGAGGCGAAAGGCCGAACTTTGTCATGAAGTTTGCCTTGGCAAGCTACGGAACTCGCGGCGACATCGAGCCGCTCGCGAGCGTCGGTCGCGAGCTGCAGCGCCGTGGCCATGACGTCCGGGTTGCGGTGCCGCCCAACCTGCTCGGCTTCGTGGAATCGGCCGGGCTGTCCGCGGTGGCCTACGGCCAGCGGGATTCCCAGCAGCAGCTCGACGAGGATTTCCTGCACAACTCGTGGAAGTTCACCAACCCGGTCAA
>NZ_LZIS01000160.1 GCF_001667015.1 Mycobacterium sp. E3198 | reverse complement strand
AACGTTGCGCACCGCGTTAGCAGACGAACCGACGCTGCGCGTCCTGCACCTCGCGGCCGTCGGATCGGACGCGGCACCGTCGACCCAATCGCTGTTACGCATGCAACACCAAGTGCTGAGCGGAACGCGACGGCTCTTCTGTGCCGCGGCCGCCGCGGAACTGCGTGCCCCGATCTGGCTGATTACCCGTGGCGCACAACGGGTCACTGGCACGGACACCGTGTCACCGGCGCAGTCCTGCCTGTGGGGCTTCGGTCGCGCCGCCGCGCTGGAGCACCCCCGCCTGTGGGGCGGGCTGGCGGATCTGCCCGCGGGCGGCGCGGTGGACGGCGGGGTGTGGTCCCGGCTGATCGACCAGCTGGTGGCGGCACCGGCCGGCGAAGACCAATTCGCGCTTCGGGACCAAACTGTCTACGTTCCACGGCTGACCCGACGCGCCGGGCAGCCGGCCGGGACACCGCTGGCACTCCGCGACGACGCGACCTATCTGGTGACCGGCGGGCTGGGCGCGATCGGACTGGAAGTCGCGGAATACCTTGCCGCGCACGGGGCCCGGCACCTGGTGCTGACCAGCCGGCGCGCCCCCAGCGAGGCCGCGCAGCAACGCATCGACGCGATCGGCGAACAGACCGGCGCCGAACTCCGGGTCATCACGGCCGACGTTTCCAACCCGCACGACGTCGCGCACGTCCTGGCCACCGTACGGGCCGAACTGCCCCCGCTGGCCGGGGTCGTGCATGCCGCAGGCGAGATCAGCACCACCCCGCTGCAAGCCCTGGATGACGCCGAAGTGGATCGGGTGTTCGCCGGGAAGGTCTGGGGCGCTTGGAATTTGAGCGAGGCCACCGCGGACCTGAAGCTGGACTTCTTCCTCAGCACTTCCTCGATCGCCGGGGTGTGGGGCGCCGGCGGCCAGACCGCGTACAGCGCGGCCAACGCCTTCCTGGACGGGTTGGCCTGGCGGCTGCGTGAGCAGGGCGTCCCCGGCATCAGCGTGAACTTCGGCCCGTGGGCGAACGCGGGCATGGCCGACGAGGCCGCCCGCGCGGAACTGGACAAGCGCGGGGTCCGGCCCTTGTCGCCGGCCGATGCGTTGGCGGGGATGGCCGAAATCATGGCGTCGTCGGGCAAGGGCACCTCGCACGGGGTGGTGGCCCGGATCGACTGGGCCAGCTTCCTGCCGCTCTACCAGATGGCGGGGAAGCGGGCCTTCTTCACGCAGCTGCAGCGTGAGGTGCCCGAATCCGAACAGGCACCGTCGGAATCCGGGACCACGCAATTGGTCGACCGGCTCACCGCGGCGCCGGTGCAGCAGCGAAAGAAACTCGTCGTGGACTACCTGCGCGATGCGGTCGCGGACGTGGTCCGGATCGACCCCGCGGAAATCCGCGAGGAGGCGGGGCTGTTCGACCTCGGCATGGATTCGCTGATGGCCGTCGAACTGCGGCGCCGCCTGGAGCGAGCGGTGGGCGCGGAGCTGCCGTCGACCCTGGCGATGGACTACCCGCGTATCACCGACGTCGCGAATTTCCTCATCAACGACGTCCTCAGCCTCGACGCGCCGGCGCCGGCGAGTGCGGCGGCGCAGCCCGCGCCGGTCGCGGCGCCCACGCGCACGGACGAGCCGATCGCGATCGTCGCGGTCGCCTGCCGCTTCCCGGGTGCGCCCGATCCCGAGGCGTACTGGGACCTGCTGTCCGGCGCCGTCGATGCGATCCGGGAGATCCCGGACGACCGTTTCGACGTCGACGAGTATTACGACCCGGATCCCGAGGCGGCAGGCAAGATCTACACCCGCTACGGCGGATACCTCGAGAGCATCGACGGGTTCGACCCGGAGTTCTTCGGCATTTCCCCGCGCGAAGCAGTGTGGATGGATCCGCAGCAGCGGTTGATGCTGGAGATCGCGTGGGAGGGCCTGGAGCGTGCCGGGTACGCGCCCGCGGCGTTGCGCGGCAGTCGAACCGGCGTGTTCGTGGGCGTGGCCGCCAACGAATACTCCCAGCTGCTGAACGCCAACTCGGTCGAGACCATCGAGGCCCACTTCATCACCGGCAATGCCCTCAACGTCATCGCGGGCCGGGTGGCGTTCGCGCTCGGGCTGGAAGGCCCGGCGATGGCGGTGGACACCGCGTGCAGCGCCTCGCTGGTGGCGGTGCATCAGGCGTGCCAGGCCCTGCATTCCGGCGATTGCGACATGGCGCTGGCCGGTGGGGTGAACGTCCTGGTGAGCCCGGCATCCATCGTCGCCACCGCGCGCGCCCGCATGCTGGCCGCCGACGGCCGGTGCAAGACGTTCGACGCCGCCGCGAACGGCTACGCGCGCAGTGAAGGCTGCGGGATCCTGGTGCTCAAGCGCCTCAGCGATGCCCAGCGCGACAACGATCACATCTGCGCGGTCATCCGGGGCAGCGCGGTCAACCAGGACGGCGCTTCCAGTGGTCTGACGGTGCCGAACGGTGGTGCGCAGCAACGGCTTATCACCGCGGCGCTGGCTCGCGCCGGCCTCGTCGGCGGCGACGTCGATTACCTCGAGGCGCACGGCACGGGCACCTCGCTGGGCGACCCGATCGAGGTCCAGGCCGCCGCGGCCGCCTATGGCGCCGGCCGCGAGCCGAACCGGCCGCTGCTGATCGGCTCGGCCAAGACCAACATCGGCCACCTCGAGTCCGCCGCGGGGATCGCCGGCCTGATCAAGGTCGTGTTGTCCTTGCAGCACGAGGTGCTGCCGCAGAACCTCCACTTCGAGAACCCGTCACCGAACATTCCGTGGGACTCGCTGCCGGTCCGCGTTGTGGACCAGGCGATTCCGTGGCACGCCAACGGCAGGCCGCGCCGCGCCGGAACAAGCTCCTTCGGGTTCTCCGGCACGAACGCCCACGTCCTCATCGAGGAGGCGCCGCCACCAGCGGCCGACGCCGCCCCGGACGGTGACGCGGTTCCCGAGCCCGCCACCGAAGAGCAACCGGTCGGCGTGTTGCCGCTCTCGGCGCGATCGCCGGAGGCGCTGGCGGTGATGGCGCAGCGGTACGCCACGTGGCTGGAGGAGCACCCGGATGCCGATGTCGCCGACGTGTGTTACACGGCGGGCGTCGGGCGTTCGCATTTCGAACACCGCGCCGCGTTGGTCGTGGACTCGGTCGCGGCAGCCCGCGAGATGTTGGCCGGGCTGGCCGAGAACCGGCTGGGGCCGGGTGCGGTGCGCGGCGTGTGCGGCGACCCACCGAAGACGGCGTGGTTGTTCACCGGTCAGGGCAGCCAGTACCCGGGCATGGCGCGTGAGCTGTTCGACACCGAGCCGGTGTTCGCCGACACGGTGCGGCGTTGCGCGGAGGCTGTCGATCCGATGTTGCCCCGCCCGTTGCTGGAGGTGCTGTTCGACACCGACGGCGAGGCCGGAGACACCTTGCGGCACACCTCTTTTGCGCAGCCGGCGCTGTTTGCCGTCGAGATGGGCCTGGCGCGGCTCTGGCAGTCCTGGGGCGTCGAGCCGGACGTGGTGCTCGGCCACAGCGTGGGCCAGTACGCGGCGGCGTGCGTGGCCGGGGTGTTCAGCCTCGAGGACGGGGCGCGCCTGATCGCCGAACGCGGCCGGCTGTTCGGCAGCCTGCCCGAGGGCGGGCGGATGGTCGCGGTGTTCGCCGACGCACAAAAAGTGGACGGCGTCGCCGAAGAATTCCCGCACATTTCCGTCGCCGCCTACAACGGGCCCAACACGGTGCTGTCGGGTCCCGGCGCGGACCTGGAGCAGATCGTCGCCAAGCTGACCGATGACGGCGTTCGCTGCACCTGGCTGGACACCAGCCACGCGTTCCATTCCGAGCTGCTGGACCCGGTGCTCGACGAATTCGAGTCGTACGCAAGCAAATTCGAATACGCCGTGCCGACGCTGCCCCTGGTGTGCAACCGGACCGGTGCGCTGCTCACCGCGGACACCCCGCTCGACGCCCAGTATTGGCGGCGGCACTCTCGCCAGCCGGTGCAGTTCGCCGAGAGCGTGCGCACCGTGGCGGCGCTGGGCTGCTCGGTGCTGATGGAGATCGGTCCGCTACCGGTGCTGACCAACGCCGCCATGCAGGCCTGGCCCGAGTCCTCGGCCGCGCCGCGGGCGATCGTGTCCCTGCGCAAGGACGCCGATGCCCGGCGTCAGATGGCAGAGGCGCTGGCCGCAGCGTACGTCAGCGGCCACCGGCCCGTATTCGCCGCGCTGCACCATCGGCCGCGCCGCAAGCTCGAACTGCCCACCTACGCCTTCCAGCGCCGCCGCTTCTGGCCGAAGAACGCCGATATCCGCGGCATCGACGGACATGGGGCCACCGGAACCGGAATCCTGGGGAACGCAAAGGACCTGGCCTCCGGCGACTCCGTCTACACCAGCCGGTGGTCCGTGAACACGCAGCCGTGGCTGTCGCATCACGTCATCTACGGCTCCGTCGTTGTGCCGGGCGCAACGTACGCGGCGATGGCCCTCGCCACCGTCGGGGCACCGGCGCAGGTGCGCGAGGTCTTCTTCTACGAGCCGATCATCCTGGGCGACAAGACTTCCCGGGAGGTGCAGCTGACGGTGCATCCGGTCGATGACGGCGGCTGGACCTTCCAGGTGCACAGCCGCCCGTTCGGTGACCGCGGCGCCGAGTGGTCGTTGAACGCCGACGGCCGGATCGTCAGCGGCGGCGCTGATGTCGCTGACGAGCCCGCGCTGGAGCCGGCGGAATCCATCGACGCGGCCTGCGAGCGGCTGGGCCGCGCGCGTCCGCAGCAGCTGTTCGACACCTTCGCCGACATGGAGCTGACCTGGGGCCCCACCTGGTCCACGTCGCTCAAATCGCTGTGGGCCGGCGACGGCGAGGCGATCGGGGATATCGCCATCGGCGACGAGCTTGCCGAGCAGCTCGGCAGCGAGCCGATCCACCCGGTGCTGCTGGATCTGTGCACCGGAATTGCGTTCCCGGCCCTGGAGGCGGCGCTCGCGGAGACCGAGGATGGCGGGGGCTTGAGCGACCTGTTCTTGCCGCTGCGCTACGGCCGGGTGGTGCTGCATGACGAGATGCCACGGCGGTTCTACTGCCGCGCCCGGTGGCAGAGCGGCGGCCTGGACAGCGAAACGCAGGCGTTCGATCTCGATTTCGTGGATCGCGACGGTCGCCAGCTGGGCGAGATTCGCGACTTCACGGTCAAGCGCGCGCCCCGCGAGGCGTTGCTGCGCGGGCTCGGCGGCGACGCCACCCGCAACTTGTACACCCTCGGCTGGGAGGAAGTGCCGGCGCCGGCGTCGGGCGGCACCGGCGGGAACGGCGACGGCACCTGGCTGATCGCCGGGTTCGACGAGCTGGCGGCCGACGTGCCCGGTTGCGTGTCCGTGGACCGTGCCACGGATCCGGAGCGCTTCAAGCACGTGTTCGCCGAGGCTCAGGACCGCGGCGCGCCCGTCTCCGGATTGGTCTGGCGCAGCCCCGGTCGGCCCGAGGCGGAAGAGTCGGGCGCCGAGTTCGCCGCGCGGCTGGAGACCGAGCTCGATGAGCTGCTCACGGTCGTGCGCACGCTGTTGGCCCAGCAAGACCTGAAACTCACCGGCGGACTGTGGATCGTCACCGAACGAGCCGTGGCGACCGAGCCCGGCGAGCCGGTGGACCCGGCGCAGGCGGCGCTGTGGGGCTTCGGGCGGACCGTCATCACCGAGCAGCCCAGCCTGCGCTGCCGGCTGGTCGACTCCGACGGGGCCGACGATGCCGTGCGCTCGCTGGCGAGCCTGCTCGGCGCACCCGCCGACGAACCCGAACTCGCACTGCGACAAGGAAAGTATTTGGTGCCGCGGCTGCTGCCGTGGGCGCGCAGCGGCCAACTCCCGGTGCCCCGCGCTGCCGATTACAACCTGGAGCCGACCGAACGCGGTGCGATCGACAACCTTCATCTGGTCGAGACGCACGTCGGGCCGCCGAGCGCGGGCGAGGTGCAGATCCGGGTGGAGGCCGCGGGCCTCAACTTCCGCGACGTGCTGAACGTGCTCGGCCTGTACCCGGGCGACCCGGGGCAGCCCGGTGGCGGCGACCTCGCCGGCGTCGTCACCGAGGTCGGCGCCGGCGTCACCGGATTCGAGGTCGGCCAGCGCGTCTTCGGCTTCATGCCGGGCGGGTTCCCCACCCGGGCCAACGTGCCGGCCCAGTTCCTGGCGCCGGTGCCGAACGGGGTGAGCGCGGTCGGGGCGGCGACCCTACCCGCCGGGGCGCTGACGACCCGGCTGGCGTTCGACTGGGCGAAGGTGGGACCCGGCGACCGGGTTCTCATCCACGCCGCCAGCGGTGGCGTCGGTCTGGCCGCAATCCAGATCGCCCAGCAGCGCGGTGCGACCGTCTTCGCCACCGCCAGCACGTACAAGCGGGCGGCGCTGCGCAAGATGGGCGTGGAACACGTCTACGACTCGCGCAGCACGGATTTCGCGGACCAGATCCTCGCCGACACCGGCGGCGCCGGCGTCGACGTCGTGCTGAACAGCCTCACCAGTGAAGGGTTCATCGCGGCGACCGTGCGGGCGACCGCACAGGGCGGCCGGTTCGCCGAAATCGCCAAGCGCGATATCTGGACCCGGGAGCAGATGGCGGCGGCCCGTCCCGATATCGCCTACGAGATCATCGCGCTGGACGCCTGCATCGAGCACGAACCCGAGCGGACGGGGAAGTTGCTGGCCGAGGTGGCCGACAGCATGGCCAAGGGCGAATTGAAGCCGATCGCTGCCGAGGTCTACCCGGTGACGGAGGCCAAGACCGCGTTCCGCCGGATGCAACAGGCCCGGCACATCGGAAAGATCGTGCTGCAGATGCCGAAACCGCTGCAGCCGCGCGGCGATCGGAGCTACCTGATCACCGGCGGCGTCGGCGCGCTCGGCCTGCACACGGCGGCCCACTTGGCCCAGCTCGGGGCCGGTGACATCGTCCTGACCAGTCGGCGCCTGCCGGACGCCGACGCGCAACGGGCCATCGATGACATCACCGAGCGATACCGAACCCGCATCCACGTCTTCGCCGCCGACGTCGGCGACGAAGCGCAGATCACGGCGGTGTTGGAGCGAATCCGCGCGGAGTTGCCGCCGCTCGCGGGGGTCGCGCACCTGGCGGGTGTCCTCGACGACGCGCTACTGCCGCAGCAGAGCCCCGAAAGCTTCCGGAAGGCGTTGGCGCCCAAGGCCTTCGGCGGCTGCTACCTGCACCGGCTCACCAAGGACGACGATCTTGATTTCTTCATCGTCTACTCGTCGGCCTCCAGCGTGATCGGTTCGCCCGGCCAGGCCAACTACGCGACCGCCAACGCGCTGCTCGACGGGCTCGTTGCGGAGCGCAGGGCCCAGGGCCTGCCGGCGACGGCGATCAACTGGGGTCCGTGGGCAAAGGGTGGCATGGCCACGTCGCACGCCGCGCGCGCCAACCTCAGTGCGCAGGGTCTCATCCCGCTGGAACCCTCGGCCGCGCTCAACGCGCTCGACGAGATTGTCGCCCACGGAACGGGGCAGGCAACCGTCATCAAGGCGAATTGGCAGCGCGCCGCGAAGGGGTTGGGCGCCACTCGCCCCGCGATGCTGGACCATGTGCTGCCGAGCGCTGCCACGGCGACTCGCGGCGACAGCGAGTTGCTGCGCCAACTGCACGAGGTGCCCGAGGCGGAACGCGGCAGCTTCCTCACGGAGTACCTGCGGTACGAAGTCCAGAATTTCCTGAGGCTCGCGCAACCGCCGGCCGCGACGAGCCGGTTCCTGGAGCTGGGGACCGACTCACTGATGGCGGTCGAATTCAGCAACCGGTTGCTTCCGCAGTTCGGTGGCGCGTTCACGATCAGCGCGACCGCGGTGTTCGACTACCCGACCATCGGGTCGCTGGCCGAGTACCTGGCCGGCCAGGTACCGGAGTCGGACAAGGCGGATTCGGTCGGTTTGGCCGAGCCAACGTAGTCGACTGCGCAACACCCCGCGGCCGGGCCGGCCGCGGGGGCCGACCCTAGGCGGCGTCGGGGCGCAGTTGAGACCTCAGTATCCGGTATTCCAATAAGCCGGCCCGCATCTGTTCGTAGATCGCGGACCCGGGCAGGGCGAGGAAGTTCGCGACACGGGCATTTCCGTCGCCATAAACCTGAGCCCATGTATCACTCGCCTGATCGCGCGACGCCAGCACGTTACCGGTGATATCGCGGTCGTTTTCGGTGACGAAGCCCGATCGCTTCAAACGCATCCTCACCTGGTCCCAGTCCTCGGGGCTCAGAAAGTCGGTGTGTAAGAACCATCCCGAGGGTCGGCAAATCCTGCGAACTTCACTCAGGAACTTCGGCAAATTGCCGTAGGAATGTGAGGACTCGATGTTGACGATGGCATCGCACGACGCATCGGGAAGGGGAATATTCAATGCGTCGCCGACTCTGAAGTCGATCGGCCGCTTCACGTGAGTTTTGCTGCAGAAAGCGATGGCTTCCGAGGACATGTCAATGCCGATCACCTCGGCGCTGAACTTCTCCGCGACAAGCGCCGCGTTGCCGCCGCGACCACATCCTATTTCGACGACTGTGCGGCCGTTGAGGTCAACCGATCCGACGACTTCGAGCACCAGCCGGACCGAGTTGGCGTTGAAAGTTCCCGGTCGAATGGTGAACGCGGATTCGTCATTGGAACCTAGCGAGGCGTACCCATAGTTGAGGAAAAAAGATGAATCGGCGACCCCGGCGTCCTCTAGCCGGCGGCTGAGCAAATTATAAAAACTTTTCCAGCCAACGGCGGTCGTGGAAAGCAGGTCGTCAGCGAGGTGCTCCGACATCGCCACTGATGAATTATCCGTCGATTCAACCTGCGCCGAAGATTCGCTATGGCTGTCCATTTATGTCGCCCCAACCAGATCCGCTTTGACCCATGATCGGTCACATGGTGTCCATATTGTGAATATTTTGACTCGGAATACACGGTCCAGCGTGCCGCCCAAGCACGTTGGATGCTACACGACCACTCCGCGTCGGGTAGGGGGTCAACCTGCACGGGTTAGGCCTTATAAATTCATGTGGTCGAGACGTCTTCAATTCACCTCGACCGGGTCCTTCGGCTCATCGCGTCGCCTCAATACATTGCGCGGGCCGCGCGGCCGGGGCGATGCGCGCCATCGCGAAGATCGCCGCTTCGCCGTCTTCTCGCGTTCCGATGAGCCCCGAGGCCCACGACAGCGCGACCGCGACCGCCGGCGCTCCGGGCGTGGGTTCGCGCGGACGGGGCTGGGCACCGCGGGGCTCCGGAGACTCACGATTTGCCCGCGCCGCGACGCGCCGATTCCCCACTTGATGCATATGTGCCCGCAGGGCCGCGGTCGACGGTCCCAGGCGCCACGGCGGCCCGTCGGTCCGTGCGATGGTGCTTCCCTCCCAGTTGGCGTCGTCGCGTCCGAGAATTCAGGGCGCCACCGGGGAGGCGGATCGCCCAAGGATCGCCTCGTGCATCGCGGCCGGCCGCGGCGGAGCCAACCGGACCGGCACCGATTTGCAGACCACCGGTAGGGCAGACGGAGGGAAACCATACCAATAGTTCGCCTAGGCAACGTTCTGGATGCGGTGGTGTTGGTAGAGCCCCGCCGCCGCTAATTCTGCGAAGGCTTAGACAAGCTCTGTGGGGCTCCAGTATGGTTTAGAACTTGTTATACCCATGTCCAGTAGACGGTCTGGAGACGCGGTGAGCACTAATCCGTTCGACGACGACGACGGCAGTTTCTTCGTCTTGGTCAACGACGAGGAACAACACAGCCTGTGGCCGGCCTTCGCCGATGTTCCAGCCGGCTGGCAGGTGGTGTATGGCGAAGCCGACCGCGCAGCGTGCCTGGACTACATCGAACAGAACTGGACCGATATACGGCCAAAAACTCTGCGCGAAAGGTTAGCGGCGGGACAGGGGTTTGATAGGTAATCCGGATGGAACTTGATGACCGGGCTCTCCCCCTGACGCGGGGACAGCTGGACATTTGGCTCGCGCAGGAAACGGGTCACTCCGGTACGGAGTGGCAGCTTGGCGTTCTTGTGCGATTCGACGGCGCGGTAGACCGCGATTCGCTTCAGCGCGCGATCCGTCACGTGATGGGGGAGGCCGAACCGGCAAGGGCCGCCGTCTGCGAGGTCGATGGCCAGGTCTTCCAGAGGGCGGTCGATTACCCGCACTTCGAGATGGCCTTCCACGACCTGAGCGACACCCGCCATCCGGTACAGGAAGCCCGTCGCATGGCGCTATCCATCCAGCACACGCCAATGCCCTCGGACGGCCCGCTGTTCAATTTCACTTTGTTCCAGACCTGGTCCGATGAATTCTATTTGTTCGGGTGCTTTCATCACATAATCGTCGACGGCTCCGGAATTACATTAATCGCAAACCGGATTGCAACGGTCTACGCGGCGATTGTTTCGAATGCACCCATTCCGCCGGCCTTCTTCGGCTCGCTGCAGGACCTGGTTCGCTGCGAGGCAGAATACGAAGCGTCCACCGATTATGTGGACGATCAGGACTATTGGGCCAAGAATCTGCCACCCGAAAGCGGACCGCACAACGGGTTTCTCCCGGCCGTGGATGAGGACGATCCGTCCCAGCCTTCTGCGCCGGTTCGACTGGACGCTGCCGTGCTGCGCCGAGTTCAAGAATTGTCCGACTCGTGGAATATGCCTCGATCGTCGGTCATCACCGCCGCGTGTGCCCTGTTAGCGCGCGGGTGGTGCGCCGAGGGCTCGGAGGTGGTGCTCGACTTCCCGGTCAGCAGGCGCGTGCGGCCGGAGTCAAAGACGCTGCCGGGCATGCTTTCCGGGGTGGTGCCGCTCGTGTTGAGCGTCCCGCCGCAAGCCACGGTCGCCGATTTCTGCGCCTATGTCGACGCGCGAATACGGGAGGCGCTCGACCATCAGCGGTTCCCCGTGCACGCCCTGGAACGCAAGGCCGACCCGCGGGGCGCGGGCCAGCGAGCCGGCCGGGTGAGCGTGAACTTCATGCCGTCGAAGATGACGATGGACTTCGCCGGCGTCGCGGCGTCGGCGTCCTTCACCAATCCCGTTCAGGTGGGCGACTTCGCGTTGATCTTCTCCGGCGGCGGCGACCAGCTCTTTCTCAGCACCGCGGGCGCCGGGGGCCCGTTTGCGAAGCTCGAGGTCTCCGAATTGGCGAGGCGGTTGGGCCGGGCGCTGGCGGCGATGACCGCCGACCCGGGGCGGCGGCTCTCGTCGATGGATCTGCACGACGCCGCCGAGCTCGACGGGCTGGACGGGTGGGGTAACCGTGCGGTGTTGAGCCGGCCGGCACCGGCTTCGCAGTCGATTCCGGCGATGTTCGCCGCGCAGGCTGACCGCGCCCCGGAGTCGGTGGCGATCACGTTCGGGGAATCATCGTGGACCTACGGCGAGGTCGAACAAGCCGCTAACCGGTTGGCGCACCTGATGGCCGGCCACGGGGTCGGCCCGGGCCAGCGGGTGGCGCTGCTGATGCCGCGGTCGGCCGAGGCGATCGTGGCGATCCTGGCGGTGCTCAAAACCGGGGCCGCGTACGTGCCCATCGACCCCGCGGTGCCCGCGACCCGGATCGAGTTCATGCTCGACGACTCCGCGCCGATCGCGGCGATCACCACCACCGGCTTGGCCGATCGGTTGGGTGGCCGCGACCTGCTGATCATCGACGTCGCCGACCCTGAGGTCGGCCGCCAACCCAGTACGGCGCTGCCGGCGCCCGAGCCGGACAACATCGCCTACCTCATCTACACCTCGGGGACCACCGGCGTCCCCAAAGGGGTGGCCGTCACCCACCACAACGTGACCCGGTTGCTGGAGTCCCTGGACGTCGAGCTGTGGCCGGGGCAGGTGTGGTCGCAGTGGCATTCGTTGGCCTTCGACGTCTCGGTGTGCGAGATCTGGGGTGCGTTGGCATCCGGCGGCCGCCTCGTCGTGGTGCCCGAGTCGGTGGCCCGCTCGCCCGAGGATTTCCATGCGTTGTTGGTCAACGAACACGTCGAAGTCTTGAGCCAGACCCCGTCGGCGTTCTACGCGCTGCAAACCGCGGACGCGCTCTCACCCGAGCTGGGACGTCAACTCCAGCTTCAGGCGGTGATCTTCGCCGGTGAAGCACTGGAACCGCAGCGGTTGCGGACGTGGCTGGACAACCATCCGGAAACCCCCCGGCTGCTCAACTTGTATGGGACGACCGAAACGACGGTGCACGCCTCGTTTCGGGAGATCGTCGCCGATGATGTCGAGCGGTCCGCCAGCCCGATCGGGGTGCCGTTGGGCCAGTACGCGTTCTTCGTCCTCGATGCGTGGATGCAGGCCGTCCCGCCCGGGGTGGTGGGTGAGCTGTATGTGGCCGGCGGCGGCGCGGGGTGTGGGTACTGGCGGCGGCCGGGCCTGACGTCGACGCGGTTTGTCGCGTGCCCGTTCGGGGAGCCCGGGGCGCGCATGTATCGCACCGGGGACCTGGCGTGGTGGGGCGCCGACGGGCAGCTGCGGTACGTGGGGCGCGCCGATCAGCAGGTCAAGATCCGCGGCTTCCGCATCGAACTGGGTGAGGTCCAGGCGGCACTCGCGGAACTGGGCGGGGTCGAGCAGGCGGTGGTGATCGCGCGCGAGGACCGCCCCGGCGACAAGCGCCTGGTGGGATACGTGACGGGACCCGCCGAGCCGGCCTCGTTCGCAGCGTCGGCGCGCGTTGCGCTGGCCGAGCGGTTGCCGTCGTACATGGTGCCGGCCGCGGTGGTCGTGATCGACGCGGTGCCCCTGACGGTCAACGGCAAACTCGACAAGCGAGCCCTACCGGCGCCCGAGTACCAGGACGTCGATCGGTATCGGGCCCCGGGCAACGCGGTCGAGGAGATCCTGGCAGACATCTACGCGCAGGTGCTCGGGCTGGAGCGCGTCGGGGTGGACGAGTCGTTCTTCGAGCTCGGCGGGGACAGCATCCTGTCGATGCAGGTGGTGGCGCGCGCGCGGACCGCCGGGGTGGTGTGCCGGCCGCGAGACATTTTCGTCGAGCAAACCGTGGCCCAGCTGGCCCGCGTGGCCGAAGTGGCCACCGGCGACGCCGACGAGAGCGACGAGGGCATCGGCGCGGTGGTCGCGACACCGATCATGCGTTGGCTGCACGGTGTCGAGGGACCGGTCGATCAGTTCAACCAGGCGGTGTCGGTGCAGGCCCCGGCCGGGGTGACGGAGGCCGACGTGGTCGCGGTGTTGCAGGCGGTGCTGGATCGGCACGCCACGCTGCGGTTGCGGGTCGAGGACGACGGCGCCGGCGGCTGGTCGTTGACCGTGCCCGAGCCCGGCTCGGTGGATGCCCGCGCGTGCCTGCGCGCGGTGCCGGCGTTGTCCGACGAGGCGGTGATCGAGGCGCGGTCGCGGTTGGACCCGGCGGCCGGGTCGATGCTGAGCGCGCTGTGGGTGGCCGACGTCGGGCAGTTGGTGTTGATCGTTCACCACCTCGCCGTCGACGGGGTGTCGTGGCGCATTCTGCTCGAGGACCTCAACATCGCCTGGGCCCAGCATCGCGGTGGGCAGCAGTTGGTGTTGCCGGCGCCCGGGACCTCTTTCGCCCGTTGGGCGTCGCTGCTGGCCGAGCACGCGCACCGCCCGGAAGTCGTGGCGCAGGCCGACGCCTGGCGGCAGATCGCGTCCGCGCGCGCGGCGCTGCCGGCCGTGCGTCCGGACGTGGATACCTATCTGAGCGCGGGCAACCTGTCGGCGCAGCTGGATGCCGAGACCACCCGGGCGCTGCTGGATGAGGTGCCGGCCGCGTTTCATGCCGGGGTGCACGAGATCCTGTTGATCGGGTTCGCCTTGGCCGTCGCGGAATTCGCCGGCGCCGGCGCGCCGATCGTCATCGACGTGGAGGGGCACGGGCGCCAGGAGGAACTGGCCCCCCACGTCGACCTGTCCCGCACCGTCGGGTGGTTCACGACCAAATACCCGGTCTCGCTGGCGGTCGGAGGGCTGGACTGGGCGCGGGTGGTGGCCGGTGATGCGCGGCTGGGCGCGGTGGTCAAGGACGCCAAAGAGCAACTCCGCGCGCTGCCGGACGGCTTGACCTACGGCGCCTTGCGCTACCTGAACAGCGATGTCGAGCTGGCACCGGCCGACCCGCCGATCGGGTTCAACTATCTGGGCAGGCTCGGCGGGGCGGCCGAGGTGTCCGGTGACGTGTGGCGGCTCAGCCAGGACGGCTGGTCGGTCACCGACGTTGCCGCGGCCATCCCGATGCCGCTGATGCACACCGTGGAGCTCAACGCCAGCACGGTCGACGCCGACACCGGCCCGCAGCTGCACGCGCGCTGGACGTGGGCGCCCTCGGTCCTGGATCAGGCGCTGGTCGGCCGGCTGAACCGGTTGTGGTTCGACGCGCTGACCGGCATCTGCGCGCACGTGCGCGGCGGCGGGGGCGGGTTGACGCCGTCGGACATCGCTGCCGGTCTCAGCCAGCAACAAATCGACGACCTGCAGCGGCAATATGCGGATAGCTGACGTATTGCCACTGACCCCCTTGCAGCAGGGGCTGTGGTTCCATGCCATCACCGCCTCGGGCGGCGACGACGTCTATGCCGTGCAGCTGGAGATCGCGTTGAGCGGTCCGGTCGATCAGGACCGCCTGCGCGACGCGGTGCACGCGGTGGTGAGCCGCCATCCCAACCTGGCCGCCCGATTCTCCGACAAGTTCGACCAGCCGGTGCAGATCATCCCGGCCGACCCCGTGGTGCCGTGGCGCTACGTCGACCTTCGTCAGGCCGGCCCGGACCTCGACGAGCAGATCCGGCAGGTGTGCGCCGCCGAACGCGCCGCCGTCTGCGACCTCGCCAACCAGCCCGCCTTCCGCGCCGCGCTCATCGGCACCGCCGACGATCAGCACCGGTTGCTGCTCACCAATCACCACATCGTGCTGGATGGCTGGTCGCTGCCGATCCTGCTGGGGGAGATATTCGCCGGCTATCACGGGCGGTGGCTGCCCGCGGCGGCGAAGTACCGCAGCTTCGTGGCCTGGCTGACGAGCCGCGACGTTGATGCCGCGCGCGACGCCTGGCGTGAGGCGCTGGCCGGATTCGACACCCCCACGTTGCTGGCCCCGCCCGGCCGGCTGGGCCTGGGGCCGCGAGGCGTCGCATCGTTCCGGGTGCCCGAGCAGACGACGCGGGCGCTCGGCGAGCTTGCGCGCTCGCACCACACCACCGTCAGCACCGTGGTGCAGGCCGCCTGGGCGCGACTGCTGGTGGGGCTGACGGGCCGGCCCGACGTCGCCTTCGGCACGACGGTCTCGGGCAGGCCGCCCGAGCTGCCCGGCGCGGACTCGATGGTGGGCCTGTTCATCAACACGGTGCCGGTGCGGGCGAACATCGCGGCCACGACCACCACCGCCGACCTGCTCGACCAACTGCAGAACGCCTACAACCACACGCTGGACCACCAGCACCTGGCGCTCAGCGAGCTGCACCGCGTCACCGGCCTGGACCAGCTGTTCGACACCTTTTTCGTGTACGAGAACTACCCGCTCGACGCGGCCGCGCTGTCGGGCGGCCAAGGTGACCAAGGGTTGGCCATCACCGATTTCACCCACCGCGAGTACAACCACTACCCGCTCGCGGTCCAGGCCATGCCGGGCACGGAAATGGGTCTTCGCGTCGAGTTCGACACCGAGGTGTTCGACGCGGCCGACATCGACACGCTGATCGAGCGGTTCCAGCGGGTGCTGGCGGCGATGACCGCCGATCCGGGGCGGCGGCTGTCGTCGATGGATGTGCTCGACGCCGCCGAGCACGCCCTGCTCGAGAGGTGGGGCAACCGCACGGGGCTGGCCCAGCCGGTCGGTGTGCCGGTGTCCATTCCGGTGCTGTTCGGCGCCCAGGTGGCGCGCACGCCGGACGCGGTGGCGATCAGCGCCGGGGAGCGGTCGTGGACCTACCGCGAGGTCAAGCAGGCGGCCAACCGGTTGGCGCACCTGTTGACCGACCGGGGCGTGGGTCCGGGGCAGCGGGTGGCGCTGTTGTTGCCGCGGTCGGCCGACGCGGTCGTGGCGATGTTGGCGGTGCTGAAAACCGGGGCGGCGTACGTGCCGATCGATCCGACGGTGCCGGTGGCCCGGATGGGGTTCGTGCTCGACGATGCCGCGCCGATCGCGGTGGTCACCACCGCCGGCCTGGCGGATCGCCTGGACGGGCGCGACGTCGCAATCATCGATGTCCACGACCCCGCCATCGACCGCCAGCCCAGCACCGCGTTGCCGGCGCCGGCGCCCGACGACATCGCCTACCTCATCTACACGTCGGGGACCACCGGAACCCCCAAGGGCGTGGCGATCCCGCACCGCAACGTGACCCGGCTGCTGGAGACGCTGGACACCGATCTGGAGCTGGCGGGGCAGGTCTGGTCGCAGTGTCATTCGTTGGCCTTCGACTTTTCGGTGTGGGAGATCTGGGGCGCGCTGCTGTACGGCGGCCGGCTGGTGATCGTGCCCGATTCGGTGGTCCGTTCGCCGCAAGACCTGCACGCGTTGTTGGTGGCCGAACAGGTCACCGTGTTGAGCCAGACCCCGTCGGCGTTTTACGCGCTGCAGACCGCGGATGCGGCACAGCCCGAGCCGGAGCCCCGCCTGAAGCTCGAGGCCGTGGTGTTCGGCGGCGAGGCGCTGGAGCCGCAGCGGCTGCGGACCTGGCTGGACAACCATCCGGGTTTGCCGCGGCTGATCAATATGTATGGCATCACCGAGACGACGGTGCACGCGTCGTTCCGGGAGATCGTCGTCGGCGACGCCGACAGCGTCGCCAGCCCCATCGGCGTGCCGCTGGCCCATCTGGAGTTCTTCGTCCTCGACGGGTGGCTGCGGCCGGTCCCACCGGGTGTGGTGGGGGAGTTGTACGTGGCCGGCGCCGGAGTGGCGGACGGCTATGTGGGCCGGGCGGCGCTGAGTGCGACGCGGTTTGTGGCCTGCCCGTTCGTCGGCGCGGGGGCGTCCGGGCAACGGATGTACCGCACCGGGGACCTGGTGTGGTGGGGCGCGGACGGGCAGCTGCGGTACGTCGGACGCGCCGACAAGCAGGTCAAGATCCGCGGCTACCGCATCGAACTCGGCGAAATCCAGGCCGCACTCGCCGCGCTGGACGGCGTCAAGCAGGCGGCGGTGATCGCCCGAGAGGACCGCCCCGGGGACAAGCGCCTGGTCGGCTACGTCACCGGAGTCGCGGATCCGGCCTCCTTCGGAGCGTCGGCGCGCGCGGCGCTGGCCGACCGGCTCCCGGGCTACATGGTGCCGGCCGCGGTGGTGGCGATCGACGCGCTGCCGCTGACGGTCAACGGCAAACTCGACACCAGGGCCCTGCCGGCGCCCGAATACCAGGATGGCGACCACTACCGCGCCCCTACCAACGCGGTCGAGGAGTTGCTGGCCGGCATCTACGCGCAGGTGCTGGGTGTCCAGGCGCCGCGGCTGGTCGGGGTGGATGAGTCGTTCTTCGACCTCGGTGGGGATTCGCTGTCCGCCGTGCGGCTGATCGCCGCGGTCAACAGCGGCCTGGACGCCGGTCTGTCGGTGCGCACGTTGTTCGAGGCGCCCACGGTCGCCCAGTTGGCGACGCGCATCGGTGGGGATGAAGCTCGGCTGGAGCCGCTGGCGCCTTTCGCGGCCGCCCCGCGGCCCGAGGTGATTCCGCTGTCGTTCGCCCAGAGCCGGTTGTGGTTCATCGACCAGTTCCAGGGCCCCTCGACGATCTACAACATGGCGGTCGCCCTGCGGTTGCGCGGGCGGCTGGATGCGGACGCACTGGGCGCCGCGCTGGCCGACGTGGTGGCCCGGCAGGAGAGCCTGCGCACGCTGTTTGCCGCGCACGACGGCGTACCTTGCCAGCTGATCGTGCGTCCCGAGCGGGCCGACTTCGGCTGGTCCATCGTCGACGCGGCCGGCTGGTCGGAAGGCCGGCTGTACGAGGCGTTCGACACCGTGGCGCGTCACCAGTTCGATCTGGCGGCCGAGATCCCCATGCGCGCGAGGCTTTTCCGGGTCGCCGACGACGAACACGTGCTGGTGGCCGTGGTGCACCACATCGCCGCCGACGGCGCGTCGATCGCCCCGCTGGTGCGGGACCTCGGGGTGGCCTACGCCAACCGCAGCCTCGGGCGGGCCCCCGACTGGCCCGATCTGCCGGTGCAGTACGCCGACTACACGCTGTGGCAGCGGGCGCAGCTCGGGGATCTCAGCGACAGCGGCAGCCGCATCGCCGCGCAGCTGGCCTACTGGCAAGAGGCGCTCGCCGGAATGCCGGAGCACCTGCAGCTGCCCACCGATCGGCCCTACCCGCCGGTCGCGGACTACCGCGGCGCGAGCGTGTCGGTGGACTGGCCGGCCGAGCTGCAGGCGCAGGTCGCCCGGGTGGCCCGCGAACACAACGCCACCAGCTTCATGGTGATGCAGGCCGCCATGGCCGTGCTGCTGGCCAAACTCAGCGCGAGTTCCGATGTGTCCGTGGGATTTCCGATCGCCGGGCGCGGAGACCCCGCGCTGGACGAGCTGGTGGGCTTCTTCGTCAACACGCTGGTGTTGCGGGTCGATCTGGCCGGTGATCCCACCATCGCCGACCTGCTCGCCCAGGTGCGGGCGCGCAGCCTGGCCGCCTACGAGCACCAGGACGTGCCCTTCGAGGTACTGGTGGAAAGGCTCAACCCGACCCGAAGCCTGACCCATCACCCGCTGGTGCAGGTGATGCTGGCCTGGCAGAGCGGGCAGGGCCAGGGCACCACCGGCCCGGCGGCCGGGTTGGCCTTGGGTGGCTTGCAGGTCACGCCGTTGCCGCTCGACACCCGGACGGCCCGCACCGATCTGGCGTTCTCCCTGGGCGAGACGTGGACCGCCGCCGGCGAGCCCGCCGGCATCGCCGGAGGGGTGGAATTCCGGACCGACGTGTTCGACGCCGCCGGCATCGAAACGCTGATCGAGCGGCTCAAGCGGGTGCTGGTCGCCATGACGGCAGATCCGGGCCGGCGGCTGTCGTCGGTGGACCTGCTCGACGAGGCCGAGCACGCCCGCCTCGACGAGGCGGGCAACCGCGCGGTGCTGGCGGAGCCCGCACCCGTCGACCTGTCGATACCGGAGCTGTTCGCCACCCAGGTGGTCCGCGACCCCGAGGCGCCGGCGGTGACCTTCGAGGGCCGGTCGATGACCTACCGGGAACTCGATGAGGCCGCCAACCGGTTCGCGCACCTGCTGTCTGGCCATGGTGTCCGGCCCGGTGCGTGTGTGGCGTTGCTGTTGGAGCGGTCGGCTCAGGCCGTCGTCGCCATGCTGGCGGTGCTGAAGACCGGGGCGGCTTACCTGGCGATCGACCCGGCGCTGCCGGCGGCCCGGGTCGGGTTCATGCTGGACGATGCCGCACCGGTCGCCGCGGTCACCACCGCCGCATTGGCCGGCCGGCTGGACGCGCGGGACCTGACCGTCATCGACGTCGACGACCCCGCCGTCGACCACCAGCCCGCCACCGCGCCGCGGGCACCGGCGGCCGACGACATCGCGTACCTGATCTACACCTCGGGCACCACCGGAACGCCCAAGGGTGTGGCCATCGCGCACCGCAACCTGGCCCACTTGGCGCAGTCAACGCCCACCTCGCTGCCGGCGACACAGGTGTGGACGCAATGCCATTCGTACGCGTTCGATTTCTCGGTGTGGGAGATCTGGGCCGCGCTGCTCGGCGGTGGGCGGCTGGTGGTGGTGCCCGCGTCGGTCGTCGCCTCCCCGGACGATTTCCACGACCTGCTGGCCCGTGAACGGGTCAACGTCCTCACCCAAACCCCGTCGGCCGTGGCCGCGCTGTCCCCGCAACGGTTGGAGTCCGAGGCGTTGCTGCTCGGCGGCGAGGCGTGTACGGCCGAGGTGGTCGACGAGTTTGCGCCCGGGCGGGTGGTGATCAACGCCTACGGGCCCACCGAGGCCACGGTGTATGCGTCGATGAGCGCGCCGTTGCAGCCGGGGTCGGGGGCGGCCCCGATCGGTGCGCCCGTGTCGACGGCGGCGCTGTTCGTCCTGGACGAGTCGTTGCGGCGGGTGCCGGCCGGTGTGGTCGGAGAGTTATATGTGGCCGGCCGGGGGGTGGGCGTCGGGTACGTCGGCCGCACCGGGCTGACCGCCTCGCGCTTCGTGGCCTGCCCGTTCGCCGGCGCGGACGCGCCCGGAACCCGCATGTATCGCACCGGCGACTTGGTGCGCTGGCGCGCCGACGGGCAGCTGCAATACCTGGGCCGCGCCGACGAGCAGGTCAAGATCCGCGGCTATCGCATCGAACCCGGCGAGGTCCGGGCCGCGCTGGCCGCGGTCGACGGCGTGGAGCAGGCCGTGGTGGTCGCGCGCGAGGACCGTCCCGGCGACAAGCGTCTGGTGGGATACATCACCGGGACCGCCGATCCGGCAGCGGTGCGATCCGCGCTGGCCGAGCGGTTGCCGGCCTACCTGGTCCCCGCCGCGGTGGTGGGGCTGGCGGCGTTGCCGCTGACGGTCAACGGCAAGCTCGACGCCAGGGCGCTGCCGGCCCCGGGATACGAGGCCACCGACAGCTACCGCGCACCCACCAACCCGACCGAGGAGATCCTGGCCGGCATCTACGCCCAGGTGTTGGGCGTGGACCGGGTTGGGGTGGACGACTCGTTCTTCGACCTGGGCGGGGATTCGCTGTCGGCGATGCGTCTGGTCGCCGCGATCAACACCGGCCTGGGCGCCGGCGTCGCGGTGCGGGCCGTGTTCGAGGCGCCCACGGTGGCCCAATTGGCCACGCGCATCCACGGTGGTGAGGGCGGGCTGGAGCCGTTGGTGGCCGTCGAGCGGCCCGCGGTGATTCCTTTGTCGTTCGCGCAGAACCGGTTGTGGTTCATCGACCAATTGCAGGGCCCGTCCCCGGTCTACAACCTGGCGGTGGCGCTGCGGCTGCGCGGGCCGCTGGATGCCGACGCGTTCTGCGCGGCGCTGGCCGACGTGGTGCGCCGCCATGAAAGCCTGCGCACGCTGTTCGCCGCCCCCGACGGGATACCGCAACAGCTGGTGCTGGCCGCCGAGCGGGCCGACTTCGCCTGGGACGTCGTCGACGCGACCGCGTGGTCGCCGGGCCGGCTGCAGGAGGCCATCGAGGAGGCGGCGCGGCACAGCTTTGATCTGGCAGCCGAAATCCCCTTGCGCGCCAAGCTTTTCCGCGTCGCCGACGACGAACACGTGCTGGTGGCCGTGGTGCATCACATCGCCGCCGACGGCCTGTCGATCGACCCGCTGGTGCGCGATATGGCCGTGGCCTACGCGAGCCGAAGTGTGGGGCAGGCTCCCGGGTGGACGCCGTTGCCGGTGCAGTACGTCGATTACACGCTGTGGCAGCGCGCGCAGTTCGGCGACCTCGGCGACGCCGACAGCCCCATCGCCGCCCAGCTGGCGTACTGGCAGCAGGCCCTGGCGGGGATGCCCGAGCGGCTGGAGCTGCCCACCGACCGGCCCTACCCTCCGGTGGCCGATCAGCGGGGCGCCGCCGTGCTGGTGGGGTTGCCGGCCGAGCTGCACCGGCAGGTAGCCCGGGTGGCCCGCGAGCACAACGCGACCAGTTTCATGGTGATGCAGGCCGCCCTGACCGTGCTGCTGGGCAAGCTGAGCGCGAGTTCCGATGTGGCGGTCGGCTTCCCGATCGGGGGGCGCCGCGACCCGGCCCTCGACGAGTTGGTCGGCTTCTTCGTCAACACGTTGGTGTTGCGCGTCGACCTGACCGGCGATCCCAGCGTCGCCGACCTGCTGGCCCAGGTGCGGGCACGCAGCCTCGCCGCCTACGAGCACCAGGATGTGCCCTTCGAAGTGGTCGTCGAGCGGCTGAACCCCACGCGATCGCTGACCCACCACCCCCTGGTTCAGGTGATGTTGGCGTGGCGGACCCTGCACGCCATCGACGACGACGTCGAGCTGGCGTTGGGGGACCTCGAGCTCACCCAGCTGCCCGTGGACACCGGCACCGCCCGCATGGACCTGGCGCTTGCGTTGGAAGAGCACCTTGATGAGGACGGTGAGCCGGCCGGCATCGCGGGGTCGGTCGAATTTCGCACCGACGTGTTCGACGCGGCCAGCATCGAAACACTGATCGAGCGTTTGCGGCGCGTGCTGATCGCGATGACCACCGACCCGGCTCGGCGACTGTCGTCCATCGGCGTGCTCGACGAGGTCGAGCGGGCCCGGCTGGAGGACTGGGGTAACCGGGCGGTGTTGACGGCGCCGGATGGCCCGCCGGTGTCGATTCCGGCGGTGTTCGCCCAGCAAGTCGCGCGGGTGCCGGACGCCGCGGCGGTGACCTTCGACGGCTCGTCGATGACTTACCGGGAACTGGACGAGGCGGCCAACCGGTTGGCGCACCTCTTGGCCGATGCGGGCGTGGGCCCGGGACGGCGGGTGGCGCTGTTGTTGCCCCGGTCGGCCGAGGCCGTGGTGGCGATCCTGGCGGTGGTCAAGACGGGCGCGGCGTATGTGCCGATCGACCCGGCGGTTCCGGCGGCACGCATGCAGTTCGTGCTCGACGACGCCGCGCCGATCGCCGCGATCACCACCGCGGAATACCGCCCGCGGCTACAGGGGCGCGCGCTGCGCGTCATCGATATGCACGACGACGCCGGGCACGGCCGGCCCGGCACCGCGATGTCGGTGGCGTGCCCGGACGACGTCGCCTACCTCATCTACACCTCGGGCACGACCGGAACCCCCAAGGGCGTGGCGGTCCCGCATCGCAACGTGACGCGGCTGCTTGCGACGCTGGCCGGTGACATGGAGCTCGCCGGACGCGTGTGGACGCAGTGCCATTCGCTGGCCTTCGACTTCTCGGTGTGGGAGATCTGGGGCGCGCTGCTTTACGGCGGGCGCGTGGTGGTGGTGCCCGACGCGGTGGTGCGCTCGCCGGAAGACCTGCACGCGCTGCTGGTGGCCGAGCGGGTCAGCGTCTTGAGCCAGACCCCGTCGGCGTTTTACGCCTTGCAGGCCGCGGATGCGTTGCAGCCCGAGCTGGGATCGCAATTGGAGCTGGAGGCCGTGGTGTTCGGCGGCGAAGCGCTCGAACCGCAGCGCCTGCGCTCGTGGCTGGACAGTCACCCGGCCCGGCCCCGGTTGATCAACATGTACGGCATCACGGAGACCACCGTGCATGCCTCGTTCCGTGAGATCGTCGCCGCGGACGCCTGCACCGCCGTGAGCCCCATCGGGGTGCCGTTGGCCCACCTCGGTTTCTTCGTGCTCGATGGGTCGTTGCAGCCGGTGCCCCCTGGTGTGGTCGGCGAGTTGTACGTCGCCGGCGCCGGGTTGGCGCACGGGTACGTCGGCCGCGCGGGGCTGACGGGGACGCGGTTCGTCGCGTGTCCCTTCGGCGGGCCGGGAGCGCGCATGTATCGCACCGGCGACCGGATGTGCTGGGGCGCCGACGGGCAGTTGCGTTACATGGGGCGCGCCGACGAGCAGGTCAAGATCCGCGGCTATCGCATCGAGCTCGGTGAGATTCAGGCGACCCTGAACGGCCTCGACGGCGTGGAGCAGGCGGTGGTGATCGCCCGCGAGGACCGCCCCGGGGACAAGCGCCTGGTGGGCTACGTGACCGGCGCGGTGGACCCGGCCGACGTGCGCGCCGCGCTGGCCGAGCGGCTGCCGGCCTACATGGTGCCGGCCGCGGTGATGGCGTTGGACGCGTTGCCGCTGACGGTCAACGGCAAACTCGACACCCGCGCCCTGCCGGCGCCGGAGTATCAGGATGTCGATCACTACCGCGCCCCCGCCGACGCGGTGGAGGAGATCCTGGCCGGCATCTACGCGCAGGTGCTGGGGCTGGAACGGGTCGGCGTCGAGGAGTCGTTCTTCGAACTCGGCGGGGACAGCATCCTGTCGATGCAGGTGGTGGCGCGGGCGCGCGCCGCCGGCGTGGTGTGCCGGCCGCGCGACATCTTCGTCGAGCAGACCGTGGCCAAGCTCGCCCGGGTGGCCGGGGTGGTCGCCGACGACGCCGAGGTGATCGACGAGGGCGTCGGCGCGGTGGTGGCGACCCCGATCATGCGCTGGCTGCAGAGCGTCCAGGGCCCGGTGGCGGAGTTCAACCAGACGGTGCTGGTGCAGGCCCCGGTCGGGGTGACCTCGTCCGACGTGGTGGCGGTGCTGCAGGCCCTGCTCGATCGGCACGCCACGTTGCGGCTGCGCGTCTCAGACGACGGGGCCGACGGCGCCGCCGGGTGGTCGGTGACGGTGGCCGAACCCGGTTCGGTGGACGCGCGCGGGTGCCTGCAGACCGTGGACGTGCTGTCCGACGACGCGGTGGTGGCGGCGCGATCGCGGTTGAACCCGGCCGCCGGGGTGATGGTGAGCGCGCTGTGGGCGGCGCCCACCGGCCAGTTGCTGTTGATCGTTCACCATCTGGCGGTGGACGGGGTGTCCTGGCGGATCTTGCTCGAGGACCTCAACCTCGCGTGGGCGCAGCACCGCGGCGGGCAGCAGGTCGTGCTGCCGGCGCCGAGGACGTCGTTCGCCCGCTGGGCGGCGCTGCTGGCCGAGCACGCCCACCGGCCGGAGGTGGTCCAGCAGGCGCCCGCCTGGCGGCGCATCGCCGCGCTGCCCGCGGAGTTGCCGGCGGTGCAGCCGGCCGTCGACACCTATGCGACCGCCGGCAACCTGGCGGTGGAGCTGGACGCCGAGACCACCCGGATGCTGCTCGGTGAGGTGCCGGCGGCGTTCCACGCCGGGATACACGAGATCCTCTTGATCGCGTTCGCGTTGGCGTGCGCCGAGTTCTTGGGGAGCGGCGCCGCGCCGATCGTGATCGATGCGGAGGGTCACGGCCGCCAAGAGGAGCTGGACTCGAGCGTCGATCTGTCGCGCACGGTGGGGTGGTTCACCACCAAGTATCCGGTGGCGCTCGCGGTCGGCGGGCTGGACTGGGCGCAGGTACTGGCCGGCGACGTGGGGCTCGGGGCGGTGATCAAAGACGCCAAGGAGCAGCTTCGGGCCCTCCCGGACGGCTTGACCTACGGGCTGCTGCGCTACTTGAACGATGACGTCGACCTGGCGGGGGCCGACCCCACGATCGGGTTCAACTACCTGGGGCGGCTGGGCGCCGCGTCGACCCAGGTGTCCGGCGACATCTGGGAGATCCGCCAGGACGGCTGGGCAGTGACCGGCGTCGCCGCGGCGACGCCCATGCCGCTGATGCACACCGTGGAGCTCAACGCGGGCACCCTGGACGCCGACACCGGTCCGCGGCTGCGCGCGGGCTGGACGTGGGCGCCGTCGGCCCTCGATCAGGCGCAGGTCAGCCGGCTGAGCCGGTTGTGGTTCGACGCGCTGGCCGGCATCTGCGCGCATGTGCGCGGCGGCGGCGGCGGGTTGACGCCGTCGGACATCGCGCCGGCCCGGCTTAGCCAGCTGCAGATCGACGAGCTCTCGCGGCAATACCGCATCGCCGACGTGCTGCCGCTGACCCCGCTGCAGCAGGGGTTGCTGTTTCACGCCAGCACCGCCCAAGGCGGCGACGACGTGTACGCGGTGCAGCTCGACGTCACGCTCAGCGGCCGGCTCGACCAGCACCGCCTGCGGGACGCCGTGCACACGGTGGTCGCCCGCCACCCCAACCTGGCGGCCCGCTTCAGCGCTCGGTTCGACCAGCCGGTGCAGATCATCCCCGCCGACCCCGTGGTGCCCTGGCGGTATCTCGACCTCAGCGAGGGGGAGGGTGACCTCCACGAGCAGATCCAGCAGGTCTGCGCCGCCGAACGCGCCGCGGTCTACGACTTGGCCGACCATCCCGCCTTGCGGGTCGCTCTGATCCGCACCGCGGAAGACCGGCACCGCTTCGTGCTGACGAATCACCACATCGTGCTCGACGGGTGGTCGCTGCCGATCCTGCTGGGCGAATTGTTCGCCAGTTATTACGGCCAGCGGCTGCCCGCGGCGGGTTCGTATCGCAGGTTTGTGTCCTGGCTGGCCGGTCGCGACCTGGAGGGCGCCCGCGCGGTGTGGCGGGACATATTCGCCGGCTTCGCCGCGCCCACACTGGTCGGGCCGCCGGATTGGTTCGGGGTGGGCCGGCGCGGCGTCGCGTCGTTCCGGGTGCCCGAACAGACCACGCGGGCGATCAACGAGTTGGCGCGCTCGCGTCACACCACCGTGAGCACCGTGCTGCAGGGCGCCTGGGCGCAGCTGCTGATGTGGCTGACCGGCCAGCGCGATGTCGCCTTCGGCGCCGTGGTCTCGGGGCGGCCGGCCGAGGTGCCGGGCGCGGACTCGATGGTGGGCCTGTTCATCAACACGGTCCCGGTGCGGGCGAGCCTCAACGGCGGGACCACAACCACCGACCTGCTCGATCAACTGCAGGGCGACCACAACCGCACGCTGGACCACCAGCACCTGGCGCTGAGCGAGATTCACCGTGCCACCGGCCACGCAAGGCTCTTCGACACCGTTTTCGTGTACGAGAATTATCCGGCGGATGCCGCCGCGTTGTCGGGGGGCGACGGGTTGGCTATCACCGAGATCACCAACCGCGACTACTACCACTACCCGCTGACCGTCCAGGCGCTGCCGGGCCGCGAATTGGAGCTGCACGTCCAATTCCGCGCGGACGTCTTCGACCAGGCCGACATCGAGGCACTGATCGAGCGGTTCCAGGACACGCTGGTGGCCATGACCACCGACCCGGCCCGACCGCTGGCGTCGCTCGACGGACCCGACGAGGGGAGGCACGCGCGCGCCGACAGGTCCGGCAACCACGCGCCGGTGGCGCAGCCGGCGCCCCCGGCGGTGTCCGTACCCGAACACCATCACAACGGTGCCGGCAACCACGCCCCGACCAGCCTGATCGAGCAGATCTTGACCGGGATCTACACGCAGGTGCTCGGCGTGGACCGGGTCGGAGTCGACGAATCGTTCTTCGACCTCGGCGGCGACTCGCTGGGCGCGATGCGGGCCACCGCCACGATCAACACCGCGCTCGATGCCAACCTCGAGGTCACCGCTCTGTTCGAGGCCCCGTCGGTCCGACGCTTGAGCCAGCGGCTGGGCGGGCACGCCTGCTCGATCGAAGAGGTTCCCGTCATCCCCGACCTCTAGAGCGTGCCGTTGCTACCACATCGTCGGCACGAGGCGATAACGCACTTTCTGCGTGTACTCGAGGTATCCGTCCAACTCTCTTTGGAGCAGCTTCTCCTCGTCGCGGATGCGTGAGGCGAGCACGAGGAGGCCGGGAACGACGAAAACCAGTCCCCAGTAGGAACCGAGCGCGAGGGGGATGCCGACCATCATGATCACGTTGCCGGTATACATCGGATGCCGCACCAGCCCATACAGCCCGCTGGAGACGACCTTCTGGCCCGCCTGCACCTGGACGGTCGCGGCGGCGTAGCTGTTCTGAATGATCACCAGCGCCACCACACCCAGCCCGATGGCGACCAGCACGTCGCCGACCACGCAGATCGCCGTCGGCACCGGCGACCAGCCGAAGCGATGGTCGAGGACGCTCACCACAACCATCGCCGCCAGCGACAGATACAAGCCGGCGATGATGACCCGCTGCGCGATCCGCGCCTCGGCCGCGGGTCCCCCGCGCATCCGGGCCTGTAGCGCGGCCGGGTTCATCCGTAGCAGGTACACCGCGGGGATCCAGGCCGTCACGCCGACCACCACGAGAAACACCCACGCCTGCCAGTAATTGAACGTGCCCGCCGGGATAAACAGCATCGAGCCGAACACGAGGAGTTCGACTAGCCCAAAAACCAACATCTTGGGAATGGTTTTCACCGACGCTCCTTCGTCCGTCCGGCCGCCCCAACACGGGCGCAGGACTGAAACTACCGTCGGTCACCGGGGGATGTGCGCGATTGCCGCGCGCTGCATCATCCGTTTGGTTCAGCGCGCGGCCGGCCGCTCAGCCGCACCGGACAGAGATCAAAGCGACGAGACGATCACCCCGGCGCCAACGGCACGCGCGCGGAACGTCCTCCGCCGGGATAGCAGTCGGCGTTCGGGGGTACTTCGGGGCCGGATTCGCTGGGTTCTCCACGGCTCGCAGTGCCGCGTCGCAGGTTCTCGATCGCCTTGAGCACCTGTCGACCGACGGACATTTGGTACTCGCGCAGGTACTCCGCCCGGCGCGGGTCGTCCTCTGCCAACTGATGGGTCAGCGGATGTTGCGTTTTCCACACCGCGTCCTGCGCCGCCGCACCCACGGCGGCTTCGAAGTCGCCCTCCGTCACTGTCCCCCCAATCACGGCCGCGACTGATTCCCGCCCGATCACCCCATTATGTGCCACGCCCATGTCCATACCCATAAATTTTCGATATGAAACCGGTTGCGATAATCGCCTTGGTAAACTTTCAGCCAATTAAACGTGTGTCTAAAAGCATTCTTTAATGCGCTTGTTGCACCGGGTGCTGCTGGACGAATAGCAGATCGAATACCCTTGTGGCCCAACGAATCTGGTCATCAGGCCGCCGAGTTGGCCAACGCTTCAGGAGCGGCGCCCATGCTGAAAATGTTTGTTTTTGGATTCCGTCCAGATGCCCATCCGCCCGGAATGCATTCCAGTAATTGATAGTCGACATAGAAGTCGGCATCGTGCTCCGCTTCGGCGCGACCGACCGCCGATTTCTTTGCGGACCGTCGACGCCCCGGCAAGCCACGGTGACAGCGACATCCGGCGGTCCCGAAGTGCGCTGCGTGCTCTGGCTGTCCGGACCGGGCGTGGCGGCGGGGGCGGCCACGAAATTTGGCGAAACCTAGTTCTACAGGTGTGCAACGGGATAGGTTTTGACTCGCTAGTGATGGTGACCGTAACGGCGGATGTATCACCCCGACGGTCTTCGGAGGTCAGCAGTGTCGTATTTGATCGCGGCGCCGGACGCGTTGGCGGCGGCGGCGGCGGATGTGGCCGCAGTCGGCTCGTCGCTCAATGCTGCGCGCGCGGCGGCGGCTGCCCCGACCACCGCGATGGCGGCCGCCGCGGGTGACGAGGTGTCGGCGGCGGTCGCTTCCGTGTTTTCCCGCGTCGGCGCCGAGTTTCAGGCGCTCAGCAACCAGGCCGCGGCGCTGAACGCCCAGTTCGTGCAAGCCCTGACCGGGTCGGGCGGCACCTATGCGGCGGCCGAGGCGGCGAATGCGTCGGCGTTCGCGGCCCCCGCGGCGGCCTTCCAAACGCCGATGCAGATCTTCGCGCACGCGGTGGCGGAAGCCTCCACGGGATCGCTGCCGCCTCCGACGGAACCGCTGGCGACGGTGATGTATCAGTTGAATCAGACCAGCCAGACCTTCCTGGGACAGCCGCTGTTCTACAACGGTGCCAACGGGACGCAGGCCAGCCCGAACGGCCAAAACGGCGGCTTGTTGATGGGCAACGGCGGCAACGGCTGGAACTCCACACTCGTCGGTGTCAATGGCGGTAACGGCGGGCAGGCCGGGCTCATCGGCATCGGTGGCGCCGGCGGGACCGGGGGTCCCGGTGCGGTCGGCCAGGCCCCCGGGACCGGTGGCACCGGCGGCGCGGCCATTTGGGTGGGCGACGGCGGGGCCGGCGGGGCGGGCTGGAACTCCACCATCTCCGGCGTGAACGGCGGTAATGGCGGTAATGGCGGGGCCGGCGGGCTTTTCTGGGGTACCGGTGGTGTCGGTGGGGCCGGGGGCAGCGCCATCGACGCGACCGGCGGCGCCGGCGGGGCCGGCGGCTATACGGGCTTCCTCGGGAGCACGGATCTGGGCTTGAGCGTTCCGACCGGCGCCACCGGCGGGGCCGGCGGTAACAGCGTCACCGGTCAGGGCGGCGTCGGTGGGGCCGGCGGGTCGGGCTTCGAGGTAGGCGGCACCGGCGGGGCCGGTGGCTCTGGCGCCACCGGTGGCGACGGCGGCGCGGGTGGTCTGGCGTTCAACCTGGGCTGGGGAACCGCCACCGGCGGGGCCGGTGGAGTGGGCGGTGTCGGCACCGTCGGCGCCGGCGGGAACGGGGGCCACGGCGGCACCGCGATGATGGGCCCCTTCAACATTGCCGTCGACAATTTCGACGGCCTGCTGACGTATCTCCCCACCGACTGGGGCACCACCTACGGCGGTGTCGGCGGCGTGGGCGGCGTCGGCGCCACCGTCGGCGGTACCGGCGGGACGGGCGGGACAGCGTACAACTTGTTGGCGGGCGGAGCCGCCTTCGGCGGCATGGGCGGCACCGGTGGCACCGGTCTTACCGGCGGCAACGGTGGCACCGGCGGCAACGTCTACGCAACCCCTACGGGCACTGCCACCGTCGGGGCCGGCGGCGCGGCCGGTGGGCTCGGCGGAACCGCGGGCGGCCCCGGCAGCGTCGTGTCGCTGTAGCCGAACCAATCATCTCGGGCCGGCCTGGCCGCGGCGTCGCGCCGCCTTTCCCGGAAAAGCTGATCTACACGTGTGCAACGAGATAGGTTTATAGTGCCCGTAATCGTGACCGTGGTTAAGGGTGCCACCTCCGCGGTCTTCGGAGGTCAGCAATGTCGTATGTGGTCGTCGCGCCGAATGCGTTGACGGCGGCAGCGGCGAATGTGGCGACCATCAACTCCTCCGTGAAGGCCGCGAGCGCGGCGGCGGACCTCCCGATCGTCTGGGTGCCGGGATCCGCGGGTGACCAGGTGTCCAAGGCGATCGCGACGCTGTTTTCCGAGGTCGGCCAGGAATTTCAGGCGCTGCTCAAAGAGGCCCAGGCCGTTGCGGACCAGATTGTGCAGGCGCTGAATCAGGCGGGCGAGGCGTTCAGAGAAGCGGAGGTGCTGTCCCTCCAGCTATTGACTCCGTCGTCGTGGCCCGCCGCGGTCGCCGATGCCTCCGGGGCGTCGCCGCCGCCGAGGACGGATCCGCTGGGCACGGTGATGTACGAGCTGAACCAGACCAGCCGGCAGTTCGTCGGTCAGCCGCTGTTCTACAACGGCGCGAACGGGACCCAGGCCAGCCCGAATGGCCAAAACGGCGGCTTGTTGCTGGGCAACGGCGGCAACGGCTGGGACTCCACGGTCGCCGGTGTGAACGGCGGTAACGGCGGGACGGCCGGCATTCTCGGCAACGGCGGCAACGGGGGAGCTGGTGGCCCCGGTACGACCCTTGTGGCCCCTGGGACCGGTGGGAACGGTGGAGCAGCCGTCTGGGTGGGCAATGGCGGGGCGGGCGGGCCCGGCTGGAACTCCACGGTCTCCGGCGTGAATGGCGGTAACGGCGGGGTAGGCGGGCAGGGTGGCTTCTACTTCGGCGTTGGCGGTGCCGGTGGGGCCGGCGGCAGCGCCATCGACGCGACCGGTGGCACCGGCGGGGCCGGCGGCAACGTCGGCTTTCTCGGCGGCGCCGACTTTGGCTTCGGCGTTCCGTCCGGCGGCACCGGTGGGGCCGGCGGTAACAGCGTCAGCGGTGCGGGCGGCACCGGTGGGGCCGGCGGGGCCGGCTTTGCGCTCGGCGGTCTGGGCGGTGCCGGCGGCACCGGCGCCACCGGCGGTGACGGCGGCGCCGGCGGTGTGGCGTACAACCTGGGCTGGGGAACCGCCACCGGCGGGGCCGGGGGCATGGGCGGCGCCGGCACGGTCGGCGCCGGAGGCAACGGCGGCCACGGGGGCGCCGCGATCATCGGCCCCTTCAACTTCGTCGACACCTTCGACGGCCTGTTGCAATACCCCGCCAACTGGGGAACTGCCACCGGCGGTGTGGGTGGCGCGGGCGGTAGCGGTGTCACCATTGGCGGTACCGGCGGAACGGGCGGGACCGCGTACAACTTCATGGCTAGCGGAGCCGCCTACGGCGGCACCGGCGGCGGCGGCGGTGGCGGCAGCACCGGCGGCGACGGTGGTGCCGGCGGCAACGTGTTCGCGGTGACGCCGACCAATGCCCACTTCGGCAGCGGCGGGCCCGGCGCGAGCGGCACCCTCGTCAACGGCAACCCCGGCGCCCCCGGCCAGGTCATTACGCCGTAGTGAGTCGCGCGGTTCACCTGCGGGATGGTCGGGGTCTGCCGCCTCGTAGGCTGAACCGCGATGAGGGCACCGATCGAGACGTCACCGCTGGCCTGGTTGGAGGCCGTGGAGCAGCAGCGCCGCGACGCCGGGTTGCGGCGCTCGCTGCGGCCGCGTCCGGCCGTCGCCACCGAGCTCGACCTGGCGTCCAACGACTACCTCGGCCTGTCGCAACACCCCGAGGTGATCGAGGGGGGCGTGGCGGCGCTGCGCGTCTGGGGCGCCGGCGCCACCGGCTCGCGGCTGGTCACCGGCGACACGGAACTGCACCAGGAATTCGAGACCGAGCTCGCCGAGTTCGTCGGTGCCGCCTCCGCCTTGTTGTTCTCGTCGGGATACACCGCCAACCTGGGTGCCGTCGTCGGGCTGTCGGGCCCCGGCTCGCTGCTGGTGTCCGACGCCCTGTCGCACGCGTCGCTGGTTGATGCGTGCCGGCTGTCGCGCGCCCGGGTGGTCGTGGCGCCGCACCGCGACGTGGACGCGGTGGCGGCGGCCCTGGGCGCCCGCGACGAGCAACGCGCCGTCGTCGTCACCGACTCGGTGTTCAGCGCCGACGGCTCGCTGGCCCCGGTGCGTGAATTGCACGCGGTGTGCCGCCGCCACGGTGCGCTGCTCATCGTCGACGAGGCGCACGGCCTCGGCGTGCGTGGCGGCGGCCGCGGCCTGCTGCACGAGCTCGGGCTGGCGGGCGCGCCCGACATCGTGATGACCACGACGCTGTCCAAGGCGCTCGGCAGTCAGGGCGGCGCGGTCGTCGGGCCGGCGCAGGTGCGCGCGCACCTGATCGACGCGGCCCGGCCGTTCATCTTCGACACCGGCCTGGCCCCGGCGGCGGTGGGCGCCGCGCGGGCCGCGCTGCGCGTCCTGCAGGCCGAGGCGTGGCGCCCGCAGGCCGTGCTGACGCACGCGCGCTTCCTCGCCGAGACCTGCGGCGTGCCCGACGAGCCGGCGTCGGCGGTGGTGTCGGTGATCCTGGGCGATCCGGAGGTCGCGCTGGCCGCGGCGACCGCCTGCCTGGACGCCGGCGTGCGGGTGGGCTGCTTCCGGCCGCCGACCGTGCCCGCCGGAACGTCGCGGCTGCGCCTGTCCGCGCGCGCGTCGCTGGACGCCGCCGACCTGGAGATCGCGCGCCGGGTGCTGACCGACGTGCTCGCCGGGCTGGGTTAAGGCCCGCCGTTGACCGTCCTGGTCGTCACCGGCACCGGCACCGGGGTCGGCAAGACGGTCGTCACCGCGGCGCTGGCGTGCCACGCCCGCCAGGCGGGCCTCGACGTGGCGGTGTGCAAACCGGTCCAGACCGGAACCGACTGCGGCGACGACGATCTGGCCGAGGTGGCGCGGCTGTCCGGGATCAGCGAGCTCGCCGGGCTGGCGCGGTATCCGCTGCCCCTGGCGCCGGCCGCGGCGGCCGAGCGGGCCGGAATCCCGTTGCCCGCCGGCGAGGAGGTCCTGCGCCTCGTCCGCGACCTCGACCGGCCGGGCCGGCTGACGCTGGTCGAAGGCGCCGGCGGCCTGCTGGTCGAACTCGCCGGCGCGGGCGTCACGCTGCGCGACCTGGCCGCCGAGCTGGGCGCCGCCGCGCTCGTCGCGGTCACCGCGGAATTGGGCACCCTCAACCACACCGCGCTGACGCTGGAAGCCCTTGCCGCGCATCGGGTTTCGTGTGCCGGGCTGGTGATCGGCAGCTGGCCGGAGCGGCCCGGCCTGGCGGAGACGTCGAATGTGGCCGCGCTGGAGAAGCTGGCGCCGGTCCGGGCGGCGCTGCCCTCCGGTGCCGGATCGCTGGACGCCGACGGCTTCGCGGCCCTGAGCGCCGCGGCGTTCGACCGTGACTGGGTGAGCGCGCTGGTGGGCTGATGGTCCATTCGATCGAGCTCGTCTTCGACCCCGACACCGAGGCGGCGATACGTCACATCTGGGCCGACCTGGCCGACGCCGGGATCCCCAGCCAGGCTCCGGCCAGCCGGCCGCACGTGACCCTGGCCGTCGCCGAACGCATCGACGCGAACGTCGACGCGCTGCTGGCCCCCGTTGCCCGGCGCCTGCCGCTGACCGCCACGATCGGCGCCCCGGTGCTGTTCGGGCGCGCGAATGTCGTGTTCGCGCGGCTCGTGGTGCCCACGGGCGAGCTGTTGGCGCTGCACGCCGAGGTGCACCGGTTGTGCCGTCCGCATCTGGAGCCGGCGCCGATGTCCAACAGCCTGCCCGATCAGTGGACCGCACACGTCACCCTGGCCCGCCGCGTCGGCGGGCACCAGCTGGGGCGGGCGCTGCGCATCGCGGGCCGGCCGGTGCAGATCGACGGACGCTTCACGGGGCTGCGCCGCTGGGACGGCAAGGCCAAGTCCGCACACCCGATCGGCAGCTAGCCGTACTCGGCTGACACACGGGTGCAGGCATACCCCGGCCGCCCCCGTCTGCTGCGGCCGTTACCCTACTTTGAACACCGAATCTATTCAGGCTGCCAGCGATGGCAGGTGCGGCTGCGCGCGCACGCAAAGGATGCAGGGGAGTACCTGGTGACTCAAGCGGCAACTCGGCCGACGACCGACGCCGGCGACGCGAACGACGACATTCTCGCGGTTGCCCGCGAGCAGGTGCTGGAACGCGGCGAGGGACTCGGCCGGGACCAGGTGCTAGCGGTGCTGCAGCTGCGCGACGAGCGGCTCGACGACCTGTTGGCGCTGGCCCACGAGGTGCGGATGCGCTGGTGCGGGCCGGAGGTCGAGGTCGAGGGCATCATCAGCCTGAAGACCGGCGGGTGCCCGGAGGACTGCCACTTCTGCTCACAGTCGGGGCTGTTCTCGTCGCCGGTGCGCAGCGCGCGGCTCGACATTCCCAGCCTGGTCGAGGCGGCCAAACAGACCGCCAAATCGGGCGCGACCGAGTTCTGCATCGTGGCCGCGGTGCGCGGGCCCGACGAGCGGCTGATGGCGCAGGTCGCGGCCGGCATCGAGGCGATCCGCAACGAGGTGGAGATCAACATCGCCTGCTCGCTGGGGATGCTGACGGCCGAGCAGGTGGAGCAGCTCGCGGCGATGGGGGTGCACCGCTACAACCACAACCTCGAAACCGCCCGCTCGTTCTTCACCAACGTCGTGACCACCCACACCTGGGAGGAGCGCTGGCAGACCCTGTCGATGGTGCGCGACGCCGGCATGGAGGTCTGTTGCGGCGGCATCCTCGGCATGGGCGAGAGCCTGGAGCAACGCGCGGAGTTCGCCGCCGACCTGGCCGAACTCGGACCCGACGAGGTGCCGCTGAACTTCCTCAACCCGCGGCCGGGCACCCCGTTCGGCGATCTGGAGGTCCTGCCGGTCGCCGAGGCGCTGAAGTCGGTGGCCGCCTTCCGGCTGGCCCTGCCGCGCACCATGCTGCGCTTCGCCGGCGGCCGCGAGATCACCCTGGGCGACCTCGGCGCCAAGCAGGGCATCCTGGGCGGCATCAACGCCGTGATCGTCGGGAACTACCTGACCACGCTCGGCCGACCCGCCGAGGCGGACCTGGAGCTGCTCGGCGACCTGCAGATGCCGATCAAGGCACTCAACGCCACGTTGTAAGAGGCTTGGAGACTGTGGTTCGCGATCTGGGCGCTCCGGTCAGCGCCGGCGTCTACAACGTCTACACCGGGGAGCGGGGCGGCACCGCCGTGCCGACGGCCGCCCAGTTGGGCCTCGAGCCGCCCCGGTTCTGCGCGGAATGCGGACGCCGGATGATCGTCCAGGTCCGGCCTGACGGCTGGCGCGCCCAGTGCTCGCGCCACGGCCAGGTCGACTCCGCGGACCTGGAGGCCCAGCGGTGACGGAACAGGCCGGCCCCCCGACCGTCGGGCCCACGGGCGTTCCCCGCGCGGCGCGCAGGCGGGCGATCGGCGCCGCGGCGCTGGGAGTGACCGCGACCGGCGCGGTGATCGGCGCGCTGTGGGCGTGGATCGCACCGCCGATCCACGCGGTGGTGGCGATCACCCGCGCGGGCGAGCGGGTGCACGACTATCTGGGCACCGAATCCGAGCACTTCTTCACCGCGCCCTGCCTGATGCTGGGCCTGTTGACGGTGCTGGCGGTGGTGGCCACGGCGCTGGTGTGGCAGTGGCGCCGGCACCGCGGGCCCGCGATGGTGCTGGCGCTGTCGCTGGGCATGGTGGCGGCCGCCGCGGTCGCCGCGGCGACGGGGGTGTTGCTGGTCCGGTTGCGCTACGGCGCCGTGAACTTCGACGCGGTGTCGCTGTCGGGAAGCCCGGCGGTGGCTTATGTCATCCAGGCGCCGCCGGTGTTCTTCGCACAAAAGGCGCTACAGGTCGCGATGACCCTGATGTGGCCCGCCGGAGTTGCCGCGCTGGTGTACGCGCTGATGGCGGCCGCCGACGCTCGCGACGACCTGGGCGGGCTGCCGGTGGCCGACCGGCCGGCCGGCGCGCAGCCGGTGGAGCCGGAGGCCCCGGAAGCCGCCGTCTCATAGCGGACGGTGCGGCACCTTCCGGCCGGTGACGACCTTGGCCGCGATCTTGACCAGCCGCGCCATGCCCACGTAGGTCATCGGGTTGAACATCGTCGGCCACGTGGTCCTGATCAGGTGCTCGGTCAGCGGCCGGCCCTCGAACCGGTCGGTGAGCCAGCGCAGCGTCATCGGGGCCGACAGCGGGTGCAGGACAAGGTGTTCGTTGAACGCGTCGCGGTGGTAGGTGACCCGGGCGCCGCCGGCCGAGTAGGCGTCGGCGAGCGCGTCGATGTCGTGCACGTCGATCAGGTAGTCGTGCACGGCCTGCACGATCAACACCGGCGGCGTCGGCACGGCCGCGCCCAGCTTGATGCTCTCGAAGACGTGCGTGATCTCGGGCGTCGCGAGGATGTCTTCCAGCGGCTCGTCCAGGTAGTCGCCCATGTTCTTGCCGGCCATGCGCAGCACCGCTTCGACGGTCGTCATCTTCTCCAGCGAGTCCAGCAGGGCGCGCCCCTCCTCGTTGGCGTGCTCCTTGATCACCCGGTCGAGGTCGGGGTAGATATGCGCCAGCGCGGCCACCACCAGCGCGGGCAGGCCGGCGAGAAAGCCGCCGTTGAGCCTGCGGAACGTGTGGCCCAGGTCCCCGACGGGCGATCCGAGCACCGCTCCGACGATGTCCAGGTCGGGTGCGTAGTCGGCGCACACCTCGGCGGCCCAGGCGCTGGCCAGGCCGCCGCCGGAGTACCCCCACAGCCCGATCGGGGCCGTCGGCGACAATGCGAGCCGCTCGAAGCCCAGCGCGGCCCGGATCCCGTCCAGGACGCGGTAGCCGGGCTCATAGGGCGCCCCCCAGGAACCGTGGATGCCCTCGTGGTCGGGGACCGAGACGGCCCAGCCCTCGGCGACGGCGGCGTTGATCAGCAGAAACTCCAGCTGGCTCAACGAGCCCAGCGCCTTCGCCCGGCGCCGCAGCGCATAGGACGGGAAGCAGCGCGACGTCATCGCGTCGATCGCGCACTGATAGGACAGCAGCGGGCAGGTCTGCCCCGGCGCCAGCTTCGCCGGGACGATCACGGTGGTCACCGTCGCCTCGGGCTGGCCGTTCATGTCCATCGTGCGGTAGAGCAGCTGCACGGCCGTGGCGGGCTGCGGGATCAGGCCCAGAAACGCCAGCTCGACATCGCGCGAGCGCAGCACCGTGCCGGGTTCGGCGTGCTGGAAGCCGGGCGGCGGTTGGTAGAACGGGTCGTCCGAGGGCAGCAGTGGCCGCACCTTGCGCCGCAGTTCCTCGTGCGGCGGCTTGGCGATCCATTGCGCGCCGTGCGTCCCCGCCAGATTGCCGAGTTCAACCATTCGTCGGTCCCTTCTTGGCCACCCGGCATTCTCGCGCATGAACGGGTGGTGGCCAAAACGTAATCGCCGCATTGTGAGCCAGTTCTCGTCGGTCCCTGCAGCTCAGCGGCGAGGGTGTTGCGCCCAATCTACCGGCGTGTCGGGAGCAAAGCCGCTCAAGGCTGGCCGGGCGGCCGGAACGCGGCGAATTCGTCTGTGACCCGCAGCTGGGCTTCGGTGAAGTGGTAGAGGGCCGCCGGGCGCCCGCCGCTGCGGCCGGACTGCGCGAAGGTGCCGGTCTGGCTGATGACACCGCGCCGGGCCAGCACGCGCTGCAGGTTCGTCGCGTCGACCTGGTAGCCCAGCGCAGCGCCGTAGATGTCGCGCAGCGCCGAAAGCGCGAATTCCCTTGGGGCCAGGGCGAAGCCGATGTTGGTGTAGGACATCTTGGCGACCAGCCTGGTTTGGGCATGCTCCACCATCGGGCCGTGGTCGAACGCCATCGGCGGCAGCGCGTTCACCGGGTGCCAGCGGGTGTCCGGCGGCAGCTCGGGGGTCGCGGGGGAGGGCACCAGGCCCAGGAACGTCGACGCGATCACCCGGGCGCCGGGCACCCGATGTGGGTCGGAAAACACAGCAAGTTGCTCCAAGTGAGCCAGCTCTCGCAGGTCGACCTTTTCGGCCAGTTGGCGGCGCACGGAGGTGGTCATGTCCTCGTCGTTGCGCAGCCGGCCGCCGGGGAGCGACCACGCGCCCTGCTGCGGATCCTTGGCACGCTGCCATAACAGCACGTTCAGCTCGGGTTTCTCTCGGCGCGGTGGGCCCGTTACCTGGCGAACCTGGAACACGACCGCGAGCACCTCGTGTTCAGTGCTAGTATGGCCCATGTTTTCGATTGTAAGTCGAAAACCTCCCGGCGCGAAAGGAGCCGCCATGACGGTCTCGACTCGCATGGACACGCTCGCGGCCGATCTGACCGCCCGCATCACCGACACGCCCACCGGCTACGCCGGCCTCGATGGCGACGAGCAGTGGGCGGCCGAGGTCCGGCGGCTGGCCACGCTGCGCGGCGCCACCCTGCTCGCGCACAATTACCAGCTGCCCGCCATCCAGGACGTCGCCGACCACGTCGGCGACTCGCTGGCGCTGTCGCGGATCGCCGCCGACGCGCCCGAGGACACCATTGTGTTCTGCGGCGTGCACTTCATGGCCGAGACCGCCAAGATCCTCAGCCCCGAGAAAACCGTGCTCATCCCGGATCAGCGGGCCGGCTGCTCGCTGGCCGATTCCATCACCCCCGAGGAGCTGCGCGCCTGGCGCGACGAGCACCCCGGCGCCGTCGTCGTCTCCTACGTCAACACCACGGCCGCCGTGAAGGCGCTCACCGACATCTGCTGCACCTCGTCCAACGCCGTCGACGTGGTCGAGTCCATCGACCCCGACCGCGAGGTGCTGTTCTGCCCGGACCAATTCCTCGGCGCCCACGTGCGCCGCGTGACGGGCCGGGAGAACCTGCACGTGTGGGCCGGCGAATGTCACGTGCACGCCGGCATCAACGGCGACGAGCTTTCCGAGCAGGCGCGGGCCAACCCCGACGCCGAGCTCTACGTCCACCCCGAATGCGGTTGCGCCACTTCGGCGTTGTACCTCGCCGGCGAGGGCGCCTTCCCCGCGGAACGGGTGAAGATCCTGTCCACCGGCGGCATGCTCGACGCCGCGCACGAGACCCACGCCCGCAAGGTCCTGGTCGCCACCGAGGTCGGCATGCTGCACCAGTTGCGCCGGGCCGCACCGCAAGTCGACTTCCGCGCGGTCAACGACCGCGCCTCCTGCAAGTACATGAAGATGATCACCCCGGCCGCGCTGTTGCGCTGCCTGGTCGAGGGCGCCGACGAGGTGCGCGTCGACCCGGACATCGCGGCGGCGGGCCGGCGCAGCGTGCAGCGCATGATCGAAATCGGGCAGCCGGGCGGCGGCGAATGATCACCCGTCCCGACTGGACCCACGCCGCGGACGTCGTCGTCATCGGCACCGGCGTCGCCGGACTGGCCGCCGCGCTGGCCGCGCATCGCGCCGGCCGCAGCGTCGTCGTGCTGAGCAAGGCCGACCAGGCGAAGGGGGGCACCGCGACCCACTACGCACAGGGCGGCATCGCGGTGGTCCTGCCCGACAACGAGGACTCGGTCGAGGCCCACGTCGCCGACACGCTGGCCGCCGGTGCCGGCCTGTGCGATCCCGACGCGGTGTACTCGATCGTCGCCGACGGCTACCGCGCGGTGTCCGAATTGGTCGGTGACGGAGCGCGATTCGACGAGGTCGTCCCCGGCCGCTGGGACGTGACGCGCGAGGGCGGGCACTCCCGGCGGCGCATCGTGCACGCCGGGGGCGACGCGACCGGGGCCGAGGTGCAGCGGGCGCTCGACCGCGCCGCGGCCAGGCTCGACATCCGAGCCGGCCATGTGGCCCTGCGCGTGTTGCACGACGACGGCGTCACCGGGGTCCTGCTGGGCGGCGTGGACGGCTACGGAATCATCAACGCGCCCTCGGTGGTCCTGGCCTCCGGCGGGCTTGGGCACCTCTACGGCGCCACCACCAATCCGGTGGGCTCCACCGGCGACGGAATCGCGCTGGCGCTGTGGGCCGGCGTGGCGGTCAGCGACCTCGAGTTCATCCAGTTCCACCCGACGATGCTGTTCGGTAGTGGGGGCGGGCGGCGCCCGCTGATCACCGAGGCCATCCGCGGCGAAGGCGCCGTTTTGGTTGACAGCCAAGGCAATTCGGTCACGGCGGGCGTCCACCCGATGGGCGACCTGGCCCCGCGCGACGTCGTCGCGGCGGCCATCGACGCGCGCCTGAGGGAGACCGGCGACCCGTGCGTCTTCCTCGACGCGCGGGGCATCGCCGGCTTCGCCGCCCGATTCCCCACCGTCACCGCCGCGTGCCGGGATGCCGGGATCGACCCCGTTCGTCAGCCCATCCCGGTGGTGCCCGGCGCGCATTACAGCTGCGGCGGCGTCGTCACCGACGTGTGCGGCCAGACCGAACTGCCCGGGCTGTTCGCCGCCGGCGAGGTGGCGCGCACCGGCATGCACGGCGCCAACCGCCTGGCGTCCAACAGTTTGCTGGAGGGCCTGGTGGTCGGCGGTCGGGCGGGACGCGCGGCGGCGGCGCACGCCGCGGTGACCGGGCGTGTGAGAGCCGCCGCCCCCGAGACCGCTGCCCCCACCGGGTTGCCGCGTGGCGATCTGCATCGCGCGATGAGCCGGCACGCCTCGGTGGTGCGCGACGTCGCCGGGCTGAACCGCTTGTCCGACAAGCTTTCCGGGGCGCCGGTGCGCAACGTGGCCGGCCGCCGCGATTTCGAGGACGTCGCGTTGACGCTGACCGCCCGGGCGGTGACGGCGGGGGCGTTGGCGCGCAACGAAAGCCGCGGTTGCCACCACCGCGCCGAGTACCCGGACGCCGCGCCGGAACAGGGCCGCAGCAGCGTGCTCCGGCTGGCCGACGACGGTGACTCCGTGTTGGTGCAGGCGCTGGCGGCGGTGGGCTGACGATGCTGTCCGACTGCGAACTCGACGCCGCCCGGGACGCCATCCGGCGCGCCCTGCACGAGGATCTGCGCTACGGGCCCGACGTCACCACGCAGGCCACGGTGCCCGCCGGCGCGGTGGCCACGGCGTCGATGGTGCCGCGCGAGCCGGGGGTGATCGCCGGCCTGGACGTCGCGTTGCTGGTCCTCGACGAGGTCCTCGGCACCGGCGGTTACCAGGTGCTCGATCGCGTCGAGGACGGCGCCCGGTTGGGCCCGGGGGAGCCGGCGCTGACGGTGCGGGCGGAGACCCGCGGCCTGCTGACCGCGGAGCGCACCGCGCTGAACCTGATCTGCCACCTGTCGGGGATCGCGACCACGACCGCCGCGTGGGTCGACGTGGTGCACGGCACCAAGGCCAAGATCCGCGACACCCGCAAGACCCTGCCGGGCCTGCGGGCGCTGCAGAAGTACGCGGTGCGCGTCGGCGGGGGCGTCAACCACCGCCTCGGGCTCGGGGACGCGGCGCTGATCAAGGACAACCACGTCGCGGCCGCGGGCTCGGTGGTCGAGGCGCTGCGGGCGGTGCGCGAGGCCGCCCCCGACCTGCCGTGCGAGGTGGAGGTGGACTCGCTCGAGCAGCTGGACGACGTGCTGGGCGAAAAACCCGAGCTGATCCTGCTGGACAACTTTCCGGTGTGGCAGACGCAGATGGCCGTGCAGCGCCGCGACGCCCGGGCACCCGCCGTGCTCCTCGAGTCGTCGGGCGGGCTCAGCCTGGAGAACGCAGCGACCTACGCCGCGACCGGCGTCGATTACCTGGCCGTCGGGGCGCTGACGCACTCGGTGCGCGCGCTCGACATCGGCCTGGACATGTGATTATGCGCTTCCGCGTGTGAACCGTTGGCGGGAAAATCGCCCGAATCCCGCCCTCCGCGCACACGGAAAGCCGTGAGCGCACACGCAACCGCGAAAGTCAGGCGATATCGCCGACGAAAACCCCCACCCGGTTCAGCTGCATGCGCGCCATGCGCGGCAGGCTGGGGACGTCGGGGCCGTCGTAGCCGGCCGGCAGGATCCGCGTATTGGTGAGGTGCACCACGCGGTTGCGGCCGAACCGCACGTCTGCCTCGCCGGCGGCCAGCACGTTCTTGACCCAGTTCGTCTTCCCGTGGGCCAGCGCGATCGCGACCACGTTGCCCTTGCGATAGGGGGTGATGATGGTCTCGTATTCCTTGCCGGACGTGCGGCCGCGGTGCTTGATGGTCGCGGTGATGGGCAGAAAGCGCGCGAGCGGCTTGATCGCCGGGTTGAAGTATTTGATCTGGAAACGCTCGAACCAGACGGGAAAGACCATCGGAACGCCGGGAGCGTTGTTGGGGTGATCCTTTTTGGGCATGACGGCACTGTACCGGCCGGATAACGACTTGAGCTGCTCTGGGACAATGAACAACGTGACCCCCACCCAACCGTCGCCGATCGCCCGCATTGACCTGCGCGGCGCGGAGCTGACGGCCGCCCGGCTGCGGGCCGCGCTGCCCCGCGGCGGCGCCGACGTGGACAGCGTGCTGCCCACGGTGCGCCCGATCGTGGAGGCCGTCGCCGAGCGTGGGGCCGAGGCGGCGCTGGAGTACGGGGCGTCGTTCGACGGGGTGCGGCCCCCGGCGGTGCGGGTGCCCGGTGGGGCGCTCGACAAGGCGCTGCGCGAGCTGCACGCCGACGTGGCCGAGGCGCTGCAGGTGATGATCGGACGCGCCCGCGCCGTGCACGCCGACCAGCGGCGCGCCGACGTCACCACCACCCTGGGCCCCGGCGCGACGGTGACGGAACGCTGGGTTCCCGTGGGGCGCGTCGGCCTGTATGTGCCGGGCGGCAACGCGGTGTACCCGTCGAGCGTGGTGATGAACGTGGTGCCGGCGCAGGCCGCCGGCGTCGGCTCGCTGGTGGTGGCCAGCCCGCCGCAGGCCCGCTTCGACGGGCTGCCGCACCCGACGATCCTGGCCGCGGCCCGGCTGCTGGGCGTCGAGGAGGTGTGGGCCGTCGGCGGCGCCCAGGCCGTCTCGCTGCTGGCCTACGGCGGCACCGACACCGACGGCTCGGCACTCGTGCCCGTCGACATGATCACCGGGCCGGGCAACATCTACGTCACCGCCGCCAAGCGGCTGTGCCGCTCCCGGGTCGGCATCGACGCCGAGGCGGGGCCGACCGAGATCGCGATCCTGGCCGACCACACCGCCGACCCCGCGCACGTGGCCGCCGACCTGATCAGCCAGGCCGAGCACGACGAGATGGCCGGCAGCGTGCTGGTGACCGCGAGCGAGCACCTGGCCGCGGCCACCGAGGCCGAGCTGGTCGCCCAGCTGCAGACGACCGTGCACCGCGAACGCGTGACGACCGCGCTCGGCGGACCCCAGTCGGCGATCATCCTGGTCGACAACCTGGACGCCGGCGTCGAGGTCGTCAACGCCTACGCCGCCGAGCACCTGGAGATCCAGACCGTCGACGCGCCGCAGGTCGCCGGGCGAATCCGTTCCGCGGGAGCGATTTTCGTCGGCCCCTACGCGCCGGTCAGCCTCGGCGACTACTGCGCCGGGTCCAACCACGTGCTGCCGACCGGCGGCTCGGCCCGGCATTCCAGCGGCCTGTCGGTGCAGACGTTCCTGCGTGGCATCCACGTCGTGGATTACACCGAGGCGGCCCTCAAGGACGTCTCCGGACACGTCGTCACGCTGGCCACGGCCGAGGACCTGCCGGCGCACGGCGAGGCGGTACGGCGGAGGTTCGAGCGATGAGCGAACCCAACAAGCCGACGCTGGACGACCTGCCGCTGCGCGAGGACCTGCGCGGCAAATCCCCTTACGGGGCACCGCAATTGGCTGTTCCGGTGCGGCTGAACACCAACGAGAACCCGCACCCGCCGACGCGGGCGCTCATCGACGACGTCGTGCGGTCGGTGGGCGAGGCCGCCGCGGAGCTGCACCGGTATCCCGACCGCGACGCGGTGGCGCTGCGCCGCGACCTGGCGGCCTACCTGACCGCGCAGACCGGAACTCCGCTCACCGTCGAAAACCTTTGGGCCGCCAATGGGTCCAACGAGATCCTGCAGCAGCTGCTGCAGGCGTTCGGCGGGCCGGGCCGCGCCGCGATCGGGTTCGTCCCGTCGTACTCGATGCACCCCATCATCGCCGACGGCACCCGCACCGAGTGGCTCGAAGCCGCCCGCGCCGACGACTTCGGCCTGGACGTGGGCGCGGCGGTCGCCGCCATCACCGAACGCAAGCCCGACGTCGTCTTCATCGCCAGCCCCAACAACCCGTCGGGGCAAAGCGTTTCGCTGCCCGACCTGCGTCGGCTGCTCGACGTGGTGCCGGGCATCCTCATCGTCGACGAGGCCTACGGCGAATTCTCCTCGCAGCCCAGCGCGGTGGCGCTGATCGAGGAGTATCCGACCAAGCTCGTCGTCACCCGCACGATGAGCAAGGCGTTCGCCTTCGCGGGTGGGCGGCTCGGCTACCTGATCGCCACGCCGGCGATGATCGACGCGATGCTGCTGGTGCGGCTGCCCTATCACCTGTCGGCGGTCACCCAGGCCGCGGCCCGCGCCGCGCTGCGGCACGCCGACGACACGCTGGGCAGCGTCGCCACCCTGATCGCCGAGCGGGAGCGCGTAACCAAGGCGTTGAGCGGCATGGGGTTTCGCGTCATCCCCAGCGACGCCAACTTCGTGCTGTTCGGACAGTTCGCCGACGCCCCGGCCACCTGGCAGCGCTACCTGGAGGCCGGCGTCTTGATCCGTGACGTCGGGATCCCCGGTTTTTTGCGCGCCACCACGGGGCTGGCAGAGGAGAACGACGCGTTCCTGCGCGTCAGCGCCCAGATCGCGGCCACCGAATTGGCCCCCGCCACACCCGTAGGAGCCCAGTGAGCACCGAAGCCCGACGCGCGCGTATCGAGCGGCGTACCAAGGAATCCGACATCGTCGTCGAACTCGACCTCGACGGCACCGGCCAGGTCGACGTCGACACCGGTGTGCCGTTCTACGACCACATGCTGACGGCGTTGGGCAGCCACGCCAGCTTCGACCTGACCGTGCGCAGCAAGGGCGACGTCGAGATCGAAGGCCACCACACCATCGAGGACACCGCGATCACGCTGGGTCAGGCGCTCGGGCAGGCCCTGGGCGACAAGAAGGGCATCCGCCGGTTCGGCGACGCCTTCATCCCGATGGACGAGGCGCTGGCGCACGCCGCGGTCGACGTGTCCGGCCGACCCTACTGCGTGCACACGGGGGAGCCGGATCACCTGCAGCACACCACGATCACCGGCGGTTCGGTGCCGTATCACACCGTCGTCAACCGGCACGTGTTCGAGACGCTGGCATCCAACGCCCGCATCGCGCTGCACGTGCGCGTGCTGCACGGTCGCGACCCGCACCACATCACCGAGGCGGAATACAAGGCGGTGGCCCGCGCGCTGCGCCAGGCCGTCGAGCTCGATCCCCGGGTCTCGGGCGTGCCGTCCACCAAAGGTGTTCTGTGACGAAATCGGTTGTGGTCCTAGACTACGGCTCGGGCAACCTGCGATCGGCCCAGCGCGCGCTGCAGCGGGTCGGGGCGTCGGTCGAGGTGACGGCCGACGCGGGCGCCGCGGCGGCCGCCGACGGGCTGGTGGTGCCCGGCGTCGGCGCGTTCGAGGCGTGCATGACGGGCCTGCGCAAGATCTCAGGCGAGCGGATCATCGCCGACAGGGTGGCCGCCGGGCGCCCGGTGCTGGGCGTGTGCGTCGGCATGCAGATCCTGTTCGCTCGCGGCGTCGAATTCGGGGTCGAGACGAAGGGCTGCGGCCAGTGGCCGGGCGCGGTCACGCGCCTGGACGCCCCGGTGATCCCGCACATGGGCTGGAACGTGGTCCAGGCCGGGCCGGGCAGCGTCCTGTTTCAGGGGCTGGACGCCGACGCCCGGTTCTACTTCGTGCACTCCTACGCCGCGCAGCGTTGGGAGGGTGCGTCCGAGGCGGTGCTGACGTGGGCCACCCACCAGGTGCCTTTTCTGGCCGCGGTGGAGGACGGGCCGCTTTCCGCCACCCAATTCCACCCGGAGAAGAGCGGCGATGCCGGCGCGGCAGTGTTGAACAATTGGGTTGAGGGACTGTGAACAACGTCGCGAACGTGCAACTGGCGACGCAAACGCCGAGAAGCGGTGTCGCCAGTAGCACTTTCGGCGCGCGGGAGGGACTGTGTTGATTCTGTTACCGGCGGTCGACGTGGTCGACGGCCGCGCCGTGCGCCTGGTGCAAGGCAAGGCCGGCAGCGAAACCGAGTACGGCTCGGCGCTGGACGCCGCGCTGGGCTGGCAGCGTGACGGGGCCGAGTGGATTCACCTGGTCGATCTGGATGCCGCGTTCGGGCGCGGCTCCAACCGCGAGCTGCTCGCCGAGGTGGTGGGCAAGCTCGACGTCAACGTGGAGCTCTCGGGCGGCATCCGCGACGACGACTCCCTGGCCGCCGCGCTGGCCACCGGGTGCGCGCGGGTCAACCTGGGCACCGCGGCGCTGGAGAACCCGCAATGGTGCGCCCGGGCGATCGGCGAGCACGGCGACAAGGTCGCCGTCGGGCTGGACGTCCAGATCGTGCACGGCGAGCACCGGCTGCGCGGGCGCGGCTGGGAGACCGACGGCGGCGACCTGTGGGAGGTGCTGAAACGCCTTGACAGCCAAGGGTGTTCGCGGTTCGTCGTCACCGACGTCACCAAGGACGGCACGCTGGGCGGCCCCAACCTCGAGCTGCTGGCCGCCGTGGCCGACCGCACCGAGGCGCCGGTGATCGCGTCGGGCGGCGTGTCCAGCCTGGACGACCTGCGCGCCATCGCCACGCTCACCGACCGCGGGGTCGAGGGCGCCATCGTGGGCAAGGCGCTCTACGCGGGGCGGTTCACCCTGCCGGAGGCCCTGGCCGCGGTGAGGGCGTAAGCGCATGGACCTCAACGCGCTGGTGTCGGTGGCGTCGAAGATCCTCGACGCCGCCGTGCCGCGCTTCCTGGACGGGCATCGCGCCGAATCCGCGGTTGCCAAGAAGGGCAACGACTTTGCCACCGAGATCGATCTCGCGATCGAGCGGCAGGTGGTCACCGCGCTGCAGGCCACCACCGGAATCGGCGTGCACGGCGAGGAGTTCGGCGGCACCGACGTCGACTCGCCGTGGGTGTGGGTGCTGGATCCGGTGGACGGCACCTTCAACTACGCCGCCGGCTCGCCGATGGCGGCGATCCTGCTGGCCCTGCTGCACGACGGCGATCCGGTGGCGGGCCTGACCTGGTTGCCGTTCATCGACGAGCGCTACACCGCCGTCGCGGGAGGGCAGCTCGTCAAAAACGGTGCGCCGCAGCCGCCGCTGGAAACCACGGAGCTGGGTGAGAGCCTGCTCGCGGTCGGGACGTTCAGCGCCGACTCGCGGGGCCGGTTCCCGGGGCGCTACCGGATCGCGCTGCTGGAGAACCTGAGCCGGGTGTCTTCGCGGTTGCGCATGCACGGGTCGACGGGGATCGACCTCGTCTACGTCGCCGACGGGATAGTGGGTGCCGCAATAAGTTTCGGCGGCCACGTGTGGGATCACGCCGCCGGGGTGGCTCAGGTGCGGGCGGCCGGGGGAATCGTCACCGATTTGGCCGGCAAACCGTGGACCCCCACGTCGGACTCGGTGCTGGCCGCCGCGCCCGGCGCGCACGCCGAGATCCTCGAGATCCTCAGCGCCGTCGGCGATCCGGGGGACTACTGAGATGCTGGCCGTGCGCGTGATCCCGTGCCTGGACGTCGACGCCGGGCGGGTGGTCAAGGGCGTCAACTTCGAAAACCTGCGCGACGCCGGGGATCCCGTTGAGCTGGCGGCGGCCTACGACGCCGAGGGCGCCGACGAGCTGACCTTCCTCGACGTGACCGCGTCCTCGTCGGGCAGGGCGACGATGCTGGAGGTGGTGCGCCGCACCGCCGAGCAGGTGTTCATTCCGCTCACGGTCGGCGGCGGGGTGCGCACCGTCGCTGACGTCGACACGCTGCTGCGTGCCGGGGCCGACAAGGTTTCGGTCAACACCGCGGCGATCGCGCGCCCGGACCTGTTGGCCGAAATGGCAACGCAGTTCGGCTCGCAGTGCATCGTGTTGTCCGTCGACGCCCGCACCGTTCCCGCCGGGTCGGCGCCGACGCCGTCGGGTTGGGAGGTCACCACCCACGGCGGGCGCCGCGGCACCGGCATCGACGCCGTGGCGTGGGCGGCCCGCGGCGCCGACCTCGGGGTGGGGGAGATCCTGCTCAACTCGATGGACGCCGACGGCACCAAGGCCGGGTTCGACCTGCCGATGCTGCGCGCGGTGCGGGACGCGGTCACGGTGCCGGTGATCGCCAGCGGGGGCGCCGGGGCGGTCGAACACTTCGCGCCCGCGGTCGCCGCCGGTGCGGATGCGGTATTGGCGGCCAGCGTCTTTCACTTCCGCGAGCTGACGATCGGCCAGGTGAAGGCCGCCATGGCCGCAGAAAAGATCACGGTCCGATGACGCTCGACCCGAACATCGCGGCGCGGCTCAAGCGCAACGCCGACGGTCTGATCGCCGCCGTCGTGCAGGAGCGCGGCAGCGGCGACGTGCTGATGGTCGCGTGGATGGACGACGACGCGCTGGCCCGCACCCTGGAAACCCGTGAGGCCACGTACTATTCGCGCTCCCGCGGCGAGCAGTGGATCAAGGGCGCGACGTCCGGCCATACCCAGCGCGTCCACTCGGTGCGCCTGGACTGCGACGGCGACACCGTGCTGCTGACGGTCGACCAGGTCGGGGCCGCGTGCCACACCGGCGATCACAGCTGCTTCGACGCCGACGTGCTGCTGGACCCGGACGGTTAACTGGGCGCGACGTCCAGTCCCTGGGCGGCGGCGATGGCCGCGCGAGCCCATTCGTGCCGGAACACGGCCGGCGAGATGCGGTCGCGGCGAATCATTTCGAGGTCGATGGCCTTCCCGGTGATCACCGCGTTGGGCACCCGGAAGGAGAAGGCCGGCCCGTCGATGGCGACGGCCAGGATGGCGTCGCTGTCGGTGAAATTGTTGGCGACCATAACGTTTTCGGCCCACTTGAACGGCTTGAGGCCGCCGAAGGTTTGGATGTAGACCACCCACAGCCGGGTGCCGCGCCCGTTGTAGAGCCTGGTGAGCGCCCGGTTCACGGCGTCGTACTCGAGGGGGCCGAGCACGCCCGCCTGATCGGTGATCTGGCCGGACAACCTGAGAACCGGCGTCGTCGGTGCCGCAGGGGCGGCGCCGGACGCCGGCGGCGCGGCCGACTGCGCGGGGGAGGTGGCGTTGTTGTGTGGGTGGTTTCGGGCGCCGAGCACCCGGACGCCGAAGTAGGCGCCCACCGCCACCACCGCGACGGCGACCAGCGCACCGATCGCCACCACCGGTCCGCGGGATCCGCCGCGCGCCTTCGGCGCCGGCGCGGGGCGCGGCTTGGCGATGACCTCGGTCGGTGCCGGAATGACCTCGGTGGCGCCGGCCGTCGCCTCGGACGGGGCGGTGTTGAGCTGGCTGCCTAGCGCCGCCGCGAAGTCGGCGCACGTCGGGTAGCGGTCGTCGGGTTTCTTGGCGAGAGCTTTGGCGATGGGGCCGTCGAGGTCGGCCAGCTCGGGCCGGCGCTCGCTGATGTGCGGCGGCGGTGCGGACAGGTGCTGGGTGATGACCACCGCCGGGTTGGAGTGGCGGAACGGCGCCGACCCGGCCAACAGGTCGAACGCGGTGCAGCCCAGCGCGTATTGGTCGGCCCGCCCGTCCAGATCCGAACCCTGCAGCTGCTCGGGCGCGCAGTACGCGGTGGTGCCCACCAGCATGTTGGTCGCGGTGAGGCCGCTGATGTCACCGAGCTCGCGGGCGATGCCGAAGTCGGCGAGCAGGATCCGCCGCCGGGGGCTCGCGTCGGTCAGCAGGATGTTGGCCGGCTTGACGTCGCGATGCAGCAGCCCGCGTTCGTGTGCGTAGTCGAGCGCGTCGGCGACGGCCGAAATGATCTCGACGACATCGGCTTTCGGCATCCCCGACGGGTATTTCGTGCGCAGCAGTTTCGCGGCGTCGGTGCCCTCCACGTAGTCCATCGAGATCCACAGCTGCCCGTCGTACTCGCCGCGGTCGTGGATGCCGACGATGTGCTCGTTGTACAGGCTCGCCGCCAGGTCGGCCTCCCGGTTGAAGCGCTGGCGGAATTCGTCGTTCGCGGTCAACTCGCGCGGCAGGATCTTCAGGGCGTCGCGGCGGGGCAGCCGCGGGTGCTGCGCCAGATACACCTGGCCCATGCCGCCGGACCCGAGCCGACGAATGATCGTGTATCCGGCGAACACCTGTCCCTCGGTCAGGCCTTCGCTTTCTGGCATGGGAGCATGCTACTGAGGTCGCGGGCGCGGCAAACCCCAAATTGTGATGCGCGCCAGGGTGTCGGGCGCCGGCGGCCATCTTGAATGAGAATGGCGGGGCGATGTTGAAACGGCTGCCCTGGACGTCCTGGACCACAGCGGTGCCCCTGGTTGCCGTCGTCGTGCTGACGGCCACCTGGGGCGAGCACCCGGGGGCGGTGCTGGTCGCGCTGCAGGCCGTGCTGTTGATCGGTGCGGTGCTGGCCGCCGTCCAGCACGCCGAGGTGGTCGCGGCCCGCGTCGGAGAGCCGTTCGGGTCGCTGGTGCTCGCGGGCGCGGTGACGATCATCGAGGTGGCCCTCATCGTCGAGCTGATGGCGTCGGGTGGCAACGAGGCGGCGACGCTGGCCCGGGACACCGCCTTCGCGGCGTTCATGATCACCACCAACGGGATCGCGGGTTTGTCGCTGTCGTGGGGCTCCCGCCGGTACGGCGTGACGCTGTTCAACGCCGAGGGCAGCGGGGCGGCGCTGGCCACGCTCACCACGCTGGCCACGCTCAGCCTCGCCATGCCCGCGTTCACCATCAGCCACCCGGGCAAGGAGTTCTCGCCCGGGCAGCTCATCTTCGCCGCGGTCGCGTCGCTGCTGCTGTATTTGCTGTTCGTCTTCACCCAGACCGTCCGGCATCGCGACTTTTTCCTGCCGGTCGCGCAGCGGGGCCAAAAACGGCTCTTCGAGGAGGACGAGAACCACGCCGACCCGCCGACCGCCCGTTCGGCGCTGATCAGCCTCGTGCTGCTGCTGGTGGCACTGGTCGCGGTGGTGGGCCTGGCCGAACAGGAATCGCCGGCGGTCGAACGCCTGGTGACCGCCGTGGGATTCCCGCAGACGTTCGTCGGGGTCGTGATCGCGATGCTGGTCCTGTTGCCCGAGACGCTCGCGGCCGTGCGCGCGGCGCGGCGCGGCCGCATCCAGACCAGCCTGAATCTGGCCTACGGCTCCGCGATGGCCAGCATCGGGCTGACCATCCCGGCCATCGCGCTGGCCAGCATCTGGCTCAAAGGCCCGCTGGTGCTCGGCCTCGCGCCGTCCCAACTGGTGCTGCTCGCCCTGACGGTGGTGATCAGCATGCTGACCGTGGTGCCCGGCCGTGCCACGCGGCTGCAGGGCGAGGTGCACCTGGTGTTGCTCGCCGCGTACCTGTTCCTGGCGGCGATCCCCTGACGCGCTAGGCGGAGGACCGCGCCCGCAGCGTCTGCAGCGCCTTGTCGGCGTGGGTGTCCATGCTGAATTCGCTGGCGATCACGTCGAGCACCCGGCGATCGGTGTCGATGACGAAGGTCGTGCGCTTGACCGGCATCAGCTTGCCCAGCAGGCCGCGCTTGACGCCGAACTGCGTGGCGACGGTGCCGTCGGTGTCCGACAGCAGCGGGTAGTCGAACTTGCGCAGGTCGGCGAACTTGGCCTGCTTTTCCACCGGGTCGGCGCTGATGCCGACCCGGTTGGCCCCGACCGCGGCGAATTCCGAGGCCAGGTCGCGGAAGTGGCAGGCCTCCTTGGTGCAGCCGGGCGTCATCGCGGCGGGGTAAAAGAACAGCACCACGGGCCCGTCGGCGAGCAGGGCGCTGAGCGTGCGGGCCGTACCGGTCTGGTCAGGCAGCTCGAAGTCGGCCACGGTGTCACCAGGTTTCATGGGCGTCACGCTACGCCCGATCGGCTCGGCGACCCATCTGGGAGGATGGGTCGGTGCACGCCCACCTCGCCGCCACCACGTCACGGGAGGAGTTCCGCCACCTCGCGGCGGAGCACCGTGTGGTTCCGGTGACCCGCAAGGTCTTGGCCGACAGCGAAACTCCGCTCTCGGCCTACCGCAAACTCGCCGCGAACCGGCCCGGCACGTTCCTGCTCGAATCCGCCGAGAACGGCCGGTCGTGGTCGCGATGGTCGTTCGTGGGCGCGGGGGCGCCGTCGGCGCTGACGGTGCGCGACGGCGAGGCCGTGTGGCTGGGCACCGCGCCGCAGGACGCGCCGACGGGCGGGGACCCGCTGCGCGCGCTGCGGGACACCCTGGCGCTGCTGGCGACCGAACCGGTGCCCGGGCTGCCGCCGCTGTCGGGCGGCATGGTCGGGTTCTTCGCCTACGACCTGGTGCGCCGCCTGGAGCGGCTGCCCGAACTGGCCGTCGACGACCTGCGGCTGCCCGACATGCTGCTGCTGCTGGCCACCGACCTGGCGGCCGTCGACCACCACGAGGGCACCATCACGCTGATCGCCAACGCCGTGAACTGGAACGGCACCGACGAGCGGGTCGACGAGGCCTACGACGACGCGGTCGCCCGGCTCGACGTGATGACCAGCGCGCTGGGGCAGCCGCTGCCGTCGACGGTCGCGACGTTCGGCAAGCCGGAGCCGCGGTTCCGGGCGCAGCGCACCGTCGAGGA
>NZ_LZIS01000159.1 GCF_001667015.1 Mycobacterium sp. E3198 | reverse complement strand
AGTACGGCCGCAGAAATTTCGGCATCGAGCGCGCCGGCAGCGCCGGCGGGTCCCACGTCGTCCAGCCCCGCGCCGCCCCCGGCACCCGCGCCCGCTCCCCGGATACCGTACGGCGGCGGCGCCGCTAACCCTGCTCCCGGCGGTGGCGGCGCAGCGGGTGGTGCGGGCGGCGGTGCCGGAGGAGGGGCCGGCGGTGGCGGCGGCGGTTAGGCCGTCACGAAGCTAGGCCCGTCAGGTCGGGTCGGCCGCCGAGGCGCTGCACCGTCGAGCCTGCGGCCGCCGCGGCGCGCCCACCCGCCTGGCGTGGCCCCGCACCGGCGCGCAGCGCGGCGATGAGGCCCGCCACGAACGCATCGCCGGCGCCGGTGGGATCCACCACCTCCACGTCGGCGAACTCGAACAGTTCGTGGTCCCCGTCCCACACCAAGAGGTCGCCGACGTCCGGAACCGCGAGCGCGACCAATTGAGGTCCGCACGAGAGCAATTCGCGGCCCAACGACGCCGCGGCGGCAACCGTGGCTACGGGCCGGCCGGCGATGAGGGCGGCCTCCTTCGCGTCGGCGCGCAGCACGTCGACCGACGCGAGAAGATCGGCGCGAATATCGGGTGCCGGCACGCCGTCGGCGACCACCCGCAGTCCCTGCCGGCGGCCCCGTCGCGCGGCCTCGAGCGCGGTGTCGGGCGGCTGCTGGAGCTGGATGGAGACGGTGTCGGCGGCGTCCCACGCACGGGCCGCGGCGTCGAGGTCCGCCACTCGAACTAGCGAGGTATCCGGCACGTCTTCCACCAGCATGCGCTCGGGCGGCCGCGCGACGAGATCGATGAGCAGCGCCGTCGCGCCGCGCCGCGCCACCCCGGAGACATCGATGCCGTCGCCCTTCGCC
>NZ_LZIS01000158.1 GCF_001667015.1 Mycobacterium sp. E3198 | reverse complement strand
CAGCGACCCTATGAGCCAGACACCAGGTGATCAGGATCCAACCACCGCAACAAGCGGCAACCTCACCCTGACACTGACCAGACCCTACCGCGCCGATGAGCACAATGCGCGAAAGTCGGCCGGCCGTTGTCCCGGCGGCACTTTCGTGCCGTGCCGTCAGAGTTCGCGCGGCATCGGCGCGCCCGCCGCCGATTCCACGTATTCGGTGACGGCCTCGCGAGCGACCAGCCCGAAGCGGACCTGTAGGTCGATGGGGTTCAGCCCGAAGTACTTGGCGGCCCTGATCAGGTTGTCCGCGGTGATCAGCCTGCCCTCGCGGGCCGCCTTGTAGTAGGCAGACTTGCGGTACCCGAACGCCTCGTAGACCTCGGAGGCGGCGAGGGGCCGGCCCACCAGGTACCGCAACACCACCGTCGGGTCCTTGTCGCGGTCGTCCATAATCCGAAAACAGTAGCCGACGGCGGTGGGCGGCGCCTGTCATGCGGACACCGTCCGTCTCGGCGGATCGCACCGCCTACTATCAGCGCATGCGCGGCTCAAAGATCTTGATCACCGGCCCGACCGGCCAACTCGCCACCCCCATCGCCCTGGCACTGGCCCCCGAAAACGAAGTGTGGGGCATCGCCCGCTTCAGCAACCCCGCCGCACGAGAAGGCCTCGAGAAGGCGGGGATTCGGTGTCAGACCGTCGACCTGGCGGCCGGCGACTTCACCGGCGTCCCGGACGACTTCGACTACGTCCTGAACTTGGCGGTCGCCAAGAGCGGACATTGGGACAAGGACCTCGGCGCCAACGCGGAATCGGTCGGCCTGCTGATGGCGCACTGCCGCGGGGCGAAGGCCTTCCTGCACTGCTCCTCGGCGGCCGTCTACGACCCGCCCGGCGACGAACCCCGGACCGAGCAGGCCGCCCTCGGCGACAACCACAAGTTCTTGTTCCCCACCTATTCGATCTCCAAGATCGCCGGGGAGGTCGTCGCCCGCGCGATGGCGCGCATCCTCGACGTGCCGACGACCATCGCCCGCCTCAACGTGCCCTACGGGAACAACGGCGGGTGGCCCTACTACCACATGGAGATGATGCTGGCGGGCATCCCGATCCCGGTCCCGCCCGGCGGGCCCGCCCGCTACAACCCGATCCACGAGGACGACATCATCGCGACCGTCCCCAAGCTGCTCGAGGCGGCGTCGGTCCCGGCGACCACCGTCAACTGGTGCGGCGACCAGGCCGTGAGCCTCCAGGAATGGTGCGCCTACCTCGGCTCGCTCGTCGGCAAGGAGCCGGTGTTCGAGGAGAGCGCGCACGCTTTGCGGGGCAACCCTACCGACGGGGAGCGGATGCACGAGCTCATCGGCGGCACGACGGTCGACTGGCAGGACGGGTTGCGCCGGATGGCGGCGAAGTTCCACCCCGAGCTGGTCGGCGCGTAGGCGCTCGACGGGTCGGGCGGTACGCGCCGACGGCAACTCTTCCCGCGACACATAACCAGTTGCGAAGAATCGCCGACACACATCGCAGTGGCTTATGTCTCGGGGCCGGCGGCCCTGGTGGCAACATCGCGTAGGTGACCGCGAGCTCGGCCGAACAACAGCTGCGCGACCTGGCGCTGCTGCGCCGTGTCCGCGACCGGATGGACCGGGACTACGCGCAACCCCTGGACGTCGAGGCGCTCGCCCGCGGGGTGCACATGTCCGCCGGGCACCTGAGCCGTGAATTCCGGCGCGCCTACGGCGAATCGCCCTATTCCTATCTGATGACGCGGCGCATCGAGCGGGCGATGGCGCTGCTGCGGCGCGGCGACCTGAGCGTCACCGAGGTCTGTTTCGCGGTCGGCTGCTCATCGCTGGGCACCTTCAGCACCCGGTTCACCGAACTGGTCGGCATGCCGCCCAGCGCTTACCGGCGCCAGGGGGCCGACGTGAGCGCGGGGATGCCGCCGTGCGTCGCCAAGCAGGTGACCAGACCGATCAGGAATCGAGAAGCGCGGGTCGCCGGGCCGCATTTAGCGTAAGGCCATGGACATCACGATTCACTCGAGTTTCCTCCCGCACGACGACCCGGAAGCCTCGCTGGCCTTCTATCGCGACACCCTCGGCTTCGAGGTCCGCCTCGACGTCGGCCAGGGCAAGATGCGCTGGATCACGGTCGGACCTCCGGGTCAGCCCGGCACGTCCATCGTGTTGAACCCGCCGGCCGCCAATCCCGGCATCACCGACGACGAGCGCCGCACCATCGCGGAGATGATGGCCAAGGGCACCTACGCGATGCTCCTGCTCGCCACCAAGGACCTCGACGGGGCCTTCGAGCAACTGCAAGCCGCCGACGCCGAAATCGTCCAGGAGCCAACCGAACAGCCCTACGGTCTCCGCGACTGCGCCGTGCGCGACCCGGCGGGCAACCTCATCCGCATCCAGCAACTGCGCTGAGCCGGCCACGGGAAAAGTCCCGAATCTCAAGCAGATTCGGGACTTTCCGCTTCCAGCGGGCCGGATCAACTCCCCTTGAAATAGCGGGTCAGGAACGCGAAGGCAACGACCCCCGAGATGGCACCGATCACGACCCAGAGCAGCAGCTGCGGAATGATGGCGCCGGCGACCCAATCGAAGGTCATCGCCAGGTAGAACCCCCAGATCACGCGGTAGACGCTCCAGACCGCAACCAACGCGTTGGCGATCCCGATGTACAGGCTGCGCTGACGGTCGACGCGGTTGACCTGCTGTTCGAGGCTGGCGGGAACGAGCTTCATCTGTCTGACTTCCTTTCACGTGGCGCCGCCTGGGTGGCGTCGTCGTTGCGGTAAGTACAGAGCGCGCGATCGGCTACCGATCCCAAGAACCTCAGCCGGGGAGCGGCGTCAGGCGGCCTGGTCGAGCTCGGCCTGGAATTGGCGGTACCGCTCGGCGCGGCCGGGCCGGCGCCGGACCACGAGCCAGCCGGCCGCCAGGACCACGAACCACAGCGGAAACCATGCCAGGGCGATCGCGGTTTCGTGTTCGGTGCACAGCGTCCAGATCACGAACGCGAAGAAGCCGAGGATGGCCCAGCACATCACCGTGCCGGCCGGCATCCGGTAGGACGAGTCGGCGTGACGTTGCGGGTACCGGCGCCGGTAGGCGAGGTAGCTGACGACGATCACCGCCCACACGAACATGAACAACAGCGAGGCGACGGTGGTCACCAGCGTGAACGCACCCATGACCGAACCGCCGACGTAGAGCAGCGGAATGGAGGTCAGCAGCAGCGCCGCGGTGAGAAAGAGGGCGACCGAGGGCACGCCGCGGCCGTTGAGCCGACGAAAGGGCGACGGGGCGCTGCCGTTGTCGGCCAGACCGAACAGCATGCGGCCGGTGGAGAAGACCCCGGAGTTGGCCGAGGAGGCGGCCGCCGTGGTCACCACGAAGTTGACGATCGATGCCGCGGCGCCGAGCCCGGCCAAGGCGAACATCATGACGAACGGGGACTGGCCGCCGGCGAAGTGCCGCCACGGGACGACGGTGAGGATCGCCAGCAGCGCACCGAGGTAGAAGATCGCCACCCGGATAGGGACGGCGTTGATCGCGCGGGGGAGGGTGCGGCAGGGATCGGCGGTTTCGGCCGCCGCGGCGCCGACGAGTTCCACCCCCACGAATGCGAAGAACGCGATCTGGAACCCACCGACCACGCCCATGAACCCCGTCGGGAAGAACCCGCCGTCGTTCCACAGGTTCTCGACTGTCGCCCGATTGCCTTGCGGCGACACGAAATCCGTCGCCACCAGCACGGCGCCCACCACGATGAGGCACCCGATCGCCGCGACCTTGATCAGGGCGAACCAGAACTCCATCTCCCCGAAGTTGCGGACGCTGGACAGGTTGAACACGAGGATGACGCAGCCGGTCACCAGCGGCGGCAGCCACAAGGGCACGTCGGGCCACCAGAACTTCGAGTAGCCGGCGATCGCGACGATCTCGGCGATGCCCGTGACGATCCAGGCGAACCAGTAGGACCAGCCGACGAAAAAGCCGGCCGCCGGGCCCAACAGGTCGGCGGCGAAGTCGACGAACGACTTGTAGTTCAGGTTCGACAACAACAGTTCGCCCATCGCGCGCAGCACGAAGAACACGAAAAACCCGATGAGCGCGTACACCAGCAGTACCGCCGGGCCGGCGAGCGAGATCGTCTTTCCGCTGCCCATGAACAGCCCGGTGCCGATCGCCCCGCCGATCGCGATCAGCTGGATGTGCCGGTTGGCGAGGCCCCGGCGCAGCTGCGGGGCGGCGTCCGCGGCCGTCGTGGGTGAGGGAACGCCGGATGCCATGGCGAAGACATTAGAGGCGCGGCCCGCGGGCCGCGACAGTTGTGACGCGTCTCGGATTACGCCAAAAAGACGCCTGACGAGGTGATCACGTCCCCGGCGGCGAGATCGTTTTTGTCGAGCGCCTTGAAGAGCAATCCGACGTTGTCGCCGGCCGTCGCGGTGTCGATCTTCTTGCGGAAAGCCTCGATCGCATCCACCCGCACGGTCGGGCCGTTGTTGATCTGCACCTGGTCGCCGACGCGCAGCTCCCCGTATTCCACGCGGCCGGTGGCCACCGCCCCGCGACCGCGGATCACGAACACGTCCTGGACCGTCATGCGAAACATGCGGTAACGGTAGTGGCCGGCGGCTAGTTCGACAGCTTCACCACGAGCTTGCCGACGTTCTTGCCGTCGAACAGCATGTTGATCGCCGTCGGCAGCTGTTCGAAGCCCTCGACGACGGTCTCGAGCGGCGTCAGCGTGCCGTCGGCGATCAGGCCGGCGATCTCGGTGGCCGCCTCCGGCGCCCGCCCGAGGTGGTCGAGGACGATGAAGCCCTGCACCGTCGCGCGCTGGATGAGCAGGTTGCCGAAGGCGCGCGGTCCCGGCGGGGGATCGGCCGCGTTGTAGCCGGAGATCAGGCCGCACAGGGCAACGCGTGCACCGATGTTCAGCCGCGCGAAGACGGCGTCCATGATGTCGCCGCCGACGTTCTCGAAGTCGACGTCGATGCCGTCGGGGGTGGCCGCGGCGAGCTGGGCGGCCCAGTCGGCGGCGCGGTGGTCGACGGCCGCGTCGAGGCCGAGTTGGTCGGTGAGCAGGGCGCACTTCTCGGGTCCGCCGGCGATCCCGACGACGCGGGCGCCGGCGGCCTTGGCGAGCTGCCCGGCGACCGACCCGACCGCGCCCGCCGCGGCGGACACCACGACCGTCTCGCCCGGCTTGGGCTTGCCGATGTCGCGGATGCCGATCCAGGCGGTCAGGCCGGTCGATCCCAGCGCGCCCAGGTAGGCGCTCGGCGCAATGCCCTCCGCGATGTCGACGGGCATCACGAACGCGGTGGGCGAGATGACGGCGTAGTCCTGCCAGCCGAGCAGGCCTTGCACGGCCTGACCGACCGGATAGTTCGGATTCTTCGACGCGACGACCTCACCGAGGCCGGCGGCGCGCATGACCTCGCCGATGCCCACCGGCGGCAGGTAGGTCGGCGTGTCGTTGATCCACATGCGGTTCGTCGGGTCGAGCGATATCCAGTCGACGCGCACCAGCGCCTCACCGTCGCCGATCTCCGGGACCGCCTCCTCGCTCAGCTCGAAGGTGCCGGGGCCGATGCGGCCGGTGGGGCGTTCGCGGAGCAGAAAACGGCGGTTTCGATCGGACATATGCGCACCGTACCCTTCAATAATGTCGCGAGTTGCCCTGATGCCCCTTGCCGTAATGGCGGCGGCGGTTTTGTCGCTGCCGGTCCCCGCCGCCGCCGATCCGCCGCCGACCCAGCAGATCAGCGTGATGGCCGTCGGGCCCGACGGCCAGCCGATGAACGGATACCGGGAGTCGCCCCCGGAGGGCAACGTCGTCACCGTCGAAGGCTGCGAACCGTCGCCGTCGGCGACGGCCGACAACGTCTACTCCTGCTCGCCCAGCGCGGCCGGCGCCGGCACCTGCTGGCCGTCCACGCCGGGATCGCTGCTGTGCGTGAACAATCCCTGGACCAAGACCATGCACCGGGTGAAGTACCAGGGTTCGCTGCCGCCGGTGCAGCCGACCGCCACGCCAGAGCCGTTCGCATTGACCCTCGACGACGGCACCCAGTGCCGGCTGCGCAACGGCGGCGCGGGGGGTGGCCGCGCCGACGGGTACGTGGCCGCCTATTACTGCGCCGACCCCTACGCCAACGTCAACGTGCTGTGGCTGCCCAGCCAGGGCGCCGGGAGCTGCATCGACCGCTCGTCGGCGACGTGGACGGTCAAGGTCGGTCCGCTCGGCACGCCGGACACCGTCTATCCACCACCCCAGACCCGCGCGGTGACAGAAGTGTGGTTCGCCGGACCCAAGGCCGGTCAGTAGGGCGGCGATGTGGCTGCTATAACGCACATATGTCAGCCCCCAGACACACGATCACCCACGTCTCGGACACTGCTCGGTGGACGGCGTTGCACCGGGCGACCGAATCGGCCCGTCCCGACGCGCTTTTCAGCGACCCGCTTGCCGAGCGCCTCGCGGGCGAACACGGCCGCGAAATCGTCGCCAACGTGCCGCGGTCGACCCGTAACGGCTGGTGGCTCGTCGCGCGCACCAAGATCATCGACGACGCCATCGCCGAAGCGATCGCCGCCGGCTGCGACCGGGTGCTGAACCTGGCCGCGGGTTTGGACACCCGGCCATACCGTTTGGGCCTGCCGGCCGACCTGACGTGGATCGAGGCGGATCTGCCGAAGTTGCTCGAGGAGAAGACGCAGCTGCTGGCCGACCAGACGCCGCGCTGCCGGCTGACGCGGACCGCCGTCGACCTGGCCGACGCGGCGGCCCGGGGCGCGTTCCTCGATGAGGCGCTGGCCGGCGCCCGCAAAGCGCTGGTACTGACCGAAGGCCTGTTGATGTACCTGGACGAAAGCGACGTCATCGCGCTGTCGGCGGCGTTCACGCGCCCCGAAATCAATTGGTGGATGCTCGATTTCGCGGGCCCGGGCCTGAAGCGGATGATGAATAAGAAGATGGCCGGCATGCTGCAGAACGCGCCGTTCAAGTTCGCGCCCGAGAACGGCCTGGCCTTCTTCGAGGGCCTCGGCTGGCGCACGGTCGAGGTGCAAGCGCTCTACGTCGCCGCCCACCGGTTCCGCCGCTTGCCGCTGTGGATGCACCCGATGACCTGGCTGCCCGAACCGGACCCGCGTCGCCCGGGCCGCAGGGTCTGGAGTGCAACCGCGCTCCTTGCGCACTGACACCACGATGAGTCGGGCCAACGACAAGGTGGACGCCAGGCTGCTGACGGGCGTCTCGGAGACCGCACTGTTGACCCTCTACGGCAGGGCCGACCAGGCGGGTCGTCCAGACCCGATCATCGACGACCCGATGGCCGTCGAGCTCGTCGAGGCCATCGACTTCGACTTCGAGAAATTCGGCCGTAAAGGCCAGGAGATGGCGTTGCGCTCACTGGCCGTCGACCGGTGCGCGATCGGGTACCTCACCAAACATCCCGAGGCAACCGTCGTCGCACTCGCCGAAGGCTTCCAGACGAGCTTCTGGCGTCTGGACGGCGCGCTGCCACACGCGCACTTCCGTTGGGTCTCAGTGGATCTGCCGCCCGTCGTCCAACTTCGGCAGCGCCTGTTGCCGCAATCCTCGCGGATCACCCACCTGGCACAGTCGGCGCTCGACTACAGCTGGATGCCCGCGGTTAACAGCAGCAACGGCGTATTCATCACCGCCGAGGGCCTGCTGATGTACCTGCAACCACACGAGGCTATGGGGCTGATCGCAGAATGCGCCAAACGGTTTCCCGGGGGGCAGATGTTCTTTGACCTGCCGCCGATCTTCGTCAAGAAGCTGGCTCCGAGGGGACTGTTGTCGTCCAGACGCTACCGGGTGCCGCCGATGCCGTTCAGCCTGTCGACGCGTCAACTGGCGGATCTGGCGAACACCATGCCCGGGGTCCGAGCGGTGCACGACATCTCGATGCCGAAAGGGCGGGGCTTGTTTTTCGGGACCCTGTTCCCCGCGTTCTGGCGGTTCGGCCCCACGAAGCCGCTCCGCGGGGCGTACACCCTGCTGGAATTCGGCTGACGCCGGTCCTACCAGACGCGTATCCAGTCGATCAGCATGTCGGCGGGATAGGTTCCCGGTCCGGGGTCCTCTCCGCCGGAACCGGCGACCGCGAGGTTGAAGACCGGGAAAACGGTGTAGCCGGGGCGGTTGAACGGCCAATCCGGCAGCGAGCTCGCCGGGACGTCGAAGTAGGGCGCCGCCCCGTCGGTGTAGTCCTTCCAGAACCGGATGCCGGCGTCATCCCACTGGGTGCGCCAGGTGTGCCAGGCGCTGTCCACCGCGATGTTATGGGTCTTCCATTCGCCGCCGTTCGCCTTGGCGTGGACGGTGGTGGCCGAGGGCCACTTGCCGTTGCCGTACCACTCCATGACGTCGATCTCGCCCTGATCGTCGTTGCCCAGCCAGTAGGCCGGCCAGGCGCCGGCGGTCAGGCAATTGAGCTTGATCCGCGCCTCCCAGGTGTGCCCCACGCCGCCGCGCCACAGGCTTTGGACCTTGCCGCTGTAGTAGGTGGGTCCGTCCTTCGCGGCGCGCAGGACGAGGTTGGAGTTGCCGTCGAGAAAGACGTTCTTGCGGTCATCGCGGTACTGCCCGATGTGCTCGGGCAGTTCCCAATACGTCGGGTCCTTGATCGTCTCGCGGGCTTTGGCCACGCCCCACTTCGACGCATCGGGGGCCGAGCCGGCCGGGCCGTCGAACTCGTCGGAGAAGATGTAGGCCCCGGCCTGGCCGCTGGGCGCGGCGGGCGGTGGGGCCTCGGGCGATCCGGGTCGGCGCGGGTGGGCCCGGGCCTCGGGGAGCGGCAGCGCGGCTGCCAGCACTCCGATCCCGGCCGTCAGGATCATGCGGCGGCGGTCGATCTCTGGCATAAGCAACGCACGATAGCAGCAGGCGCAGTGCGGATGCGAAACGGGAAATGTTGTCGGTGACCGCCGTTAGGGTGTGGTTCGCCGCCGGACGCAATCGGACGACGGCAGGTTAGCGGTTTTGGATTGCGCCGAAATTCATGGCTAATTCTCACCTTGGCGTGTGGTTTGGTCTCAGGATTGGCAGGGCATTCTGGAATCACGAACCGATAACCACTGTTGATAGCTTTGCGGGTTGCTCGGGAGGAGTTGGAATCGTGGCGGATGCACCGGGGGCGACGGTCATTTTCCTTCAGTCTCATCCGGCGTGGATTGCTGCTCGCCGCCAGGAACGCGAGCGCCGCGCGGCGATGCGCCGCCATCCGTCTTATTTAGCTCGTCGGCAGGCCGCCGCGTCGGGCGGCCGGGTTACCCGCGACTTCAAGCTGTACTCGAGCACCGACACCCCCGCCTGAATTCCGCTTCTTTTAGATCACGAGAGTGCAACTAGCGACGGTGCTTCTCGCGGAAAATGCGTCGGCAGTTGCACTTTCGCGGGTCGGCCGGCCGATTTAAGCCGTTTTCTTCGCGTCGAAAGCACCCAAACGACGGCGCTCGTTGAGCGCGATATCGAGGCGCACACCTGAGATAGCCGCCGGCCGAGCCGACCGGAAACGGAAATTTCACCAGCGACATGGTGACCGTGGTATATGGTCCAGCCAGGTCTGGGTTGATCAAGCAGTCGGTCCCCCAAATTTTCATGACGCGCTCCTGGTGAGCGAGGGGGACCGATGGCTGTTACTACCGGCGACGCACCCAAGACAACACCCCTGTCTCTGGGAGCCAGGCTGTCGCGAACGACCATTCGCCTCGCCATCGCGGCGCTCCAGCGCCGCTACGGGCTGGACGATCAGGCGGCCTTCGACGTGTTGCGGGACGTCTCGCAGCGTCGCAATGTGAAGCTGCGTGCCGTGGCCGCCGAATTGCTGTCGCCTGGTAGCGACGGACGATCGACGCCCTCCGGGTCGCCGCCGCCCCTGCCATTCACTATCGGGGGCCGCGCGTGTTCGAACCGCAGCGAGGTGCTGACGGAGTTGATGCGGGCTGCGGTCACCCGCTGCGGCACCGACCGGGGCACCGTTCAGCTGCGCGACCCGGTGCACGGCGGGCTGCAGATCGAAGGCACGCGCGGTTTCGGGCAGGACTTCGCCGACGCGTTCAGCTACCTGGACGAACCCGGAACGCCGTGCGGGCACGCGTTTGGCGGTGCCCGCCAAGTGGTGGTCGCCGACGTTGACAGCTCGCCGTTGTTCAGCGAGGCCGCCCGGGAAATCCTGCAGGCGAACGAGGTCCGCTCGTGCGTGTCCACCCCGATCGTCGACGACGACGGAAAGGTCCGGGGGATCGTCTCGACCCACGACCGTCGCCGCGACACCGTTCCGGACGATGCCGACCTGCGGCACGTCCGAACGCTGGCGAATCAATGCGGCCGCTGGCTGCAGTGGTACGACGGCGCGGTGCTGCCCGGGATCGTGGGCGAGGTCCATCAGGCCGCCGCCGCCCAAGCCAAGCGCGCGGGTCCCCGTCGGGCCGCGAGCCGGAGTAACCCGGCTGCCAACATCGCGGCCGCCGCCCGGCTGCTGTCCGAGCGCTACGGTGTCGCACCGAGTCACGCCTCCGACGTGCTCGCCGCGCTCGCGGCCGCGCGCGGGATCGCGCTCGACGACCTGGCCGCGCAATTGACCGATAGCTGCGTTAAGCCGCCCACCTGATTGACGCCGCGGGTGGCGCTAGTTCGTCGCATTGGGGGCATTCGGCCCTACTGCTTCTCCACTGACGGTGGGAATGTGCGCAATTGAGCACTCGAGGTGGGGAGACGGGGTTGACGGAAGCGCCCGACAAATTGACCGACTTGCCGCTGCCGCAGCTGCTGACCGAACTGGACAGCTCCGCGGCCGGTTTGACCGCCGCCGAAGCGCTGCAACGGCTTCAGCAGTACGGCCCGAACGAAATCGTTGAGCGCCAACGCAATCCGGTGCTGGAATTTCTGGGATACTTCTGGGCGCCCATCCCGTGGATGATCGAGGTCGCACTGGCGCTGTCGCTGGCCGCCCGGCACTGGACCGACGCGGTGATCATCGGGGTGCTGTTGGCGATGAACGGGCTGGTGGCCTACTTCGAGGAACACCAGGCGGCCAACGCGATCGCCGCGCTCAAGCAGCGGCTCGCTACCTCCGCGCGGGTGTTGCGCGACGGCGCGTGGGCAACGGTCGCGGTGCGCGAGTTGGTGCCGGGCGACGTGGTGCGGGTGCGGCTCGGCGATGTGGTGCCCGCCGACCTACGGGTGCTCGACGACGTCACGCTCGAGGTGGACCAGTCGGCGCTGACCGGCGAATCGCTGGCCGTGCACCGCGGGCAGGGCCAGAGCCTGTATTCGGGGTCGGTGCTGGTGCGCGGCGAAGCGGACGCGCTGGTGTGCACCACCGGGGCGTCGTCGTTCATGGGGAAGACCACCGCGCTCGTGGAAAGCGCCGGCACGGTCAGCCACTTCCAACGCGCGGTGCTGCGCATTGCCAACTACCTGATCGTGATCGCGGTCGCCCTGGTGACGTTGACGGTCGCGGTCTCGCTGGTCCGGGGCAATCCCGTGCTGCAAACCCTCGAGTTCGCGCTGGTGGTGACGATCGCGTCGATTCCGGTGGCGCTGCCGGCGGTGCTGTCGGTGACGATGGCGGTCGGTGCGCGTCAGCTGGCGCGCCAACAGGCTGTCGTCAGCCACCTGCCCTCGGTCGAGGAACTGGGCGGCATCGACATGTTGTGCTCGGACAAGACCGGCACGCTGACCCAAAACCGTCTCGCGGTCGCCGCCCGCTGGACCGTCGCCGCCGTCACCGACGACGAGCTGCTCGCGGTCGCCGCGCTGGCGTCGCGCGCCGAAGACAACGACCTCATCGACCTGGCCGTGCTCGCCGCCGCCGGCGAGGCACCGGCCATGCGGGTGGACCGGTTCGTCCCGTTCGACCCGGTCAGCAAGCGCACCGAGGCATCGGTGCGCGACCCCGGCGGTCGGGCGTTCCGGGTCAGCAAGGGCGCCCCGCAAATCATCGCCGCCCTGTGTGACGGCGACGGCGCCGCCACCGAGGTCGGCGACGTGGTCGAACGGTTCGCCACCCACGGCTACCGATCCCTGGCGGTGGCCAGGACGGACGGCGATGGCTCGTGGCGCCTGATGGGGGTGGTGGCCTTGGCCGACCCGCCCCGCGAGGACTCCGCGGCCACCATCAGCGCCGCGAAGGAACTCGGCATCGACGTCAAGATGGTCACCGGCGACCAGGTCGCGATCGGGCGCGAGATCGCCCGCCAGGTCGGCCTGGGCGAGCAGATCCTGGACGCCGGCACCCTGGACGACGGCGCCGACGACGACCATGCGGGCGCCCGGGTCGAGGCCACCGACGGTTTCGCACAGGTGTTCCCGGAGCACAAATACCGCATCGTGCGGTTGCTGCAGGCGCGCGGGCACATCGTGGGGATGACCGGCGATGGGGTCAACGACGCCCCCGCACTCAAGCAGGCCGACGCCGGCATTGCGGTGGCCGGGGCCACCGACGCGGCCCGGGCCGCGGCCGACGTGGTGCTGCTCGCGCCGGGGTTGTCCGTGATCGTGGCCGCGATCGCCCAGGCCCGCGAGATCTTTGCCCGCATGACCAGTTACGCAACCTACCGGATCGCGGAAACCATCCGCGTGCTGCTGCTGATCACCCTGGCGATCGTGTTCATGAATTTCTTTCCGGTCACCGCCGTGATGATCGTGTTGTTGGCGCTGCTCAACGACGGCGCGATCCTGGCCATCGCCTACGACCGCGCGCGCGGCTCCGCTAAGCCCGTCAAATGGGACATGCGCAGTGTGCTAACCATCGCCACCACCCTCGGGCTGCTGGGCGTCGTCGAGACCTTCTTGCTTTTCGCGCTGGCAGACAACGTCTTCGGCCTCAGTCACGACCTGATCCGCACACTGATCTACCTCAAGCTGTCGGTCTCGGGACATTTGACGGTGTTCGTTACCCGTACCCGTGACCGGTTCTGGTCGCGACCCCTTCCATCCCCTGTCTTGCTCACGGCGGTCGTCGGGACCCAGGGCATCGCCACCGTGATTTCTGTCTACGGCGTGGCGATGACGCCACTCGGTTGGGGCTTGGCCGGGGTCGTATGGGCCTACGCCGTGTTTTGGTTCCTCGTCGAAGACCGGGTCAAACTGATTGTCCACCACTGGCTCGACCACCATCCCGCCGGGAAAACCCAAACCGTCCGCGCGACAGGCTGATTCGACGCTCGCGCCCAACCGGAGCCGCGGCGACACGGGCACGCTCGCCGCCGGCATTGCGGCCGCCTGTTCAATGGATACAAAAGGACTGGGAGGCGAATGTGAGCAGCGACTGGAAACGGCTGGCGGACGCGACGCGCGTCAAGCCGGGCTCCAAGGTCGACCTCGCCAAGGATTTCGATCCCGGCCGCCGCGACGAAGGGCTCGGGAAGGACGCCGGCCTTGCGGCACTGGCCGATGCCACCGCCGCATTGGTGGAACTGCAGGACCGCTTCTTCGCGCAGGCCGATCGCGCGCTGCTGATCGTTCTTCAGGCGATCGACGCGGCCGGTAAAGACGGCACGATCAAACACGTCATGAGTGGGCTGAACCCCGAGGGTGTCGACGTGCACAGCTTCAAGGCGCCGTCGGCGACCGAACGGGCGCACGACTACCTGTGGCGCCACCACAAGGCGTTGCCGGAACTCGGACGGATCGCGGTGTTCAACCGATCCCACTACGAGAACGTCTTGGTCACCCGTGTGCACGCCGACCAGTTGTGGCCGCCGGCGGTGACGCCTGACTCGAAAGGCATTTGGAAGCGGCGGTTCCGCGACATCAACAACTGGGAGCGCTACCTCACGGACAACGGGACGATCATCGTCAAGATCTTCCTCAACGTGTCCAAGGACGAGCAGAAGCGCCGGTTTCTCCAGCGCATCGAGGAACCCGAGAAGAATTGGAAGTTCTCGGTCGCCGATCTGCGCGAGCGCGCGTTTTGGGACGACTACCAGCGTGCCATCTCAGACATGCTGAGCCACACCAGCACCCAGTGGGCGCCGTGGCATGTGATCCCCGCCGACCACAAATGGTTCAGCCACCTGTCGACCTCCGCGGTGCTTGTCGAGACGCTCAACGGCCTTGATCCGCACTATCCCCGGGTCGACGCCGCGACCACCCAGGAGCTGGCCGACGCAAAGCAGAAGTTGCTGGCTGCGGATTAGAGCTTGCCCGCGACGAAGTCGGCGGCCTGGTTGGCCATGCCGGCATCGATGTACGCGCTGGCCAGGTGCTGCGGCCAGTTTTCTTTCCAGGTGTTCGGGTCGGCCGGGTTGCAGATGGGATCCGCGCCGTGGCACAGCTCGATGGTCCGGTCGTTGTAGGTCGGGTTGAAGTTCGTGATCGGACCGACCCACTGGCTTCCGTTGCCGAACAGCGCGACGGCGGCGATGTGCTGATCGATCCCCGGCGGCAGCGGGCTGTCGAAACCGAACGCGCTGATGGGCGCCGCCAGCACTACGTCGGTGACCGCCGCGCCCAGCGAATAGCCGCCCAGCACCAGGCGGGTGTTCGGGCAGTCGTTGACCATGCCCTGGATGTGGTGGCTCATGTCGTTGGCGCCGATGTCGATCTGCGTGTCGGCTGGGTAATTCACGGCATAGACGCCGATGTTCTTCGACACCTTGGACCGCAAGGCGCTGATGAACGCGTTGCCGAGCGCGCCGGTGCCCGGCGATTCGTAGCGGCCGCGCGCGAAGACGACCTGCACCGGGGGACAGCTCGCCGCGGCGGCCGTCGGCGTCGTGGACGGCAGCATCGTGAGCCCGGCTGCGATCACGACCACCGCCACGCCGGCATCGACCCAGTTGCGGGCAGACACGCGCACAGCACGATGGTAAAGCGATTCGGACGATCCCGCTGGCCGGGGGCTTGAAGGCGCCAGCTAGGTTCGGCTGATGAGCCGCGCCGACGTCAGTCCAACCGAGCGCCTGTTCGCGATGGCCGAGCGGGTGCAGGGCTTCATGCCGCCCGACGAGGGGCGCGCGCTCTACGACGCCGCGCTGCGCTACCTCGGGGGCGGCGTCGGCGTCGAGATCGGCACCTACTGCGGCAAATCCACCCTGTTGCTCGGCGCGGCGGCGCAACAGACCGCCAGCGTGCTCTACACGGTCGACCATCACCACGGCTCGGAGGAACACCAAGCCGGCTGGGAGTACCACGACGCCACGATGGTCGACGACGTCACCGGGCTTTTCGACACGCTGCCCACCTTCCGTCGCACGCTGGACGCCGCGGGCCTGGACGACCACGTCGTCGCGGTGGTGGGCCGCTCACCGGTGGTGGCGCGCGGCTGGCGAACACCGCTGCGGTTTTTGTTCATCGACGGCGGCCACTCCGAGAAGGCGGCGACCGAGGACTTCGACGGCTGGGCCAAGTGGGTGGACGCCGGCGGGGCGCTGCTCATCCACGACGTCTTCCCGGACCCGCGCGACGGCGGCCGCCCGCCCTACTACATCTATTGCCGCGCGATGGATTCCGGTCAGTTCCGCGAGGTGTCGGCCACGGGGTCGCTGCGGGTGCTCGAGCGCACCGGCGGGCGGGCGGGCGAGCCCATCCTCAGCCGCTGACCACGCATTCGCAGTCGAAGTCGGTCTGCAGTCCCATCGGCAGCCCGTCGCCGCGGAAGATCGCGCTGCCTCCGGTGGTGTCCGACAGCGCGTCGGCCGCCAGGATCATCGCCGCGCCGGTCCAGGTGGTGCGCTCCTCGGGCCAGCGCTTCCCGTCGGCGAAAACCAGTCCGGTCCAATAGGACCCGTCCTCCTCGCGCAGGTGCTGCATCGCGGCGAACTGCCGATGCGCGGCCGAGCGGTGCCCGATCGCGTCGAGGGCCATCACCAGCTCGCACGTTTCGGCGCCGGTCACCCACGGCCGGTCGCCAACGCAGCGAATGCCGAGGTCGCCGACCACGAAGGCGTCCCAGCGCTCCCTGATGCGCGCGGCGGCCGCCGGGCCGCGCAACGCACCGCCGAGGATGGGGTAGTACCAGTCCATCGAGTAGCGGTCCTTCTCGGTGAACGCCTCCGGATGCGCGGCGATCGCGTGGCCCAGGCGCCCGAGTGCCAGTTCCCACTCCGGTTGCGGTTCGCCGACCAGCGCCGCCAGCGCCAGGGCGCAGCGGATGCTGTGGAAAACGCTGGCGCATCCGGTCAGCAGCGCTTCCGGCAACGGGCCGTCTTCGCTTCGGGCCCAGGCAATCTCGCCGTAGCCGAACTGCAGGTCGATGACGAAATCGATCGCCTTGTGCACCACCGGCCACATCCGTGCGGCGAACGACTTGTCGCCGGTGATCAGCACGTGATGCCACACGCCGGTGGCGATGTAGGCGCAGAAGTTGCTGTCGCTGTTGTGGTCTTCGACGACCCCGGCGCGGGTTTGGATCGGCCAGGAGCCGTCGGGGCGCTGCGTGCGGCGACTCCAGTCGAACGCGGCCCGCGCCGGCTCCAGCAGCCCGGCGACCGTCAGCGCCATCGCGCATTCCACGTGATCCCACGGATCGGTATGCCCGCCCTCGAACCAGGGGATGGCACCCGACGGCTCTTGGGCGGCGGCTATCGACCGCGCGGTCTGCCGGCATTGGTCGGAGGTGAGAACACCCGGAACGGCCGGCGCGCTACCCTGATGCAACTGAATACCCCAGGGCCGCTTCGCTTTCCGTCACGCTCGATTTGGTGAAGTACATCGCCACGCTCTTGCCGACGAGCGGGTTGAGCAGCGATTCGGCCAACTGAGTGACCTTGGGCCGTTGCATCAGGTCCCACACCAGCAGCTTGTGGTAGGCGGCCACCGCGGGATGGTCGGGGTTCGACACGCCGACAGCGCATTTCAGCCACCAGAACGGCGAGTGCAGCGCGTGCGCGTGATGTGCATGCGTCAATTCCATGCCGCCACCGGCGATCTTGCGTCGCAGCTCGCTCGCCTTGTAGATGCGCACGTGGCCGCCCTCGTTGGCGTGGTATTCGTCGGAAAGCAGCCAGCACACGCGCTCGGGCAGCCAGCGCGGGACGCTGACCGCCAGCGTGCCACCGACTTTGAGGACCCTGACCAGTTCGGCGATCGCGGCGTCGTCCTGGGGGATGTGTTCGAGGATCTCCGAGGCAATGACGCAGTCGAACGTCTCGTCGGGATAGGGCAGGCTCAGCGCGTCCCCGAGGACGACCTTTGCCGACGCCGCCGCCGGCGCCTCCCCGGTTTCGGCCATCGCACGCAGAATGGTGTCGACGGAACGCAATTCGGACCCGTCGCGATCGAAGGCGATCACGTCGGCGCCTCGCCGGTAGGCCTCGAACGCATGCCGGCCCGCCCCGCACCCGACGTCGATCACCTTCGTGGACGGCCCGATAGCGAGCCGATCGAAATCGACGGTCAGCATCGCGCGATCGCCCGCTCGTAGACCCGCACGGTCTGAGCGGCCACCGCCTCCCAACTGAACACGCTGATCGCGCGCTCGCGGCCGGCCTTGCCCATGGTGCGGCGCTTTTCCGGCGAGTCGAGCAGCTCACCCAGCGCGCGGGTGAGGGCGTCGACGTCGGCGGGCGGCACCAGCTCGGCGCAGGCGCCGTCGGTGCCCAGCACCTCGGGGAGCGCGCCCACCCGGCTCGCCACGATCGGCGTTCCGCTGGCCATGGCTTCCACCGCGGGCAGCGAAAACCCTTCGTAGAGCGACGGAATGCAGGCGACCTCGGCCGAGGCGAACAGCGCGGCGAGCGCCTCGTCGGACAGCCCGCTGGTGATGTGGACGATGTCGGAGATCCCGAGTTCGGCGATGAGTTTGTGGGTGGGGCCGTTGGGTTCCACCTTGGCCACCAGCCGCAGCTCGACGTCTCGGCGGGCGCGCAGCTTGGCGACCGCGTGCAACAGCGTGCGGACGCCCTTCAGCGGGGTGTCGGCGCTGGCGATCGCGATGACCCGGCCCGGGTGCCGGGGCCGCGAACTCGGCTGGAACAGTTCGGTGTTCACCCCCAACGGCACCACGTGCAGTTGTTCGGGGGAGACGCCGAAGTCGGCGACGATGTCCGCGGCCGACGACGACGAGACCGTCAACAGGTCGGGGATCCGGCGCGCCACCTGTTCCTGCATCTTGGAAAAGCCATACCAGCGGTGCACCAACGGCTTTCGCCACCATCGCGCGGCGGCCACGTCGAGCACCCGGTCGCGGGTGATGGGATGGTGCACGGTGGCCACCACCGGGAGGCCCGCGTCGGCGATCGCCAGCAGGCCGGTGCCCAGGCTCTGGTTGTCGTGCACCAGGTCGAAGTCGTTGGCCCGTTCGGCCAGCAGCCGGGCGACGCGCATGGTGAACGTCCGCGGTTCGGGGAAGCCGGCCGTCCACACGGTCAGCAGTTCCAGCAGGTCGATCGAGTCGCGGATCTCGCTGGGGCGCGGCACCCGGAACGGGTCGGGCTCGCGATAGAGGTCCAGGCTGGGCACCTTGGTCAGCCGCACCCGCGGATCGAGCAGCTCCGGATAGGGCTGGCCGGAGAAGACCTCGACCTCGTGGCCGAGTTCGACCAGGCCGCGGCTGAGATGGCGCACGTAGACGCCCTGTCCGCCGCAATGGTCCTTACTGCGATAGGACAGCAGGGCAATTCGCATACTCAACTCTTATCCGCCGACGAAACAACGCGGGCGACCGCCCCCCGATCCATCGCTCTCAACGGACTCCCGAACCCCGCGACAGCAAACTGGACATGTGTCCAGACTATAGTTCGCCCACCTAAATGACGCAACGAGGCCCGAGCGCACCGCGTTTGGGTGTGCTGCCAGGGCTTTCCGGGTGAGCCCAGGGCGCGATCGGGCGCCGATTTGCGCCCTGAGCTCACACTCGAAGCCGCCAGCGCACAACGGCGTGAACCCCTCGGCTCGCCGATTCGTGGATTAGGTATAGGTAGCTATACCCAGCCGCGATCGAGGAGCAATCAGTGGGTGCTGTGTTGGAGGCGCGTTACGACGTCATCGTGTGCGGGGCGGGATCGTCCGGCTCGGTGATCGCCGGCCGGTTGGCGGCGAACCCCGACGTCAAGGTGCTGCTGCTGGAGGCCGGCGGCCCCGACGACGTCCCCAGCGTCACCGAGGCTGGCCAGTGGCCGCTGAACCTCGGGAGCGAACGCGATTGGGGGTTCGCGTCCGAGCCCGACCCGCGAATTCACGGCCGCTCGATCCCCTTTTCGATGGGCAAGGTGCTCGGCGGCGGATCCGGCATCAACCTGATGGTGTGGGCGCGGGGGCACCGCAGCGACTGGGACCACTTCGCCGCCGAGTCCGGCGAACCGGCCTGGGCGTACGAACAGGTCCTCGATCTGTACCGGCGCATCGAGGATTGGGACGGCACCGGCGAGCCCAACCATCGGGGCAGGGGCGGTCCGGTGTTCGTGCAACCGGCGCCGGAGGCGCATCCGCTGGCCGCGGCGACGCTGTCGGCAGCGCGGGCGGTAGGGATCCCCACCTACCAGAGCCCCAACGGGCGCCTGATGGAGGACGCCCGCGGCGCGGCCATCGCGGACCTGCGCTGGCGAGCCGGGAAGCGCCTGTCGGTGTTTCGCACCTACACCGCCCCATACCTGGACAAGCCGAACCTGACGGTGCTGCCGCACGCGCTGGTCGCGCGGGTGGTTTTCGAAGGCAAGCGGGCCGTCGGCGTCGAGGTCGTCCACGGGGGGGCGGTGCACCGGATCGCCGCCGATGTCGAGGTGGTGCTGTCGCTCGGCGCGATTCACACGCCCAAGGTGCTGATGCAGTCCGGCGTCGGCGACGACGCGGAACTGCGTGGCGTCGGGGTGACGGTCCGCCAGCACCTGCCCGGCGTCGGACGCAACTTCCAGGACCACTTCGGATTCGATTGCGTGTGGGAATTTCCCGAGGATCTGCGCGGCAACACCCAGGTCGCCGCGGCGCTGTTCTGGGACTCGGGGGCGGCCGACATCGGGGGCCCGGATCTGTTCGCGTGCCTGGGACCCTTTCCCAAATCCACCCCGGAGAGCGTCGCGAAATACGGCCTGCCACAAAACAGTTGGATCCTGTTCGGCTCGCCCACGCACCCCAGCAGCCGCGGTCGGTTGCGCTTGTCCGGCCCCGACCCGTCCGATGCGATCCGGATCGAGGCCAACGCGCTGTCGGACCCCGAAGACCTCAAGACCGCGATCGCCTGCATCGAGACCCTGCGCGAGATCGGCAACGCCCCGGAGCTTCGTCCGTTCGTCGCGCGGGAGGTCATGCCGGGCGACCTGTCGGGCGCCGAGTTGGACAGCTACCTCCGCGACGCCGTGACCACCTACTGGCACGAATCCGGAACGGCGAAGATGGGCCGCGACACCATGTCGGTGGTCGACGGACGCCTGAAGGTTTACGGTCTGGAGAACCTCCGCGTCGCCGACGCATCGATCATGCCGCGCATCACCAGCGCCAACACGATGGCGCCCTGCGTGGTCATCGGCGAGCGGGCCGCGCAATTCATCGCGGCCGAGCACGGAATCTGACTTTGTTACCATCGCGCCGTGCGATCGGTCTCACGGCGCGACGTCCTCAAATTCGCCGCACCGGTTCTCCTGGGCCTCGGCGCGGCGGCCGCGCCGGTCAACGAGGCGCGGGCCGCCGACGTGCAGCTGATCGATTTCGCCGAGAAGCGCATCGCACCCGAGGAGATCAAGGGGGCCGGCTACGCCGGGGTGGTGAACTACGTGTCCGAGTCGCGGCCGGGCGCGAACTTCGAGGCGAAGCCCCTCACGCGCCAGTACGCGGACTCGCTGCGCGCGGCCGGTCTGCAGATCGTCAGCAACTTCCAGTACGGCAAGCCCGGCTGGCCCGATCCGTCGGACTCCACCCGCGGCTACGACGGCGGCGTGGCCGACGCCCAGACCGCGCAGCGGCTGCACGCCGCGGCCGGGGGACCGGCTTCGGCGCCGATCTTCTTCAGCATCGACGACAACATCGACGAGAACTTCTGGAATACCTCTGGGGTGCAATGGCTTCGGGGGATCAACTCGGTGCTCGGCGTCGGCCGCACCGGCGTCTACGGGCATGCCCAGACCTGCGGGTGGGCGATCCGGGACGGCGTCATCGGCAACTCCAGCACACCCGGCCACCGGTGGGCGTGGCAGACGAGGTCGTGGTCGAACGGGGCGCGCGAACCGGCGGCGGTGCTGTATCAGGCCGTCGTCAACAGCCCGTCGAACCCGAGTCCGCTGCTGGGCGGGATCAACGTCGACATCGACGACGTCCTCGCGCCCGACTACGGCCAGTGGGATTTCGCCCGCTGACCGCGACATAAACCTGTGCGACCGCCCGCGGCGCGTCGTGTGCGTGAGTTATAGGTCGCGGAGAATGACCGGCCTGAGCACCCGTACGCACGACACCCCGCGAGCCGATGGCCCGCGGGGTGTCGCTTGGTATCCGGCTATTACTTCAGGTCGAACCGGTCGGCGTTCATGACCTTGACCCAGGCCGCGACGAAGTCCTCGACGAACTTCCCCGCATTGTCGTCCTGGGCATAGACCTCGGCCAGCCCGCGCAGCACCGAGTTCGACCCGAACACCAGGTCGTTGGCGGTGGCCGTCCACTTCTTCTGACCCGACTTGCGGTCGACGACCTCGTAGACGTTCTCCGCCGACTCCGACGCCTTCCACGCGTTGTCCATGTCGAGCAGGTTGACGAAGAAGTCGTTCGTCAGGACACCGGGCCGGTCGGTGAACACGCCATGCTTGCTGCCGCCGTGGTTGGCATTGAGCGCGCGCAGGCCACCGACGAGCACCGTCAGCTCGGGACCGGTCACGCCCAGCAGGTAGGCGCGCTCGTGCAGCAACTGCTCCAGCGGCGCCTTCTCGCCGGCCCGGATGTAGTTGCGGAACCCGTCGGCCCGCGGTTCGAGCACCGCGAACGACTCCACGTCGGTGCTCTCCTGCGAGGCGTCGGTCCGCCCCGGCGCGAAGTGCACCGTGATCTCGTAGCCGGCGTCCTTGGCCGCCTTCTCGACCGCCGCGGATCCGGCCAGCACGATCAGGTCGGCCAGCGAGATCTTCTTGCCGCCCGACGCCGACGCGTTGAAGTCCTGCTGGATCTTCTCCAGCACGGGCAACACCTTGTCCAGCTCCGACGGCTCGTTGACCTCCCAGCTGCGCTGCGGCTCGAGGCGCAGCCGCGCCCCGTTGGCGCCGCCCCGCTTGTCGGTGCGCCGGAAGCTGGACGCCGCGGACCAGGCCGTCTTGACCAGCTGCGGCACCGACAGGCCGGAGTCGAGCACCTTTTGCTTGAGCGCCGCGACGTCCTTGTCGCCGACCAGCTCATGGTCGACGGCCGGGACCGGGTCCTGCCACAGCTGCGGCTCGGGAATCCACGGCCCGAGGTAGCGGCTGATCGGGCCCATGTCGCGGTGCAGCAGCTTGTACCAGGCCTTGGCGAACGCCTCGGTCAGCTCCTCCGGGTGGTCCAGCCAGCGCCGTGTGATGTCGCGATAGATGGGGGACTCGCGCATCGAGATGTCGGTGACCAGCATCGTGGGGGCGCGACCGGGGCCGCCGAACGGGTCGGGGATGGTGCCCGCACCGGCGCCGTCCTTGGCGACGAACTGCCAGGCATCGCCGGGGCTCTTCTGGAGCTCCCACTCGTAGCCGTACAGCGTCTCCAGGAAGGTGTTGTCCCACTTGGTCGGAGTCGGCGTCCAGACCACCTCCAGGCCGCTGGTGATGGCGTCCTTGCCCACGCCGGTGCCGTGCGAGCTCTTCCAGCCCAGGCCCTGTTGCTCGATCGGGGCGGCCTCCGGCTCGGGGCCGACCAGATCGCCGCTGCCGGCGCCGTGGGTCTTGCCGAAGCTGTGCCCGCCGACGATCAGCGCGGCGGTCTCCTCGTCGTTCATCGCCATCCGCCCGAACGTCTCGCGGATGTCGATCGCGGCGGCGATGGGATCCGGCTTGCCCTCGGGGCCTTCGGGATTGACGTAGATCAGGCCCATCGTGGTCGCGCCGTAGGGCTGGGCGAGGTCGCGCTTACCGGAGTAGCGCTTGTCGGTGCCCAGCCAGGTGTCCTCTTCGCCCCAGAGGATTTCCTCGGGCTCCCAGACGTCCTCGCGGCCGAACGCGAAGCCGAAGGTCTTGAATCCCATCGACTCCAGGGCGCAGTTGCCGGCGAAGATGATCAGGTCGGCCCAGGAGATCTTGTTGCCGTACTTCTTCTTGACCGGCCACAGCAGCCGGCGGGCCTTGTCCAGGCTCACGTTGTCCGGCCAGCTGTTGAGCGGGGCGAAGCGCTGCATGCCCTGGCCGCCGCCGCCCCGGCCGTCGAAGATGCGGTAGGTGCCGGCGGCGTGCCAGCTCATCCGGATGAACAGGCCGCCGTAGTGGCCGTAGTCGGCGGGCCACCAGTCCTGCGAGGTGGTCATCACCGAGATCACGTCCGCCTTGAGCGCGTCGACGTCCAGCTTGGCGAACTCCGCGGCGTAGTCGAAGTCGTCGCCGAGCGGGTTGGACTGCGGGTTGTGCGGCTGCAGCGTCGACACGTCGATCTGGTCCGGCCACCAGTCCCGGTTCGTCAGGGGCGCATGCGATTTAGGCTCGGGCGCGGGAATTACCGGGTTTTCGCTCTCAGACACAACATTCCTTTCGGTGTTAGGTGAATCGGGCTGTGATCACCGGAGTGATCAAGAATCTGCGGTCGAGCAATCGGGGCACATTCCCCAGTAGATGACTTCGGCCTCGTCCAGGACGAAGCCCTCCAGCACGCGGTTGTCGTCCAGCGGGGTCAAGCACGGCGCCTCTCCGACCGCGCAGTCGACGTCGGCGATGACCCCGCAGGCGCGGCACACGACGTGGTGGTGGTTGTCGCCGACCCGGGCCTCGTAGCGGGCGACCATGCCCAGCGGCTGGATCCGGCGCACCAGGCCCACCGCGGTCAGCGCGCTGAGCACGTCGTAGACGGCCTGGCGCGAAACGTCGGGCAGCTCGTCCCGCACCGCGGTGAAGATGGTGTCCGTGTCGGCATGGGGGTTGGCGTGCACCACCTCGAGGACGGCAAGCCTGGGCCGGGTCACCCGCAGGTCGGCCATGCGCAGCCGATCCGCGTTGCTCGGCGATGAGGACACGTGGTCCATATCACTCTCTTATTTGGAATCAGTCAAGACTTTCCGGGGAGGGCGTTGCGCGAATACGCGGTGAACGTTGACCATCCGGTCGTCGAGCGGCGCGGCTGTGGCGTCGAACGACGTTGACTGCGAGCGAAACTCGGCGCAGCCCCTAGGACGCCGGCTGCAACGCGCTGCCCTTGCGCCACTGGTCCCAGCTCAGCGTCCAGTCACCGTTCTGGGCGAGCGTCAACGGCGGTCCGCCGCTGTTGCGGACCTCGACCACGTCGCCGGGTACCGAGAAGTCGTAGAACCACTTCGCGTTGTCGGCGTTGAGGTTCAGGCAGCCATGCGAGGTGTCCCGGTGCCCCTGGGCCCACACCGTCGCGTCGAGCTCGTGCAGGTAGATGCCGTCGATGCTGATCTTGGTGGCCCAGTTGATCGTCTCGCGATAGCCGAGGCGTGAATTCTTGGGCAGCCCGAACGTCGAGGAGTCCATCACGACCGGGTTGCCTTTGCTGAGCACGGTGTAGACCCCGGGCGGGGTCCACAACGAGATGGTGTGCCCGGCGACGTCCTCGGTGCCGCCCATCCCCATCGACGTGGGCATGGTCCTGACCAGGGCGCCGTTGTCGAACACGCTGACCTGATGGGTGGCGTCATCGGCGATGGACACGTGGGCGTCTCCGATGCGGAACGACACCCGCGTGTCGTCCTGCCCGAATAGCCCGTCGCCCAAGGCGATTCCGTAGATCTTGGCCTCGGCGGTAACGGTGGTGCCCGGGGCGTAGTAGCGCTCGGGGCGCCAGTGGGCGTTCTGGTCGTCGACCCAGAACCACGAGCCGGGCACCGGTGGGTTGGTCGTCACCTTGAGCTGCCGCTCGGCGGCGGCCCGGTCGGCGATCTGCTCGTCGAAGTGGGCGACGACCACGGTCCCGACGCCGTAGGTGCCGCCGTCGTGCAGGGCGGCCTCGGCCGTCGTGGTGAACGAAACCCTGGTCTGGTTGGAAGGCCGCAGGGTCGAGAATGACGAAACCTGCGTGACCGCAACGCCGTTGGCGCCCTGGCCGGTGGCGGTCAACGTGTAGGTGCGACCGTACCCCAGCGGGACGGTGGGCTTCCAGACGGTGTTGTCCGGGGTCATCACGCCCTGCACCGATTTGCCGCTCTCGTTGACCATGCGCACGTCGGTCAGCGTCCCCGCGTCGGCTTTCACCATGACCGGTGCCAGCGGGTCGACGTCGCCCGCGCCCGCACCCGGCGTGATCGTTATGTGCGCGGCGGCAGGCGTTTTCGCGGCGGCCCCGGGGCGGTGGCAGGTGCTGTGCGGGCACGACGTCAACGACGCTGTCTCGATCACGCCCATGATGCCGACGAAGACCAGCACGGCCAACACGAACCGGCGAGGCCAAACCTGCGAATCCGCGTTCGCATCGCTTGCGGGCATGACCATCACATAGCCCCGTGCGTTCACAACGAAACGTCAGCCGGGGATCATGGCGTCATGGCCGACGACGAACTCGACCGTCTGTACTCGGCGGAACCCGACGCCTTCACGGCACTGCGCACCGAGTTGGTCGCCGACGCGAAGCGCCGCGGCGACGCCGCGGCCGCCAAGCGGATCTCGGCGGCGCGCAAGCCGACGACGGCGGCCTGGATCGTCAACCGGCTCGCGCTGCGGCGCACGGACACCAAGAAGCGCCTGTCCGACCTCGGTGACCGCCTGCGCGCCGCACACGCGGAGATGGACGGCGAACGCATCCGTGACCTGTCGGCCGAGCAACGCAAACTGATCGACGCGCTCACCCGGGCCGCACTGGAAGCCGCCGAGGTGAAGCGGCCGTCGGCGTCGGTGCGCGAGGACCTCACCGGCACGCTGCAGGCCGCGGTCGCCGACCCCGGCGTCGCCGAGCGGCTCGGCCGGCTGACCAAGCCCGAAAGCTGGTCGGGGTTCGGCGTCGGCGACGCGGCGCCCGCATCGACACCCCCCAAGCGCCCCACGGCCGCGCAGCGACGCCTGGACAAGCTGAAGTCGGCCGTCGCCGATGCCGAGCGGGACAAGGCCGAAGCCGCCGACGCCCTGGCGCGGCGGAAAGCCGAGCGCGACGAGGCGCGGGCGGCCCTGCGCGAAGCCGAGCGCCGACTCGAGCGGGCCGAGGCCGCCTACGACAAGGCGGAGCGGGCCGACCGCGCCGCCGCCGAATCGGTCAAAGAGGCGAAAGCGCAGCTCAAAGGGGCGTGATCGCCGCTGTTCGGGGGGCGGCCAGGTTTTCCCGGGCGCTCCGCGGGTATCAGCCCAGCCGTGACTTCTTTGTGGTTGGCCGACCGAGCCGAACAGCCTTGGGCTGCAAGCCAGCTTGATGACGGTCCCCGTTCCGCCGACGTCATCGTCGTCGGTGCCGGGATCACCGGCCTGATGACCGCCGTGCTGCTGGCCCGCGCCGGCATGGACACGTTGGTGCTGGAGGCGCGCATGGTCGGTGCCTGCGCCACCGGAAACACCACCGCCAAGATCAGCTTGCTGCAGGGCACCCAGCTGTCCCGGCTGCTGCCCAGGCACGGCAGGGACGTGGCGCGGGCCTACGTCGACGGCAACCGGGAGGGCCGGGACTGGGTGCTGCAACACTGCGAGTCGCACGGCATCGCGGTGCAGCGCGAGGACGCCTACACCTATGCCCAGTCCGCAAAGGGCGTCTCGTCCGCGCGGGCGGAGCTGAAGGCCGGCGAGGCGGTGGGGCTGCCGGTGGTGTGGGACGACGACGCGGACGTGCCGTTTCCGTACCACGGCGGCGTGCGGCTGCCCGACCAGGCGCAGTTCGACCCCATGCCGTTCCTGGACTCGCTGGCCACCGAGCTCCTCGACCGCGGGGGACGGCTGGTCGAGCACACGCGGGTCCGGCGGGTGTCGTGGCGCGGTAAGGGCGTGCGCGTGCACGTCAACGACGCCGCGCAGCGCGATGTGGAACTCGAGGCCGGCCAGCTGGTGCTGGCCACGGGGATCCCGATCCTGGATCGCGGCGGCTATTTCGCGCGGGTGAAGCCGAGCCGGTCGTATTGCCTGGCCTTCAAGGTCCCCGGCAAGATCACCCGGCCGATGATGATCTCCACCGATTCGCCGACGCGTTCGGTGCGCTACGCGCCCGTCGCCGACGGGGAGCGGCTGATCGTGGGCGGGGCCGGCCACACGGTGGGTCGCAAGAAGAGCCCGTCGAAATCGCTGGCGGAGCTCTCCGACTGGGCGCGCAAGCACTACCCGGGCGCCGTGCAGACCCACTTCTGGTCGGCGCAGGATTACACGCCCATCGACCACCTGCCGTATGTGGGGCCCATCCTTCCGGGCACCGAAACCATCTTTCTCGCAACGGGTTTCAACAAGTGGGGCATGACGAACGGCCCCGCCGCCGCGCTCGCGCTGTCGAGCCGCATCCTGGGCGGGCGGATGGACTGGTCCAGCGCGTTCGCCAGCTGGAGCCCGCACGAGCTGTCGGGCCTAGTGACGGCCCTGCAGGCCAACCTCGAGGTCGGCTTCGACCTGGCGAAGGGCTGGATCACGCCGGCAATCCGCACCGGCCGTCGCAGCCCGGTCAACGGCGAGGGCGGCGTGGTGAGCGGGCCCCCCTGGCACCTGGAGGCGCGCTGCCGGGTCAACGGCACCGAGCACCGCGTCTCGCCGGTGTGCCCGCACCTGGGCGGGATCGTGAACTGGAACGACGCCGACAACGCGTGGGAATGCCCGCTGCACGGGTCGCGCTTCGCGCCGGACGGCACCCTGCTGGAAGGGCCGGCCACCCGGGACCTGACCGCCTAGGTTCCGCGCCGAGCGTGTCCTGAGGGCGAGAAATCCGCCGCATCCTCGCCATGAATGCACGTTCGGCGCAGGGGGATTCAGCCCGTCTTCTGGTAAACGAGCCAGCGCAACTCGATCGGCGACTCGTCACGCGGGACGTCGAACACGTCGAGGCCGCTGGCCCAGCCCTCGAACCAGCCCGTCGGGGGCCAGGCCCCTTCGGGCAGGTGGGCCTTTTCGTACTCGTAGGCCGAATCGTCGGCGCTGAGCGCCAGCGGCAGCTGCGCCGCGGCGCCGGTCACCTCGTCGCGGGTGAAGATCATGGTGTTGCACTGCTGCCCGAGTTCCCGCGCGCTGCTGTCGGGGGTGTAGCCAGGCCGCGCCACGAAGGCGTTGAACACCAGCCGCCCGCCGGGCGCGAGGCAGTCGGCGGCGAGTTCAAACAGGCCGCGCAGTTCGTGGGTCGTGCGGAAGTCGGGTACCACCTCGGAGAGCACCACCAGCTGGTACTCGTCGTGCACACCCTCTACGGCCGTGAAGACGTCGTTTTGGATGACGCGCACCCCGAGCGATTCGCGTTCGGCCTCCGAACGCATGACCTCGGCGAACTTCGGCGCCATCTCGACCGCGTCGACGGGGTGCCCGAGCCGGGCCAGGGCCAGCGCGTTGCGGCCAGTTCCCGCGCCGACGTCTAGCACGCGAAACGTCGTGGGGTCGGTCGCTTCGCGGGCCAGCGCCACCACGCGCGCGTCGGGTTCCGTGCCGAACAGCGGCGGCGGGCGGGTGGCGACCCAGTTGTCGTAGTCGGCCTCGACCGTCCGCCACTCGGCTTTGACCTGGTAATTCAGGCCGGTGCCGAAGGGCAGCTGAAACGAGATCGCGATGTCGGAACGTTGGGAGGCCTTGAACGCCTTCGCCAGCTCGCCCTCCAGCACCTTCCTGAGCTGCATCGACTGTTCCGGCGTGTAGGGAACGCCCAGGGTGGCGCAGAGGTTGGCGCACAGCTGGACGTACTCGTCGATCATGCCCGGGACGGCCGGTACGGTGATTTGGCCCTCGGCCAGCGACCGCCGATACAGCCGCCTGACCATTGCGTCGTGCAACATCGACCGATCGAACGATTTGGGAGCCTCGTCCACCAGACTCTTTTACACGACCGGGCCCGTCGGTGGCACGGTGGCCGCCTTCGTCATCGAGCCTTAACCCGTCCGTTCGGCGCGGTATTGGCGCCATTGGGGTGGCGGACATGTACTACTGAAGAAGTGCGATCGTTTGCTGGCTCGGTTGCGCCAGTACGCGTCACCGCAGCCGCCGACGCGTAGCGGTTGCGAACCGATCGGAGGGAACGACATGGATTACGCAGCGCTGCCGCCGGAGGTGAACTCCGCGCGCATGTACGCCGGTCCCGGATCGGGTTCGATGCTGGCCGCGGCGTCGGCGTGGGACGGGTTGGCCGCCACCCTGCAGTCGGCCGCGAGCTCGTATCAATCGGAGCTCGCGGCATTGACCGCCGGGCCCTGGCTGGGCCCGTCGGCGGCGTTGATGGCCGCCGCGGTCGCGCCGTACGTCGCGTGGACCAGGGTGTCTGCCACCCAGGCCGAGCAGACCGCCAACCAAGCCGCGGCCGCGGCCGCCGCCTACGAGACCGCGTTCGCGGCGACGGTGCCACCGCCGGTGATCGCGGCCAACCGGAGCCTTTTACTCGCCCTGATCGCCAGCAACATCTTCGGCCAGAACACCCCGGCGATCGCGGCCACCGAGGCGCAGTACGCCGAGATGTGGGCCCAGGACGCCGCGGCCATGTACGGCTACGCCGCCTCCTCCGCGCTGGCAACGGTGCTGACGCCGTTCGCGCCACCGCCGCGGAGCACCAACGAAGGCGGGCCTTCGGCTCAGGCCGCCGCCGTGTCGCAGGCCACCGGCACCTCGGCGGGCACCGCGCAGGCCGCGGTGTCCAACGCCCCGCAGGCGATGTCGGCGGTTCCTAACGCGCTGACCAGCCTCGGGGCGGCACCCGCCCAGTTCACGCCGCTGGACGTGCTCGGCCTGCTGGCGGACTTCAGTGGCGTTTTCATCGACCCGGAAGTGGGCCTGGCGAGCCTTGGCGTCGACACGGGAGTCGCGCTGCCGGCTCTTCCGTTCGACGTTGCCGGCGCGCTGACCGGTTTCCACACCGACGACATTGTCAGCGGCTGGGCGGGGATCCAGGCGTGGCCCGGGTCGGCGCCGGTGCCGCCCTCGCCGTTCCCGGTGATCACGAACCTGGCCGGCGGCTCCGTGGCAACGGCGGGCCTGGCCGAGGCGAAAACGATTGGGGCGCTGTCGGTTCCGCCGGCCTGGACCTACGAAACCACGATGATCCGGCCCCTGGCCGTCGCGTTGCCGGCGGCCACCGCGGCCGCCGCGGATGCCTCCGCCGGGAGCGCGGGAAGCCTCTTCAGTCAGATGGCGCTGGCCGGCATGGCCGGGCGCGCGATGGCCGGCACCGGCGGCACCGGCGGTGGCCCCGGCCGGCGGGAGCGGATCGGGCTGCCCACGACGAGCGGGAAGACCGATGCCAAGGAGGCGCCGCCCGAGGCCCCGGCCGGCGGCCCGGTCACCAGCATCGCCGCGGAGCTGCGCGAGCTGGCCTCCCTGCGCGACGCGGGCGTGCTCACCGAGGAGGAATTCACCGAGCAGAAAAAGCGCCTGTTGGCCCATTGAGCCCATAGAAAATTGTCGATCAGGGCAATAGTTGCCATTCGAAAAAAAGTTAATCGGCAGCATTCTTAGCGTCCCATTGCTGCCCGTCGGTTAAGCGCGCGTTACCACTTCTCGGGCCGCCGGAGAATATGAGAGCCAGCTGTGCGATTTTCCGCCGACAGGGCGTCCGGGGAGTGCTACGTTTGCACGCAATTCGAATCGACGACTGGCCTGCCCGAGTGATCACGTTCCATTACCGGATCGAAGCCGCGGCGCGCACAACAGCGGCGGCCGCGTGCCTCGCCGTGGCGTGCCTACTCGCGGGAAGCCCGGCGGCGACGGCCACCGACGGCAGCTACGGCGACCCCACCGCGGCGGCCAAGTACTGGCAGGCCCAGTCGCTCGAGGACAACTGCGGTCTGGTGGCCGTGGCGGACGTCGTCGGCGAGGTCACCGGCGAGTCCCCGACCGAGCGCCAGATGATCAAGCTGGCCCAAAACACGCCGTCGGGGACCAACCCGGGCCCCATCTACGTCCCCCGCGGGGACCCCAGCCACACCAACGGCAACGGCGGCATCGAGATGGCGGACGAGGTCGTCCTGCTCAAGCACTTCGGCGTCAAATCGACCATGTTCTGGGACGAGCAGCCCGACGACCGGACCGGACTGCCCGCGCTGGAGCACTACCTCAGCGACAACCGCAAGATCATCGCGTACGTGAACTACGCATACCTCTGGCGCACCGACGACCAGCACAAAGCCGCCGATCACTTCGTGGTCGTCACCGGGATCGACATCAGCAAGCAAATCGTCCACCTCAACGACCCGGCCGCCGAGCACGCCGACACCCAGGTTCCCGTCGCCGCCTTCACAAATGCCTGGCGCACCGGCGAGGACTCAATCGTCGTCACGTCCTAATCGGCTCGCTTCAAGTTTCGATATTTTTAATATTCGTTTATCGTGAACGCTCATATACTGGCGACACACTCGCGGATAACAAAAGAAGGGGTATGAAATGTTTGCACCTCGCTGGCTGGCCAAACTGACTATCCCGGTGATGGTCGGCGCCGCTCTGACCGCAAGCACCGCAATTGCATCTGCCGACAGCACCGACGATGCATACCTCTCGAAGCTGAAAAACCTCGGCGTCACGTGGCAATCGGGGGGTGACTCCGACATGATCGCGATGGGGCACGCGGTCTGCGCCGACCGGATGGCCGGCAAGACTCCCGATGCGATCGCCGCGGACCTCCACTCCCAGCTGGTCTCGAAGGGTTACTCGTATGCGGACATGACCGGCTGGGTCAGCGCCGCGGAGTCGACCTACTGCCCGGACTGATCCTCCCAGCAGCCGGCCGCCGTAACCGCATACCCTTTCCCGTGAACGGACTCTCACGGGAGAAGGGTTGTGGAGGAACAACTGCGGGTCGAAAGCCTGCGCCGGTACCCGGTGAAGTCGATGCTCGGCGAGAGCGTGGACAGCCTGTTCGTCGACGAGGGCGGCGCCGAGGGCGACCGGCGGCTGGCCCTGATCGACACCGAGACCGGGCACGTGGCCAGCGCCAAACAGGCGCGGCTTTGGCGCGGGCTGCTGAAGTGCACCGCCAATGCGGACACCGGACGGGTGAGCATCCGGCTGCCCGACGGGACGATCCTCGCGTCCGACGACCCCGGCGCCGACGACACGCTGTCACGGCTGCTGGGACGCACGGTCCGGCTGGTCAGGCAGCGGCCTGCCGGCGCGACGCTGGAACGCCCGGAACCGGAGAAATTGCTGGAGCTCGGGTTGGACGCCTCCGAGGCCGAGGTCGGCGGCCGCATCCTCGAGATCGCTCAGGCGACCCCGGGCGACTCGTTCACCGACGAGGCCCCGCTGCACGCGATCACCACGGCCACCCTCGACCACGTCGGTGTCGAGGCGCTGCGCTACCGGCCCAACGTGGTGATCGCGACGCCGCCGGGCTACCGGCCGTACGCCGAAACCGACTGGATTGGAAGGGAACTCGCGGTCGGGGAGGCGCGCCTGCGCGCCCTGACGTCCACGTCGCGGTGCGTGGTGCCGACGCTTGAGCACGGGCCGTTGCCCCGAGCGCCGCAGGCGCTGCGCATACCCGCGGCCGAGAATCGTTGGAACACGGGCGGTCACGGACCGCAGCCGTGCGCCGGCGCGTACTTCGAGGTGCTGTCGGCGGGCGTCATCCGCGTCGGCGACCCTGTCACCCTCGGGCCGTAGCAGCGTTCAGTCGGTGATTGCCGCGAAGTCCACCCACAGGTGTCGCGGCCCGCGGAACACCTGGTTGTGCCGGTACGGCGGCGGGTCGACGACCAGCTTGGGGGACTCGACGCGGCGCAGGAAGGCCTCCAGCGCCAGGTTGACCTCCAGGCGCGCCAACGGGCCGCCCATGCACGTGTGAATGCCGCTGCCCCAACCGAAATGCTCGTTGTCCTGGCGCAGTGGATCGAAGCGATCCGGGTTGTCGAACCGTCGCGGATCCCGGTTCGCCGCCGCGTAGATGAGGTGCACCGCCGACCCGGCCGGGATCAGCGTGCCGCCGATCTCGATGTCCGCGGTGGCGCTGCGGCTTGGGAAGAACTGCACCGCCGACTGCAGCCGCTGCACCTCCTCGATGGCGCGTGGGATCAGCTCCGGGCGCTGCCGCATCAGGTCCCAGGACCCGGCGTTGCGCAGCAGCGTCATCACGCAATTGGTGATCGTGTTCACCGTGGAGTCGTGGCCGGCGACCAGCAGCAGCATGGCGTTGGACGTCGCCTCCTGCACCGACATCGGGCCGTCGGGCCCGTCGTCGTGCAGCAGTTTGGACAGCAGGCCGTCGCCCGGCGTCTGCGCGTACGTCCGCACCAGGCCGCCCAGGTAGTCCTGCAACGCGGCGGTGCTGGCGCGGCCCTTCTCGGCCAGGGCCCGGCCCTCTTCGGTGGCCCCCTCCGGGCCCAGGTCGCTGCCCATCATGAAGTCGAAGATCCAGCCGTGGAACATCGGCTCGTCCTCGACCGGCACGCCGAGGATCTTGCAGATGACCGCGACGGGTATCGGGTAGGCGAAGTCCTCCACCACGTCCAGACGTGTCTTGCCGCGGGCCTTCACCCGGTCCAGCATCTCGTTGGCGAGTCGCACGACGAACGGCTCCATGCCAGGGATCAGGTCGGGGGAGTGCGGCGGACCGAAATGGCGCATCACCTGGCGGCGGGCCCGGTCGTGATCGGGCGGGTCGGACACGATGATGCTGGGGAGGCGGTCGTAAGCCTGCATGTGTTCGCTTCCGGGAGCGGGCTTTTCGCCGCCCAGGCCCGCGGGGCTGCGGCGGGCGTCGGAGCTGATCCGCGGATCGTGGGCCAGGGCGAGCAGCTCGCGATACCCGGTGACGACGTACGTATTGGCGGAAACCTTCGCCACCGGCGTCTCGCGCAGCTCGCGGAAGAAGGGGTACGGGTCGGGGCGGTTCTCGAACTTCATCGCCTCGGCCCAGGCGGTTTCGGCGTCCATCATCGGCTCCTGGGCCGGAACTCCGCCCCGCGGGAGGTGGGATCGTGTCCGGTCAGCACCACGTCGGGGATGGCGGTCGGTTCGCGGGGGCCTACGGGTACCGCGGCCGCATCGTCGGTGCGGTGACGTTCAACCACGGCAAGTGGCTGCCGTACTACGCGTCGCTGATCGAGCGGTCGGCGCCGTTCCCGCCGCCCCCGCCCGGCTACGACCGCCCCGTCATCTTCGAGCCGATGCGGCCGCGGTACCCGTAGGCCGCCGCGAACCGGCGTTGCGCGGGCGAGCCCTGCGTGAACACGATCTCGTCGCCGAACGAGCACACCCCGACGCTCTTGATGTTGACGCCGAACTGGCCGGACCAGAACGACGGCAGCGGCAGGTGCGGCCGCCGTCCCATCTCCAGGCTGATCATGTTGTTGGCCGCCACCTCGGCGCCGAAAACGGCGTTGTCCCAATGCTCTTGGGACATGAACTCGTATTCGTAGAGGACGTGCGGGGCGCGGGCCACGTCGCCCGCGACGAAGATGTTGTCGGTCACCACACCGTTGATGTCGAAGGCGCGGCACCCGGCGTCGCACGCCACCCCCCAGAACCCGGCCGCCAGCTGGGCGCCGTCGAGCCATTCGACGTTGCGGATCGAGCCCAGGCAGGCCACCACCACGTCGACGTCGAGCACGGTGCCGTCGGAGAGCCGGGCCTGGCGGACGTGGCCGTCGGCGTCGCCGTCCAGTCCCTCCACCGCCACCCCGGTCCGCAGGTCCACCCCCGCGTCGATCTGCATCCGGGCGGCGATGTCGCCGATCACGCCGCCGAGCGCGCCGGTCAGGGGCGCCTTGCCGCGCTCGGCCACGGTGACCGGAAGGTCGAGATCGCGGCAAACCGAGGCGATTTCGGAGCCGACGAAACCCGAGCCGACGATGAGCACGCGGCGCGGTCGCTCCCGCAGCGCGGCGGCGAGCCGCGCCGCGTCGTCGCATGTGCGCACGGTGAACAGCCCCTGCAGGGCGGCCTCGTGCGCGTTGAACCACGGGCGGGCCCGGGTCCCGGTGGCGATCAGCAGGCGGTCGTAATCGACCTTCTCGCCGTTGGCGAGCAGCACCTGGCGGTTGGACCGGTCCAGGCCCACCGCCGCCACGCCCAGCCGCCAGTCGGCGTCGATCCGACGCAGGCGGGGCAGCTTCGTGTGATCGGCAGGCACCCAGCCCTTGAGGACCTGCTTGGACAGCGGCGGCCGGTCGTAGGGTTCGTGCGGCTCGTCCCCGATGATGGTGAGCGGTCCGCGAAAGCCCCTCTCCCGCAAGGCTTCCGCCCCCCGCAGGCCGGCCAGCGACGCGCCCACGATGACGATGCGGCCCTCGGCCTTGAACGCGTCGACGAGCCCGCTGACGAGCGAGGCGGCCGTCATCGGGTGTCCCGGTCGGCCGGCGGATCGACCTCCAGGATGATGGCTTGCACGGGGCAGGACGCCGCGGCGCGCAGCACCCGCCGGCGCTGGGAGTCGTCGGGGTTGGGGTCGTAGGCCAGGGCCTCCTCGCCGACCATCTGGAGCACCTCGGGCGCGAGCGGCACGCACTGGGCGTAGCCCTGGCATTTGTTGAGATCGACCACCAACCGCATATCCCGAGCCTTCCGCCCGCGGGCCACCTGATTCCCTGGCGCGCAGATTACTTGAGGCTCAGCGCCACTTGATGCCGCACCCGATCGACGGCCGCTGATCGGGGTCGACGGGCTGTCCGGCGAGCACGGCGTCGACGGCCGCGCGGACGTCCGCCGCCGTCACCTGCTTGCCGTTGCCCGGGCGGGAGTCGTCGAGCTGGCCGCGGTAGACGAGCCGACGCTCGCCGTCGAAGACGAACGTGTCGGGCGTGCACGCCGCGGAGAAGGCGCGCGCGACGTCCTGGGTCTCGTCGTAGAGGTACGGGAACGTCCAACCGTGAGCGCGTGCCTCGGCGACCATCTGCTCGGGCCCGTCCTGCGGGTAGGTGACGACGTCGTTGCTGGAGATGCCGACCATCGCGACGCCCTTGTCCGCGAGGTCGCGGCCCAGCGCGGCCAGCCCGGCGGCGACGTGCTTGACGTAGGGGCAGTGGTTGCAGATGAACGCGACGACGAGCGCGGGACCCGTGAGGTCGTCGAGGCTGACCGTGGCCCCGGTGGCCGGGTCGGGCAGCGAGAAGGGCGGCGCGGGGGTGCCGAGGGCGAGCATGGTGGACTCGATGGCCATACCGGCCAGACTAGTCCGGCGCTACAGCTTGGAGCCAAGCCCCGCAACGAGATTGATCGTGACGGCCAGGACCACCGCGCCGAGGAGGTAGGACAGCAGCGCCTGGCGCAAAACCGTCGCCCTGATCGAGGTCAGGTCGATCTCGGTGTCCGACACCTGATAGGTCATCCCGACGGTGAAGGCCACGTAGGCGAAGTCCCGGAACCGCGGCGGCTCAGGGTCGTGAAAGTTGATCCCGCCCGGTTCGTCGACGTAGTAGAGCCGCGCGTAGTGCACGGTGAACAGCGTGTGCACGGCGAACCAGGACGCCGCTACGGCCGCGATTCCCAGCAGCGCGGCCAGTACGGCTTTGGGGCCGGCGTGCGACCCGGCCGCCACCACATAGCCGACGCCGACGAGGCTCGCGACGCTCGCCGACACGATGACCGTGTCGGCCACCCACCGGGTCGGGTCCTCGCGGGTCACATAGGCGCGGGTTTGGTCGGCGTCCATTCCGGCGAGCAGGAGCCACGTCCACCCGACATAGGCGCCGGCGGTGACGACCCACCCGATCAGGGCGAACCGCCAGCCGACCGTGTTGCCGACCGTGACGGCGACGGCGACGCCGAGCGCCACGGCCAGGAAGATCCGAACCGCGACGGTGTCGCGGGACATCGCAAGGAGGGATTTCACGCTTCCGACCTAAGCACTATCGGAAGCGTGACCGGACGAAACTAGCCGTTCTGGGGCCGCGCCGGCGCCTGCCCGAGCTTGTTGACCGCGAAGGTCGCCGCCTGATTGACCATCCCGTTGTCGATGTAGGACATGTGCGACATGATGTTGCCGCCCGGGGAGCAGATCGGGTCGTCGGGGGCGCACAGGCTGATGGTTTTGCCGACCAGCGCCGGGCTGATCGTGGGCAGCGGCTGGCCGCCCCACAGCATGCTGGAGAACCCGCTGGTGGGCTCGCCGAACAGGGCGACCGCGGCGACGCGGTCGGCCACCGGGGCGGGCAGCGTCTGGCTGGCCAGATCGATCACCGTCGAGCCCTGCGAGTACCCGCCGAGAACCATCTTCGTGTTGGGGCAGCCGGCGGCGACGTCCTGGATGTGCGCACTGGCGTCGTTGGAGCCGGCCGTCGCGCTGTTGTGGTAGTCGTCGTTGGCCGGGTAGTTGACCGCGTAGGCGCTGACGGACCGTCCGCCGAGCTGTGAGGTCAGCGAGTCGACGAACGCTTGCCCGACGTTGGCGAGTCCGGGCTCCTGATGGGTGCCGCGTGCGAACACCACCGCGACGTCGGTGCAGGGGTCGGCCGACGCGGCCGGGACGGCGAAAGGCGCGCTCAGCGCCGCCCACGCCGTCACGGCCGAAACACCGACGATGCGGGCGAGGCTGCGTGAATTCATGTCCAAATGCTGACATACCGTCGGCGGCGGTGACGCATGCGGGCCGAGCGCTCGCCGCCGCGCGGCATGGAAACGTTTGGTGAATACCGAGAATTTCGAGCCGGAGTTTCCTAGAGTCGGGCATACCGGCCTGTGGCGTGAGCTGCCCATCCCCGGTATGGAACGTGGTTGTGGGATAGAGGGGAAGGACACCGGGGGATGAGTTTCCTGACGTCGCCGCCAGAGATCATCTCGGCGTTGCTCCATGCGGGCGCCGGCCCCGAGCCGATGCTGGCCGCGTCCGCGGCGTGGGACGGGCTGGCCACCGAATTGGGGTCGGCGGCGCAGTCGTTCTCCTCGATCACCGCCGGCCTGGCCGGTGACGCCTGGCAGGGGCCCGCCTCGGCGGCGATGCTGTCCACCGCGACGCAGTACACGGGTGTGCTGAGCGCGGCGTCGGCGCAGGCGCAGACGGCCGCCGTCCAGGCCCAGGTGGTGGCCGGCGAGTTCGAATCCGCCCTGGCCGCCACCGTGCACCCCGCGATGGTCTCCGCCAACCGCAGTCAGCTGATTCAGCTGGTGTTCTCCAACCTGTTCGGGCAGAACGCGCCGGCGATCGCGGCGACGGAGGCCCAGTACGAGCAGATGTGGGCCCAGGACGTGTCGGCGATGGTGGGCTACCACGGCGGGGTTTCGGCCGCCGCGTCCCAGCTGTCGTCCTGGGCGTCGGCCATCCAGGGCCTGCCGGGCCAGGCGGCGGCCGCGGCCTCCGGCAGCCCCGCGGCCGCGGGCGCCCCAGCGGCCGACAACCCCATCGTGGGGCTGCTCGGGGGCGTCGAGAACGAGGCGACCAACGTCGTCGCCCAGGCCGAGCACTACGCCGTCGCCATCATCAACGCGCCCACCTCCCTGTTGTTCGGCTTCCCCCTCATCGGCGGCGGCGCCTCGGCGCCGCTGGGTGGCACGATCACCGGCGGCAACACGGCGACCGCCCCCCTGACCATCTTCGGCGGGACCGAGCCACTGGTGAACGCCTCCGTCGGCCCCGGTGCCGGCATGCCGCTGCTGGTGGACACCGGATCGACGGGCCTCGTCGTCCCCATGACGAAGGTCGGCGGCCTGCTGGGAATGCTGGAGATGGGCATACCGATCGGAGGGGGAATCGGCGGCTACAGCGGCGGGCTGGACTACGCGTACCTCACGTACAACGCGCCGGTGAATTTCGGCGGCGGCCTCGTCACCGCGCCGACGCCCGTCAACGTCGAACTCTTCGCCTGGCCGGTGTCCATCTCGTCCGCGATGAACAGCGGCCTGACGTTCCAGTCGTTCTTCGCGACCGACGGCGCGTCCGGCGTCCTGGGTGTTGGCCCGAACGCCGGCGGCCCCGGCCCGAGCATCCCGCTGCAGGCGCTGTCGTCGCCGTTCAACTCCGGCCTGCTGATCAACCAAACGGGTGTCAGCCAGACTGGTCCCACCGGTCCTTATCTGCAGTTCGGTAGCCCCTCGACACTGGGAAACACTCCAACGTTGACGACAATCACTGGATCGCCGATTCCAAATGCCGGCCTGGACGTTGCGATCACTCACGGCATGACTACCACGTCGTACTCAAATGTCGGATCGATCGTCGATTCCGGTGGCGTGGAAGGAACCCTTCCGGCGAGTCTGAACGCGCAGCCGGGAGACACAATTGTGGTCTCCGCCAACGGCAAGGACCTGTATTCGTTCGTTTACAACCAGGACTACTTCCCGACGCCGATCACGAGTGGGTTGATGAACACCGGGAACATGATCTTCGCCGAGCACCCGGTGTACGTCGACTTCAACCAAAACACCTCGACCATTTACTCGTGATCTGAGGCTTCCTGCGCGGCCTCAATCACGTTGTGGGCCAGGGCAATCGGTGGCGCGATCGTCGCGTCGGTTCCTATCTCACGGCGCGAGCCTGACGAAGCCGGGGCCCGCGTCGGCACCGCCGCCGGCGCCCCCGTTCCCGGTGCCTCCACCGCCACCGCCGTTGCCGCCAGCGCCACCGCCAGGGCCACCGCCGGTGACACCGCCGCCGGCGGGGCCGCCCGCGCCGCCCGGCAGGGGACCGGCGGCCGGAGGCGGCGGCGGCTGCTTTGGTGGGGGCGGCGGCTGCTGCGGGCGAGGCGGCAGGTGCTTCGGTGGCGGCGGCTTCGCGACCGGTGCGCGCGGCGCCAGCAGATGCGAAACCGGCGGCGGGGGCTCCGGAATCTGCGGCGGATCCGCAACGCCGCCCTCCATCAGGTTCTGCGGCCACACCACCCCGACGGTCGTCGTTCCCCGCAGCCGGTAACTCGCCAAGGCGGCCGGGTGCCTTGTGTAGGCAACTGGATCGGCGGGCTGCCTCAAACCCGGCGTGGGATCAGCCATCAGGGGAGCCAACTTGCCTTGCTCCCCGGGGCAATACGCCCCGACCGCCGCCGCGATGAATCGCGCCATCGTCCGGGCGAGGCGGTCGACCGGGTATTGCCGCTCGATCGGGTCGGCGCCGTACGCCTCGATGATTTTCTCGTCCACCAATTGGCCCACCGGCATGCCGTTACTGAGTTTGCGACAGTCGATATGCGCCGTGGCGATGAGGCTCGGCACATTCCGGACGGCGGGGATATTCTCGCTTTCGAGCAGTGCCAGGAACTTGTCGTCTTGATTTGTGTCTGCCGCTGCGGCGCTGCAACGCAAAAATGCGGCGCCGGTCAGCACCGCGATTGTGGCAACGACGGCGCCGGAGTGGCTGGTGATGCCGGTGAACATGAGAGGGTTCCGTTTCCGCTTTACCGTGGGTGATAACTCCTGATTTCGGTCGCACCGGATGGTGCGTCTTCAGGCTTCCCTGGTAACCATTGACGAAACCGTAAAATCCCTGTCAGTTGGCATCGAATGCCCGGCAGGGACCTGGCGGTCCTCCCAATTCGGCGCCCTCAACACGGGCCCGACCGAATGAACGCGCGGCCACAATTCGCTTTCACCCCGTTGTGTGTCCCTATCTCCGGGACACGACTCCGTTGTTTGTCTCGATCGTCTTTGGTGACGGCGCCCCGGCCGAGACCGCGCCCACGACGCTCGCCGGCTCCGGTCGGACGGCCCCAGCGGAGGACACCACTCAACTTGGCACCGCTGCCGTCCGGTACGCCGGCTATCGCCTCGGCCGGACGGGGCGGTTACGCCACGGGCCCCGCTACGGCGCGCAGCCCAAAGTGCTGCCCGCACAGGCGTTCGCGTGGACGCCGGGGCCGCGAGGCACGAATTCCGTTGGCGGGAAGCCGCATTTTCAGGTCCGCGCCCCGGCCTTTTCCTAATGTTTGCTGTACCGGTCGAGGCCTGCGCGGAGGGGAAGGAACTCGGGGATGAGCTTTTTGCTCTTACCGCCAGAGATCAATTCGACGCTCATGTACGCGGGCGCGGGCTCGGCGCCGATGCTGGCCGCCGCGACGGCGTGGGACGGGTTGGCCGCGGAGTTAGGCTCAGCGGCGCAGACGTTTTCGTCGATCACCTCCGGTTTGGCCGGCGAGGCCTGGCAGGGGACCGCCTCGACGGCGATGCTGTCGACCGCAGCGCAATACGCCGGGGTGCTGAGCGCCGCTGCGACGCAGGCACAATCGGCTGCTGCGCAAGCCGAGACGATCGCCACCGCGTTCGAATCCGCCGTCGTCGCCACCGTGCATCCCGCGTTGGTGAGCGCCAACCGCAACGAGCTGGTGCAGCTCGTCGTCTCAAATCTGTTCGGGCAGAACGCGCCCGCGATCGCCGCCGCCGAATCTGACTACGAGCAGATGTGGGCCATGGATGTCGCCGCGATGGTCGACTACCACGGCGGTGTTTCGGCAGCGGCGTCGCAACTCACGTCATGGTCGGCCGCGCTGCGGGGCCTGCCCGCCCAGGCATCCGCGGCGATCAACGCCACTCCCGTTGCGGCAGCATTGAATTCAGTGAGCCCGGCGGCCAGCGACCCCCTCGCCACCGTCGAAAAGTACGCCATCGCCGCGATCAACGGGCCCACCGAGTTTCTGATCGGGCGCCCGCTGATCGCCACCGCTCCGGCGGTAGGCCTCGGCGGCACCGTGAGCGGCGGGACGGCAACCGCTCCGCTGACCCTCTACGGCGGCGCGGAGCCGTTGGTGAACGCCTCCGTCGGCGGCGGGGCGCCGGTGCCGTTGCTGGTCGACACCGGGTCCACCGGGCTGGTCATCCCGTTCCAAAACGCCGGGGGATTACTGGGAACCCTTCAGCTGGGCTTGCCCGCCGGTTTCGGCATCGGCGGTTACAGCGGCGGAATCAACTATCTGTACGCGACGTATAACGCGCCGGTGAATTTCGGCGGCGGACTCGTCACCTCGAGGACGCCCGTCAACATCGAACTCTTCGCGTGGCCGGCCTCCATCTCGGCGGCGATGAACCACGGCCTGACGTTCCAGTCCTACTTCGCTCCAGACGGTGCGAGCGGCGTGTTGGGAGTCGGCCCGAACGCCGGGGGCCCAGGCCCGAGCATCCCCACTCAGGCATTGCCGACGCCCTACAACTCGGGCCTGCTGATCAACGAAACCGGGCAGCATCCCTACCTGCAGTTCGGCGCGCCGCCGACGAACCTGAACCCCATCGCCACGTTCTCCGGGTCTCCGATCGCCACCCTTGGGATCAGCACGGGCCCGCTGGGCTGGTTGGGCCCTCAGTATTCGGTCAACTCGGTCATCGATTCCGGCGGCGTCTCGGGAACCATCCCGTCGGGTCTCAACGCGGTGCCGGGCACGGCCGTGTACGTCTATGCCCCCAACGGCGCGCTGCTGTACTCCTACATCTACGACGGGACGTACTTCCCGACGCCGTCGCCGTACATCATGAACACCGGGGCGCTGCCCTTCCTCGCGCATCCGGTGTACGTCTCCTACAGCCCCGGCGGGGTCGGGACGACGACCTTCTACCAGTGAGCTGTTAGGCGGGGTCGGTCTGGACCGCGGTTGCGAGTAGGTCGAGTGTCTGGGTGATGGCGGGCTTGTTCCGTCGGGGCCAGCCCAGCACCACCAAGAGGCGGCGGCCGACGGGATGCCAATAGCTGTAATCGAAGGTTTCGGTGACTCGGGTGCCGGATTGGGTGGGCTCCAGTTGAAACCGCCACCGCTGCGGTTCGAAGTGACGCCAGGCGATCAAGCGGTCGTCCTCGAACTCGACCACCCGGTTGCGCACCCGGTACGGAACGCCCCACAACCGCATTGCCACGACGAACGTCGAACCGAGGCGCAAGCGGTCGGGCCCGTCGAGGCAGCGTCGCAGCATGTGCGAGCCGTCGATTTCGACGTGCCGCCTCGGGTCGGCGAGGACGGCGAAGATCCGGGAAGCGGGCGCGGCGATCTCGATCGACGCGGACACCTCGAATTGGCTCACCATCGTTGCCCCTCACTCCCGGCGTTCCGCGACCAGGACGCCGGCGGGGAAACCCCGTGCGGTCAGCGTGATGTCGGTGTGGACGGCCCAACACGCGGTATCAATCAGGTCCGCCAGCACGACGGGACGGCACCCACCCAGCAGGGTCGGTGCTCGTCGGGCCACGACGCTCCACGCCGAAGAGAAGGCACGACTGGCTCTCGTGGTGCCCTGGACGAGGCTCGTGAGGCACAACAGGCCCCCGGGCGCGAGGACCCGGTGCGTGTCGGCCAGCAGCTGTCGGGCGTAGTCGGTGGCTAGTAGATCCACGACGAACGCCGCCACGACGCGATCAGCCGCAGCCGGCGGCAGGGGCAGCGGGAGGGTGCCGTCCCAGTGCATCACGCGGGCCCGGGCAGACCATGCCGCCAGCCTGGCGGTCGCGATCCGGCACATCCGCGGGCTCACGTCGAGCCCGACATAGCGGCAGTGCAGACCGCATACGTTGATGAGCAGGTCGCGTGCGAATCGACCTGTCCCACAACCTATCTCGACCACATTGCGGGCTTCGGAAAGTCGGCCGTCGGCGGTCAGCCGCGCCAGCGCCGGTCCCTCGAAAACCACCTGGGTGTCTTGAAGCCGCCCGATTCGGTCATAGACACCGGCTGCTTGACGCGGGGCCAGGCCCGCCGTTCGGGGATCAGGCCCGCGGTGCGCCCTGTCACTCATCGGGGACCCCTGGGTCGTGCCGACGCAGCGAGAGCTGCCGGCGATGGTGGCGATAATGTCTGGGCGCCCATTGGAGCAGGTCGGCGCGGTCCATCCACGGTGTGAAGTAAGGGTCCCAGGACGCGGGGACGGTCATTCCACGGTGCAGGGCCTGCGTATCGGCTTGGTCATACCAGTTCAGGATGGCGCGCGTCACCCGGTCCATCTGTCGCCGCATCGACGCGACGCTGTTGATGCGTCCGCCGACGACACCACCAAACCAGTTGAGCTCGTTGTACGGGCGGGTGGCCGCAGTCAGGGTGCGGCTAAAGCCTCGAGACGCTCCGGGTGGCAGATGGGAGAAGCCGCCCATGATGACGATGACCATCCGTGTGATCCGCTGGCCCAACAGCATGTGGAACAGCAGTTGTCTGTTAGTCCAACGGGTTCCGACGCTCGGGGCGTCTAGCTCATCCGCGCGAGCCGAACCGAGCAGACAGGCGAAATCGGCGGCAACCCACGCCAAATCCGCCCTTACCGTGTCCGTTGAGTCGTTCATCGATTTACCCGGTCTCTCTGCCCAGACACACTCAACCTATACGCGCGACGTCGATGCGCAAGCCGCCGCCGGGACGGGCAGAGCCGACAAGGCATAGAGTGCCCAGTCAAATGGGCTTGTGGGACAGCGGTTTCCTGCGCGAGCAGACACAAAAGCCCCCGACACGCCGCGCGAAAAGGGGCTTTTGCGACCGCTCGCGCGGCAGAAGCGGCCCGGTTAGGGCGCTGGCAGTGGTGATCGCGGCGCTGCTGTCGTCGATCGGCTGCGTCGCCGCCACGGCGTCGGCCGAACCCGTCGTCACGGCGCCCGCCGAACGGGCGGTCGGCTGGGACGTCTACCGCCGATTGGATCTGTTGCCGTATCTGAGCACAGACACACAAAGCCTGGAGGTGTCGAGCTTCGATCGAAGCGGTGGTGACTTCGACATCTCCACCGGCAACAAGAACGGCAGCGGCGGGTGCCTGGCGTCCGGCGGGGCGGGCTGCGTGATCGCCGAGGATCGCGGTGCCGGAGAGGTGGATTCGATCTGGTTCACCCGCGACGGCGGCAATGTGCGGGCGATCGGGGCGATCCGCATCGAGTTGGACGGCCAGACGGTGGTGGACACACCGCTGCAATCGTTGGTCGACGGCGCGATGGGCGCGCCATTCGTGTGGCCGCTGGTTGCCAACGCCGCGCAGTCGCCGGGCGGCGTGTACATCAAGGTGCCGATGCCCTACCGGCGGTCGATGCGCATCAGCGTCGCATCGCACCTGGAGTACTACCACGTCGACTACCGCAAGTTTTCCACCGCCGACGGCGTCACCACGTTCTCGCCCACCGATCCCGCGCTCGACGTCGTCGACGCCTTCCGCGCCGCGGGCACCAGCGACCCCAAACCGGCGACCCCGGAAGCGGCGCACACCAATCGGGTCGTCGAGGTGCCCGCCGGCGCGGGCGCGACGCTCGCCGAACCCGCCGGCCCGGGCACCATCTCGGCGCTGCGCCTGCACCTGCCCGAACCGGCGGATCCGCTGCTGAGCGGGTTGCGGCTTCAGATCGAGTTCGACGGCCAAACCACGGTCGACGCGCCACTCGGGGAATTCTTCGGCGCCGGGCTCGGCGCCAACGACGTGCGGTCGCTGATGTTCGCCACGACTCCGCAACCCGACGGGTCGCTGTCGCTATCGGCATGGTGGCCAATGCCTTTCGCCCGCACCGCCCGCGTCACGCTGGTCAACACGACCGGAGACCCCGCGCCGCCCATCGACAGCGACGTCATGACCACAACCGACCCGCAGTGGGCGCCCGCACTGGCCAGCGGCCGCGCCGGTTACTTCACCGCGCGCTCACACGCCGGGCCGACCGCCCCGGGCCAGGACTGGTTGTTCGCCGATGAGCGCGGTCACGGCAAGTTCGTCGGCGTCAGCCACACCATCCGCGGTTCCCGGATCAAAACGTCGTTCAGCGACGACGCCCCTTATTTTCTGGAGGGAGCCGAACGGGTGTACACCGACGCTGCCCTGTCGCCGCAGTGGTACGGGACCGGCACCGAGGACTTCTACGAGGGCGGCTGGTATTTCAAGAACGGCAAGCACTTCAGCGCCCCGCTGACCGGACAACCCGACCAGCGCACGGCTACCGGCGGCTGCGCGGACTACTGCGTCGCCGCCTATCGCCTCATGCTCGCCGAAGCCATCGATTACCACTCGGCGCTCAGGTTCGGCATCGAGCACGGTAAACGCGACATGGTCCAGCCCGACTACAGCTCGACCGCATTCCTCTACACGCACCCGGACGACAGCATCGCGCCCGGCGACGACGTCTACGCCGGCGATCCGGTCAGCTGGCTGCTGCACGGCTACCGCGACGACGACGCCACCGATCAGCTGCTGCTCAGCCAGTACGAGGGCAACGACGACACCCGCCCCGTCGTCGGGTTGGTGCGCGCCACCGGCGCACCCATCAGCTTCGACGTCTCAATCGCCCCGGACAACCGCGGCGTCGTGCTGCGGCGCACGTCGGACCAGGCGAGGGGCTATCAAGCGGCGGATGTTGCCATTGACGGCACCCCCGCCGGGCTCTGGCTGCAGCCCCGCAGCAACGCCTTTCACCGCTGGCTCGACGACAGCTACCTGGTGCCCGGGTCGCTCACCGCGGGTAAGGACCGCGTCACCGTCGCGCTCACGCCGATCCCAGGCACCCCGCCCTGGACCGCGAGCCGCTACCACGTGGACGCGCTGACGGATTAGTGGGCCGACCCGGTTACAGCTCACGGTGTTCACGGTAGCCACACCGGCGGCAGATGCGAACC
>NZ_LZIS01000157.1 GCF_001667015.1 Mycobacterium sp. E3198 | reverse complement strand
CTGTGCGCCGCGCCGGCGCGGGCCGACGACGTGCGGCTTCAGTGGCCGCTGCGCCCGCCCCCGGCCGTCGCCCGCGGATTCGACGCCCCGTCCCCCGACTGGCATCCCGGCCATCGCGGCGTGGATCTGCCCGGCTCCCCAGGTCAGCCGGTCCATGCCGCGGGCGACGGCCGGGGGCGGGCGCAGCGGCCACTGAAGCCGCACGTCGTCGGCCCGCGCCGGCGCGGCGCACAGCAGTGCCAGGATCAGAAGCATCGCCCGCCGCACCTGGCCACTACAGCGGGGCCCGCGCGACCCCGCCACTCACCGCTGTGGAAAAAGCAGCTGCTGAGACGGTGTAAACTCCTGGTCGCAGCTCGTTAGCGGGCTGACTTCGCGCGCCTGCAACCAAGAGATTGCCGTGCGGTCCCGTCTCGGACGTCGAAAGACAACCAGGACGGGTGCGGCATTCCGCAGGCGCCAGGGCCCGGCCTCACCCGATGCCGGGCGACAACCGACAACAAAGGAATGGCGGCAATGGCTGTCGTAACCATGAAGCAGCTGCTCGACAGCGGCACCCACTTCGGGCATCAGACCCGTCGCTGGAATCCCAAGATGAAGCGGTTCATCTTCACCGACCGCAACGGCATCTACATCATCGACCTGCAGCAGACGCTGACCTTCATCGACAAGGCGTACGAGTTCGTCAAGGAAACCGTCGCCCATGGGGGCACGGTGCTGTTCGTCGGCACCAAAAAGCAGGCGCAGGAGTCCGTCGCGGCCGAGGCGACCCGCGTCGGCATGCCGTACGTCAACCAGCGCTGGCTGGGCGGCATGCTCACCAACTTCTCCACGGTGCACAAGCGGCTGCAGCGCCTCAAGGAGCTCGAGGCGATGGAGCAGACCGGCGGCTTCGAGGGTCGCACCAAGAAGGAGATCCTGGGCCTGACCCGCGAGAAGAACAAGCTGGAGCGCAGCCTCGGCGGTATCCGCGACATGAACAAGGTGCCGTCGGCGATCTGGGTCGTCGACACCAACAAGGAGCACATCGCCGTCGGCGAGGCCCGCAAGCTCGGCATCCCGGTCATCGCGATCCTGGACACCAACTGCGACCCCGACGAGGTCGACTACCCGATCCCGGGCAACGACGACGCGATCCGCTCCGCCGCCCTGCTGACCAAGGTGATCGCCTCCGCGGTCGCCGAGGGCCTGCAGGCGCGCGCCGGGCTGGGCCGCGGCGACGGCAAGCCCGAGGCGGAATCCGCCGAACCCCTCGCCGAGTGGGAGCAGGAGCTGCTGGCCTCGGCGACAGCGACGGCCACCGCCACCGCCCCCACCGACGCCGCTGCGGGCACACCCGAATCGACACCCACGGAAGGCTGACCATTGGCGAATTTCACCGCTGCCGACGTTAAGCGGCTTCGGGAACTCACCGGCGCCGGCATGCTCGACTGCAAGAACGCGCTGGCGGAAAGCGACGGCGACTTCGACAAAGCCGTTGAGGCACTGCGGATCAAGGGCGCCAAGGACGTCGGCAAGCGCGCCGAGCGGGCCACCGCCGAGGGCCTGGTCGCGGCCAAGGGCGGCGCGCTGATCGAGCTCAACAGCGAGACCGACTTCGTCGCCAAGAACGCCGAGTTCCAAAAGCTCGCCGACCAGGTCGTCGAGGCCGCGCTGCAGGCCAAGGCCACCGACGTCGACTCCCTCAAGGCTTCTCCTATCAGCCAAGATTCTGCGACCAAAACCGTCGAGCAGGCCATCGCCGACCTGTCGGCCAAGATCGGCGAGAAGCTCGAGCTGCGCCGCGTGCAGTACTTCGACGGCAACGTCGAGGCCTACCTGCATAAGCGCGCGGCCGACCTGCCGCCGGCCGTCGGCGTGCTGGTCGAGTTCGAGGGCGAGAGCCAGGACGCGGCGCACGCCGTCGCGCTGCAGATCGCGGCGCTGAAGGCGCGCTACCTGTCCCGCGACGACGTCCCCGAGGACGTGGTGGCCAGCGAGCGCCGCATCGCCGAGGAGACCGCGAAGGCCGAGGGCAAGCCCGAGCAGGCGCTGCCCAAGATCGTCGAGGGCCGCCTCAACGGCTTCTTCAAGGACGCGGTGCTGCTCGAGCAGCCGTCGGTGTCCGACAGCAAGAAGACCGTCAAGGCCCTGCTCGACGAGGCCGGGGTGACGGTGACGCGGTTCGTTCGCTTTGAGGTGGGTCAGGCGTAACCGGCGCCCCGAAGCGGCTAGCGTCGTGTCATGCGACGCGTGCACGCTTTCGGTGACGATGCCCTCGGTGACCTCGATGCGGTCGGCCTGGCCGACGCCCTGAAGGCGGGGTCGGTCGGCAGAGCCGAGGTCATCGAGGCCGCCATCGCGCGGACCGAGGCCGTCAACCCGACCCTCAACGGCCTGGCCCACAGCGGGTTCGAGCGCGCGAGGGCGGCCGAACCGGCCCGCGGCTTCTTCGCCGGCGTGCCCACGTTCGTCAAGGACAACGTCGACGTCGCCGGCCAGCCGAGCATGCACGGCGCCGACGCGTGGACGCCGTTCGACGCCCCGGCCGACAGCGTGGTCACCGAGGTGTTCCTGGGCACCGGGCTCACCTCGCTCGGCAAGACGCAGTTATCGGAGTTCGGCTTCAGCGCGTCGGCCGAACACCCGCGGCTGGGGCCGGTCCGCAACCCCTGGGACACCGATCGCACCGCGGGCGCGTCGTCGTCGGGCTCCGGCGCGTTCGTCGCCGCCGGCGTGGTGCCGATCGCCCACGCCAACGACGGCGGCGGGTCGATCCGCATCCCGGCCGCCTGCGACGGGCTGGTCGGGCTCAAGCCGTCGCGCGGCCGGTTACCGCTGGACCCGACGCACCGCCGCATGCCCGTGGGCATCGTCGCCAACGGCGTGCTGACCCGGTCGGTGCGCGACACCGCCGCCTTCTACCGCGAGGCCGAGCGGAGCTGGCGCAACCCCAAGCTGGCGCCCATCGGGGACGTCACGGGGCCGGGCAGGCGGAGGCTGACCATCGCGGTGTTGACCCGGTCGGTCCAGCGGGAGTCCAGCCCCGAGGTGCGCGAGCTGACGCTGAAGTCGGCGGCCCTGCTCGAGGAGCTCGGCCACCGCGTCGAACACCTCGACGAACCCCCGGTGCCGGCCAGCTTCGTCGACGACTTCGTCCTGTACTGGGGTTTCTTGGCGTTCGCGCAGGTCCGCGGGGGGCGCAGGCTCTTCGGCGACTCGTTCGACCGCACCCGGCTGGACGCCCTGACGCTCGGCCTGGAGCGGCACAGCGGCCGCAACCTGCACCGGCTGCCACTGGCGATCGTGCGCCTGCGCAGGCTGCGGCGGCGCACCGCGGCATTCTTCCGCACCTACGACGCGGTGCTCACGCCGACGCTCGCCGACCAGACGCCGCTGATCGGGCACCTGGCCCCCACCGACTATCGGCAGGTGATGGACCGGCTCATCGACTGGGTGGCGTTCACCCCGCTGCAGAACGTCACCGGCGAGCCCGCGATCTCGGTGCCGCTGGCCCAGTCGGCCGAGGGCATGCCGGTGGGCATGATGCTGTCGGCCGACCTCGGGCAGGAGTCGACGCTGCTGGAACTCGCCTACGAACTCGAAGAGGCGCGGCCCTGGGCCCGCATCCAGGCGGGCTAGCTGCTGATCAGCCGTCGGACCCGAGCTTCTCGAGCATGCGCTTGAACTCGCGCTGTTGCGCGTCGGTCAGCTTGCCCAGGATCCGGGCATCGGCGACCCGCACCGCGGCCTCCGCGCGCTTCAGCAGCGCGCGGCCCTGACCCGTCAGCGTGGCCGGTAGCGCCCGACCGGAGGAGACCGACGCCGGCCGTTCCACGGCCCCGACGTCTTCCAGCCCGCGCAGCACCGTGTTCATCGCCTGCGGCGTGACGTTGGTGTGCCGGGACAATTCGGCGCTGGACATGCCCGGGTGCAGCGACAGGATGCGTAGGCAGACGAATTCGGGCAGCGTCAGGCCCAGCGGGCCCAGCACCGTGGCAACCTCCGGCCGCAGCACGGCTCCCACCCGGTACAGCAGGTAACCCAGCGGCGCGTCTTCGGCCTGACCCATGTCGGCGATCTTGACATATCCGGCGCGCCCGGCCGCGCCCCCGCGCCGATGTGGTTCCCGGGCGCCCAACGGGGTAACCCACAGGGGATCCGGACGTGAAGGAGCGCCGATGGGCGATGCAACCGAAATGCCCCAGGGGGTGGCCGAGCGCGCGCGCCGCGAAGCCGACGCGTACCGCGGCGACAACCCCCGACCGCTCGAGGGCTACACCGTGGTCCTGGCGATCTACGGCGCCCTGGTCGCCGCGACCGCCGTCATCGCGGCGGCTACCGGGCGCAAGCTGCCCGAGCGCTGGGGTGTTCAGGATCTGTTGACCGTCACCATCGGCACCCACAAGCTGTCGCGCACGGTGTCCAAGGACGCCGTGACCAGCCCACTGCGGGCGCCGTTCGCGCGCTACGCGGGTTCCGGCGGGCCGGCCGAGGTGATGGAGGAAACGCGCCACGGCAGCGCGCTGCGCCACAGCCTGGGGGAGTTGTTGACCTGCCCGTTCTGCCTCGACATGTGGGTGGCCACCGCGTTCGTCATTGGATTGATCTTCGTGCCGAGACCGACCCGGCTGATCGCGGGCACCTTCACCGCCCTGGCCGGCGCCGATTTCTTGCAGCTGGCCTACGCGCGGGCGCAGCAGATCACCGAGGGTTGACCAGCGAGGAGGTTTCATGCCCAAGACGACGAAAGGCGGCGCGGCCAAGAAGAGCGAATTGCCGAGCACCCTGCGGCGCTCCAGCGCCAAAGCGCAACGCACGTTCGCCAAGACCCACGACTCCGCCGCCGAGGAATACGGCAGCGAGGAGCGCGCCCACCGGGTGGCCTACTCGGCGCTCAAGCACAGCTTCGAAAAGGTCGGCGACCACTGGGAGCCCAAAGAGCACAAGGGCCCGTCGGACGAGCTCGCCGAGGGCGGCGGCCCGCGAAACACCGGCCGCTCGGCCGAGGGCGTGGACGCCAACGCCAGCAAGAAGCACCTGCTCGACGTGGCGCGCCGGCTCGAGGTGCCCGGCCGCTCGACAATGAAGAAGGCGGAGTTGGTCGACGCGATCAAGAAGCACAACCGCCGTGCCCGGGGCAGCTGAGCGCGATGCGTTAGTCCGCCTTCTCGGCGAGATCGCCCTGTGGTGGGCGCTGACCGGCGTCGTCTGGCTGGCCACCTTGAGCGCCCGCACACCGCGGGAACTGGCCGTGCTGGCCGTCTGCACGCTGCCGTGCGCGATCGTCGCGCGCTCGGCTCGGCGGGCCAACGCCGGTCGGTGGAGGTTTCGCGCCGCGTGGCTCGGCTGGCCGGTGATCGTGGCGGCCGAAGTTCCCCGCCAAGCCGTCCGGGTCTGGGTCTACGCCGTCAGCGGGCGCGCCCCGCTGACCCGGGAGCTGTCCCTACCCGACGAGCCCGCGCGGGTGGCTGCCGCGCGCCGGGCCACGGCGGTGCCTGCGCTCGCGACCACTCCCGGAACCGTTGTCCTGGACAGCGATCCGCGCAGGCATTCGGTGCTCGTGCACCTGGTTCGGCGGCAGCAGAGCCGGCTGGAAGCGGCGGTGCAGCGGTGACCGCCGGGGAACTCGCGGGGCTGCTGCTGGCCGTCGGGGCTTTCGTGCCCGGCATCGTGATGTCGTCGCGGGGCCTGCCGCACCAGAGGCTGGTCGGCCTGGAGTTCGCCAGCGTCGCCGCCATCACGGAGCTGATGGTGCTTTCCGTTGCCTGGCAACGAGATTCGAATCTCATCGTCCCGCTGGTGTTGGCGCTCATATCGCTCCCCGGCTCCTTGGTCTTCACCCGACTCCTCGCGGGCAAGAAATGAACGGCCAATCCGTCGGGTGGGCCGTGGTATTCGCCGGAATCGCGGTGATGTCGGTCAGCGCGGTTGCCGCCGCGGCGCGGCCTGGGGTGTTCGACCGCCTGCACCTGCTGACGGTCACGACTTCGCTTGGTGCGCCGTTGATCGGCGTGGGACTGATGACATTGCGCGGATGGAGCGAGGCCTCCGCGATGGTCGCGGCCACCACCGCGCTCGTGGTGCTGAGCGCGCCGGTGATCTCGGCGGCCACGGCTCAGCTGGCGGCGCGGCTCGGCAAGCTGCTCGACGAAGATTCGTCGCCGTGACCGCGCTGATCCTGGTCGCCGTGACCCTCGTCGGCGTGACGGGAACGGTCGTGGCGCTGACCGGCGCCGCGGACCGGCAGGCCGTCCCGTTGTCGGTGTTCGGCCTGGCCCTCACCGTGCTGTTCGTGGTGCTGCAGGCTCCAGATGTCGCCTTGTCGCAGTTGGCCGTTGGCGGCGTCGTCGTGCCCTTGATGGTCATGCTGACCATTCGCGCCGTGCGCCGGCAGGCGGATGACGAGCGTGACGGCGCGGCGGGGGAGTCAGCGCCGTGACGCGCGGCATCCGGACGGCGGCATTTCTCGTCGCGGCGGCGGGCCTGGCGGCGTTGCTGTGGATGGGAGTGACCGAGCTGCCGGTGTTCGGTCGTCACGACCACCCGTACCGGGATCTGGCTGTGGCCGCGGCGCTTTCGCGGTCGACGGCCAACGCCGTCGCGTCGGTCAACTTCGATCAGCGGGCCCTGGACACGCTGGGGGAGGAAACGATCCTGCTGGGTTCGGTGCTGGGCGTGATGGCCCTGCTTCGCCCGGCCATCGAGGAGCGCGAATACCGGCCGCCGCAGGGTGACTCGGTGTTGGACGCGACGCGGCTGATCGGCTATGTGATGCTGCCGGTGACGATCGCGATCGGCGTCGACCTGATAGTGCACGGTCACCTCACCCCCGGGGGCGGGTTCCAGGGCGGCGTGGTGTTGGCCGCGGGCTTGCATCTGCTCTACGTCACAGGCAGTTTCGGGGCGCTGGATCGGCTTCGGCCGGTGAACGCGTTCGACATCGGGGAGGTGCTGGGGGCCGCCGCGTTCGCGGTGATCGGCTTGCTCGGCTTGCTGCTGGGCGGCGCGTTTCTGCGCAACCTGTTGCCGACCGGGACGCTGGGCGACCTGTTTTCCGGCGGCTCGGTGCCGTTGCTCAACGTGGCCGTCGGCGTGGAGGTGGCCTGCGGGATGACGGTGTTGCTGGCGCAATTTTTGGCCCAGGAAATCACGATCGTCAAAAAGGGGTGATGGCCGGTGAGCGTTTATCCCTACTGCGTCGCCGCGTGGCTGGTGCTGATTGGCGCGTACGGTATCGTGCGCAGCCGCAACCTGATTCATGCGGTGGTGTGCCTGTCGGTGACCCAGTCCGCCACCTACCTGCTGCTGCTGGCGGTCGGATATCAACGCGGCGCGGCGCCCCCGATCTTCGGTGGGTCCAACCCGCCGCAACCCGCACAGGTGGTCGACCCGGTGGTACAGGCGATGACGTTGACCGACATCGTGATTCAGGCGACCGTTACCGCGCTGTTGCTGGCGTTGGCCATCCAGATCCACAAGCGACACGGCACGCTGGACCCCGACGACCTGTCCGCGCTGAGGGGCTGAGTCACCCGTGCGGGCAATCGCTCCCCAGCTGTTGCCGCTCCTCGTTGCCGTCCCCATCCTGGTGGCCTGCGTCCTGCTCGTGTTGAGCCAGCGACTGTCGCGCGCGGCGGCCGGCTGGGTGACCGTGGCGACCTCGGTCGCATCGACGGTCGCGGCCGGATTTGCGACGGTGGCCGCGCGGGATCACACGGTGCTCGCCTGGATCGGCGGCTGGGCCATGCAGGGTCGGACAACGGTCGGGATTGCGCTGGCCGCCGATCCGCTGTCGGGTGGGCTGGCCACGCTGGTGGGTGCGTTGATGGCGTGTGCGGCGGTGTACAGCCGTCGCGGGCTCGACGAGGCGGGCCCGCGCTTCGACGCGCTGATGCTCGTCTTTTTGGCCGCGATGAACGGCTTCGTGCTGGCGACCGACGTCTTCAACCTGTTCGTGTTCCTCGAGCTGATGGGCGCCGTGGCCTACGCGCTGACCGGCATCAAGATCGAAGACAAGTCGGCGATCCAGGGCGCCCTCAACTTCGGGATAATCCAATCGCTGAGTGCGTGTCTGTCCTTGGTCGGCATCGCCATGCTCTACGCCCGGGTCGGTCAGCTGGGCATGGCCCAGCTGGGGCTCGCCCTGGCCAGGCGGCCGCCCGATGCGGTGATCGTCGGCGCGTTCGTGCTGATCTGTTCGGCGCTCATGGTGAAGGCCGCGATCGTCCCGTTGCACTTCTGGCTGGCCGACGCGCACGCAGTGGCCCCGGCGCCCGTGTGCGTGCTGTTTTCCGGGGTCATGGTCGAACTCGGCCTGTACGGGATGTGGCGGGTGTACTGGGTGGTCTTCGCCGACGCGCTGCCGCGGGCCGCGATATCGCGCACGTTCATGACGATCGGCGTCCTGACCGCGGTCGTCGGAGCGGTGATGTGCCTGTTGCAGCGCCATCTCAAGCGGCTGCTGGCCTACTCGACGATCGGCCACATGGGTTTGTTCCTGGTCGCCGCCGCGTCGCTGCGTTCCGAAGCGGTCGGCGGCACGGCCGTCTACGTGCTCGGTCATGCCGGCGCCAAGTCTGCGCTGTTTTTGCTGGTGGGCATCCTGCTGGACCGCCATCAGACGGTCGACGAGTTGGAGTTGTCCGGGCGCGGACGCGGCCACCGGTTGCTGGGCGGGCTCTATCTGGTGGCGGCGTTGGCGCTGGCCGGGTTGCCCCCGTTCGGCACCGCGCTGGGGAAGTCGTTGAGCGAGGAAGCGCTCGGCTCGGCATGGGGTTCGGCGCTGTTTGTGCTCGTGTCGGCCGCGACGGCGGGGGCGGTGCTGCGCGCCGGTGCGCGCTGCTTTACCGGGTGGGGCGGCGATGAGGCTCGCTCGGTCGACCGGTCCGACGCGGACCAGCCCAGCAAGGGCGAAGAGGAACCGGACACGACGCTGGCCCGCACGCCGCCCAGCATGTACGTCGCGATCGCCGTCCTGCTGTTGGGCTGCCTGGCGGCCGGCGTGCTGCCCGGTGTCGGCCACGCCGCCGACACCGCGGCGCGCCGGTTCACCGACACCGCAGGTTACGTCGCCGCCGTCATCTCGGGCGCGGGCCCGTCGCCGGCCGTGACCGGACACGGGTGGTCGCTCAGCGGCGTTGGATTGGCGGTGCTCGGGGTCGCCGCCGGCGCGGCCGTCGCATTCGTGGGGCTGCGCCCGCCCACCAACGCCCTGCGGCGCGCCGTGGGGGCCGCAGCGCAACCCGCGATCGCGGTGCTGCACCGCGCGCACTCCGGCCACGTCGGGGACTACGTCGCCTGGATGTTCGCCGCCATCACCGCGCTCGCGGGGGTGTTGGCCGTGCAGTTGCGATGACCGGAATCCACGGCACGGCCTGATGCGCCTGCCTTCCAACGCATTCGGGGTCCGGGGCGACGACCCTCGTGTCGCGGGTGTTAACGCGGCGAGGATGGGAACCCCTCGTACCGGGCCCAACAGGCAGGTCACACGCTGCCTTGACCAGCAGGAAGGGATGAAGCACTGGTGGCTTTAGGTGTGGAGCTCGCCGGAACCACATTGCGGGACGGCTGCTTTGAACCAGGAACTTCGCGAACGGCCCGCTGATGTATACCGCGCTCGTGGTCGCCGTTGTGGTGGCGCATCTGACCTTCGTGGCCTATTTGGTGGTCGGCGGATTCGTTGCGTTGCGCTGGCGCTGGACTATCGCCTGCCACGTGATCACCGCGGCCTGGGCGGTTTTGATCGTGACACACTACGTCGATTGCCCGCTGACCTGGCTGGAACGATGGGGCAGGGCGCGTGCCGGCATGGCACCCCTGCCGCCGGCCGGCTTCATCGCGCACTACCTCACCGGCGTGCTCTATCCGACGGGCTGGGCCGGCGGGGTCGAGGAAGCGGTCTTCGTGATCGTCGCCGTCTCGTGGATCGCCTTCGCGTGGCGAATGCGTCGTCGGGCATCGACGACGGCCGTTCTTCGCGAGCGCGACGGCAAGGAAGCTTCAGTGATCAGCGCCACGCAGCTGCACGGCCGCTGAGTGACTCGCGCGGGTTTAGCCGGCCGTGCGCTGGGCACCCGGGCAGCCATGATCGCATCCACCACCCGCAGTCGACTCCGGCATTGCCTCGGCGATGTGGATTTTCCCGCGAACAAACAGGATCTGCTCGACGCCGCCGACACCAAGAGCGGTGACGAAGAGACGGTCCGTGCGTTGCGGGAAATTCCACCGGAAACCTATACGAACCTCGACCAGGTCGCCGCGTCGGTGACCATCGTCGACGAGGGAGACGCGATCCGCGACGCCGACAAGGCGGCGGCGCGGCGCACCCACACCAAGCCGGGCCGCGCGGAATCGGCCAAGGACATCGGCAACCAGAGCCCGATCGTTCAGGAGCTGGGCGAGAACCGCGGGTCCTGAATGTCCTCGCGCCCGTCGGGCCACACCACCCGTTGTGTTGCCCATTCGGTTGCCGCAGGTGGTGCGGCCGGCTCTTGCGAACGGTCCGCCGTAGGTGACAGGCCGTTGCGGCTCTGCTATAACGAGGAGGTCAGGTCTGTCTTCAGTCTGCAGGGCGACCATCCGTCATCGGCCATTATGGCGCGCATGATTGGACTGCGCCCCATCTGCTCTCACCCTTGAATGCGTTGCACCGCAGCTTGATCGGGCGCTGATTTATTGCGTTGCCAGGCGGCGGGCAACGGCGCGGCAGTCGCGGCCGTCCAACGCGGCTCGAACGCCGAAGCCGTGCGGTCGGCGGCTTCCCCTGGCGGTCAGACGTCAAAAGATCACTGCAACAAGGAAAGTGGGACATGATGGCTAAGAATCACTGGCTGCGCCGGCTGATGATCGCCGGAGTTGCGGCCGCCGCACTGCCGGGATTGACCGCCCTGTGGGGGGATATCGCCCCCGCGCGGGCGGCGCAACCTGAATTTCTGCAAGTGCCGTCGGCGTCGATGGGTCGCGATATCACCGTAGAGTTCCAGCGCGGCGGCGCGCCCGCCGTCTACCTGCTTGACGGCTTGCGGGCCCGCGACGACCGCAGCGGTTGGGATATCAACACCAACGCCTTCGACGAGTATCGCGGCTCCGGAATATCGGTGGTCGCGCCGGTTGGCGGCCGGTCCAGCTTCTACGCCGACTGGTATGCGCCCGCGAAGAACAATGCCGGCCCTCCCGTCACCTACAAGTGGGAAACGTTCTTGACAAGCGAGCTGCCGCAATATCTTTCGGGCCGAGGCGTCCGGTCGACCCGTAACGCCGTGGTGGGCGTCTCCATGTCGGGGTCGTCGGCGTTGACATTGGCCGCCTACCATCCCCGCCAGTTCGCTTACGCCGCGTCGCTGTCGGCTTACCTGACGCCCTCGAGCGGGCAGGGCCCCATGCTGATCGGTATGGCCATGAACGACGAAGGTGGCTTCAATCCGCAAGACATGTGGGGTCCGACCGGTGGTCCCGGCTGGCAGCGCAACGATCCCACCGTCCAGGCCGGGCGTCTGGCCGGCAACAACACCAGGCTCTGGATCTACAGCGGCAACGGCACACCGTCGGAGATCGGGCAAGGCAGCATCCCCGGCCAGGTCATCGAGCAGGTGGTCTTGAACAGCAACGTGGCGTTTCGAGACGCATACGTGGGCGCGGGCGGGCACAACGCGACCTTCAACATCGACACCAACGGCGTACACAGCTGGGGCTACTGGGGCGCCCAACTGACGGCCATGAAGCCCGACATGCAGCGGACGCTCGGCGCGGGGGCCGGCGCCGCGTCGTAGCCGCAGATACCAACGGCTAGAGAATTGGCCGACCGCCGGTCACCGCGACCCGCGCGCCGGAGATGTAGCTGGCGTCGTCGGAGGCCAGCAGCACATAGATGGGTGCGAGCTCGGCCGGCTGGCCGGCGCGCCCCAGCGGGACGTTGTCGCCGAACGACTCCACGCTGCCCGGGGGCATGGTCGACGGGATGAGCGGCGTCCAGATCGGCCCCGGCGCCACGCTGTTGACCCGGATTCCCTTGTCCCCCAGCAGCTGCGCAAGGCTGGCCGAGAAATTGGCGATCGCTGCCTTCGTCGCCGCGTAGGGCGCCAGGGTCGGGTTGGGCGTGTCGGAGTTGACCGACGAGCTGCCGATGATCGACGAGCCCGGCTTCATGTGCGCCACCGCGGCCTTGGCGAGGTGGAAGTACGCGCCGATGTTGAGCCGGAACGTGTAGTCCCATTCCTCGTCACTGATCTCATCGAGGCTCTTGTGCATCATCTGGTACGCCGCGTTGTTGACGAGGATGTCGACGCCGCCGAGTTCCTCGACGGCACGGTGGACCACGGCCCGGCAGTGGGCCGGATCCGAGAGGTCGCCGGGTACCAGCACGCACTTGCGGCCGGCGTCTGCGACATAACGGGCGACCTCGCGCGCGTCGTCGTCCTCGTTGAGGTAGGAGATCAGCACGTCGGCGCCCTCGCGGGCAAATGCGATGGCGACGGCGCGGCCGATGCCGCTATCGCCGCCGGTGACGATCGCCCTTTTGCCGGCGAGCTTTCCCGACCCGCGGTAGCTTTCTTCGCCACAATCGGGGACGGGGTCCATTTGCGCCTGCACGCCCGGAACTTCTTGTTGCTGCGCAGCGAAACTCATTGGTGACAGATCCTTTCGGGTATTTGCATTACACGCGCCGGTTATGATTCGCGCGTCGTCGGGCCGGCAGTGGGAACGTCCGGGTCGTCATCGGCCGGCGGCTCCGGATCCCGCCATTCCTCGGCGCGACTGGGCCGGTTCCCGCGCACCGTACCGCTCAATTCGTGCTTCAATTCGTCGTCTTCGCGTGGACTGTGCTTGGCGTTCCCGCGGTCCATCGATAGCCCCCTTCGGTGCGGTTCCCCGTGCGGCTACCCCGCGAGAACGGAACCAATCGCGGGTTCCAACAGTGGTGGCAATGATGCCCATGTTAATTCTGTGGCGCGAAAAGCGCTGTGCCACAAAACAAGCGCCGGCGCGTTAATGCAGGTAATTCGGCACGATGCGGAAATTCCGCCACTGGCCCGGGTTTAGTGCCGCGGCCGACGGGATATGCCCACGAAGTGCGCTTATCGCCCTACCTATGGAGGCGATTGTTCGACACGGAAGGAATACCATGAAGGTCACCAAAACCGCTTTCAAGAGTGCAGTTGCCGCTTCCGGCATAGCGGCGGCAGCCGTTTTCACGGCGGGAACCGCTTTCGCCGCTCCGGCGCCCAACATCCAGGGATTCGGCACCAGCGAAGAACTGATTGACGGGGGCATGATCACCAGTTACACGGTGAGCAACCTCCAGCCGAGCAACGTCTCGATCCCCGGCTACACGCCCAAGGGGACGCTCTACCAGGCGGACGTCACCGCCAAGTCGGTGAGCGGGACCGTCACCCCGATGGTCAACGACTTCATCGCCCGTGGGCCCAACGGCCAGAATTACCGGGTGATCGACAAGGTCGCCGCCCCGGGCAGCCTTAACCCGGCGCCGATCCCGCAGGGCCAGGAGTCGACCGGCACCCTGTATTTCGACGCGACCGGCGCGCCCCCCAACGGCGTGGTGTACAACGACGGCATGCGAGACATCCTGATGTGGACGTCGAACGTGCCCGGCGGCACGGCACCGTCGCCCAGCGCGACTCCGCCTCCGGGTCAACCGCCCGCCCCGGCGCCGCAAAGCTGATTCCGGCCCACCAATCTCCCCGCGCCACCCATCGGCGCGGGGAGATTTGCGTGTGTGGGCATCTCGCGCGCCCGAATCGGGTATCCGACACCCATGAGTAACCCCGATCACAGGCCAGCCGAGGTACGCGCGCAGGCCAAGCTCAATGCCAGGCGGGCGCGCGTGGCGATGGAGGAGCGGCGCAGCAAGCAGGACGGCGGGATCACCGCTTGGCTCGCCGAGCGTGCCGCCAGGTGGGACCTCAGCGGCCAGGACGAAGCCACCCTGCAGCGTCAGAAGTTCTTCTGGAATGTGCTGGTGGACTACTGGTTCCGGATGGAGATCGACGGCTGGGAGAACATCCCGCCGGAGCCGCCGGCGCTGTTGGTGGGCATTCACTCGGGCGCCCCGTTCGTCTGGGACGCCTGGACCGTCGGCCTGCAGTGGTGGCGGCGCTTCGGCCAGGACCGCCCGCTGCACGGCACGGCCCACGACGCGCTGATGGCGATCCCGGTCTTCGGGCGCTACTTCCGCTCGATGGGCGTGCTGCCGGCGGCCCCGGACGCGATCGCGACGGCGCTCGCGGAGGGGCGCGACGTGGCGCTGTGGCCCGGCGGGGAAGTGGACTCGCTGCGTCCGTGGATGGAGCGGGATCGCGCCAACCTCGCCGGGCGCAAGGGCTTCATCAAAATGGCGATTCGCGCCGGCGTGCCGGTCGTGCCGATCGCGACGGTCGGCGGGGCCGACGCGATGCCCGTGCTGATCCGCGGCGACCGCCTGGCAAAGGCGCTCAAACTCGACAAGGTGCTGCGGCTCAAGGTCTTTCCGCTGGCCGTCTCGCTGCCGTGGGGGATCGCCCCGGCTGCGCTGCCGCAGCTGCCACTGCCGGCCAAGATCAGGACCCGGTTCATGCCCGCTGTCGAGCTCGACTCCGATCCGGCACGTGCCGACGACGACGACTACGTCGACCGTAAGTACCACGAGGTCGAGGACTCGATTCAGCAAGGCATGGACGCGCTGGCGCGAAAGCGGGCGCTGCCGCTCTTCGCGTGAGCTGCCACGGGTTTTGGCGCCGCTAGTGCGCCACGGGGTCGGTGGCCGGCCGTGTCGTCGACGTCCAGATCGGGGCCAGCGTCGACCCGCTGAGGACCCATTCCGGGTGCGGCGGTGTGGGCGCCATGTAGCCGACCCCGCGCACGGTGTCGACCATGGATTCGTGGTCCGGTCCCAGCTTGGCGCGCAGTCGCCGCACGTGAACATCGACAGTGCGGACGCGGCCGTTGCAGTCGTAACCCCACACTTCGTGCATCAGCCGGGTGCGGGTGAAAGCCCGGCCGGCATGCTGCACAAGGAAATTCAGCAGTTTGAACTCGGTGAGCGTCAGCCCCAGGTCCGCACCGTTCAGCGAGCCGGTGAAGCTGGCCGGGTGCAGCAGCAGGTCGCCGAATTTGAGGGTGCCGTCCATCGCGCTGCGGCGGCGCGAGATCGCCAGCCGCAGCCGGGCCTGTAGCTCGTCGGCCCCCGCGGCGGGCAGCAGCACGTCGTCGACGTGCCAGTCGACGTCCACCGCCGCGAAGTCCGCAGGCGCCACCACCGCCACCACCGCGGTGGACGGCGCGTCGGAAGCCAACCGGCGGCAGGCGCTGCGCGCGGCCGCAAGGTCGGCGCGCGCGTCGATGATCGCGACGTCGGCGTCACCGCCATGTGCGCCGGCCCCCCCGGTGCGCGCAACGCGCCGCACCGAGTGAGCGAAAGACTTGAGGGTGGGCAGGGCCGATTCGAAGTCGTCTACATCCGTAAGTAGTAAAACGTCCAACGACATCTCCAAACTCGTGAGTTTGTCATCGCCCCCCACCCGTAGGCACCTCACGGCGAGATGTCTGCCAGCGCTGCGCTGAGTACCCATTCAGAGCCAAACTATGCAAAGCTTATTGCCCGCGACCGCGTGGTCAATGCTCTAGCCCGGGAACGCCGATGGGCCCGGCCCGTTTGACACGGACCGAGCCCATCCTTGCGACAAGCTACTGGTTGGCCTTCTGGCGCTCCTCGGCCGCCTCGGCGCCGCCGCGCGCGGCCTCCGCCTGGGCTTCCTTCTTCGCCGCGTCGCGCTGAGCCTCGGCCTTGTCCTGCTGGGCCTGGCCCTCGCGCGTGAGGTCGTCACGGCCGGTCACCGCGCCGACAGCCTCCTTGGCCTTGCCCTTGACGTCCTCGACGACGCCCTTGACCGCCTCGGCAGGTCCCGACTTGTTCTCGTTGTCCGCCATGGATTTGTTCCTCCCTATTGGCGTACGTGCCTGAGCAACTGCTCAGCGCCGATCGCCGAAGCGATCGACCCGTCACACGGCAAGGCGTGGTCCTTATTCTCAAGACCGTCTGTTCGCCCCCCGCGATGGTCTCTATTCCCCATGCCGCCACCCGCTCAAACATCCGGCGCCGGAAGGCAAGCGGCGCCGCGGGAATCCACTTAAAGCGCCAACTGTGCAGATAATGCACCCCGCCCGCGCCACATTGTGTTGCGATGAGGCAGGATGTGAAATGCCGTTCCGGATGAGTTCGCCCGGGATGGCACTCTCATGCGAGGAGTCTGATGACGGAGCCGACGAGAAGCGCCAACGGCGTACCGCAGAGCCGATCGCAGTATTCGAGAGTCCTGCTCAAGCTCGGTGGCGAGATGTTCGGCGGCGGCCAGGTCGGGCTGGACCCCGACGTCGTCGCCCAGGTGGCCCGCCAGATCGCGGAGGTGGTCCGTGGCGGTGTGCAGGTCGCGGTGGTGATCGGCGGCGGCAACTTCTTCCGGGGTGCGCAGCTGCAGCAGCGCGGCATGGAGCGCACCCGCTCGGACTACATGGGCATGCTCGGCACCGTCATGAACAGCCTCGCCCTGCAGGACTTCCTGGAGAAGGAGGGCATCGTCACCCGCGTCCAGACCGCGATCACGATGGGACAGGTGGCCGAGCCCTACCTGCCGCTGCGGGCCGTCCGCCACCTGGAGAAGGGCCGGGTGGTCATCTTCGGGGCCGGCATGGGCCTGCCGTACTTCTCCACGGACACCACGGCCGCGCAGCGGGCGCTGGAGATCGGTGCCGAGGTGGTCCTGATGGCCAAGGCGGTCGACGGGGTGTTCTCCGCGGACCCGCGGATCAACCCCGAGGCCGAGCTGATCACCGCGATCAGCCATCGCGAGGTCATCGACCGCGGGCTGCGCGTGGCCGATGCCACCGCGTTCAGCCTGTGCATGGACAATGGCATGCCGATCCTGGTGTTCAACCTGCTGACCAACGGGAATATCGCCCGGGCGGTCGCTGGTGAGAAGATCGGGACGCTGGTCACCACCTGAGGGGAAGACGCGGAAATGATTGACGAGGCTCTCTTCGACGCGGAAGAGAAGATGGAAAAGGCCGTATCCGTGGCCCGCGACGATCTGTCCACCATCCGCACCGGGCGCGCCAATCCGGGCATGTTCAACCGGATCGTGATCGACTACTACGGCACCAACACGCCGATCACGCAGCTGGCCAGCATCAACGTTCCCGAGGCGCGGCTCGTCGTGATCAAGCCCTACGAGGCCAGTCAGCTGCACGCCATCGAGACCGCCATTCGCAACTCCGACCTGGGCGTGAACCCCACCAACGACGGCACTTTGATCCGGGTGGCGGTGCCGCAGCTGACCGAGGAGCGGCGCCGCGAGCTGGTCAAGCAGGCCAAGCACAAGGGGGAGGAGGCGCGAGTGTCGGTGCGCAACATTCGTCGCAAGGCCATGGAGGAGCTGCACCGCATCCGCAAGGACGGGGAAGCCGGCGAGGACGAGGTCGGCCGGGCGGAAAAGGATTTGGACAAGACCACCCATCAGTACGTCACCCAGATCGACGAGTTGGTCAAGCACAAAGAAGGCGAGCTGCTGGAGGTCTAGCGGCCGCTCAGCAACGTATCCGTGGTGACTACCGGCGCAGGCGCCCCGTCCGACGAGCCGCGGCGTGGGCCCGGGGAAGCGACGCAACAGCCGGCCAAGAAGACCTCGCGGGCCGGGCGCGACCTGCGGGCCGCCATCGCGGTGGGCGTCAGCATTGGCGCCGTTCTCGTCGCGACGCTGGTGTTCGCCCCACGCTTCTGGGTGCTGCTGTGCGCGGGGGCCATCCTGGTCGCCACCCACGAGGTGGTGCGCCGGCTGCGCGAGGCCGGCTACGTCATCCCGGTCATCCCGTTGCTGATCGGCGGGCAGGTCACCGTCTGGCTGACCTGGCCGTACCGCTCCGCGGGCGCGCTGGCCGGCTTCGGGGCCACCGTCGTGGCCTGCATGGTGTGGCGGCTCTTCCAGCAGGACAACAGCAAGCGGCCGGAGCCGTTCGCCGGTTCGCCCTCGGCGAACTACCTGCGCGACGCGTCGGCCACCGTTTTCCTGGCCGCCTGGGTCCCGCTGTTCGCCTCGTTCGCCGCGATGCTGGTCTATCCCAAGGACGGCGCCGGACGGGTGTTCTGCCTGATGATCACCGTCGTCGCGTCGGACGTGGGCGGGTACGCCGTGGGGGTGCTGCTGGGCAAGCATCCGATGGTCCCGGCGATCAGCCCGAAGAAGTCGTGGGAGGGGTTCGCCGGTTCGCTGGTCTTCGGGATCACCGCCGCGATCCTGACCGCGACGCTGCTGGCCCACAAACCGCTCTGGGTTGGCGCGTTGCTCGGCGTGGTCCTGGTCTTGACGTGCACGCTGGGTGACCTGGTGGAGTCGCAGATCAAGCGCGACCTGGGCATCAAGGACATGGGCCGGCTGCTGCCCGGGCACGGCGGCCTGATGGACCGGCTCGACGGTGTGCTCCCGTCGGCGGTCGCGGCGTGGACGGTGCTGACGCTCGTGCGCTGAGGTGGCGATCGCAAGGGCGGCGTAGCCGGGCGCTGGGGGCACCCCCGCGGAGCTGGGGGACGGGTCGCCACCATCGGCCAGGTGTGGCCGATACTGGACGGGTCATGGTCCAACAACTGGTCTTCACCGAATCGCGCCCGAGCAGGCCGCCGCGGCACCTTGCCGACCTCGACGCGGCGCACCGCGCGGCGGCCGTCGCCGAGCTGGGCCTGCCGGCGTTTCGCGCCAAACAGCTCGCCCACCAGTACTACGGCCGGCTGATCGCCGACCCGCAACAGATGACCGACCTGCCCGCTGCCGTGCGCGACGCGATCGCGGGCGCGATGTTCCCGACGCTGCTCACCGCGGCGGCCGAGGTCACCTGCGATGCGGGGCAGACGCGAAAGAAGTTGTGGCGGGCCATCGATGGCGCCACCGTCGAGTCGGTGCTGATGCGCTACCCGGACCGCAACACGGTGTGCATCTCATCGCAGGCCGGGTGCGGCATGGCCTGCCCGTTCTGCGCCACGGGCCAGGGCGGGCTGACCCGGAACCTGTCCACCGCCGAGATCCTCGAACAGGTGCGGGCCGGCGCGGCGGCGCTGCGCGACGACTTCGGCGACCGGCTGTCCAACGTCGTCTTCATGGGGATGGGGGAGCCGCTGGCCAACTACGCCAGGGTGCTGGCCGCGGTGCGGCGCATCACCGAGGCGCCGCCGCAGGGCTTCGGCATTTCGGCCCGCTCGGTGACGGTGTCCACGGTGGGCCTGGCCCCGGCGATCCGCAAACTCGCCGACGAGCGCCTCGCGGTGACACTGGCGCTGTCGTTGCACGCGCCCGACGACGAACTGCGCGACACGCTGGTCCCCGTCAACAACCGGTGGAAGATCGCCGAGGCGCTGGAGGCGGCGCGGTATTACGCCGACGTGACCGGCCGGCGGGTGTCGGTCGAGTACGCCCTGATCCGCGACGTCAACGACCAGCCCTGGCGGGCCGACCTGCTGGGCAAGCGGCTGCATCGCGCGCTCGGCCCGCTGGTGCACGTGAACCTGATCCCGCTCAACCCGACCCCCGGCAGCGACTGGGATGCCAGCCCCAAGCCGGTGGAGCGGGAATTCGTGCGGCGGGTGCGGGCCGCCGGGGTGTCCTGCACGGTGCGGGACACGCGGGGGCGCGAGATCAGTGCCGCGTGCGGGCAGCTGGCCGCCGAAGGCGGGTAGCCGCGCCGAACGTGAAGCTGTTGCGAGTTTTTCGCGACATTTTCGCGCTGGTTTCACGCTCGGCGGGCGATGGTCGGATGAGCCGGGGGCTGAACCTCGGCGGCTGCGAATACGTCTTTAGGGCATAACCCAGCAAACGAGGTGGTGCCGTGATGGTTCGCTTGTTATCTCCGCTCAAGGTGTTTGCCGCGGCCGTTTTCGCCGCCGCCCTGATCTTCGGCCTGGCCGAAGCACCGCGCTCGGCGGCCGCCGACGACCGCCTGCAATTCACCGGGACCACGCTCGGCGGCGCGCCGTTCAACGGCGCCAGCCTGCAGGGCAAGCCCGCGGTGCTGTGGTTCTGGACGCCGTGGTGCCCGTTCTGCAACGCCGAGGCTCCCGGCGTCAGCCAGGTGGCGGCCGCCAATCCCGGCGTCACCTTCGTCGGCGTCGCGGCGCACTCGGACGTCGCGGCCATGCAGAACTTCGTCTCCAAGTACAACCTGAACTTCACCAACCTCAACGACGCCGACGGCTCGATCTGGGCCCGCTACAACGTCCCGTGGCAGCCGGCCTACGTGTTCTACCGGGCGGACGGGAGCTCGACGTTCGTCAACAACCCCACCGCGGCCATGCCCCAGAACGAGCTGGCCGGCCGCGTGGCCGCGCTGCGCTGATCGGATGGACCGAGCTCTGGTCGGCCTGGCCTTCGCCGCCGGACTGGTCGCGGCCCTCAACCCCTGCGGGTTTGCCATGCTGCCCGCGTACCTGATCCTCGTGGTGCGCGGCCCGCGGTCGGGCAAGCGTCGGGGCCTGGTCCCGCTCGGCCGCGCGCTGGCGGCCACCCTGGGGATGGCGCTGGGCTTTTTGACGGTCTTCGGGTCGTTCGGCGCGCTGACGATTTCGGCGGCCAGCACCGTGCAGCGCTACCTGCCCTACGGGACCGTGGTGATCGGGATTGTGCTTGTCGCGCTTGGGATGTGGCTGCTGTCGGGTCGCGACCTGACGGCGCTGACACCCCGCCCGCTCGGCCCGCACTGGGCCCCGACGGTGCGGCTGGGCTCCATGTATTCGTACGGCGTCGGCTACGCCATCGCCTCGCTGTCGTGCACCGTCGGCCCGTTTTTGGCGGTCACCGCCGCCGGGGTGAAGGGATCGGTGGTCACGGGCGTGTCGGTCTACCTCGCCTACGTCGGCGGCCTGACGCTGGTCGTGGGGGTCCTGGCCTTCGGCGCGGCCTCGGCGGGCTCGGCGCTGGCTGAACGGCTGCGCCGCGTGCTGCCCTTCGTCAACCGGATCAGCGGGGCGCTGCTGGCGCTGGTCGGGCTCTACGTCGGCTACTACGGCGTCTACGAGTTGCGCCTCTTCAACGGCAACGCGGGCCCGCACGACGCGGTGATCGCCTCGGCCGGCCGGCTGCAGGGCGCGCTGGCCGGCTGGGTGCACCGACACGGCGTCGCGCCCTGGGCGGTGGCCCTGCTCGTGCTGGTGTCCGGGGCGGTCGCGGCGGCCTGGTACCGCCGGGTGCGGCGGCTACCTGAGCCAGCCGCGGTGGCGGCCCCACAGGTCGCGCACCAGGACGAACAGCGTGAGCGCGGCGAACACGACCAGGAACCAGTTCTCGATGTGGCCGACGTGGTTTCCGCGCAGCATGGCCAGCAGAAAGATCACGATGAACAGCCCGGTGGCGTGCCAGGTGCGGTAATTGATCCTGCTCCACCCCCACGCTGCCGACGGCACCTCGGCGACGTCGACGCCGTTGAAGTGCTCCACCTCGGTACTGGCCACGGCGAATCCCTTTCGTGATCGGCTTGGTAGGGAAGATTCTGGCACATCCGCCGCGGGGCGCAGCGGGCACAATGAGTGAGTGACCAACTCGACTACCGAGGGCCGCCTGCGGGTGCTGGTGCTGGGCAGCACCGGCTCGATCGGCACCCAGGCGCTGGAGGTCATCGCGGCCAACCCGGACCGATTCGAGGTGGTCGGGCTGGCCGCCGGGGGCGCCAACCCCGAGACCGTGGCGCGGCAGCGCGCCGAGACCGGGGTCACCAACATCGCCGTCGCCGACGAGCGCGCGGCGCGGCAGGTCGGCGACGTCCCCTACAGCGGCCCCGAGGCGGTGACCCGGCTGGTCCAGGAGACCGACGCCGACGTCGTCCTCAACGCGCTGGTCGGCGCCCTGGGCCTGCGACCGACGCTGGCCGCCCTGGACTCCGGGGCCCGGCTGGCCCTGGCCAACAAGGAATCGCTGATCGCCGGCGGCCCGCTGGTGTTGCGGGCGGCGCGGCCGGGCCAGATCGTGCCCGTCGACTCCGAGCACTCCGCGCTGGCCCAGTGCCTGCGCGGCGGCAGCCCCGACGAGGTCGCCAAGCTGGTGCTGACGGCCTCCGGCGGCCCGTTCCGCGGCTGGGCCGCCGCGGACCTCGAGGGCGTCACGCCCGAGCAGGCCGGCGCCCACCCCACCTGGTCGATGGGCCCGATGAACACGCTGAACTCGGCGACGCTGGTCAACAAGGGGCTCGAGCTCATCGAAACCCATCTGTTGTTCGGCATCGACTACGACCGCATCGAGGTCGTCGTGCACCCCCAGTCGATTGTTCACTCGATGGTCACCTTCATCGACGGCTCGACCATCGCCCAGGCCAGCCCGCCGGACATGAAGCTGCCCATCTCGTTGGCCCTCGGGTGGCCCCACCGGGTGGCCGGGGCGGCGGCCCCCTGCGACTTCACCACCGCCGCTAGCTGGGAATTCGAGCCGCTGGACAGCGAGGTTTTCCCCGCCGTCGAGCTGGCCCGCCACGCCGGGGTGACCGGCGGCTGCATGACCGCCGTGTACAACGCGGCCAACGAGGAAGCCGCCGGGGCCTTCCTGGCCGGCCGCATCGCGTTCCCCGCCATCGTCAAAACCATCGCCGACGTGCTGCACGCCGCCGACCAATGGGCGCCCAAATTTGGAGAAGTACCGGCTAACGTGGATGAGGTACTCGACGCGCAGCGCTGGGCGCGGGAAAGGGCGCAGCGCGCGGTCGCCACCGCGAGTGCCCACAAGATCTCCGGAATGGTGTGAGAAAGGTCCTGGCAGCCTGATGATGTTCGCTATCGGCATTGTGCTGTTCGCGCTCGCCATCCTGATCTCGGTGGCCCTGCACGAGTGCGGCCACATGTGGGTCGCCCGCGGCACCGGCATGAAGGTGCGGCGCTATTTCGTCGGCTTCGGGCCCACGCTGTGGTCGACCCGGCGCGGTGAGATCGAATACGGGGTCAAGGCCATTCCGCTGGGCGGCTTCTGCGACATCGCCGGCATGACGCCGGTCGAGGACCTGGCGCCCGACGAGACCGACCGCGCGATGTACAAGCAGGCGACCTGGAAGCGGGTCGCGACGCTGTTCGCGGGCCCCGGCATGAACTTCGTCATCTGCCTGGTGCTGATCTACGGCATCGCCCTGGTCTGGGGCCTGCCCAACCTGCACCCGCCCACCAAGGCCATCGTCGGCGAGACCGCCTGTGTCGCACCGGAAGTCAGCCCGGGCAAGGTCGGCGACTGCGCCGGGCCCGGTCCGGCGGCGCTGGCCGGGATTCGCCCCGGCGACGTCGTCGTCAAGGTCGGCGACACCCCGGTGTCCAGCTTCGAGGACATGGCCGCCGCGGTGCGCAAGCTGCACGGCAACGTTCCCGTCGTCGTCGAGCGCGACGGCGCCACCATCACCACCCACGTCGACGTGACGCCCACCCAGCGCTACATCTCGAAGGCGCAGGGCGCCAAGCCCGAGGCCGCCACCGTCGGCGCCATCGGCGTCGGCGCCGTCAGGGTGACGCCCACGCACTACGGCGTCTTCTCGGCGATACCGGCCACCTTCGCCTTCGCCGGGGACCTGACCGTCGAGGTGGGCAAGGCGCTGGTCACGATCCCGACGAAGGTCGGGGCGCTGGTGCACGCCATCGGCGGCGGGCAGCGCGACCCGCAGACCCCGATGAGCGTGGTCGGGGCCAGCATCATCGGCGGCGACACCGTCGACCACGGGCTGTGGGTGGCGTTCTGGTTCTTCCTGGCCCAGCTGAACCTCATCCTGGGCGCCATCAACCTGGTGCCGCTGCTGCCGTTCGACGGCGGGCACATCGCCATCGCCGTGTTCGAAAAGGTCCGCAACCTGATCCGGTCGGCCCGCGGCATGGTCGCGGCCGCGCCGGTGAACTACCTCAAGCTGATGCCCGCCACCTACGTGGTGCTGGTATTCGTGGTCGGCTACATGCTGCTGACCGTGACCGCTGATCTGGTCAACCCGATCAGGCTTTTCCAGTAACGAAAGAAGGAAACACGTGTCTGTTGGCCTGGGCATGCCGGACACCCCGGCGCCCACGCTGGCCCCCCGGCGCACCACGCGGCAATTGATGGTCCGCGACGTCGGGGTCGGCAGCGACCACCCGATTTCGGTGCAGTCGATGTGCACCACCAAGACGCACGACATCAACGCGACGCTGCAACAGATCGCCGAACTGACCGCCGCCGGCTGCGACATCGTCCGGGTGGCCTGCCCGCGCCAGGAGGACGCCGACGCGCTGGCCGCGATCGCCACCAAGAGCCAGATCCCGGTCATCGCCGACATCCACTTCCAGCCCAAGTACATCTTCGCCGCGATCGACGCCGGGTGCGCCGCGGTGCGGGTAAACCCGGGCAACATCAAGGAATTCGACGGCCGCGTCGGGGAGGTCGCCAAGGCCGCCGCGGCGGCCGGCATCCCGATCCGCATCGGCGTCAACGCCGGCTCGCTGGACAAGCGATTCCTGGAGAAGTACGGCAAGGCCACGCCCGAGGCGCTGGTCGAGTCGGCGCTGTGGGAGGCCTCGCTGTTCTCCGAGCACGGCTTCGGCGACATCAAGATCAGCGTCAAGCACAACGACCCCGTCGTGATGGTCGCCGCCTACGAGCAGCTGGCCGCCCAGTGCGACTACCCGCTGCACCTGGGCGTCACCGAGGCCGGGCCGGCCTTCCAGGGGACCATCAAGTCGGCGGTCGCGTTCGGGGCGTTGCTGTCGCGCGGCATCGGCGACACCATCCGGGTGTCGCTGTCGGCCCCGCCCGTCGAGGAGGTCAAGGTCGGCATCCAGATCCTCGAGTCGCTCAACCTGCGGCCGCGCGGGCTGGAGATCGTGTCCTGCCCGTCGTGCGGTCGCGCGCAGGTCGACGTCTACACCCTGGCCAACGAGGTCACCGCCGGGCTGGACGGGCTCGACGTACCGTTGCGGGTGGCCGTGATGGGCTGCGTCGTCAACGGCCCGGGGGAGGCCCGCGAGGCCGACCTGGGCGTCGCGTCGGGAAACGGCAAGGGGCAGATCTTCGTTCGGGGCGAGGTGATCAAGACCGTGCCGGAAGCCCAGATCGTCGAGACGCTCATCGAGGAGGCCATGCGCCTGGCCGCCGAGATGGGGACCGGTCACGGTCCTCAAACAGAAGCGAGCGGTTCGCCGATTGTGACCGTAAGCTGATAGGGGCCTGTGCCCCCGCACCGATCGCCTTAGCACCACAGAGAGTTCCGTAGATGTCGGCTCCGCCCATCATGCGCCTTGTCGGCGAGCGGCGGGTGTCCGTGGTGCGTGACGCCGCCGCCGTCTGGCGGGTGCTCGACGACGACCCGGTCGGCTCGTGCATGGTCGCGGCCCGGGTCGCCGACCACGGCATCGACCCGAATTCGATCGGCGGGGAGCTGTGGACCCGTCGCGGCCCGGACGAGTCGCTGTGCTTCGCCGGCGCCAACCTCATCCCGCTGCGCGGCGCGCCGGCCGACCTGAACGCCTTCGCCGACGAGGCGATGAGCGGGACGCGGCGCTGTTCCTCGCTGGTCGGCAGGGCGCATTTGGTGATGCCGATGTGGGAGCGGCTCGAGTCGGCCTGGGGCCCGGCGCGCGACGTGCGCGACGACCAGCCGCTGATGGCCCTGACCAGCCACCCCAACTGCGCCATCGACGTCGGCGTGCGCCAGGTCCGGCCGGACGAGCTGGACGCCTACCTGGTGGCCGCCGTGGACATGTTCATCGGCGAAGTCGGCGTCGACCCGCGGGTGGGCGACGGCGGGCGCGGCTACCGCCGCCGGGTGGCCAGCCTGATCGCGGCGGGGCGGGCGTGGGCGCGCTTCGAGCACGGCCAGGTCGTCTTCAAGGCCGAGGTGGGCTCGCAGTCGCCCGGCGTCGGTCAGATCCAGGGGGTCTGGGTGCACCCGGAGTGGCGCGGCCAGGGCCTGGGCACCGCGGGCACCGCGACGGTGGCCGCCGTGATCGTCGCCACCGGGCGGATCGCCAGCCTGTACGTGAACAACTTCAACACGGTCGCCCGCGCCGCGTACGCGCGCGTGGGCTTCGCCGAGGTCGGCACCTTCGCGACGGTCCTGCTGGACTGATCGGCGGCCCGCCCGACGGCATAACGGTCAGGTCTCGGTGTGTCGGCGCCGGTGTGGCGACCTCAGTTCTTAACATCAGCACCGATGGTCACAAAAACCCCACTGGTATCAGCGGCGGCGGGCCTGCTGCTCGTCGCGGTGATCGCCCTGTCCGGCTGCACGCCCCGGCCCGACGGCCCCGGCCCGGCCGCCGAGAAGTTCTTCCGCGCCCTGGCGGTCGGGGACACCGCGACGGCCGCCAGGCTCAGCGACAGCCCCAACGACGCCCGCGAAGCGCTGAACGCCGCCTGGGCCGGGCTGCAGGCCACCCACCTGGACGCGCAAGTGCTCACCGCCAAGTACGCCGAGGACACCGGCACGGTCGACTACCGCTTCACCTGGCACCTGCCCAAGAACCGGACCTGGAGCTACGACGGCCAGCTGCAGATGGCCCGTAACGAGGGGCGCTGGCAGGTCCGGTGGGCCACCACCGGGCTGCACCCCAAGCTGGGCGAGCATCAGACGTTCGCGCTGCGCGCCGACCAACCGCGGCGGGCCTCGGTGAACGAGCTCGGCGGCAGCGATGTGCTCGCGCCGGGCTACCTGTACCACTACACGCTGGACGCCACGCAGGCCGGGCCGCCGCAGTCGCTGAGCTTCACCACCCACACCATCGTCGACGTGCTGCGGCCGTTCAACAACACGCTCGCCGACCCGCAGCTGCTGGCCGAGCAGGCCAGCTCGACGACGCAGCCGCTGGATTTGGGCGTCACGCTGCACCCCGACGACAACGACAAGGTTTTCCCCGCCATCGGCAGGCTGCCCGGCATCGTGGTCACGCCGCAGCCCGAGATGCTGCCGACGGACCCGCATTTCGCGCCGGCCGTGCTCAGCGAGGTGAAGAAGGCGGTGGCGGACCAACTCGACGGCGAGCCCGGCTGGCGGGTGGTCAGCGTCAACCAGAACGGCGTCGACGTGGCCGTGTTGCACGAGGTCGAGGGCACCCCGGCGCCGTCGGTGTCGATCACCCTGGACCGCGCCGTGCAGAACGCCGCGCAGCACGCGGTGGACACCCGGGGCGGCAAGGCGATGATCGTGGTGATCAAGCCGTCGACCGGGGAGATCCTGGCGATCGCGCAGAACCAGGGCGCCGACGCCGACGGCCTGCCGGCCACCAACGGCCTGTTCCCGCCGGGGTCGACCTTCAAGATGGTCACCGCCGGCGCCGCCGTCGAGCGCGACATGGCCACGCCCAACACGATGCTGGGCTGCCCGGGCCGCATCGACATCGGGCACCGCACCATCCCCAACTACGGCGGCTTCGACCTGGGCGTGGTGCCGATGTCGCGGGCGTTCGCCAGTTCGTGCAACACCACGTTCGCCGAGTTGAGCAGCAGGATGCCGCCGCGCGGCCTGACCCAGGCGGCCAACCGCTACGGCATCGGCCTGGACTACACGGTCGACGGCATCACCACCGTGACGGGGTCGGTGCCACCGACGGTCGACCTGGCCGAGCGCACCGAGGACGGCTTCGGCCAGGGCAAGGTGCTGGCCAGCCCCTTCGGCATGGCCCTGGTCGCCGCCACCGTCGACGCCGGCAAAACGCCGGTGCCCCAGCTGATCGCCGGGCGGCCGACGACGGTCGAGGGCGACGACACGCCGATTTCGCCGAAGATGGTCGACGCGCTGCGGCCGATGATGCGGCTGGTGGTGACGAACGGGACTGCCAAGGAGATCGCCGGCTGCTGCGGCGAGATCTACGGGAAGACCGGCGAGGCCGAGTTCCCGGGCGGATCGCACTCGTGGTTCGCCGGATACCGCGGCGACCTCGCCTTCGCGGCGCTGATCGTCGGGGGCGGCAGCTCGGAATACGCGGTGCGGATGACCAAGGTGATGTTCGAGTCGCTGCCGCGGGACTATTTGGCGTAGGGCTCCCGCCCCGTCGCGGCGGTAAATTGCAAGCGTGGGCGAAACATCCGGCGGGGACATGGTGGCGCTGCGGGTCTCCGACGCCGACCGGAACGGCACGATGCGGCGGCTGCACAACGCCGTCGCGCTCGGGCTGATCGACATCGACGAGTTCGAGCAGCGTTCGTCGCAGGTGTCCTACGCGCGCACCCGGGGCGAGCTGGACGGGCTGGTCGGCGACCTGCCCGGGCCGGGTGCGATCGTCACGTCCGCGGCCGACCGGGTCGAACTGCGCGGGTGGGCCGGCTCGCTCAAGCGCCACGGCGAATGGACCGTGCCGACCCGGCTGGCTCTGGTGCGTCGGCTGGGCTCGGTCGAACTCGACCTCACCAAGGCCCGATTCGCGGGTCCGGTGGTGGTCATCGAACTCGACATGAGGTTCGGCTCGGTGGAGGTCCGGCTGCCCGACGGCGCCAGCGCCTCCATCGACGACGTCGAGGTCTACGTGGGCAGCGCCAGCGACCGCCGCAGGGACGCCCGGGGCGAGGGGACGCCGCACGTCGTGCTGACGGGCCGGGTGGTGTGCGGATCGGTGATCGTCCGAGGGCCGCGCCGCTCGTTTCTGCGCCGCGGCAAGGCCTGACTCGCCGAGCCTGAAAATCTGCAGCAGAAGTGCGGGTAGGGGCCTGCGAAATTACAGGCTGGGCGAGTCTCGTTGAAGGCGCCGCGCAGCGAGCGTCGCTAAGCTGGCTCCATGCCTGCTCGGACCGCGCTTTCCCCTGGAGTGTTATCGCCGACTCTGCCGGTGCCCGGCCGCATCCCGCGTCCGGAATACGTCGGCAAGGCGACCGCCCGGGAGGGCAGCGAGCCGTGGGTCCAGACGCCCGAGGTCATCGAGAAGATGCGCGTCGCCGGCCGGATCGCGGCCGGCGCACTGGCCGAGGCGGGCAAGGCGGTCGCGCCGGGGGTGACGACCGACGAACTGGACCGGATCGCCCACGAGTACATGGTCGACAACGGGGCCTACCCGTCGACGCTGGGCTACAAGGGATTCCCGAAGTCGTGCTGCACCTCGCTCAACGAGGTGATCTGCCACGGCATCCCCGACTCGACGGTGATCGAGGACGGCGACATCGTCAACATCGACGTCACCGCCTACCTCGACGGGGTGCACGGCGACACCAACGCGACGTTTCTGGCCGGCGACGTTTCCGAGGAGCACCGGCTCCTCGTGGAGCGGACGCACGAGGCCACGATGCGGGCCATCAACGCCGTCAAACCGGGCCGGGCGCTCTCGGTCGTCGGGCGTGTCATCGAGTCGTACGCAAATCGGTTCGGGTACAACGTGGTTCGCGACTTCACCGGCCACGGCATCGGCACCACGTTTCATAACGGGCTGGTCGTGCTGCACTACGACCAGCCGTCCGTGACCACCATCATCCAGCCGGGCATGACGTTCACCATCGAGCCGATGATCAACCTCGGCGCGCTGGACTACGAGATCTGGGGCGACGGCTGGACGGTGGTCACCAAGGACCGCAAGTGGACCGCGCAGTTCGAGCACACCCTGCTGGTCACCGACACCGGCGCCGAAATCCTCACCTTGCCGTGACCTTTCCCCCGCGAAATCGCATTTCCAGGGGCCGGATCGTGCGATCTTGCGTCTGTTCGGCACATAGCGGATGAGCGGGGCGCTGCTGGTCGCCGGCACCAGCTCCGACGCCGGGAAATCGGTGGTGGTGGCGGGCCTGTGCCGGCTGCTGGCGCGCAAGGGCATCCGGGTGGCGCCGTTCAAGGCGCAGAACATGTCCAACAATTCGATGGTCACCGCCGACGGCGGCGAGATCGGCCGCGCCCAGGCGATCCAGGCGCGGGCGGCGGGGCTGGAGCCCAGCGTGCGATTCAACCCGATCCTGCTCAAACCGGGCAGCGACCGCACCTCGCAGCTGGTGATCCGCGGTCAGGTCGCCGGGTCGGTCTCCGCGGCCGATTACGTGCAGTATCGAGACCGGCTCGCCCGCATCGTCTTCGACGAATTATCTTGCCTGCGTGAGGAATTCGACGCGGTGATCTGCGAGGGCGCCGGATCGCCCGCCGAGATCAACCTGCGGGCCACGGACTTGGCGAACATGGGGTTGGCCCGGGCCGCGAACCTGCCGGTGATCCTGGTCGGTGACATCGACCGCGGCGGGCTGCTCGCCCACCTGTTCGGGACTCTCGCCGTGCTCGAGCCCGACGACCAGGCGCTGATCGCCGGCTTCGTCGTCAACAAATTCCGCGGGGACCCCGCGCTGCTGGAACCCGGGTTAGGCCAGCTGCGCGCCCTGACCGGCCGCCCGACCTACGGCGTGCTGCCCTACGCCGAGGAGTTCTGGCTGGACGCCGAGGACTCGCTGTCGGTCCTCGCGCACCGCGTCGTCGGCACGCCGGTCCCGCCGCGCGGCGACGACTGGCTGCGGGTGGCCGCGGTCCGGCTGCCCCGGATCTCCAACTCCACCGACGTCGAGGCGCTGGCCTGCGAGCCGGGCGTGCTGGTGCGCTGGGTCACCGACCCCGCCGACCTGGCCGACACCGACCTGATCGTGCTGCCCGGGAGCAAGGCCACCGTGGCGGACCTGTCCTGGCTGCACGATCGCGGCCTGGCCGGCGCGATCGTCGGCCACGCCCGGGCCGGCAAGCCGGTGCTGGGCATCTGCGGCGGGTTCCAGATGCTGTGCCGGCGCATCGAGGACACCGTGGAATCGCATGCCGGGGCAGTCGACGGCCTGGGGCTGCTGGACGCCGACATCGCCTTCGAGCGGGCCAAGGTGTTGCGGCGCTGGCAGCGCCCCCTGAGCGGGTACGAAATCCACCATGGGCGGCTCTCCCGCTGCGCCGAGGACGCGTGGTTCACCGTCGACGCGCGACCGCACGGCATCGCGCGCGGCGCGGTCTTCGGCACCCACTGGCACGGCCTGCTCGACAACGACGACTTTCGCCGGGCGTGGCTGGCCCTCGTCGCCGCTGCGGCCGGCCGGAGCGGGTTTGTCCCGGCCGCCACCGACGTCGCCGCGCGGCGCGACGCCCAGCTGGACGCGATCGCGGACCTACTCGCCGCCCACCTCGATGTCGACGCTGTCCTGGACCTGCTCGACGGGCCGCCGCCCCCGCGGCCCCACGTCGCGAGCCGGCTGCGGCCGTGAGCGACAAGAAACCTCGCGCGAGCTGGCCTGTTGGCTGTAGTTTGCGTGAGTGCACTCGATGATGAACACGCTCGACGGATTTCCGGTCCCGGTGGCCGTGGCAGGTCCGGAAAAGGGCGTCGTCGTCGTCATCCTCGGCGACCAGGCGCGCGCGCCCGTCGCGTACGACGCGGTATGCGAGCGCCTGCACACCGCCTCCCTGCGGACCGTCGTCATCGGCCTCGATCAGCGGCTGACCGCCAAATCGGTCGTCGGCATCCTCGATGCGCTGGGGATTCGCTGGGCCGTGGTGTTCGGCGACCGCGCCGGCGGCGAGCTGGCCTGGGAGCTGGCGGCGACCCGGCTGGGCCGGTTCGTGGGCCTGATCGTGATCGACCGCGGGCATCCGCGGGTGCCCGACCCCAAGGGAGTGGTTCTCGACGAGCACTGCCCGCCAGTGGAAATCGGCACCACGGTGCTGGTCAGCTCCCCCGCCGCCCGGGCGGCGGCCACCGCCAGCCAGCGGTACGTCTACGCCGAGTACCGCGTGGTGGATTTGGGCCGGCGCACCGCGCAGGAGTCGACGGCGCAGTTGGCCGCCGAGATCGTCTTGCGCACCAGCACGTGGTAGCGCCGTCCGCGATGCTGTCGCTGGCCGCGCTGGAACAGCTGGTGCAACGCGGCGCGGTGGACACCGTCATCGTGGCGTTCGCCGACATGCAGGGCCGGCTGGTCGGCAAGCGCATGGCGGCCGGGCTGTTCGTCGAGGAGGTGGCCGCGCACGGGGCCGAGTGCTGCAGCTACCTGCTGGCGGTCGATGTCGAGATGAACACCGTGCCCGGCTATGCGATGTCGGGCTGGGAGACCGGTTACGGCGACATGGTGATGACGCCGGATCTGTCCACGCTGCGGCTCACCCCGTGGCTGCACGCGACCGCGCTGGTGATCGCCGACCTCGGCTGGGCCGGCGGCGGCGAGGTCGCCGTGGCGCCCCGGGCGATCCTGCGCCGCCAGCTCGAGCGGCTGGGCGCGCGCGGGCTGATCGCCGACGTCGCCACCGAGCTGGAGTTCATCGTGTTCGACGAGTCATACCGCGCGGCCTGGGCCGGCGGCTATCGCGGGCTGACACCGGCCAGCGACTACAACATCGACTACGCGATGCTGGCGTCGGCGCGGATGGAGCCGCTGCTGCGCGACATCCGGCTGGGCATGGAGGGGGCGGGCCTGCGCTTCGAGGCCGTCAAGGGCGAATGCAACAGGGGCCAGCAGGAAATCGGCTTCCGCTACGACGAGGCGATGGTCACCTGCGACAACCACGCCATCTACAAGAACGGCGCCAAGGAGATCGCCGACCGGCACGGCAAGAGCCTGACGTTCATGGCGAAATACGATGAGGCCGAAGGCAACAGTTGCCACATCCATCTGTCGCTGCGCGACGGGGACGGCGCCGCCGTGTTCGACGACGGCGGCCGCCCGCACGGCATGTCGGCGACGTTCGGCAGTTTCCTCGCCGGCCTGCTCGCCACCGTGCGCGAGTTGACCCTGTTCTACGCGCCGAACATCAACTCCTACAAGCGTTTTGCCGACGGCAGTTTTGCGCCGACGGCGGTGGCCTGGGGCCTGGACAACCGCACCTGCGCGCTGCGGGTGGTCGGGCACGGGCGCAACATCCGCGTCGAGTGCCGGGTCCCCGGCGGCGACGTCAACCCCTACCTCGCGGTGGCCGCCCTGATCGCCGGGGGGCTGTATGGTATCGAGCGGGGCCTCGAACCCCCCGCCCCCTACGTCGGCAACGCCTACCAGGCAACCGATCTCGAGCGGCTGCCCACCACGTTGGCGGATGCGGCCGCGGCGTTCGGGGCGTCGGCGCTGGCGCGGGAGGCGTTCGGCGACGACGTCGTCGCGCACTACCTGAACAACGCCCGCGTGGAGTTGGCGGCCTTCAACGCGGCGGTCACCGACTGGGAGAGGATGCGTGGGTTTGAACGCCTGTAGGGCGAGGCCCGTGATCGGCCTGACCTGTTATCTCGAGCAAATACGAACGGGGATCTGGGACATTGCCGCGGGGTACCTGCCCGCCGATTACTTCGAGGGCATCGTCATGGCCGGCGGCATCGCCACACTGCTGCCGCCGCAGCCGATGGACGCCGAGACGGCCGCTGTGCTGCTGGACAGCCTGGACGCGCTGGTGATCACCGGGGGCTATGACGTGAACCCCGCCCACTACGGCCAGGAGCCGCATCCGGCCACCGACGCGCCCCGCACCGACCGCGACGGCCTCGAGCTGACGCTGCTGCGCGGCGCGCTGGACCGCGGGCTACCGGTGCTGGGCATCTGTCGCGGCGCCCAGGTCCTCAACGTCGCGTTCGGCGGCACGCTGCACCAGCATCTCCCAGAGGTGCTGGGCCACAACGGCCATCGCGCGGGCAACGGGGTGTTCACCAGGTTGCCGGTCCGCACCGTGGCCGGCACCCGGCTGGCCGCGCTGCTCGGCGAATCCGCCGATGCGCCCTGCTACCACCACCAGGCCATCGACACGGTCGGCGATCCCCTGGTGGTCAGCGCGCGGGACGCCGACGGCGTGGTCGAGGCGGTAGAGCTGCCCGGCGAGGCGTTCGTCCTTGCGGTGCAGTGGCATCCGGAGAAGTCGCTCGACGACCTACGGCTATTCAAGGCGGTGGTGCAGGCCGCGCGATCGTACGCGGAAAGCCGATGACCGCAACGCAACTGGTCAACCCCGCGACCGAGGAGGTGCTGACGTCGGTCGACCTCGTCGACGCCGCCGCGGTCGACGACGCCGTGGCCCGCGCCGCGGCGGCCCAGCGGCGCTGGGCCCGGTTGTCCCCGGCAGGGCGCGCGGAAGGCCTGCGCGCCTTCGCGGCCGCCGTCGACGCCCACACCGACGAACTGGCCGCACTCGAGGTGGCCAACTCCGGGCACCCGATCGCCTCGGCCGAATGGGAGGCCGGCCACGTCCGCGACGTGCTGACGTTCTACGCCGGCAGCCCGGAGCGCCTGTCCGGCAGGCAGATTCCGGTCGCCGGCGGGCTCGACATCACCTTCAACGAGCCGCTGGGTGTCATCGGCGTGATCACGCCGTGGAACTTCCCGATGCCGATCGCGTCCTGGAGCATCGGCCCCGCGCTCGCCGCCGGCAACGCGGTCCTGGTCAAGCCCGCCGAGTGGACGCCGCTGACCACGATCCGGCTCGGCGAGCTGGCGGTGCGGGCCGGGCTCGACGCGGACCTGCTGCAGGTGCTGCCCGGCAGGGGCGCGGTGGTGGGGGAGCGGTTCGTCACCCACCCGGGGGTGCGCAAGGTCGTGTTCACCGGCTCCACCGAGGTGGGCAAGCGGGTGATGGCCGGCGCGGCGGCCAACGTCAAGCGCGTGACGCTGGAATTGGGCGGCAAGAGCGCCAACATCGTCTTCGGCGATTGCGACCTTCAGCGCGCGGCGGCGACCGCGCCCGCCGGGGTGTTCGACAACGCCGGGCAGGACTGCTGCGCGCGCAGCCGGATCCTGGTGCAGCGCAACGTGTATGACCGGTTCATGGAGTTGCTCGAGCCCGCGGTGCGGGCCGTCGCCGTCGGGGACCCCGCCTCGCGCGACACCGAGATGGGTCCGTTGGTTTCTCGGGAGCACCGCGCCCGGGTGGCCGCGTACGTGCCCGACGACGCGCCCGTCGCCTTCCGCGGCACGGCGCCGTCGGGCCCCGGATTCTGGTTCCCCCCAACGGTCCTCACGCCGCGGCGCACCGACCGCAGCGTCACCGAGGAGATCTTCGGCCCGGTCGTCACCGTGTTGCCGTTCGATGACGAGGCCGACGCCATCGCGCTGGCCAACGACACCGTCTACGGCCTGTCGGGGTCGATCTGGACCGACGACCTGTCCCGCGCACTGCGGGTGTCGCGGGCGATCGAGTCCGGCAACCTGTCGGTGAACTCGCACTCGTCGGTGCGCTACCACACGCCGTTTGGTGGTTTCAAGCAGTCCGGCCTGGGCCGCGAGCTCGGCCCCGACGCGCCACTGCAGTTCACCGAGACCAAGAACGTGTTCATCGCCGTCAAGGAGGATTCGTGATGGACCTGACGCAACGGCTGGCCGGCCGGGTCGCGGTCATCACCGGGGGCGCCGGCGGCATCGGGTTGGCCGCGGCCCGGCGGATGCGGGCGGAAGGCGCGAGCATCGTCGTCGGCGACGTCGACCGCGACGCCGGTGCGGCGGTGGCCGAGGAGCTGTCCGGTGTGTTCGTGCCCACCGATGTCTCGGACGAGGACGCCGTCAACGCGCTGTTCGACGCCGCGGCCGAGGCCTACGGCTGGGTCGACATCGCGTTCAACAACGCCGGCATCTCACCACCCGAGGACGACCTGATCGAGAACACCGAGCTCGCGGCGTGGCAACGGGTCCAGGACGTCAACCTCACCTCGGTGTACCTGTGTTGCCGGGCGGCGCTGCGGCACATGGTGCCTTTCGGCAGGGGATCGATCATCAACACGGCGTCGTTCGTCGCGGTGCTGGGCTCGGCCACCTCGCAGATCTCCTACACCGCCTCCAAGGGCGGCGTGCTGGCCATGTCGCGGGAGCTGGGTGTGCAGTTCGCCCGGCAGGGCATCCGCGTCAACGCGCTGTGCCCGGGGCCGGTCAACACCCCGCTGCTGCAAGAGCTTTTCGCCAAGGATCCCGAGCGGGCCGCTCGCCGCCTGGTGCACGTGCCGCTGGGCCGCTTCGCCGAGCCCGACGAGATCGCCGCCGCGGTGGCCTTTCTGGCCAGCGACGACGCGTCCTTCATCACGGCGTCGACGTTCCTGGTCGACGGCGGCATCAGCTCGGCCTACGTCACCCCGCTCTGACCGCCGGGTCGCGGTTCCGCGCCGTGGCCGTCGCCCAGGCCTGTGGCGCGGACAACCGGCCGATCGACGTGGCGCGACCGAAACCCGGGATCGACTCGGGGCGTGCGGGCTTGGGGAACAATGCGCTCAGCGCCGCCCGCTTGTTGCGCGAGTTCAGGTGGCTGATCGCGAGGTCCGTCGGTGCCGACAGCGAACTCAGCCTCGACAGCGCGGGCGTCGCCGACGCGAGCGACGCGTCCAGCGATGTCGACGGCGACACCGAAAGCGCCTGCAGCGCTTCGGGAATAGCTGCCATCACGCGGGCGCCGGCCGATACGACGTCCGGCGCCGACGCCAGGGCCCAGGTCTTCGCGCCGTGGTTACCCGGCGGCGAAGAGAACGGCGTCACCGCCGCCGCCTTGGCCGAGGCGCGGGCGTACGCATACATGGCGCCGGCGTCGCGGGCCCACATCCGCTCGTATTCGGCGTCGGCGTCCGCTATGGCCGGGCCGTTCTGCCCCAGGCGGTTCGCGGCCGCCAGCGAGCGCCGCCGCGCGCGGTTATCGGTGATCGCCGGCGCGGGCACCATCGCCGTGCGCGCCGACTGATGTGCGCCGGCCGCCGCCGCGAGCTGGGTGGCGGCTTGGTGAGCGTGCGCGGCAACGGTGTCGAGCCAGCCCAGGTAGGGCGCCATGCCGCCTCCGGCGCCCAGTTTTGCCAGGACCGAGCGATAGTCGGCCGCCGCGGTGCTCAGCCGCACGGCCAGCCGGTCCCAGGCCGTGGCGGCCCGGATCATCGGTCCCGCGCCGGGACCGGAAAACATCAGCCCGGAGCTGATCTCGGGTGCCAGCGTCGCGAAATCCATTACAACCTCTGCTTTGACATGGACTCTCCCCTGAGATAGACGCAGGGGTTACACGGTCGGTTCGGCGACCGATCAGCGACGAGCTATGCAGAACCGCGTCAGGATATCCGGGTCCGCCCGGACGGCCGCGGGTGCGCGGGGCCGGGCGCCGCGGGGCTGGAACCCCAACGCGGTGAACGAGACTGGTAGCGGTGATCCCACGGATGGCGGCGACACGCGGCCGGGCGTCGGTGGGCGGTCTTTCGTCATCCACGTGCTGTGGAACGGCTTCTTGCCGGTCGGCGCCCAGGGCCGCGATGCCCGCGGTTGCCCGTGGCCGGCCTGCGCGCCGACGACGGGGACGACCGACGACCAGGTCGCCGGCTCGGGCAGCGCCGCCGCGGCGAACTGGGGCCGCAGGGAAGATCCCGCGACGAGTGCGGCGAAGGCGCCGAGCGCGGCGACGACCGCGATGGCCGACCGCCACCGTGGAGTCGCACCGCCGGCTCGGAACCTCACAGTGGCCCGAACTTACAACGCGGAACCTGGCGGACGATCGGAGTGAGCTGTGAAAACGCTCGCAATCGGTGCCCTCAAGCGATCGGCACCGGCCGCGGTGCTGAAAACACGCGCTTTCATTGTGTGGCGTCTGCGACGTAAGGTTGACATAACAGAATGCAGTCGGGGGGCCGCAGACCTGTCAGCGAATAGTACGGGGGGCGAAAGTTGTACGCGGCCACCTGCCGCCACTGTGGCAGGCAAATTGTCCAGCACCCGTCGGGGGTGTGGATTCCCCGGGACGGCTCCCTGGAACGTGATCGCAACGGCTTCTATTGCCGAAAGTCGGGCAGCGGGGGCCGGCCCCCGACGTTGCACGAACCGATGCCTTCCCCGTTGGCAGGGGCGCCCCGGTGGCTCGCGGGTGTCAGCACCGCCGACTCCGCACCCCAACATGGCCGGGACGGCCGTCGGCGCCGACATGCCCGCGGGTCGCTTGTCCCCGCGACGATCCGGACGCGCGTGCGGCATGCGCTCGTCCGGCTGAGGGAGATAGCCCGGTTCCGCATGGCCTGGTGGTGACGCGCCGGGGCAGCCGGGCGGCTCAGAAAACGATCAACGGGATGGCCATCTCGGCCGGCGTGGGCCCGCCGTGAAAACCGATGAGGCGAGCCATTTCCGGGGGCTCGTGGCTGGTCGCCAGCACGGCGGTGTCGCCGGTGCAGACGACCACGACGTCGCCGATCCGCGCCAGGTGCGCGGGGTCGACCGGCCCGAACATCCCGGTTGCCGCCGCCTGCTCGCGGCTGTACACCTGCGCCCGGCCGTGCAGCGACTCGCTCCAGGCGGCCTGCACGTCCGCGGCGGCCCCCGGTTCGGTGTGCAGGTAGCGCACCCGAGCCTCGCCGGCGACCACCCGCACCCCCTCGCCCAGCCGGGGCTCGGCGTCGAGGTCGACGCGGGCGTCGGGCGCGACGTTGAGGCCGCCGTGGTCGGCGGTCACCAACAACGCCGCGTCGGGCGGCAGGACCTCGACCAGCCGGGTGAGCAGGCCGTCGACCCGGGCGGCCGCCTCGTGCCACTGCTGCGAACCGATGCCGAACAGGTGGGCCGCGGTGTCCAGGTCGGCGGCGTAGCCGTAGACCAGCCCGGGCGCCGCGTTCAGCTCGGCGATCAGCTCCGCGGCGTAGCCGTCCGCCGGGTGTGTCGGGCGAAACCGGGCGCCGCGATAGGCCGCATCGGTCAGCCCGCTGCCCATGAACGCCGCGGGCAGCACGGCGCGCGCGGCGATGCCGGCCCGCTCCAGCCGCCCGAACCAGGTGGGCAGCGGCTGCCATTCGGCGTGCGGCGGGTCGTCGCGCCACACGATGTGGGTGAGCACCCGGTCGGTGCCGGGCACGTTGAGCGTGAAACCCAGGATGCCGTGCTCGCCGGGTCGCGCCCCGGTGCCGAGCGACACCAGGCTGCTCGGCGTGGTCGACGGGAAGGTGCTGGCGAGTTCGGTGAGCCGCCCGGTGTCGCCGGCGAGCACCGAGGCCAGCAGGGGCGCACTCCCGGCCAGCTGCGGTAGCAGGTGCCAGCCCAGCCCGTCGACCAGCACGACCGCGACGCGGTCTTTGGCGCCGACCGACTCCGTCAGGCCCAGGCGGTCCACCGCGCCCGGGGCCCCGAGCACGGCTGCCGCGGCGGGCAGCACGTCGCAGATCGAATGGGGCACGGGGCCAAGACTAGACGGGCGCGAGCCGTTGACTGGTCACCCGCAGCTGGCGGTCGGTGCTGTCGGCGAGAGCGCCCACCTGCTCCGGCGAGAGCCGGCCGCACAGCCGGCCCCAGTGCACCGCGACCTCGTCGCCGAGCGCCACGTCGGGCACGGCGCTGTAGCCGTCGGCCCAGACGTCGAGCGGGCGGACCGAGGGCTCGGACAGCCTCAGCGCCCGACCGTCCCACACGAGCCGCCGACACATGACCTCGACAGCATCGGCGGCGCGGGAAACGACTGTGCCCCAGGTGATTCGGCAATTGTCGAGCACGCCCAGCGGGTGCTCGTCCATGCCGCGGCCGAGAAACCGCGTCCAGGGGTACACGCCGAAGACGTGAAAGCCATGGTTGGCGGCGGCCTCGTGGGCGAGATCGCCCGTCAGGTGCGACCAGTAGCGGCCGGCCTGCGGGCCGATGATGCCCAGCAGCGCGTCGAGGAAGTCCTGCGGGTCCAGGCCGGCGCCGACGCCGCCACCGAGCCAATAGGATTCGACGAGCCGGTAGTCCAGCGGGTCGGCGATGCCGGTCAGCTCGGAGAGCACCCGCAGGTACGGCCAGGCCCCGGAGAACCCGGTCGCCGCGCGCCGCACCTCCTCGACGGAACCGTCGCGCAGGGTCGCCCCCAGTGGTGGCCCGCAGTAGCCCAGGGCGTTGGGGGCGTACGCGTACCGGGCGAACATCGCTGCACCCTTTTCCGAGCCCCGCGGCTCGGGCGTCAAGTGCGCCCCACCAGCTTGACCGCATCGCGATGCATGCGGCCGAAGTTGTAGTAGGCGGCGCACGCCCCCTCGGGGGACACCATGCACGTGCCGATCGGCGTCTCCGGGGTGCATGCGGTGCCGAAAACCTTGCATTCCCAGGGCTTCAGCACGCCCTTGAGCACCTCACCGCACTGGCAGGCCTTGGGGTCGGCGACCCGCACGCCGGGCATCGCGAACCGCAGCTCGGCGTCGAACTCCGCGAAATCGTCGTGCAGGCGCAGCGCGCTCTGCGAGATGAATCCCAGCCCGCGCCATTCGAAGTGGGGCCGCAACGCGAACACCTTGCCCATCAGCGCCAGGGCGGCGGGGTTGCCGTGGTCGGGGACCACGCGCTTGTACTGGTTCTCCACCTCGCAGCGGCCCTCGCGGATCTGGGTGAGCAGCATCGCGACCGCCGCGAGGATGTCGAGCGGTTCGAAACCGGCCACCACCAACGGCTTTCGGTACACGTCGGGCACGAACCGATAGGGCCGGTTGCCCACCACCGTCGACACGTGCCCGGGGCCGATGAAGCCCGACAGCCGCAGGTCGGGTGACTCCAGGATGGCCTTGATCGGCGGCACGATCGTGACGTGGTTGCAGAAGACGCTGAAGTTGGGCAGGCCCAGGTCGCGGGCCCGTACCAGCGTCACCGCCGTCGAGGGCGCGGTGGTCTCGAAGCCGATGGCGAAGAACACCACGTGCTTGCCGGGGTTGTCGACAGCGATCTTGAGCGCGTCCAGCGGGGAGTAGACGAACCGCACGTCCGCACCCCGGGCCTTGGCGTCCAGCAGGCTGCCGGCCGACCCGGGCACCCGCATCATGTCGCCGAAACAGGTGAAGATCACGTCGGGCTGACCGGCCAGCCACATCGCGTCGTCGATGCGGCCCATCGGGATCACGCAGACCGGGCAGCCCGGGCCGTGCACCAACTCCACGTTGTCGGGCAGCAGGTGCTCGATGCCGTGCCGGTAGATCGTGTGGGTATGCCCGCCGCACACCTCCATGAACTTGAACTGCTCCTGGCCGCCGGTTCCGGCCAGGCGCTCGATGGCGCCCAGCAGCTTGCGTGCCGCGGCCGGATCGCGGAACTCGTCAACGAATTTCATTGTGCGCCCCCTTTAGACGATGGACGACGAGTCGAAGGCTTCCATCTCGGTGGCGTAGGCCTCGCCGAGTTTCTTGATGGCGGCCAGGGTGAGCAACGCCTCCGTCTCGTCGATCTTGGCCATGGCGAACCCGACGTGCACCAGGACCCAGTCGTCGGGCCCGGGCATGTCGTCTTCGAGCAGCCGCACGCTGATGGTGCGCTGGACGCCGCTGACGTCGATCTTCGCCAGATAGTTGGCGGGATCGGTGATCTCGACGATCTGGCCCGGAATACCCAGACACATGCGCGTAGCCTCCTAACAGATCCGTGGCAGCGGGTCCCCGACGAGCATGTCGACGATCCGGGTGCCGCCGAAACCGGTGCGCAGCACCACGGCATCGGCCGGTTCGGAAACGATTTCCCCGACCTCGGCCGCCTCGGTGCCCAGGGGGTGCGACCGCAGCGCGGCCAGCCCGGCGTCGGCCTCCCCGGGCGCGACCACGGCGACGAACTTGCCCTCGTTGGCGACGTACAGGGGGTCGATGCCGAGCAACTCGCACGCGCCGTTGACCATGGGCCGCACGGGGAGGCGCTCCTCGTCCAGCAGCACCCCGAGGCCGCAGGCCTGGGCGAGTTCGTTGCAGACGGTGCCGACCCCGCCGCGGGTCGCGTCGCGCATCCACCGGGTGGACGGGGCGGCCGCCATCAGCAGCTCCACCAGCGGGCTGAGGCAGGCGGTGTCGGAAACGATGTCGGCCTCGATGGCCAGGTCACCGCGGGCGAGCATGACGGCCATGCCGTGATCGCCCATCGATCCACTCAACAGCACCTTGTCGCCGGTGCGCACCGAGGACGCCGACAGCGTGCGCCCGGCCGGGATGACGCCGGCCCCGGTGGTGGTGACGAACAGCCCGTCGGCCGCGCCTTTGGGCACCACCTTGGTGTCGCCGGTGACGATCTGGACACCCGCGGCCGCGGCCGCGGCCGCCATGTCGGCGACGATCTCCTTCAGCTCGGCGATTCCGAAGCCTTCCTCGATCACGAACGCCGCCGAGAGCCACGACGGCACGGCGCCGGCCATCGCGAGGTCGTTGCAGGTGCCGTGGACGGCGAGTTCGCCGACCGAGCCGCCGGGAAAACGCCTGGGCTGCACCACGAACGAGTCTGTCGACATCGCGACGCGCTCGCCGCCGGGCAACGTGAGCACGGCGCCGTCGCCCAGCGCCTGAAGCAGCGGATTGCGGAAGGCCTCCACGAACACCGCGTCCACCAGCGCCGCCGAGGCCTTGCCGCCGGCGCCGTGGGCCAGGGTCACGTGGTCGTCGAGCAACCGGGGGCGGCGCCTGCGGAACGACTCGATCCGCTCGATCACCTCGCCCTCGGCGAACCGCGGCCCGGAGGAGAGGTATTCACCCGCCGGCTTGTTCATGCCGCCCCCAGACCCCGGTCACCGAGCTGCTGATGCACGCTCAACCACAACTGATAGCCCAGCAGCGCCTGCGATTCCTGGATGCGGTGCACGCTCTGCGAGCGAACGACGAAACAGGCGTCCACGTCCGGGTTGTCGGCGAAGGCGCCGCCGTCGTAGCCGGCGAACCCGACGGTGTACAGGCCGCGCCGGCGGGCCTCGGCGAGCGCCGCGAGCAGATTCGGCGAGCCCCCACTGGTCGACATGGCGATCGCGATGTCGCCGGCCGTCGCCCGGGCGATCAGCTGGCGCGCGAACACCAGCTCGAACCCGACGTCGTTGCCCAGCGCGGTCATCACCGCCTGGTCGGCGGTCAACGGCCACGCGGGCAGCGGCGTGCCGAGGGGCGGCCGGGCGAACAGCCGCGCCAGGGTCGTGGAATCGGTGCAGCTGCCGCCGTTTCCGAAGGTGAACAACCGCCCGCCGGCCGCGAAGCGGCGCGCCATCTCGGTGGCCGCCGCCTCCAGCAGCCCGGCGTTGGCCTCCAGCGTGGCGCGGCGCAGCGCCAGGCTCTCGGCGGCCTTCGCCTGCGCCGAGGCGGCCAGGTCGGCCAGCAGAGAGCGGGGGTCGTCCTCCTGTGCGTCGATGAATGGGTACAGGAAGTTGGTGGGTTCGTCGTGACTCATCAGCAGTCCTCCTCCACTCGATTCGATGGCGCCGCTCCTCCGATCCCGGCCCTGCCGGCATCTGCGTCGCCGACGCGGCTGATCGCCGTGCCGGCGTGCACGAGGACCAGGTCGCCGGCGGCGACCGGGTCGACGAGCGTGGTGACCACGTCCTCGGTGCCCTGCGCGGTGCGCACGGTGGCCATCCCCGCGGGCGACGCCGTCACCACCTCGCCCAGGCGCCCCTCGTCGCTGCACGTCACGCAAGACCCTTCGGAGCACTCGTCTTTGAGCAGGCCCGCGTGCTCGAAGCACACGTGGGTGAGCTCCCACAGCAGGTGATAGAACAGCACGAAGCCGCCGGTCGCGGGCACCAGCGGGTCGGGGTCGTCGAGCCACAGCACGTGATCGGCCATCCCGGCCGCCGGCCGCTCGCCGCTGCCGATCCAGATCGTCGTGGCGCCCCAGGCCGGGCTGCGGCGCATCACGGAGCGCACCTGCGGGTCGTCGGCGCCGGCGACCGCCACCACGATGTCGCCGGGCCGCACCGACACCCGCACCAGGTCGACCAGCTCTGGTCCGGTCAGCGCCACCGCGGGCAGCGCCCGCTTGCCCATGATCACCGGGTGCACGAACTCCACCGCGATGTGCAGCGCGTGCGGTTCCCACGACGGCGCGATGGACCACATGGTCGCACCCGCGGCGAACCGCTTGGCCAGCGTGAACGCGGTGGCGGCCAGATCCTCGGCCAATTCGGCGCCCAGCCCGCGATCGATGGCGGTGGTGGTCATGATTCAGTGTCCTCCATCCCCCTCAGCATGGAGATCGCGGCCTGACCCAGCGCCAGGCCACCGTCGTTCGGCGGGACGGTGTGGTGAGTCAGCACCTCGAACCCCCTGCGCTGCAACCGCTTACGGCAGGCGCGCAGCAACAGGACGTTCTGGAAAACCCCGCCGGTGAGGCCCACCAGCCGGACCTCGCCGGCCACCTGGGCGACCACCTTGGCGACGGCGTCCGCGACCGCCTCGTGAAACGCGGCGGCCAGCAGGGCCGGCCGGGTGCCGGCATAGCTGGCCGCCACCATCGTCTGCACCATGGTGGTGGGATCGATCACGCCGTCGGGGCGCACCAGCAGCGGCAGCGACGGGCCGGGATCGTCGAGCGCCGTCTCCGCGAGCGCCTCCAGTTCGATGGCGGCCTGCCCCTCGTAGTCGATCCGGTGCCGCACCCCGAGCAGCGAGGCGACGGCGTCGAACAGCCGGCCCATGCTGGAACACGGCACGCACCCGGTGCCGCTCTCCAATTGCGAACGGGTGAGGCGCAATTCGTCCGGGGTGGCGGCCGCGACCGGCGCCAGATCCGGGGTCCAGTCGATGCCGGCCGTCCACAGGTGCGACAGGGCCATCCGCCAGGGGTTGCGCACCGCGGCGTCCCCGCCGGGCAGCGGGACCGGCAACAGGTGGCCGGCGCGCACGAATCGGTGGCTGTCGGTCCCCAGCGCGAGAATTTCGCCGCCCCAGATGGTTTCGTCGCAGCCGTAGCCGGTTCCGTCGAACGAGACGCCGATGACGGGCGTACCGAGGCGCCCGTGCTCGGCCAGCAGCGACACGACGTGCGCGTGGTGGTGCTGGGCGAGATCCAGTGGCCGCCCGCCGACGTGCCGCTCGGCCCAGTCGCGCGTGTGGTAGCCGGGATGCAAATCGGCGGCCACGCGCGCCGGCGCGCCGCGCATGACGGTGAGCTGATCCACCGCGCGCTCGAACGCCCGCAGCGTCTCCCAGCTGCCCATGTCGCCGATGTGGCCGGACAGGTAGGCGCGGGAACCGTCGGTGAGGCAGAAGGTGTTTTTCAGTTCCCCGCCCACGGCGAGCACGGCCGGGCCCGCAAGACCGAGATCGACCGGCAACGGCGCAAAGCCGCGGGATCGGCGGATCGGCAGCTCCCGGCCGTCGATCACGCGAACGACCGAGTCGTCGCACGGCACGTGGATCGGGCGATCGTGGTCGAGGACCGCGTCGCACAGCGCCGAAAGCCGCTGCGCGGCGTCGTGATCGGTGAAGCAGATCGGCTCGTCGGAGCGGTTCGCGCTGGTGCACACCAGGGCGTCGGGCACCGGCGCGGCGGCGGCCGGCACGGGCGCCAGCAGCAGGTGGTGCAGGGGCGAGTACGGCAGCATCAACCCGAGCAGCGGGCTGCCGGGCGCGACGGCCTCGGCGACCGGCGCGCCCGATCGCCGCCTCAGCAACACGATCGGCCGCGCGGGGCCCGACAGCACCGCCGCCTCGTCGGCGTCGACGTGCGCGTACCGGCGGGCGACGTCGAGGTCCCGGACCAGCACGGCGAACGGCTTGGCGCCCCGCGCCTTTCGCGCCCGCAGCGCGGCGACCGCCGCCTCATCGTCGACGGCGCAGGCCAGGTGGTACCCGCCGATACCCTTGACGGCGACCACGGCACCCGCGGCCAGCTCGCGTTGGGTGGCGGCCAGCGCGGCGTCCGAGCCGGTGACGGACCCGGCCGACGACGAAAACCGCAGCGACGGGCCGCAATCGGGGCAGGCGATCGGCTGCGCGTGGAACCGGCGATCGGCCGGATCGCGGTATTCGGCGGCGCACCGGTCGCACATCGCGAAGCCCGACATGGTGGTGGCCGGACGGTCGTAGGGCAACTCGCGGATGATGGTGAACCGCGGCCCACAGTTGGTGCACGTCACGAACGGGTGCCGGTAGCGGCGGTCGCGCGGGTCGAACAGCTCGCGGAGGCAGTCGTCGCACACTGCGATGTCGGGTGGAATCGGCGTCGCCTCGCCGGCGATCGGCCGGCTCGGCACGATCCGGAACCCGCATCCGGGGGTGGCGTCGGCGGCGAGATCGGTGACCGCGACGGCGCCGATCCGGGCCAGCGGCGGCGCCTCGGCGCGCAACCGGCGGGCGAACTCGCCGACGCGGGCGCGACCGCCCTGCACCTCGACGAAAACGGCGCCCGAATCGTTGCCGACGAAGCCGGCCAGGCCGAGTTCGCCGGCGATCCGGTGGACGAACGGACGGAAGCCAACCCCCTGGACGACACCGGTCACGGTGAAGCGCCGCCGGACTGGAGCATCGGGCGGGCCGGTCCGCAGCATCAGGGGGGATTGGGTCATCTCAGCCGCCCTCCGGGCTGGCGGTCGGATCCGTGCGGCCCCTGCCCATCAGCTCGAGGCCGGCCATCGCCTGCTCCGCTCCCGCGCGGTCGGTCTTCTCGACGGCGAAGCCCATGTGGATGATTATCCAGTCGCCGGGCGCGAACGTCTCCTCCGGCAGCATGCCGACGTTGACCCTGCGCTGCTCGCCGGTGACGTCGACCAGCGCGAGCTGGCCCTCGTAGCCGTCCAGCATCCGGATCACCTGACCCGGTATCCCCAGGCACATCAGCGGTCCTCCCGCGTCGACGTCTGCAGCGCCGCGACGATCTCCGCCACGGCCCGCGCGGCCCGGGGGACGGCCCGGGCGACGGGCTCGGTCAGGCCGATGCCCTCCTCGACGCTGCCCGCCTCGCACCCGACGACGACGGTGTAGGGCGGGCTGCCGCCCAGGGCCCGCAGGCTGGCGAACACCGCGGCCGGATCCATGGTGTGACCGTCGAGCCCGATCGCGCCGCGATCGGATTCGTGGTCGGCCTGGAAGACGTGCAGCGTGCCGGGGTTGCCGCGGCTGGGCACGGCGTCGACGAGGACCAGGGAGTCCCAGTCCTCGAGCAGGTCGTACGCCAGGTGCATGCCCCGGATGCCGTAGTCGGTGACCCGGACCCAGGAATCACCCTGCGGGATCTCGGCGTTGCGGACCACTTCCGAGCCGAATCCGTCGTCCCCCAGGAAGATGTTGCCGATCCCGGCCACCAGGATGCGCGCCGTCATCTTCTCGCCGGGCGGCTACATCCGCCTCAATTTCAGGTAGCGGCGGGCATCGGGGATCGACACCAGCCCGAGCACGAATCCGATCGCGACCACCAACGCGATGATGGCGATGAATATCCAACCCAGGACTTCCATTTCGAACTCCTTTCACGTCGCGGGTTGCGAGGCTTCGAGTGGCTCCACTTCGTCGGGGGAGAAGTAGAGATAGCGTCCGTACCAGTCGTGCAGCTCGGCGGCGAGGTCGTCGTCGACGACGACCGCGACGTGCTTGTTGCCCTCGACGTCCTCATGCACCGACGTGACGCGGGCGGTCTTGCCGGCGACGAAGATGTCCTGGGCGTCGGCGTTGCGCCGCGGCCGCAACCGGACCCGGCTGCCCCGCGCGACCCGGATTCCGTTCACCAGGACCGCGTCGACCTCGGGGCGAACGGCGTTGTCGGCCAGCGGATCCCACCAATCGATCCCGTCGGGGATTTCCGGGACGAGGCCCGAGATCGCGTGGGGATCGCGCAGCACCCCGTGCAGGCGCGCCATCGACTCGGGCGACATGGCGTCGCACTGGTCGATGATCCGCGCCGCCCTCGGATCGGTGGCCCGCGCCTGGGACTTCTCCTCGTCGGTCATCGTCATCACGCGCAGCGTGAGGATCTCGTCGATTTCCGTGCAGTCGTACAGGGCGGTGTTGCTCTGTTCGGCGACCTCGGGGTGGTCGTAGAGGATGATCGGCGAGATCAGCAGGATGTCGCGGGTGCCGGCGGGCCCCGCCAGCACGGGGAAGCACCGGTGCCGGCCGCACCGCGATACCGCGGCGGCCGCGCCCGGCGGCGGCTCGAGCAGCGAGACGAACTCGCCGCCAACGACTTCGGCGATGACGTGAGTGCCGATCATGGACCGGGCGATGGCGTCGTGTTTGTCGCGGGCCGCGTCGCCGACGTTGCCGACCCGGATCGACACCCGGCGCAGGTCGCCGTCGGGCCGGCTGGCGACCGTCAGCACGCCGAGCACCTCCCGCCGGTGGCGCACCAGCCGTCCGCCGGCCAGCAGCTCGACCTCCGTGCCCTCCGCGGCCGTCACCGGCAGCGTGCACGGCTCGTCGTCGAGGGCGAGCGGCCCGAACGACACCTCGCATTCGACCGCCTCGTCCCAGGTCAGCCACGACCCGGCGGGGGTGGTCAGCTCGTCGACCGGCTCGAACTCGCCATGGGCGAACTCGCGTTCCGCCCGGCGGCGCTGCAACTGCAAAAACCGCACCACCAGCGTCAGCGCCCGGGCGCCCTCGACCAGGAAATCCGCCGCCATGCTGTCGTCCTCGCCCAGGCCAGCCGCCGCGGCCCCGGGTGGGCCCAAAACGCCAAACTGCCAACGCGACTGGTTCTTGCTCGACGTCCCGCGGTACGGGTAGAGCAGATAGCCCTCGTACAGCACCGCGTCGGCGACGGCGCGGGCCCGGTCCCACCCGGAGGTCACCGGGCCTCCTCCCGGTCGGTGCCCAGCAGCGAGGTGACCGCGTGGTCGAGGTCGAGCATGCCCCGCGCCGACTTGAACGAGGCCAGCGCCGCGATGGTTTCGTGGCTCAGCCGCACCCAGCCGGTGTTCGGATAGTGCTGCGCGATCAGGTCCCGCCACACCGTGACCGGCATGTCGTAGCGGTACTCGCAGTCCCACGGCACCTGCTGGACCGAGAAGCCCCGTTCGGACTTGACGAAAATGGTTCCGCTGAAGAGGAACTGGAGGGGAAGCGCACCGTCGCGCAGCGCGTGCAGGTACTTGGCGGCGGCGACCTCGAAGTCGTAGGTGCAGTCCAGCGGCAACGCGACCGTGGTGTTTCCGGCGAAGCCCGGCACCATCGCGGTGGCGTGCTGCCACAGGAAGGTGCGCTGGGTGGCGGCCCAGCGTTCGCGGGGCCCGAACAGGTCGAGCAGGCCGGCCGCCTCCGCCTCCGAGTAGGAACGGCGCAGCGGCTCGATCCGGACCTGGCAGCGCAGGGCGATCGCGTGCACCGGGTCCGTGAAATCAGGGCCGCCGGCGGCGACGCTGACCCGCGCGGTCAGCACCGGGCTCACCGAGTACGGTTCGGGCGCCACGTCGAGCACCGCGAAGTTCACGTCCATGTGCTCTGTCGTCATGGCGGTGTCTCAACCGCGCGGGCCTTGATGTCGGCGAAGAAGCCGTCGATGAAGGCCCGCGCCTCCTGGCCCCCGTCGAACCCCCGCCACATCATGCGCAGTCGCCCGACGAACTCGTAGCAGGCGTCGATCGGGACGAGATAGCTTTCCGGCTCGGCGTTCTCGGCTTCGTTCTCGGGGACCCGCACCAGCAGCGCCTCGACGTCGTCGGCCATCAGCGCTGCCCGGGGGTCGGCGCCGCCGACGGCGTTCCACGAGTCCAGGTCGAGTTCCGATTCGGTCGCGCCGGCCGGGCCGGGGTAGAAGGCCACCGTGCGACCCAGCTCGGAGTTGGTGAAGAAAAAGGCGACGCCGACCGGGATCTGCAGCGCCTCCCACGCGCGGCGGTCCAGCGCGAAGGCCGGGAACGCCAGATAGCGGTCCGGCACCGCGCGATAGCGCAGCTCGGCCGCCGCATCGGTGAACAGCAGATAACAGGCCCGGCAGACGCACATCAACTGGCGCGCGGCCACGTTCACCACGTGCTGGTGCTCGTCGGCGATGAGCTCGGAGCACATTTCACACCGTTCGCCCGCCGGCTCCGGGGCCGTCCGGTTGCTGCGGATCCGGTTGAGCACGTCGAAGGGAGTGGTCATGCCGGGGCCCCCATCGGTTCGGCAAGTGCCACCGACGGCACCCCGTCGCGGAGCAGCAGGGGCAGGGGCTCGAGGTGCGCCCCGTCGGGGCCGGCGCCCGCGTGCGTGACGTCGAATTGCGTGCCGCAGCGCGGGCAGCCCAGCAGCGCCTCGCGCAGTTGCGCCCCCGCCAACGTGTCGTCGCACACCGGACAGCGGTCGCGGTAGGCCAGCGGCAGGTCGCCGACCCGGCACACCAGCAGCGGGGTGCCCGAAACCAGGAACCCCGCCACGTCGCCGGGGGCGAGGTCGCCCACCTCGGGGACGGGATGCCAGCCCGCGGCGTGCCCGTTCGATTTCACGTGCGCCATCAGCGACTCGGCCGGGATCACGCCGGCGGCCTGCTCGGCGCGGGCGGTGACCACCTCGATCGACGAGATCTCCGGCGCGGCCGCCCGGACGGCGTCCTCGACCGCCAGCTCGAGCGTCACCGCCGACGACGGGCAGCTCTTGCAGCTGCCGGTGAACGCCAATCTTGCGGTGTCGCCGTCGATCTCCAGCAGGTCGACGTCGCCGCCGTGCGAGCCGAGGTAGGGCCGCACCCGGTCCAGCGCGTCGGAGACCCGCCGGTGCATGTCGTGCGGGTGCAGCCCGTGGACCAGGAGCAGGCTGGCCACCAGGTCGTCGGCGGCCAGCCGCTCGGCCAGACCGGCGTCACCCGCCCGCAGGATCCGTTCCAGCCCGGCCCCGTAGAGCCCGACCACCTCGCGGACCAGCTGGTGGGCGCGCTCATACGCGGCGGTCCCACTCGCGGCGCAGGAATCCAGCAGTGTCTGGATTCGATCGCCCGCCGTGCGCCATTGCGTGTCGTTCTCGGGGCTGTTCGGGCGATCGGCCATGCCTTACTCCCCGACGGGTGACTGGGTCGGCGTGTGCAGTCTGTCCAGGGTCTTGCCCTTCCCCAGGTACATGTGCACGCCGCACGGCAGGCACGGGTCGAAACTGCGGACCGTGCGCATGACGTCGATGCCCTTGAAGTTGTCCCGGCCGTTCTCCTCGAAGATCGGCTGGCCCTGCACCGCGTCCTCGTAGGGGCCCGGCGTGCCGTAGCTGTCGCGCGGGTTCGCGTTCCACGGGGTGGGCGGGTAGGGGTGGTAGTTGGCGATCTTGCCGTCCCGGATCACCAGGTGGTGGCTGAGCACGCCGCGCACCGCCTCGGTGAAGCCGCAACCGATGGCCTCGTCGGGCACCTCGAAGCGCTCCCACGTCTTGGTGCGCCCGGCGCGGATCTCCTCGAGCGCCTTCTCGGCGAAGTGCAGCGCGCACGCCGCCGCGTAGGCCTGGAAGTAGGTGCGCGCCCGGTCGCGTTCGATCGTGTTGCTGCCGTACTGGGGCACCTTCCACTCCAACTCCACCGGGGGTTTGAGCGCGGTCTTCGGGAGGTTGATCTTGACGCTGTTGCCGGTGGCCTTGACGTAGCCGATGTCGACCAGCCCGGCAAGCGCGGTGGCCCACAGCCGCGCCAGCGGGCCGCCGCCGGTGTCCAGCGCCAGGTGGTCCTGGCCGTCGAACCAGCGCGGCGACATCACCCAGCTGTACTTGCCGCCCTCCAAATCCCGCTTCTGCGGGTGGGGGTTGGTGTGCTGGTTCCACGGGTGCCGCCGGTCCACCGCGTTGCCCAGCGGATCGGTCTTGACGAACATCTCCTGATCGGTCCAGTCGTCGTAATACGAACTGCCCAACAGGATCCGGATGCCGAGGTTGATGTCCACCAGCGAGTGGGTGACCAGCTTGCCGTCGACCACCACGCCCGGGGTGACGAACATCGCGTTACCCCAGCGCTCCATGTCCTTGTAGGCGAAGTTGCACACCTCGGGGTCCTGGAAGGAGCCCCAGCAGCCGAGCAGGGTCCGGCGCAGCCCGACCTTCTCGTAGCCGGGCAGTGCGGTGTAGAAGAAGTCGAACAGGTCGTCGTGCATCGGCACGACCTTCTTCATGAACTCGACGTAGCGCATCAGCCGCGTCATGTAGTCGGTCATCAGCTGGATGGTGGCGACGGTGCCGACCCCGCCGGGGTACAGCGTCGACGGGTGCACGTGGCGGCCCTCCATGAGGCAGAACATCTCTCGCGTCCAGCGGCTGACCGCCAGCGCCTCGCGGTAGAACTCGCCGCTGAAGGGGTTGAGCGAGCGCATGATGTCCGCGATCGTCCGATAGCCGTGCGCGCCGGCCTGCGGCGCCGGCGTTTTCTCCGCCAGCGCGAGCACGCTGGGGTTGGTCTCCGAGACCATCTTTTCGCAGAAGTCCACGCCGACCAGGTTCTCCTGGAAGATGTTGTGGTCGAACATGTATTCCGCGGCCTCGCCGAGGTTGACGATCCACTCACCGAGGTGCGGCGGCTTGACGCCGTACGCCATGTTCTGCGCGTAGCACGAGCAGGTGGCGTGGTTGTCGCCGCAGATGCCGCAGATGCGGCTGGTGATGAAGTGCGCGTCGCGAGGATCCTTGCCCTTCATGAAGATCGAGTAGCCGCGGAAGATCGACGAGGTGCTGTGGCACTCGACGACCTCCTTGTTCTCGAAGTCGATCTTGGTGTAGATGCCGAGGCTGCCCACGATCCGGGTGATCGGGTCCCACGCCATGTCGACGAGTTGGCCGGGCTCGCGCTTCGCGGTGGTCGGCTCGGGGACGATAGTTGTCATCGCAGTGTCTCCGTCTGAAGTGAGGAGAAGCGCGCCGACCTGGCAGCGAACTACCAGGTGCGGCGGGCTCCGGAGGTGAGTTTGTCGCCGTTGTGGCGCCAGCGCGGCTCCTTGTCCACCGTGCGCGCCGTGACGCCCCTCAGGTTGCGGATCACCGACCCGTAGAGGCCCGAGGCGGTGGTGGAAACCTTGCCGCCCGGCGGCTCGTCCATGAACGGCATGAACTTGTCCGGGAAGCCCGGCATGGTGCATCCGATGCAGATGCCGCCGACGTTCGGGCAGCCACCGACACCGTTGATCCACCCGCGCTTGGGCACGTTGCATTTCACGACCGGTCCCCAGCAGCCAAGTTTGACAATGCATTTGGGCGACCCGTACTCGGTGGCGAAATCGCCCTGCTCGTAGTAGCCCGCGCGGTCACACCCTTCGTGCACGGTGTTGCCGAACAACCACTTGGGGCGCAGCGCGTCGTCGAGCGGGATCATCGGTGCCTGACCGGTCGCCATGTAGAGCAGGTAGGTCAGCGTCTCCGACAGGTTGTCCGGGTGGATCGGGCACCCCGGCACGCAGACGATCGGGATGCCCGCCTTGCTCTTCCACTCCCAACCGAGGTAGTCGGGAACCCCCATCGCCCCGGTCGGATTGCCGGCCATCGCGTGGATGCCGCCGTAGGTGGCGCAGGTCCCGACCGCGACGACGGCGGTGGCCTTGGGCGCCAGCCGGTCGAGCCACTCGCTGGTGGTCATCGGCTGGCCGGTGGCCGGGTTGTTGCCGAACCCGCACCAGTAGCCTTCGTCCTTGATCTTCTCGTTGGGAATGGATCCCTCGACGACGAGCACGAAGGGCTCGAGCTCGCCGCGATCGGCTCTGAAGAACCACTCGAGGAAGTCATCCGCCCCCCCGTTGGGTCCACATTCGAAATCGATCAGCGGCCAGTGCACGGCGACCTTCGGCAAGCCCGGAAGCGCGCCGAGGGCTATCTCCTCGACGCTGGGCTGGGTGGCGGCAGTCAACGCCACCGAATCACCGTCGCAACTGAGCCCCGCATTGATCCATAGAACATGGATCAATGTTTCTTCTGCTTTGACTGCCGCTTCAGTTGGCATGACGCAGCTTTCCGGAGCCGGGCTGGATGCTCCTACGCCGCCGGAGTCGACCGTCGGCCCACTTGCGCAGCGCTGATTTTGGGTCTACTCCCGCCGCACACGGTTGTCAACGGTCGTCAGTTTGCCGGCAAATGCACATATGTCCCATAGGGTGGGTCCGGCGGCGATTGCCGTTGGCCGACAACGGAGTACGGCGGTCGGCGGCGTTCTCAGCGAACCCGTGAGCGAGCCTAACGAAGGGCCGGAAAACCTCGAACCGTCATGCGAGTGACTCGCAGGAGCCCGGTCACTCGTCGGAGCCGGTGGCGAATCGCCGCAGCCAGCCGAACCAGGCTCCCATGCCGGCCCCGGTGCGCGCGCTGACCGGGAGTATCTCCGCGGTGGCATTGACCTCGCGCACGTGCGCGATGTAGGAGTCGACGTCGACGTCGAGGTGGGGAACCAGATCAATCTTGTTGAGCAGCACCACATCCACCGAGCGGAACATCACCGGGTACTTCAGCGGCTTGTCCTCGCCCTCGGTCACCGAGTAGACCATGGCCTTGGCGTGCTCGCCGACGTCGAACTCCGCCGGGCAGACCAGGTTGCCGACGTTTTCGATGATCACCAGGTCGAGATCGGGCAGGTCGAGGCCCGGCAGCGCGCGATTGACCATCGGCGCGTCGAGGTGGCATTCGCCGCCAAACCCGTTGCTGGTGTTCAGCAGTGACACCTGCGCGCCTCGACCGCTGAGCTTGGCCGCATCCAGGTCCGTGGCGATGTCCCCCTCGATCACGCCGATCGCGAATTCGCCGGCGAGCTCGTCGAGCGTTGCCGCCAGGATGGTGGTCTTCCCCGATCCCGGTGAACTCATCAGATTGAGTGTGCGGATCCCGTTGCTCTCGAAGGCCGCCCGGTTGGCGTCGGCGAGAACGTCGTTTTCGGCGAAGATCGCCTCGAGCACGTCGATGCGCTGCCTGCCCGTCCGGTAGGAGCTGTGGTCGCCGTGCTCGTGGTCGGGGTGATCGTGCTCGTGGGTGTGCACGGTGCCGTCGTCGTGGCGATGAAATCTACCCATGATCAAGTCCATTCCCACGGAGCGCTTGTCACGAGACGTCCAACGACGTCACCAGGAATTCGTTGCCGCGCAGCACCTCGACGTCGGGGCTTTCGCACCGCGGGCACCAGATCGACCAGGCCGACGTGATCTCGGATTGGCGGCCGCACGAACGGCAGCGCACCTCGGCGGCGACGCACTCGAGCTCCAGCTCGGCGTCCGGCATGTCTTCGGAGTCGCGGACCAGCGTCCAGCAGAACGACAGCGATTCCGGCACCACCTGGCGCAGCGCCCCGATCCGCACCCGCACGACGTCGACGTGCCGCCCGTCGGCGTGCGTTTTGACCAGGCCGGCGATCGCCTCGCACAAGGACAGCTCGTGCATGGCACTGTTCTACACCTTGATGGCGTCTCCACCGATTCGCCCGTCAGCTCGGGGCCGAACTCCACTTTTCCTCGATGCGGGCGTAGCGCCAGACGAGCAGGGCGACCGCCCAGGTCGCGGCGAACATGCCGACGATGACGAACCCGACGGTGTTGAGGTCGAGGCCCCCCAGCCAGCGCCAGAACGGACCGCGCCAGCCCAGTTGGTCGGCGAACAGGCCGAGGAGTTCGACGGTCCCGATCAGCAGGGCGACGGCCACCGAGAGCCCGGTGATGGTGATGTTGTAGTAGATCTTGCGCACCGGGCTGGCGAAGGCCCAGCCGTAGGCGAAGTTCACGAACGACCCGTCGATGGTGTCCAGCAGGCACATGCCGGCGGTGAACAGCACCGGCAGACACAGGATGGCGTACCACGGCAGGCCGGCCGCGGCGCTGGTGCCCGCCAGGACCAGCAGCGCGATCTCGGTGGCGGTGTCGAACCCCAGCCCGAACAGCAGCCCGACCGGATACAGGTGCCAGGACTTGGTGATCGACGTGGTGAACCGACCGAGGAATCGGTTGACCAGGCCGCGGTTCTGCAATTGCCGTTCGAGTTCGGTTTCGTCGTATTCGCCGCGACGCAGCCGCCAGAACACGCGCAGGATGCCCACCAAAACGATGACGTTGAGGATGGCGATGAGATACAGGAACACCCCGGAGACGCTGGTGCCGATGAGGCCGGTGTAGTGATGCAGCGCCGAGGAGTCGTCCTCGACCGGCCCGGCGACGGCCCTCACCCCGGTCGCGAGCAGCAGCGCCAGCGCGAAGACGACGGTGGAGTGGCCCAGCGAGAAGAAGAAACCGACGGCCAGCGGGCGCTGCCCGTCGCTCATCAGCTTGCGGGTGGTGTTGTCGATGGCGGCGATGTGGTCGGCGTCGAAGGCGTGCCGCATGCCCAGGGTGTACGCCGTCAGCCCGACGCCGACGCCAAACGCCTTGCCGCCGAGGCTGAATCGCTCCGGACCGACGATCAGCACCAGGGTGATCCAGCCGACGAGGTGCAGGGCGGCGATCACCGCCACCATCGATCCCAGCCGCCACCACTCGGCCGGCGCGAGCGCGCCCCGAAGCCGGGTCAGTCGTGATGGCCGCCAGTCCAACTCCGTACTGGCCACTGGCACGACATTAGGGGCCGCCGCGCGCCATATGCAAGTCGATTGCAGGAACCGCCCCGGCCCGAGTTGGGCCGAAAACTGGCGATCGCGGGTATCGGGCGCGACACTGAACGGGTGAGTTCCCACGCGCCGGTGCTGGACCCGGCCGTCGCCGAACGGATCGGTGACATGCTTCGGGCCCGCGGGCTGCGGCGGATGGCGTCGCGGATCCAGGTGCTGGCGGTCCTCGAGCCGGTCAACGGGCACCTGCCGGTGGCGGAGATCCACCAGCGGGTGCGCGAATGCCTGCCGCCGGGCAGCCAGCCGCCCGACGTCGCGACCATCTACCGCACGGTGACCACGCTGGTCGACCAGGGGGTGTTGCACGCGCTGACCCTCGACGGCGGCGTCGCCACGTACGGGCTGGCCACCGCGCCGCACCACCACGCGGTGTGCACGCAATGCGGCTCGATGATCGAGGTGCCCGCCCGCCAGCTCAGCTCGGCGCTCGAGCACGCGATGGCGGGCAGTTCGTTCGCGCTGTCGGAGGCGGCCGGCCTGACGCTGCGCGGCCTGTGCCCGCAGTGCCAAAGCGGCTGACAACGGCCGACAACGGCTGACAAAGGCGCCACTACGCAGAGTGTGAATCGAGGGCTTTCGTTGTGAATCCCGGGCGGGAAACCGGCCCGAATCCCGCCCTACCCGCACACTGATAGCCGCCAGTTCACACCCAAGGCCGTCAGTTCACCCGCGGCCTGTCGGCTAAACGCCGCTAGCGCAGGCCCAGTAGGGCGTTCTCGACCACCTCGGGCAGCGCCGGATGAATCCAGTACTGGCCGCGCGCCATCTCCGCGGCGGTCAGCCCGAAACTCATCGCCTGGATCAGCGGCTGGATGATCGACGACGCCTGGTGGCCCATGATGTGCGCCCCCAACAGGCACCCGCTGTTGCGCTCGGCGATGAGTTTGACGACGCCGGTGGTGTCCTCCATCGCCCAGCCGTAGGCGACGTCGGCATAGTCCTGCACCGCGACCGAGATGTCGAATCCGCGCGCGATGGCCTGGTTTTCGGTGAGGCCGACGGTCGCCAGCTGGGGATCGGTGAACACCGCCGACGGCACGAACCGGTGGTCGGTCTCGGCCATCGAGTCGGTGTCGTCCCAGTCGCCCAGCAGGTTGTGCTGCACGACGCGGGCCTCGTGGTTGGCGACGTGCTTGAGCTGATACGGCGACGAGACGTCGCCGAGCGCGAAAACGCCACGCGCCGAGGTGCGTTGGTACTGGTCGACCACCACCCGGCCGTTCTCGACCTCGATGCCGGCCTGTTCGGCGTCCAGCAGGTCGCCGTTGGGCAACCGGCCGGTCGCCACCAGCAGCACGTCGGCGTTCAGGGTGGAACCGTCGTCGAGCTCGAGGGCGACGCCGGAGCCGCGGTTGGCGGCGCGCGCGACCATCCGGTGGGTGCGCAGCTCCCATTTGCGCGAGGCGATGCGGGTGAACCGTTTGCAGATGGTGTCGTCGAAGTGCCGCAGCAGCGTGGAGCCCCGGACGACCATCGTGACCCGCGCCCCGAGCGCGGAGAAGACGTGCGCGAATTCCGTTGCCACAAAGCCGCTTCCGATGATCACCAGGTGCTCGGGCAGCTCGGGGATGCGCATGATGGTGTCGCTGGTGTGGTAATGCACGTCCGACGCGAGGATGGTCGAGGGGATGATCGGCCGCGAGCCCGCCGCGACCACCACCTGATCGGCGGTGAATTCTTCGCCCGCATCGGTGCGCAACAGGTATCGCCCGTCGGATTGGACCGGTCGGAACCGGGTGTGCCGTTCGTACAGGTCGACATTGGGCAGCGAGCGGCGGTATTCCTCGCCGCTCATCGAGATCGGGTCGATGCGTCCGAAGACGCGCGAGACGATCTCGTCCCAGCGCACCCCGTCGATGTGCGCGTCGACGCCATAGCGGGCGGCGCCCCGGACGCCGGCGGCGACGTCGGCGGCATAGACGAACATCTTCGTCGGGATGCACCCGACGTTGAGGCAGGTGCCGCCGAACGTGCCGTGCTCGCAGATGGCCACCCGCTTGCCCGCGTAGCGTTCGTCGAGAATGGTGTTGCCGGAACCGGTTCCGATGATGGCGATGTCGTAGGTTTCCATGCTCAGCCGCTTACCCCCTCCGCGATGCCGAGGTAGTCGTTCAGCCACAGGTCCAGCCGGCGATAAGCAACCTCGCGCGGCTCCGGCAACGACAAGAACACGTCGTGTTTGGCGTCGGCCACCGGGACGACGGTGGTGCGGTTGCCGATGCAGCCGGCCCACCGCGCGATCTGGGTGACGTCGAGCACCGCGTCGCCGCGGTGCATGGCGTCGGCGTCGTCGGATTCGGCCACGCTGTGATCCGACCGCAGGATCAGGTTCGGCACGCCGACCTCGAGCCCCCGATGCAGCCGCGCGTGGCCGCGGCGGATGGCGTGCAGCCAGCCGAACGTGATGGGGAAGCCGCCGACCGGCTTCCACTGCAGGTCGTAGTCGAACTCGCCGTGGTAGTCGCGGTGCAGCGTGGTGCCGTAGCCGCCCTCGGTGGGGGCCCGGACCACCCCCTTGGAGCGCACCCGGGACAGGCCGGCGATCAGCGCCGACGTCAGCGACAGCCGCAGCAGCGCCGGGCCGTGCAGATCCAAAAACGGGCTGTTGAGCACCAGGCCGCGGATGACGGCATGGGCGTCGGGATCCCGGCGGCGCAGGCGGTCCAGCCACAGCGACACGATCAGCCCGCCCGAGGAGTGGCCGTACACCAGGACCTCGGCGGGCCGGCCGGCGGGGGCCTGCTCGCGGATGGCCGACAGGGCGTGTTCGAGTTCGGCGTCGTAGTGGGCGAGGTCGGTGATGAAGTGCGGGGTCTGGCCGTCGCGGCGGGACCGGCCGCACTTCTGGAGGTCCAGCGCATAGAAGGCAAAGCCACGGTCCGCGAAGTGATCGGCCAGCGCCGTGTTGAAGAAGTAGTCGGTATAGCCGTGCACCGCCAGCACCGCGTGGTGGTCGGCGCCGGTCGGTTCACCGCGCCGGATCAGGGTGGCCACGATGTCGCCCTCGCCGGCGGGATCCGCGCCGAGCGGGATGGTGCGCTGCCAGTAGCCGGGCAGCACGTCGGGCACCCAGCCAGTCACGAGGCCAGCTTAGAGGTTTTGCTGGCGACGGGTGGGCCGCACGTCGCGAGTGCCCGGATCGCGTCGGGATAACCTGGGACGGTGTCAGGGCAGGCCAGAACCGCACCGACCGATGTCGTGCTGGTGGGCGCCGGCATCATGAGCGCGACGCTGGGTGCGTTGCTGCGGCGGCTGGAGCCGGACTGGTCGATCACCCTTGTCGAGCGGCTGGACGCCGTCGCCGCCGAAAGCAGCAGCCCCTGGAACAACGCCGGCACCGGCCACTCGGCGCTGTGCGAGCTGAATTACACCCCGCAGCACCCCGACGGCTCGATCGACATCACCAAGGCGGTCCGCATCAACGAGCAGTTCCAGGTGACCCGCCAATTCTGGGCCTACGCGGCCGAGAACGGCATCCTGACCGATCGCGGGTTCGTCAACCCGATCCCGCACGCCAGCTTCGTGCGCGGCGCGCGGGGCGTCGACTACCTGCGCCGGCGCCGGCGCGCGCTGGCCGACAACCCCCTCTTCGCGCGCACGGAGCTGATCGACGACGCCGGTGAGTTCGCGCGCCGGCTGCCGTTGATGGCCGCGGGGCGCGACTTCTCCGAGCCGATCGCCCTCAACTGGGCCGCCGACGGCACCGACGTCGACTTCGGTGCGCTGGCGCGCCAACTCATCGCCTTCTGCGTGCGCGGCGGCACCACCGCGCTGTTCGGGCACGAGGTCCGCGGCCTGACGCGCCAATCCGACGGCCGCTGGGAGCTGCTGGTCCGCAACCGCCGCACCCGCGAAAAGCGCCGCCTGCACGCCAAGTTCGTCTTCGTCGGCGCCGGTGGGGACGCGTTGCCGCTGTTGCAGCGGTCGGGCATCGGCGAGGTCAGGGGCTTCGCCGGCTTCCCGATCGGCGGCCGGTTCCTGCGCGCCGACCACCCGGCTCTCACCGCCGCGCACCGCGCCAAGGTGTACGGGGCGCCGGCGCCGGGCGCCCCGCCACTCGGCGCGCTGCACCTGGATCTTCGGTTCGTCAACGGCAAGTCGTGGCTGGTGTTCGGGCCGTACGCCGGCTGGTCGCCAAAGTTCTTGAAGCACGGGCACTTCACCGACCTGCCCCGCTCGATCCGGCCGGACAACCTGGTATCGATGCTCGGTGTCGGGATCACCCAGCTGACACTGCTCAACTACCTGATCGGCCAACTGCGCCTCTCCGAGCCCGACCGCGTGCGGATGCTGCGCGAATTCGTGCCCAGCGCAGTCGATTCCGACTGGGAGCTGACGGTGGCCGGCCAACGCGTCCAGGTGATCCGCCGCGACAAGCGCAAAGGCGGGGCGCTCGACTTCAACACCACCCTGCTCAGCGCCGCCGACGGCAGCATCGCCGGGCTGCTGGGCGGCTCCCCGGGGGCGTCGACCGCCGTGCCGGCCATGCTCGACGTGTTGCAGCGGTGCTTCGCCGACCGCTACGACTCGTGGCTGCCCGCGCTCAAGGAGATGGTGCCGTCGTTGGGGGTGCAGCTGTCCCGGGAGCCCGCGCTGTTCGACGAGGTGTGGTCGTGGGGCACCAAGGCGCTGGCGCTGGAGGCCTCATGAGCGAATCGCTGCGCCGCGCCTGGTCCAAAGACCTGGACGTCCCAACCCTTTACGAGCTGCTCAAGCTGCGGGTGGAGGTGTTCGTCGTCGAGCAGGCCTGCCCCTACCCGGAGCTCGACGGTCGCGACCTGCTCGCCGAAACCCGGCACTTCTGGCTGGAGACGCCCGACGGCGAGGTGATCTGTACGCTGCGGCTGATGGAGGAGCACGCCGGGGGCGAGAAGGCCTTCCGCATCGGCCGGCTGTGCACCAAGCGCAGCGCCCGCGGCCAGGGCCACACCACCCGGCTGCTGCGCGCCGCGCTGGCCGAGGTGGGCGACTACCCGTGCCGCATCGACGCGCAGACGTACCTGGCGGACATGTACGCCCAACACGGATTCGTCCGCGACGGCGACGATTTCGTCGACGACGGCGTGCCCCATGTGCCGATGCTGCGGCCGGGCTCCGGATTGGCGCAGCAGCCGTGAGGCCGTATCCGTTCAGCGCGATCGTCGGGCAGGACCAGCTGCGGCTCGCCCTGCTGCTGTGCGCCGTGCGCCCCGAGATCGGCGGGGCGCTGATCCGGGGCGAGAAGGGCACCGCCAAGTCGACGGCCGTGCGCGGGCTGGCCGCGCTGCTGTCGGCCGCCACCGGGGAGGGCGCGCTGGTCGAAATGCCCTTGGGCGCAACCGAAGACCGGGTGATCGGCTCGCTGGACCTGCAGCGGGTGCTGCGCGACGGCGAGCATGCGTTCTCCCCGGGGCTGCTGGCGCGCGCGCACGGCGGGGTCCTCTACGTCGACGAGGTCAACCTGCTGCACGATCACCTGGTCGACGTGCTGCTCGACGCGGCGGCGATGGGCCGCGTCCACATCGAGCGCGACGGCATCTCGCATTCGCACGAGTCGCGGTTCGTGTTGATCGGCACGATGAATCCCGAAGAGGGCGAGCTGCGCCCGCAGCTGCTGGACCGGTTCGGCCTGACCGTCGACGTGCACGCGTCGCGCGACGTCGACGTCCGGATGCAGGTCGTCCGGCAGCGCATGGCCTACGAGGCCGACCCCGACGCGTTCGCGCTGCGGTACGCCGACGCCGACGCCGAACTGGCCCGCCGGATCGGCGCGGCCCGCGGCCTCGTCGACGACGTGTCGTTGCCCGACAACGAATTGCGCCGCATCGCGGCGCTGTGCGCGGCGTTCGACGTCGACGGCATGCGGGCCGATTTGGTGGTGGCCCGCACCGCCGTCGCGCACGCCGCGTGGCGCGGCGCCACGCTCGTCGAGGAGCAGGACATCAGGGTGGCGGCCGAATTGGCGTTGCCGCACCGCCGCCGCCGCGACCCGTTCGACGACCCCGGCATCGACCGTGAGCAGCTGGACGAGGCCCTGGCCCGGGCCGGTGCCGGCGACGACCCGCCACCCGACCCCGACCCCGACCCGCCCGGCGGCGGACAGGCCGCGGATGGGGTTGAGCAGCAAACCAATTCACAGCCGGCGTCGAGGCCACAGCCGCCGCACTCGGATGGCGACGACCCGCTGCGCCCGGCTTCGCCGCGCTTGCGATCGTCGACGAAGCCCAGCGCGCCGCCGTCCGCCACGTTCCGCACCCGGGCGCTGACCGTGCCCGGGATCGGTGAGGGCGCGCCGGGCCGGCGGTCGCGGGCCCGCAACGCCTCCGGCAGCGTGGTGGCGGCCGCCGACGCGGGCGACACGAGCGTCGGCGCGCACGGGCTGCACCTGTTCGCTACGCTGCTGTCGGCCGCCGAGCGCGCCGGGGCCGGGCCGTTGCGGCCGGAGCCGGGGGACGTGCGCCGGGCCATCCGCGAAGGGCGCGAAGGCAATCTGGTGATCTTCGTCGTCGACGCGTCGGGCTCGATGGCCGCGCGGGACCGCATGGCCGCGGTGAACGGCGCCACCCTGTCGCTGCTGCGCGACGCCTATCAGCGCCGCGACAAGGTCGCGGTCATCACGTTCCGCGGCCACGGCGCGCGGCTGCTGCTCCCGCCGACGTCGTCGGCGCACATCGCCGGGCGGCGATTGGCCCGCTTCGACACCGGCGGCAAGACCCCGCTGGCGGAGGGCCTGCTGGCCGCGCGCGAGCTGATCGTCCGGGAAAGGGCCCGCGACCGCGCGCGCCGACCCCTGGTCGTGGTCCTCACCGACGGCCGGGCCACCGCCGGGCCGGACCCGTTGGGGCGCACCCGGATCGCGGCCGCGCGCCTGCTCGCCGAGGGGGCCGCCGCGGTGGTCGTCGACTGCGAGACGTCGTATGTGCGGCTGGGTTTGGCGCGCCGGCTCGCCGACGAGCTCGGCGCCCCGGCGGTGCGGCTGGAGCAGTTGCGCGCCGACCACTTGACGCAAGCTGTGCGCAGCGTGGCCTGAGGTAAGCATCGATGCCGCAAGGACAACCGCTCGAAGTGCCCGATGACGGCCTGACCACCCGCGCGCGGCGCAACACGCCCGTGCTGGCGGTGCACACGGGCCCGGGCAAGGGCAAGTCGACGGCGGCGTTCGGAATGGCGTTGCGGGCGTGGAACGCCGGCCTGCGGGTGGCCGTCTTCCAGTTCGTCAAGAGCGCGAAGTGGAAGGTGGGCGAGGAGGCGGTGTTCGCCCGGCTCGGCGATCTGCACGACCGGGACGGGATCGGCGGAGAGGTCGAGTGGCACAAGATGGGTGCGGGCTGGTCGTGGAGCCGCAAGGCCGGCAGCGACGTCGATCACGCCGCGGCGGCGGCCGACGGCTGGGCCGAGATCGCGCGCCGGCTGGCCGCGCAGCGCCACGACTTCTACGTGCTGGACGAGTTCACCTACCCGCTGAAGTGGGGCTGGGTCGACGTCGACGAGGTGGTGGACGCGCTGCTGGCCCGGCCCGGCCAGCAGCACGTGGTGATCACCGGGCGCGACGCCCCGCCGCGGCTGGTCGGGGCCGCCGACCTGGTCACCGAGATGACCAAGATCAAGCACCCGATGGACGCCGGACGCAAGGGACAGAAGGGCATCGAGTGGTGAGCGTCCCCGCCTCCCCCCGCGAGGGTGCGCAGAATGACACGCTACGCGGCGTGTCGCCGTGCAGACACGCACGCTCGCGGGGATGGGTGGGGCCGTGACCGGCGTTCCCGCGGTCGTCATCGCCGCACCCGCGTCGGGCAGCGGAAAGACCACCGTCGCAACGGGATTGATCGGCGCGCTGCGCGCGGCGGGCCACCGCGTCGCGCCGTTCAAGGTCGGCCCCGACTTCATCGACCCCGGCTACCACGGCCTGGCCGCCGGGCGGCCCGGCCGAAACCTCGACCCGGTGTTGGTGGGGGAGGGGCTCATCGGCCCGCTCTATGCCCACGGCACCGGCGGCGCGGACATCGCCGTGATCGAGGGCGTGATGGGGCTGTTCGACGGGCGGATCGGATCGACCGCCCCCGCGACCGGTTCCACCGCGCACGTCGCCGGCCTGCTGGGCGCCCCGGTGATCCTGGTGGTCGACGCGCGCGGCCAGAGCCACAGCATTGCCGCGCTGCTGCACGGCTTTTCGACGTTCGACGCCGCGACCCGGGTGTGCGGCGTCGTTCTGAACCGGGTCGGGTCGGCCCGGCACGAGCGGGTGCTGCGGCAGGCCTGCGAACAGGCCGGCGTCCCGGTGCTGGGCGCCATCCCCCGCACCGCCGAATTGGAGCTGCCGACAAGGTATCTCGGGCTCATCACGGCCGTGGAGCACGGGCGGCGCGCCCGGGACGCGGTCGAGGCGATGACCGCGCTCGTCGCGCGCCACGTCGACCTGCCCGCCGTGGTGGCGGCCGCCCGGTGCGGGACCGCCGACCGGCCGTGGGACCCCGCCGCGGCGGTGGGCGGGGCGTCGGGCGCGCGCGTCACCGTCGCCATGGCCGGCGGCAAGGCCTTCAGCTTCGGCTACGCCGAGCACGCGGAACTGCTGCGAGCCGCCGGCGCCGACGTGGCCGAGTTCGACCCGCTCGCCGACGCGCTGCCCGACGGCACCGACGCCGTGCTGCTGCCCGGCGGCTTCCCCGAACAGTTCACGGCGGAGCTCTCCGCCAATCACGTTGTGCGGACACAGATCAGCGAACTGGCCGCCGCCGGCGCGCCCGTGCACGCCGAATGCGCCGGGCTGATCTACCTGGCCTCCGAACTCGACGGCCACCCGATGTGCGGGGTGCTCGCCGGCGCGGCGTGGTTCACCCCGCACCTCACGCTGGCCTATCGCGACGCCGTCGCGGTGGCCGATTCGCCGCTCTACGCGACTGGCCAGCGCGTGGTCGGGCACGAATTCCACCGCACCGCGGTCGCTTTCGCCGAGACCTACCCGCCGGCGTGGGTGTATCGGGGCGGTGACGTGAATCCCGTTCGGGACGGCGCCGTGCACGCCGGCGTCCACGCGTCGTACCTGCACACCCACCCGGCCGCGACGCCGGGGGCGGTGGCGCGCTTCGTCGCCCACGCCGCGACGGCGCGAGGGCGCTCACGGGCCAACAACTAGGACAACGGTGTCGACCCGTCCCCCAGCTTCGCGGGGGTGCCCCCAGCGCCGGCTCCGCCGCGCTGGCGATCGCCACTAGGCTTGCCCGGTGACCGAGAACGCCTACCTGGCCGGATTGCGGCTGGCCGGCAAGAAGGTCGTCGTGGTCGGCGGGGGGACCGTCGCTCAGCGCCGATTGCCGCTGCTGATCGCCAGCGGCGCGGACGTGCACGTCATCTCCCGGTCCGCCACCCCGGCCGTCGAGGCGATGGAGGGAATCACCCTGTCCGTGCGCGAATACCGCGACGGCGACCTGGACGGGGCCTGGTATGCCATCGCCGCCACCGACGACGCGCAAGTGAACGCGGCCGTCGTCGCCGAGGCCGAACGCCGCCAGACCTTTTGCGTCCGGGCCGACATCGCCGTCGAGGGAACCGCGGTGACCCCGGCGACTTTCAGCTACGCCGGCCTGTCGGTGGGGGTGCTGGCCGGGGGCGAGCACCGGCGGTCCGCGGCGATCCGCTCGGCCATCCGCGAGGCGTTGCAGCAAGGTGTCATCACGGCCGAGAGCTCCGACGTGGTGCGCGGCGGGGTGGCGCTGGTCGGCGGCGGCCCCGGTGACCCCGAGCTGATCACCGTGCGCGGCCGCCGCCTGCTCGCCCAGGCCGACGTCGTGGTCGCCGACCGGCTCGCGCCGCCCGAGCTGCTCGCCGAGCTGCCCCCGCACGTGGAGGTCATCGACGCGGCCAAGATTCCGTACGGGCGGGCCATGGCCCAGGACGCGATCAACGACATCATGATCGAGCGGGCCCGGTCCGGGAGCTTCGTGGTGCGCCTCAAGGGCGGCGACCCCTTCGTGTTTGCGCGCGGCTATGAGGAGGTGCTGGCGTGCGCCGAGGCCGGCATCCCGGTGACGGTGGTGCCGGGTGTGACAAGTGCCATAGGCGTGCCCGCTCTGGCGGGCGTCCCGGTCACGCATCGGGCGATAAATCACGAATTCGTGGTGGTCAGCGGGCATGTGGCGCCGGGCCACCCCGAATCGTTAGTAAATTGGGATGCGCTGGCCGCGATGAGGGGGACCATCGTTTTGCTGATGGCGGTCGAACGCATCGAGCTTTTCGTCGACGTGCTGTTGGATGGCGGCCGACCTGCGAATACGCCGGTCCTGGTCGTCCAGCACGGAACAACGGCAGCTCAGCACACGTTGCGGGCCACCCTCGCCGACACGCCGGAGAAGGTTCGCGCGGAGGGGATTCGACCTCCCGCGATCATCGTGATCGGGGCCGTCGCGGCGTTCGGCGTTTAAAAGGATCTTAAGATTACTGTAAGGTAACCCATTATGACGGCTCTCAACGACTCAGAGCGCGCGGTCCAGAACTTGGCATCCGTACGCCCCGATCGTCCGGCCCCGGTGCGCGCAACGCCGCCGGCGGAGGCCGCCTCCTCACGGATCAGCAGGTATTACCCCGCGTGGCTGCCGTCCTGGCGCTTCATCGCGGCCGTGATCGCGATCGGTGGCATGCAGTTGCTGGCGACCATGGACAGCACGGTCGCGATCGTCGCGCTTCCTAGGATCCAGAACGACTTGAGCCTGTCCGACGCCGGCCGGAGCTGGGTCATCACCGCGTACGTGCTGACCTTTGGCGGGCTGATGCTGCTCGGCGGGCGCCTCGGCGACACCATCGGGCGCAAGCGCACGTTCATCGTCGGCGTCGCGCTGTTCACCATCTCCTCCGTGCTGTGCGCGGTCGCCTGGGACGAGGCGACCATGGTCATCGCCCGGCTGCTGCAGGGCATCGGGTCGGCCATCGCGTCGCCCACCGGCCTGGCGTTGGTGGCGACCACCTTCCCGAAGGGGCCGGCGCGCAACGCCGCGACGGCGGTGTTCGCCGCGATGACCGCCGTCGGCTCGGTGATGGGCCTGGTGGTCGGCGGGGCGCTGACCGAATTCTCTTGGCGGCTGGCGTTTTTGGTCAACGTGCCGATCGGGCTGGTGATGATCTACCTGGCCCGCACCGCCCTGCGGGAAACCAACAGGGAGCGGATGAAGCTCGACGCCACCGGCGCCCTGCTGGCCACGCTGGCCTGCACCGCCGCGGTGTTCGCCTTCTCGATGGGCCCGGAAAAGGGCTGGATCTCGCTCACCACCATCGGCTCGGCCGCGGTGGCGATGGCCGCCGCGCTGGCCTTCGTCATCGTCGAGCGCACCGCCGAGAACCCCGTGGTCCCGTTCGGCCTGTTCCGCGACCGCAACCGGCTGGTGACGTTCGCCGCGATCTTTTTGGCCGGCGGGCTGATGTTCAGCCTGACCGTGTGCATCGGCCTGTACGTGCAGGACATCCTCGGCTACAGCGCGCTGCGCGCCGGGGTCGGCTTCATCCCGTTCGTCATCGCGATGGGGATCGGCCTGGGCGTGTCGTCCCAGCTGGTGTCGCGGTTCTCGCCGCGGGTGCTGACCATCGGCGGCGGGCTGCTGCTGTTCTGGGCGATGATCTACGGCTCGTTTTTGATGCACCGCGGCGTGCCCTACTTCCCGAACCTGGTGGCGCCGATCGTCGTCGGCGGGATCGGGATCGGCATCTGCGTGGTGCCATTGACCCTGTCGGCGATCGCAGGTGTCGGTTTCGACCAGATCGGCCCGGTGTCGGCCATCGCGCTGATGCTGCAGAGCCTGGGCGGGCCGCTGGTGCTGGCCGTCATCCAGGCCGTGATCACGTCGCGCACGCTGTACCTGGGCGGCACCACCGGCCCGGTGAAGTTCATGAACGACGCGCAACTGCGCGCGCTGGACCACGGCTACACCTACGGCCTGCTGTGGGTGGCCGGCGTGGCCGTCATCGTCGGTGCCGCGGCGCTGCTGATCGGCTACACCCCCGAGCAGGTGGCCCACGCGCAAGAGGTCAAAGACGCGATCGACGCCGGCGAGCTGTAGCTCCCGGCCGGTAATACCCAGCGATTTTCGGCCGGCGACCGCCCGCCATTAGGCTGGCCCGCTGTGATCACCCGGATGTCCGAGCTGTTCCTGCGCACCCTGCGCGACGACCCCGCCGACGCCGAAGTGCCCAGCCACAAACTGCTCATTCGGGCCGGGTACGTCCGGCCCATCGCACCCGGGCTGTACAGCTGGCTGCCCCTGGGCTTGCGGGTGCTGCGCAAGATCGAGCGGATCGTGCGCGACGAGATGACCGCGATCGGTGGGCAGGAGATCCTGTTCCCGGCCCTGCTGCCGCGCGCCCCCTACGAAGCCACCAACCGGTGGACCGAGTACGGCGACGGGGTGTTTCGGCTGCAGGACCGCCGCGGCAGCGACTACCTGCTGGGCCCCACCCACGAGGAGCTCTTCGCGCTGACCGTCAAGGGCGAATACAGCTCGTACAAGGACTTTCCGCTGCTGCTGTTCCAAATCCAGAACAAGTACCGCGACGAGGCGCGGCCGCGGGCCGGCATCCTGCGCGTCCGGGAGTTCCTGATGAAGGACTCCTACTCGTTCGACATCGACGACGCCGGGCTCAAGGCCGCCTATCACGCGCACCGGGAGGCCTATCAGCGCATCTTCTCCCGGCTGCGAGTGCGCTACGTCATCGTGTCCGCGGTGTCGGGCGCGATGGGCGGCAGCGCGTCCGAGGAATTCCTGGCCGAAAGCGAGGTGGGCGAGGACACCTTCGTGCGCTGCCTGGAGTCCGGGTACGCGGCCAACGTCGAGGCGGTCATCACCGCGCGCCCGGAGGCGCTGCCCATCGACGGGCAGCCCGAGGCGGTGGTCCACGACACCGGCGACACCCCGACGATCGCCACCCTGGTGGAATGGGCGAACACGGCCGACGGGGCTGGTCTTGGCCGCACCGTCACCGCGGCCGACACGCTGAAGAACGTCCTGCTCAAGGTCCGCCGGCCCGGCGGGGAGTGGGAGCTGCTGGCCATCGGGGTGCCCGGCGACCGCGAGGTCGACGACAAGAGGCTGGGTGCGGCGCTGGAGCCGGCCGACTACGCGCTGCTCGATGACGCCGACTTCGCCAGGCATCCGTTCCTGGTGAAGGGTTATATCGGTCCGAAAGCCTTGCGCGAGAACGGTGTCCGCTACCTCGTCGACCCTCGGGTGGTCGACGGCACCAGCTGGATCACCGGGGCCGACGAGCCCGGCCGGCACGTCGTCGGGCTGGTTGCCGGCCGGGATTTCACGGCCGACGGCACCATCGAGGCCGCCGAGGTGCGCGACGGCGACCCCTCCCCGGACGGCGCCGGCCCGCTGGTGTCGGCCCGCGGCATCGAGATCGGCCACATCTTCTCACTCGGCCGAAAGTACACCGACGCCTTCACCGTCGACGTCCTCGGCGAGGACGGCAAGCCGGTGCGGCTGACCATGGGCTCCTACGGGCTCGGGGTGTCGCGGATGGTGGCCGTCATCGCCGAGCAGCACCATGACGAGCTCGGCCTGCGCTGGCCCTCGGCCGTCGCGCCGTTCGAAGTGCACCTGGTGATCGCCAACAAGGACGCCGAGGCCCGCGCCGGGGCGACCGCGCTGGCCGCCGACCTGGACCGGTTGGGCGTCGAGGTGCTGCTCGACGACCGGCAGGCCTCGCCCGGGGTGAAGTTCAAGGACGCCGAGCTGCTGGGCGTCCCGTGGATCGTCGTCGTGGGGCGCGGCTGGGCCGACGGCGTGGTCGAACTGCGCGACCGCTTCGGCGGGCAGACCCGCGAGCTCTCCGCCGGGGCGTCGCTGGCCACGGACCTCGCGGCGGCGGTCAACGGCTAGAGCGCTACTCGTTGCCGCCCGGGAAGCCCGTCGTGATGGGCCAGGCGCCCAGCACCCGGTTCCACCGTGCGGCCATCACCGCGCTCTGGGTCAGGGCCGTCGAGGCGAACGCCCGGTCATCGGCGGTCTCGGCGTGCTCGATGACGGCGCGCCACGCCGTCGCGCCGTCGTTCTCCATCCGCGCCGCCAGCCGCGCCGCGTCCGCCGCGCTGCCCACCACCATCGGCAACTGATAGCCGGGGGCGGCGACCGGCGCGTTGACCTTGCGCGCCGCCAGCATCGCGATGGTGTCGTCGCGGCGCTGCCGGTGCTGGAGCAGGGCCTCCACCACCATGCCGTTGACGCTGGGGGGCGTCAGCGCGGACACGATGCCGTAGCCGTAGATCGTCGAGTGTTCGACGGCCAGCGCGTCGCATAGCGCGGCGTTGTCGGCGTCTTTCCCGGACGTCATATCGAGGCGACCGTCATATCGACGGGCCCCCGGGCACCAGCGCCACCTGGTAGGAGGCCGTGCACGACGCGGCGATCGACGCCAGCAGCCCCGACCGGTAGCCCGACTCGGTGGTCACCAGGCGCCCGGCGCTCTCGGCCGACGCGCGCAGCGAGTCGATCACGTCGGACACCGGCGGCGGGGGCGGTGGCGGGCCCGGCTCGGCCTGACTGGAGCCGGTGCTCGGCGGGGTCGTCTCGCTCGAGGAGGACGTGAGCTTGCCGGCGGCCCGCGCGATCTCCGTGGACAGGGCGCGGGCATGCGCGGCGCGTTGGGAGGCGACCACGGTCAGCGCGGCCGCGATCTGAGGCGCGACGCCGACGGCCGCGGCGGCGGCACCGGCGAGCGCGCTGTCCTTGCGGGCCTGGTCCAGCGGCCCCAGCAGGTTCTCGACGGCGGGCGGCTTGGGCGGGGACTCGCCGCAGGCGGCTGCGACCACCCCGAACGCAGCAAGGGCCGCGGCACCGGCGAGCACGCCCCGCCTGTTGGTGACGGGTACTGCGCTAGGCACGACAACATCCTGCCATCGGCGGGCCCGGTCATGCCGCAGGGCAGGTCCGGGGACGTCGGCCCTGCGGCGATCACGGCGTCATCGGCGATTCCTGGCGTATCGTGGATAGCTGACTGAAGACCGGAAGCCGCCCGAAGCCACCCGGGTGGTGACATCCGAGGAATGACCGGACAACTCAAGATGAGGAGCTCGCCGTGACCACCGGGCTACCTTCGCAGACGCAGGTGATCGAGCTACTCGACGGTGAGTTCGCGCGCGCCGGTTACGAAATCGAAGACGTGGTCATCGACACCCGGGCGCGGCCGCCCCGGATCACCGTGATCGCCGACGGCGACGACCCCCTGGACCTCGACACGGTAGCCACCCTGTCGCGTTCGGCCTCCGCTTTGCTGGACGGCCTGGACAACACCGCGGAGCGCTATGTGCTCGAGGTGAGTTCGCCCGGTGTGGATCGCCCCCTGACCAGCCCGAAGCACTTCCGCCGCGCCCGCGGCCGCAAGGTCGAGCTCGCGTTGTCGGACGGATCGCGGCTGACCGGCCGCCTCGGCGAGACCCGCGACGACGCGGTCGCCCTGGTCCTCCGCGCGGGCAGGGACTGGACCGTGCGCGACATCCCGTTCGCCGAGATCGTCAAAGCTGTTGTGCAAGTTGAGTTTTCGCCCCCGGCTCCCGCGGAGCTGGAGCTGGCTGGGGCGGTCAGGGGTCGGCCCGATGGAACGGAGGCCGGAGCATGAACATCGACATGGGCGCGCTGCACGCGATCGAGGTGGACCGGGGCATCTCGGTCAACGAGCTGCTCGAGACCATCAAGTCCGCGCTGCTGACCGCGTACCGGCACACCCAGGGCCACCAGATGGACGCGCGCATCGAGATCGACCGCAAGACCGGCGTCGTGCGCGTGATCGCCTGCGAGACCGACGAGGACGGCAACGTCATCAGCGAGTGGGATGACACCCCCGAGGGTTTCGGGCGCATCGCCGCCACGACCGCGCGCCAGGTCATGCTGCAGCGATTCCGGGACGCCGAGAACGAGCGGACCTACGGCGAGTTCTCCACCCGGGAGGGCGAGATCGTCGCGGGCGTCATCCAGCGCGACAGCCGCGCCAACGCCCGCGGGCTGGTCGTGGTGCGGATGGGCACCGAGACCAAGGCGTCCGAGGGCGTCATCCCGGCCGCCGAGCAGGTCCCCGGCGAAAGCTACGAGCACGGCAACCGGATCCGCTGCTACGTCGTCGGCGTGACGCGCGGGGCCCGCGAGCCGCTGATCACGCTGTCGCGCACCCACCCCAACCTGGTGCGCAAGCTGTTCTCGCTGGAAGTCCCCGAGATCGCCGACGGATCGGTGGAGATCGTGGCGGTGGCCCGCGAGGCCGGCCACCGCTCCAAGATCGCGGTGCGCTCGAACGTTCCCGGGCTGAACGCCAAGGGCGCCTGCATCGGCCCGATGGGACAGCGGGTCCGCAACGTGATGAGCGAGCTGTCCGGGGAGAAGATCGACATCATCGACTACGACGAGGACCCGGCCCGCTTCGTCGCCAACGCGCTGTCGCCGGCCAAGGTGGTCTCCGTGTCGGTCATCGACCAGACCGGCCGGGCGGCCCGCGTGGTGGTACCCGACTTTCAGCTGTCGCTGGCCATCGGCAAGGAGGGCCAGAACGCCCGGCTTGCCGCGCGGCTCACCGGGTGGCGCATCGACATCCGCGGGGATTCCCCGGGGCACGCCGAGAGCCAGGCCGAACACGGCGCCGCCCACCCGGTGGCGCACGACCGCTAGGCGCGGCTTCGGGCGGTTCTGACCTCCGGCCAAGGGACGCTAGACTAGCTCGTGATCCAGCGCGAGCCTTCGGTCTTGGCGCACAGAAGCACTGATGGTCCGGTGCGGACGTGTGTGGGGTGCCGAAAGCGAGAGCTGGCCGCCGAACTGCTTCGAGTGGTGGCTGTGTCGACGGGGAACGGCGAATACGCCGCGATCGTTGACGACAGGAGTAGCCTGCCGGGGCGGGGTGCATGGCTGCATCCCGTGCCACAGTGCGTGCAACAGGCGATTCGGCGGCGGGCTTTCACCAAAGCGTTGCGCATCACCGGTCCACTGGACACATCCGCGGTGGTCGAGCACGTTGAGTGCACGACTCGCCCGGCAACAGAAGAGGCAGCAAAGAACATGAGCACACCGTGAAGTCCCGATGACAATGCGTCATAGCTAAACCCGAGGCGCGGCCCACTGCTGTCGCCTCATAGACAGGAGATGTAGTGGCAGGTAAGGCCCGCGTACACGAGTTGGCTAAGGAACTCGGTGTCACCAGCAAGGAAGTCCTCGCCCGGCTGAATGAACAGGGCGAATTCGTCAAATCCGCATCGTCGACGGTAGAGGCGCCGGTCGCTCGCCGGCTGCGCGAGTCCTTCGGGGGCGGCAAGCCGGCGCCCGCCAAGGCCGCCAAGGGTCCGGACAAGTCGCTGGACAAAGCCCTCGACAAGGCGATCAGCAAGCCCGCCGGGAACGGCGAAGCGGCACCCTCCGCGCCCGCGCCCGCCAAGCCCGCCGCCGGCGGGGTGGCGGCCGTCGTGCCGGGCGAAGCGCCCGGGCGCGGCCCACCGGGCCGTGGCGCCCCGGGGCGGGGCGCCGGCGGACGCGGGATGGGCCGGTCGACGGGCTGCGCCGACGAGAACGGGTTGTTGCCGACGCGCGGGGTGCGGACCCCCGGCTTCGGCATCGGGCCGGGACGCGGACCCGGCATGCCCGGTTGCGGGGCCTGGCCGGGCGTCGGATTCCAGCAGCTCGCGGTCCTCGTCCTCGGGGCTGACGACCTGGACGACGTAGTTCATCTCGCTGCCCAGCAG
>NZ_LZIS01000156.1 GCF_001667015.1 Mycobacterium sp. E3198 | reverse complement strand
GACCTTCTGGCCTTGCAGGGCACTGATGAAGCCGATCGCTATTCCGCCGACGAGGAGGATGATGCCGGGATTGAGGAAGACCTCCTGCAATATCTCGCGGGAGAACAGGGGCGCCTTGCTGCGCAACGGCGCCGCCTCATACCACTCGGGATGCTCCCGCTTCTCCAGCGAGAACTCCAGCTCCTCCTCGATCCCGCGATCGGAGTCCTCGTCGACGCTGTCCGCCCCGGCGCGCCGGGTGGCCGCGCCCGGCCCGACCATGGCGGGAGCCCGATAGCCGGGCTCGTCCGGCATGAACCCCGCGTCGTCCATCCCCCGGTGCCGCAACCGCGCCACGAGGTACAGCGCCACCAGGCAGCCGGGAATCTCCATGAAGGCCAGCATCACCGGCATGTAGGCGTCGAAGGCGATGCCGACGCTGGTCAGGAAGGCCACACAGGTGGCGAAGGTGCCCGCCGAATCCGACGCGTAGTAGCCGGAGACCGTCGCACGGTCGACGCGCCGCAACCTTGTGAGGTACCGCAACAGGAAATAGGTCAGCGCACCGACCACGAGGTTCAACGCGAAGCCCACCGCCACGAAGCCGGCGATGTTGTCGATGTCGGCCGGCTTGACCTTGGCCAGCTCTTCGCCGCCCTGCCAGCCGATGGCCACCAAGAGGTACATGGTGAGCCCCTGATAGATCGCATACGGGAACTCGAAGCGCACCTTCAGGATCGGAATCAGAAAACCGAAATAGAAGAACAACAACAGCGGCTTGAAGAGGTTCTGGGTGAAGTTCTGCCAGAACTCGTACAGCATCGCGCCTCCTGGCGAGCTAGGCCAGCGAAGCGGGCGGGGAAAAGGGAAGCGCGGCGTGCGAGAACATCATTAGAACCATGAGGACTCACGCGACGCGAGTCAACTTGGTGACGCCCTCTTTACGAACAATTAACAACGCTCGTTTTCACGTTCCGAGCACCGATTTCCCGCGAATAGCGGCGACGCAGCCGATCGTCGCTAGAACCAGTGTGAGACCAGGCGGTTGATCTCGATATACAGCGGGATTCCGATGGTGACGTTGTAGGAGAACGTCAGGCCAAGCGATGCCGCCAGCGGCAGGGTCGGGCTCGCCTCGGGGATGGCCAGGCGCTGGACCGCCGGGACGGCGATGTAGGAAGCGGCACCGCACAAAACCGCGAACAGCACGTAGGTCCCCGGCTTGAAATCGGCGTTGGTCGCGGCCGCGTACAGGTGCGCGACGATGATGCCCAGCGGCGCAAAGATATTCGGCGCGAGCAGGCCGAAGAAGATGAAACCCGGTCCAGCCGACCGCAGATCCCGCAGCTTGCGGGACGCCGTCATGCCCATCTCGAGCAGGAAGAGGCACAGCACGCCCTGGAACGCCAACACGAAGAACTTGTCGTCGTCGGCAACGACCTTCTGCCCCTGCAGGCCACTGATGAGCCCGATGGCGATGCCGCCGAACAGCAGGACGAGGCCGGGGTTGAGGAACACTTCCTGCAGGAGCTCACGAGAGAAGAGGGGTACGCCCCGCTTGCCCTTCGCGGGCGGGGGGTTCTGGTCGGGCTCCCAGTCGGGGTGGTCCAGCTTTTCCATCGAGAGTTCGAGCTCCGTCTCGACTCCCCGGTCGTGCTCGGCCGCGAGGCTCTGGCCGTGCGGGGGCTTGGCCGCGGTGCCGGGCCCCACGCCCACTTTCACCGGCGGGGTGTAGCCGGGCTCGTCGGGCATGTTCCCGGCGGCGTCCATGTTCCGGTGCCGCAGCAGCGCGACGAAGTACAGCGCCACCAGGCAGCCGGGCACCTCCATGACGGCCAGCATCACCGGCATGTAGGGGTTGAACGCGATGCCGACGGCGGCCAGCACGGCCAGGCAGGTCGCGAACGTTCCCGCCGAGTCCGATCCGTAGTAACCGGCGACCGTGGCGCGGTCGACCTTTCGCAGGGACGTCAGCCAACCCATGAGTACGTAGGCGATCGCCCCGATGAGGAAGTTGAGCAGGAAGCCCACCACCATGAATCCGATGATGACCCCGATGCTCGAGGCGCTGACGTTGGCGAGTTCTTCGCCGCCGTGCCAGCCGATGGCCAGCAGCAGGTACATCGTCAGGCCCTGATAGATCACGTACGGAAACTCGAAGCGCACCTTCAGGATCGGGATGAGGAAGCCGAAGTAGAAGAACAGCAGGAGCGGCTTGAACAGGTTGTGGGTGAAGTTGTGCCAGAACTCTTGCAGCATTGTGGTGGTGCCTCTCTTTTTGAAGCAGTGATTGGGGGAAGCACCGTGCACAACCGGGGCAACCGCGACATCCCGAAACCGGTGCAAAATTTAGCCCCGCCGGTAGGGGTCCGCCACTCGGACACAGCGCGAAAAGGCCCCGTTTTACACAGCCGTATCGAAAGAGCGGATTTTCCCAAAGCCTCTGGTCACCGCGCCGCTGGTCGGACGGTGTATGGCGAGTTCGACGTGAATCCACTGTGACTTTTCTGGTGATTCCCTGTAAGCATCGCCGCGGGCGTGGCGGCGCCGGTCTCCGCGGCGGCCGGGGGAGGGGTTGCGCGTTGTTAGATAGGTTAGGCTACATTTACTAACCGTGACCGAGGTCAGCGTCGAAACGAGTTCCGCAGGCTCCACGTCACCGACGATTCCGTTGCCCCCCGACGTCCACCCGGCCGACTTGGCCGCCGAGCTGGCTCGCGCGCTGCCGGAGCGGCTCGGCGAGGAGTACCTGCTCTACGAACACGACGGCCAATGGGTGCTGGCCGGCGGCGTGCGGGCGATGGTCGAGCTGGACAGTGACGAGCTGCGGGTGATCCGCGACGGCGTCACGCAGCGGCAACGGTGGTCCGGGCGGCCCGGCCCGGTCCTGGGCGAAGCCATCGACCGGCTCCTGCTCGAAACCGACCAGCTTTTCGGCTGGGTCACCTTCGAATTCGGCGTCCACCGCTACGGGCTGCGGCATCGCCTGGCGCCGCGCACACCTTTGGCGCGGGTGTTTTGGCCGCGCACCCGCATCGTGGTGACCCCGGAGGCGGTTCGCTGCTACGGCGGCGACGCCGGCCTCAGTGAGGCGGTGCACGGCGTGGTTGGCGACGGCGTGCGCGACCTGCCCGACGCCCGCGCGGTCGACGTGAGCGCCGACCCGTCCGGCTACCGCGACCGGGTGGCGGCGGCCGTCCGCGAGATCGCGGCGGGGGGCTACCACAAGGTGATCCTGTCGCGTTGCGTCGAAGTCCCTTTCCCGCTTGACTTCCCGAACACCTACCGGCTGGGCCGGCGGCACAACACCCCGGTGCGGTCGTTTTTGTTGCGGCTCGGCGGGATCCGCGCCGTCGGCTACAGCCCCGAACTCGTGGCGGCCGTGCACCGCGATGGCGCCGTGGTGACCGAGCCGCTGGCCGGCACGCGCGCGCTCGGCCGCGGTGCGGCGCATGATCGCCAGGCTCGCGAGGACCTGGAATCCAACTCCAAAGAGATTGTCGAGCACGCTATTTCGGTGCGCAGCTCGTTGCGGGAGATGACCGAGATCGCCGAACCGGGAACCGCGGTGGTCAGCGACTTCATGACGGTGCGGGAGCGGGGGAGCGTGCAGCACCTGGGTTCCACGGTCAGCGCGCGGCTGGGCCCGTCGAGCGACCGGATGGACGCGCTGGAGGCGCTCTTTCCGGCGGTCACGGCCTCGGGTATCCCGAAAGCGGCCGCCGTCGAGGCCATCCTGCGCCTCGACGAAGGCCCGCGCGGGCTGTATTCCGGTGCCGTGGTGATGTTTTCGGCCGACGGCGGCCTGGACGCGGCGCTCACGCTGCGGGCTGCGTACGAATGCGAGGGCACGACGTGGCTGCGGGCCGGTGCCGGAATCATCGAGGAGTCCGAGCCCGAGCGCGAATTCGAGGAGACCTGCGAAAAGCTGTCGACGCTCGCGCCGTACCTGATTGCCCGCCCCTAGCGCTTCCGGCGTCGGCTTTCGTCGATCTCGGCGCGGAGGAGCCCCCGCCGCTCGGCCCGTAAGGACTTTTGGCCCTAGTCGACCGGCTCCCGACGTGTGATCTTTGTGTAACTGCATGACACAGGTACTGATAGACACACATAACTGGGAGGGTCCCGTGTCCGACAGCTTGACCAACCTGCAGCTACTGCAGGAGCTCGAGCCCGTGGTCGAGCAGCTGCTCAACCGCCACCTGTCGCTGTTCAAGGAGTGGAGCCCGCACGACTACGTTCCGTGGTCGGACGGCAAGAATTTCTACGCCCTGGACGGTCAGGACTGGGAGCCCGGCCAGAGCCGGCTTTCCGACGTCGCACAGGTCGCGATGGTGCAAAACCTGCTGACCGAGGACAACTTGCCGTCGTATCACCGCGAGATCGCGATGAACTTCAGCATGGACGGCCCGTGGGGCCAGTGGGTGAATCGGTGGACCGCCGAGGAGAACCGGCACAGCACGGCGCTGCGCGACTATTTGGTGGTCACCCGCGCGGTCGACCCGGTCGAGCTGGAGAAGCTGCGGATGGAGCAAATGACACGCGGGTTCAGCCCGGGTCAGAACCAACAGGGTGACATGTTCGCCGACAGCCTCTTCGACTCGGTCATGTACGTGTCGTTCCAAGAATTGGCCACCCGCGTCGCGCACCGCAACACCGGCAAGGCCGCCGACGACACCATCGCCGAACAGTTGATGGCGCGGGTGTCGCACGACGAGAACCTGCACATGATCTTCTATCGCGACGTCAGCGCGGCGGGCCTGGACATCGCGCCCAACCAGGCGATGAGATCGGTGCACCGTATCCTGCGCAACTTCAAGATGCCCGGATTCACCGTGCCGGAGTTTCGGCGCAAGGCCGTGATCATCGCGGTCGGCGGTGTCTACGACCCGCGCATCCATCTCGACGAGGTCGTCATGCCGGTGCTGAAGAAGTGGCGCATCTTCGAACGCGAGGACTTCACCGGCGAGGCCGCCCGGATGCGCGACGACCTCGCCGTGCTGATCAAGGAACTCGAGGTGGCCGGCGACAAATTCGACGAATCCAAGCAGCGCTACCTCGAGCGGGAGGCCCGCAAGGCCGAGCGGATCACCGCCAGCAGGGTGCTCAAAACCGAAGGGACACTGACGCTCAGCGGGCGGTAGGCGCTCGGCGGGGTAACGGTTCGGGCACGTTTCGGTCGTCGCCCCGACACGTCATGCCGCGCCGCGGTTCTCCTCATCGAGAATGCGGGCATGACGCAATCGCGGGAGCCCGACGTTGGCGCGTGAGATCTCCCGCCAGACGTTTCTGCGGGGCGCCGCCGGCGCGTTGGCCGCCGGCGCAGTGTTTGGATCGGGCCACCTCGGCTCGGTCCGGGCCTCCGCCGCTCCGGCCGCGTCCGGCTGGGACGGCCTGTCCACCGCCCTCGGCGGCAAGGTGCTGTTGCCGGGCAGTCCCCAATTCGGCTCGGCCAAGCAGGTTTTCAACACCAACTACAACGGCTCCACGCCGGCGGCGATCGTCACCCCGACGTCGGCGGCCGACGTGCAGAAGGCGATGGCGTTCGCCGCCGCCAACAACCTCAAGGTCGCCCCGCGCAGCGGCGGCCACTCCTACATCGGCGCGTCCACGGCCAACGGGGCCATGGTTTTCGACCTGCGCCAGCTGCCGGGGGAAGTCAACTACGACGCGGCCACCGGCCAGGTCACGGTGACGCCGGCGACGAGCCTGTACGCGATGCACCAGGCGCTGGCCGCGGCCGGCCGGGGCATCCCGACCGGCACGTGCCCGTCGGTCGGCGCCGCGGGCCACGCCCTGGGCGGCGGGCTGGGCGCCCAATCCCGGCACGCGGGCCTGCTGTGCGACCAGTTGACGTCGGCGTCGGTGGTGCTGCCCGGCGGCCAGGCGGTCACGGCGTCGGCCGCCAGCAACCCCGACCTGTTCTGGGCGCTGCGCGGCGGCGGTGGCGGCAACTTCGGCGTGACGACCTCGCTGACCTTCGCGACGTTTCCCACCGCCGACGTCGACGTGGTCAACCTCAATTACCCGCCGCAGTCGTTCGCGCAGGTCTTGCTCGGTTGGCAGGGTTGGCTGCGCACCGCCGACCGGAACAGCTGGGCACTGGCCGACGCCACCGTCGACGCGATGGGCACGCACTGCCGGATCATGGCGACCTGCCCGGCGGGGTCGGGCGGGAGCGTGGCGAATGCGATCACCTCGGCCGTCGGACTGCAGCCGACCGGCACCGACAGCCACACCTTCAATTACCTGGATCTGGTGCGGTATCTGGCCGTCGGGAACCTCAACCCGGCGCCGCTCGGGTACGTCGGCGGCTCCGACGTGTTCACCACGCTCACCCCGGCCGCTGCCCAGGGGATCGCCGCCGCGGTGGACGCCTTCCCCCGGAGCGCGGGGCGCATGCTGGCGATCATGCACGCCCTCGACGGCGCCCTGGCGACGGTGGCGCCGGGGGCCACGGCCTTTCCGTGGCGCCGGCAGTCGTCGCTGGTGCAGTGGTATGTCGAGACTGCTGACCCGGCCGCGGCCACCAACTGGCTCTCCACCGCACACCAAGCGGTGCAACCGTATTCGGTCGGCGGCTACGTGAATTACATCGAGGCCGGCCAGCCGGCATCGCGCTACTTCGGCCCGAACCTGTCCCGGCTGAGCGCCGTACGGCAGAAGTACGACCCCGGCCGGGTGATGTTCTCCGGGTTGAATTTCTAGCCGCCTGTCGCGTGCCGCACGGCAGGACGTGCCCTAGACTTCTCAGCCGTGCACCACGCGCAAGGCGTTGCCCGTGCAGCGACGGGCCGTCGTCAATCGGTTCGATGGTGACGCAGGTCGCCGAGCGCGCCGACGGTGGGCAGCCGGCGCCCACGCCGTTGCGCAATCGCCTGTATCGCGGCCTGTTCATCGCGCAGTTCATCTCCAACATCGGGACCTGGATGCAAAGCGTGGCGGCCCAATGGTTCTTGATCGAGGAGCACGGCAGCGCCGCCATCGTGTCGCTGGTCCAGACGGCCAGCCTGGGGCCGACGCTGCTGCTGGGACTGTTCGCCGGCGTGCTGGCCGACCTGTTCGACCGGCGGCGGCTGCTGATCTTCCTGCAGTCGTACGCGGTGGTGGTGGCGCTGGCCCTGGCGGCGCTGACCTACTCCGGTCACCTCACCCCGACATCGCTGTTGCTGTTCACGGTGGCCATCGGCTGCGCGTCGGCGCTGACCGCACCGGCCTGGCAGGCGATTCAGCCCGAGGTCGTGCCGCGCGAGCAGATACCCGCCGCCGCCACCTTGTCCAGCGTCTCGGCGAACGTCGGCCAGGCGGTGGGCCCCGCGATCGGCGGCGTCGCCGTGGCCCTGGCCGGCCCCGCCGCCGTCTTCGCGATCAACGCGGTCTCGTTCGCCGGCATCATCATCGTCCTGCGGGGCTGGAAACGCCCCAAGCAAATCGCGCCGATCGAGCGAGAACGCATCAGCCAGGCGATCGGCACCGGGCTGCAATACGTGGTGCACAGCCCGATTTTCCTGCGGATCTTGTTGCGCGCCAGCCTTTTCCTGTTCCCCGCGTCGGCCCTGTTGGCGCTGTTGCCCGTGGCCGCCGACCACCGGTGGCACCTGGGAGCCGGCGGCTACGGCCTGACACTGGGGGCCATCGGTCTTGGCGCGACGATCGCCGTCGCCCTCGCCACACCGCTGCGCCGGAAGGTGTCGGCCAACGTCCTGCTGGCCGCGTGCGCCGCGGTCTACGGTCTCGCGCCCGCGGCGGTGGCGTGGCTGCCGTTCGCCGCGGCGATGCCGGTGTTGGTGCTGGCGGGGATGTCCTGGCTGATCACCTTGTCGACGTTGAACGCGGCGGCGCAATTGCACCTGCCGCAATGGGTTCGGGCGCGCGGGTTGTCGATGTACCTGCTGGTCTTCACGGGTTCGATGGCGATCGGCTCGTACTGCTGGGGCGTGGTCGCCACGCAGGCGAGTCTCGAGACCGCGCTGACGTGCTCGGCCGTCCTGCTGGGCGTGGCCGCCCTCAGCGTCGCCGTGCTTCCGCTGCGGGCGGCCACCGGGCTGCTGAGTCGCGACATTTCGACGTGTTGGACGTCGCCGATGCTGATGTTCGAGCCGCGCCCCAACGACGGGCCGGTGTTGGTGACGGTGCAATATCGGGTGCCGGCCGAGAACCTCAACGGCTTCGTCGAGGCGATGGCCGCGGTCCGGCGATCACGCCTGCGTACCGGTGGCCACAGCTGGCGGCTGTACCGAAGCACCAAGAGTCCCCAACTCATGCTGGAGAGATTCACCGTGGCGTCGTGGGCCGAGTTCGAGCGCCAGCACACCGAGCGCTGGTTGAGTTCCGACCATGATGCCGCTGTGAAGGCGGTGAGCTACACCGTCGACAACGCCCGACTGCACGACTACTACCTCGCCGTGCGGGTGCAGCACTGACTCCGGGCTAGGCACCGCCGAGCCGGCGGGTGAGCGCCTTCTTGTCGACCTTGCCGATCGGCGTGGTGGGCAGCGCCGCCAGCGCGACCAGCAGGTCGGGCCGGGCGTGGGCGGCCACGCCGCGCCGGTCGAGGTGCGCGTTCAGCTCGGCGAGGTCGACCGGTTCCCCGGCAAAAACGACTGCCGCGCAGATCTTTTCGCCCAGATAGGGATCGGGTAGCCCTACCGCGGCCGCGGATCGGATCGCCGCGTGGCTCAGCAGGTGCTCCTCGAGCTCGGCGGCCGCGACGGTTTCACCGCCACGGCAGATGACGTCCTTGACCCGGCCGGTGACCACCAGGTTGCCGTCGTCGCGGCGGCGGACCAGGTCGCCGCTGCGGTAGAAGCCGTCGGGGTCGAAGGCGCGTTCGTTGTCGCGCTCGGCGCGGAAGTAGCCGTTGATCGTGTACGGTCCGCGCACCAGCAGCTCGCCCTCGTCGCCGCGCGCCACCGGCCGGCCCGCCGCGTCGACGATGCGCAGTTCGTCGCCGGCGCACAGCGGCCGCCCCTGGGTGTTCTCGACCACCTCGGCGGGGTCGTCCGGGCGGGTGTAGTTCAGCAGGCCCTCCGCCATCCCGAACACCTGCTGCAGGCCCGGCGTCAGCGCGGCGCGCACCAGCCGGGCGTCCGCCGGTTCCAGTCGAGCCCCGCCAACCTGCAGCAGCCGCAACGACTTTGGCGGCGTCGGCTCCCAGTCGCACGCCTGGGCCCACAGCTTGGCCAGCGCCGGCACCAGGGCGGTGACCGTGACGCCGTGGCGGGCGATCGCGGCGAACCCGGCCTCCGGGCTGGGATCGGCGCCGAACACCGTCGTCGCGCCTACCGCCATGGCCCCGAGCAGGCCGGGGCAGGCGAGGGGAAAGTTGTGGCCCGCGGGCAGCACCGCCAGGTAGACGTCGTCGGCGCCCAGACCGCAGACCTCGGCGCTGGCCCTCGCGTTGAAGAGATAGTCCTCGTGGGTTCGGGGGATCAGCTTGGGGGTGCCCGTGGTGCCGCCCGAAACCAGCAGCAGCGCAGGGGTTTCCGGGTCGGCCGGCGGTGCGGGGGTCCTTCCGGCGCTTTCCTCGCACAGGTGGGCCCACGGGGTGAATTCCCCGGGATCGCCATCGACGATGACGTGCCGCAGCGCGGGGTGATCGCCGACCAGGCCGCGCGCCATCGCCCGGTAATCGAATCCGCTTGCGGTGTCCGGGATTATGAGACCGGTCGCGTCGCCGACCGCGGCGAAGTGGGCCAGTTCGGCGGCCCGGTGGCCGGGCAGGCACAGCACCGGGATCGCCCGCGCCCGCAGCAACCCGAACAGCGCGACCGCGAACGGGCAGCCGTTGGGCAGCTGTAACAGCACCCGGTCGCCCGGCGCGATGCCCAGCCGCCCCAGCGCGGCCGCGACGCGGTCGGCCCGCGCGTCGAGTTCGGCGTAGCTCAACCCGGCGTCCGACAGCGCGTCGACGACCGCGATCCGGTCGGGCCAGGACACCGCCGCGTCGGTCAGGAGCGTGTCCAGCGTCCGTCCCACCCAATAGCCCGCCGCCCGGTAGGACGCGGCGCGGTCGGCCGGGAACGGCACGAAGCCCTCCGGCCCCGGACGCCGCGGCATGTTCGGGGCCATCGGACTCCTTGCTCGGGGGGTGGTAGCGGCGGCGCAGGTATCGAGGATAGGGTAACCAACAACTTAGGGCAGCCTTTGCTAATTCTGGGAGGATTCGTGGTGCGTGCCCCGGCGGGCTCGGAGGACATCCGTGCGGAGGTGGCCGAGCTGCTCGGCGTCCGCGCCGACACCATCGACCCAGGGAGCAACCTGATCGGCCAGGGCCTGGACTCCATCCGGATGATGACGCTGGCCGGTCGGTGGCGCCGGGACGGCATCGCCGTCGATTTCGCCGCGCTGGCCGCGGCCCCCACGATCGAGGCGTGGTCCGAGCTGGTCACCGCCGGTGCGCCGGCGCCCGGCGCCGACCGGCCCGCCCCGATGGTCGACGCGGCCGGCCCCGCCGGCGACCCGTTCCCCCTTGCCCCGATGCAGCACGCGATGTGGGTTGGGCGCCAGGACAACCAGCAGTTCGGCGGGGTGGCCGGGCACCTGTACGTGGAGTTCGACGGCGGGCCGGTCGACCCGGATCGCCTACGGGCGGCGGCGACCCGGCTGGCGCGCCGGCACCCCATGCTGCGGGTGCGGTTTCTGCCCGACGGCACGCAGCGCATCCCGACGGACGACGGCGGCGACTTCCCCGTCGCGGTGGTCGACCTGCGCGACGACCTCGACGCGGAGCGGCGGCTGGAAGCCCTGCGGGATGCGAGCCGCCCACCAGTCCCGGTCGGCGTCGTGCTCCGGCCGCGGTTGGGCCTCCTGCCGGGCGATTGCCTGGCGGTATTCCCGGTAGGTGTAACCCAACTCGGGGAGGTCGCGGCCCAGGTAGAGGGCGGCGAGGTCGGCCATCAGGGTGCGATAGCTCATCGCGTCGGCGGCCTGCATGTCCAGATCGACGTGCAGCCGGGACCGATCGTCGGGGAGCAGCGTCAGCGTCAGTTCGAACACCGCGCCGTCGAGCTGCTGGTGCGATTTGGCCTCCCGCAGGGCTTCCAGCCGCCGCTCCGCGTCGAGGTCGTCGCGCAGGTCGACCACCGCGACGGGGAAGTCGCCGCC
>NZ_LZIS01000155.1 GCF_001667015.1 Mycobacterium sp. E3198 | reverse complement strand
GACCTGCGCGACGGTCGTATGCGCCCGGTTGGCGGCGATCAGCTCGTCGTGCGCGCGGTGCAGCCGGACGCGCCGCACGTATTCGGTGGGCGTGGTGTCGAGCTGGCGCCGGAAGAGGTACTGCACCGCCCTGGGGGTGAGGTGGACGGCGGCGGCGATGTCGTTGATGCTCACGTCGCCGGCGGCATGCCGGTGGATGAAGGCCACGGCCTCCTTCAGCGCTGCCGGGAGCGCCGGATCACCGGCCAGGTCCTGCTCGGTGGCGTTGGAGGGGTAGCACTCGAGCAGCGCGCCGGCCAGCAGCGGGGCGAGCGCGGCCACGATCAGCGGCTGTTGCGCGGTGTCCGGCGCGGCCAGCGTCGCGGTCACGTAGTCCAGCGCGCGATGCCAGGCCCGCACGGCGCCGCGCGAGCGTGGCCGCCAGTTCAGGAACCGCACCTGGTGCGACAGCGGGGCATGCCCGTCCGCGGCGACCCTGTGCAGCGCGTCGGCGGCGACGGTCACCACATCGAACCGCGCGCCGCTCACCCGCAGCGCGCACGACATGCCGTGGGCGACCAGGATCGGGCAATCGACGTCGGGGAACGGGCCCCCCGTCACGGTGAGAGATCCCGCCCGGGGCTGGATCACGACGACGGTGTCGGCGGGCGGGATCTCGAAGTTCAGCTGGCCCTGGATGGACACCTCGTCGAGGACCATCGAAGCCGCTGCGCAGCGCCGGTGGGTGACGGCCGAGCGGCTCGTGATCCCGCTGACGCGCCAGCCCGGCGGGTAGGCGCCGGCATAGAACCGGCGGATCGCGTCGGGCTCGACGATGCGGAATTGCTCGTACCGAACCGCGGCGGGGCTCTGGGCGGGACCCAGGTCGGGTAGTTGAGTTACGCCGGTGGGACGCAGGTCGACTTGGATCGCGTCGGGCTCGCCGGCGACTCCGACGACGGAGCCCGCGGTGTCGGCGACGGCCGTCATCGGGGGCCCGGTCGCATCACCGGACGCCCGTCGACTCGAACTCCGCGAGCACCCGTTGTTGCGGCACGATCTGCCGATACACGTTCAGCGCGTCGAGTGCAATCCGGTCCCAGGCGAAGCGCGAGACGGCGCGGCTGCGGCCGGCCGCTCCCATGCTCTCGCAGTGGAAGCTTTGCGCCAGAAGGCTTCTCAAGGCCGTTGCCAGCGCCGCGGGGCCGCGCTGGGAGAGCACCTGCCCGGTGACCCCGTCCACCACGGCATCGCTCAGGACGCCGACGGGCAGCGCGACCACCGCCACGCCGCTGGCCATGGCCTGCAGCACCGGCGCCGCGCGCTCCGGCCGCCGGGGCGTGCACGCGACGATGTCGGCGGACCGCAACAGCGCCGGCAGATCGTCGTCGCCGACCGGGCCCGCGAAGCGGACGCGGTCGGACACGCCCAGCTCGGCGGCCAGGCCTTCGAGCTTGGCCCGCGCCCGGTCGCGGCCGGGATCGTCGACGGCGGTCTCGGCGACGACGAGCTCGGCGCCCCGTACCCTGGGCAGCGCCCGGATCGCGAAGTCAAAACCGTTGTATTCCAAGAGGTCCGGCGCCAGGCAGAGGACGCGATGAAGGCCACTGCGGGGGGCCGCTGCGCCGACCGGGCTGTACCGCTCGATATCGACGCCGCTGCACAGGTGCGACACCCGGGCCCGACCGTGCCGCCACCGGGCCAGCACGTCGATATCGGCCGCGCACTCGGCGGTCACCCACGCCGCACCGCGCGCCAGCAGCGGCTCGACGCGTTCGCGTTCGCTCTCGGGCGGCGTCCCCGACGCCGAACGTGACGTCACGGCCAGCCCCAGGAAACTCTGCACCGTCGGCAGCCCGTGGCGTCGCGCCGCCAGCTGGGCGGCCAGCCCGCCCAGCCAGCCGTAGGCGTGCACGACGTCGGGTGCATCCGACGACCAACGGCGCTCGAGGGCTTGCGCCCACTCCCCGACATACGGCAGCGCCGCGCGTGGACCGATGCGGATCACCTTCGCGGGGCGCCGGTCCGGCCGGCGCACGTAGATGGTGGCTTCGTGTCCCCGCTCCACGAGCGCGGCACACACCTGCTGCGGATCGTCGGCGACGAGGTCGTCACCGGTGACGATCGCGATCTTCACAATGGCCCCCTTCGGACGCGCTGCAGCCAACCGGCCCAAAGAAGGGCCTACCCGGCCCGACAGATGCGAAACGCCGCACTTCGCCCGCTTCGCCCACCGTCCCGGCGTTTCGCATATCGGACCGCGCCGCGACCTGGGACGGAGCCGCTTCGAAGGGGACACTGAAGTAATGAGCAACCGCAGCCGCCGACACGTTGACCTGGTGGTCCTCCTGGCGTCGGCCGGTGGACTGGACGCGTTGTCCATCGTCCTGCATGACCTGCCGCCCCAGTTTCCGGCGGCGGTCGTCGTGCAGCAGCACCTCGGCGGCATCAGCAGCGTGCTGCCGACGATCCTGGGCAGGCAGACGCCCCATCGGGTCGGTTGGGCGCGGGACGGTCAGGCCGTCGCGGCCGGCGAGGTGGCGGTCTGTCCGCCGGGAAGGCACCTGGAATTTACGCCCGACGGCCGCTGTCGCCTGCATGAAATGGCCGCCCTCGTCGAACGGCGCTTCGACGTCCTGCTGACATCGCTGGCCAAGTCGTACGGAGCGCGCGGCGTGGCGGTCCTGTTGTCGGGGTCCGGGCACGACGGCGCGGTCGGCACCGTCGCGATGAGGCGGGCCGGCGCCGTCGTCATCGCCCAGAGCCCGGACACCGCCCAGTACGCGTCGCTGCCGCTCGCGGCCATCCGAGCCGGCGCCGATCAGGTGTTGCCGATCCACGAGATCGGGCACGCCCTGGCCGAGATCGTCGCGGGTGGGACGCCCGCGTCCGCGGCGCCGCGCCCGGTCGAGGGCAACGGCGACAGACCGAGCGCGGCGTACGAGGAATCCCCTATGTCGCCGGACCGCACACCCAACAGCGCAACCGCCCGCGCCGAGTTGGCGAAACAGCGGGCCGCCGAGCTCAAGCGCAGACGCGAGGACCTGTCCGAAGGCTTCGGCGCCACCGCGCGGACCGTGGCGCTCGCGCGGCGCAGGGCGCAGGAGTCGGTGCGCCGGGCGCAACTCGCCCACCAGGCGGCGTCGGAGGCGGCCGCGCGGTGGGGCCGCTGACCTAACCGACGACCTCCATGAGCAGCAGCGCCCCGCCGACGGTTCCGTCGGCCGAGCGAAACGAGGTGCACGCGACCCGCACCCGCGCGGGCCGCCCGCGCCGGTTGACGGCGTCCACCACGGTTTCGCCCGCGCTGTCCGGATCGACGAAGGCGTTCCCGATCAACGGCCGCACGGTGTCCAGCGGCAGACCGATGTCCAGGCCCGTGAGGCGGCTTCCCGTCGTCTCGTCGGACCGCAGCCCCCAGAGGTCCTCGCAGCCGCGGTTCCACACCACCACCCGCATCTCGCGGTCCACCACGACCATCCCGAGCTGAACCGAGTTGATCAACGAATCGAGGAAGGTCTTGGCGTCGTCCAGCTCCACGCTGCGTTCGCGCAGCGTGTCGTTGATGGTGTGCAGTTCGTCGTTGGTGGACTGCAGCTCCTCGTTCATCGTCTCGAGCTCTTCGTTGGTGGACTGCAGCTCCTCGTTGGTGGTCTCGAGCTCCTCCACCGTGGACTGCAGCTCCTCGTTGGTGGTCTCGAGTTCCTCGTTGGTGGACTGCAGCTCCTCGTAGGCCGCCTCGAGCTGGCGGTTGGTCTGGACGACCTTGTCGAGCAGCGCGCGCGTCGCGGTGACGTCGAAGAACACGATCGACACGCCGAGCAGGCCGTTCTCGGCATCGACGAGCGGATTGACGTGAATCTCGAACCACACCGTCTCGGCGCCGGGCCGCTGCCATTTGACGTCCGGGATCCGCGTCGAGCGCCGCTCCACCTTGGCCTGCTCCAGGTAGGCGCGCAGCTCGACCGGCCGGTAGGACACCTCGAGGTCGCGCAGCAGCCGGCCGATGTCGCGGGCCGACAGGCCGAAGACACTCTCGGCCTGCTGGTTGATCATCGCGACGGTGTCCTCGCCGGTGATCACGATCTGGGCGACCGGGCTGGCACGAAAAGCCAGGTCGCGCACCGTCGTCAGGCCGGGCAGGTCGCCGTGGCGTTCGTAGAACGCGGCGGCCGGGTCGTAGCGGTCGGCCACGCCCTGGGACCCGGCGACCTTGCGGAAGATCCGGTTCTTGAGGTTCAGCGGCGCGAAACGGTCGCTGTGGCTCAGCAGCATCTCGGCGTGCCCGAGGAACAGCGTCCCCTGCGGTGCGAGCGCGAAATGCAAGCGCCCCACCACGTTTCGCTGCGTCTCGGCGTTGAGATACATCAACGTGTTGCGGCACACCAGCAGGTCGACGCGCGAAATCGGAGCGTCCTTCACCAGGTCGTTGCGGCCGAAGATGACCGCGCGGCGCAGGTCCTTGTGGAAGACGTAGCGGCTGTTGACCTGTTCGAAATAGCGCGCCAGCAGGTCGGCCGGGACCGACTCGACGGCCTTGGCGTCATACGACGCGGCGCGCGCCTCGGACAGCGCCTCCTCGTCGATGTCGGTGGCGTAGATCTTGACCCGCTGGCGGAAGGCGTCGGGACCCAGCGCCTCGGCCAACAGCATGGCCAGCGTGTAGGCCTCCTGCCCCGACGCGCATCCCGCGCTCCACACCCGGATCGGGTCGTCGGGTCCGCGCTCGGCCAGCATCCGCGGGATGACCTCGGCGGCGATGAATTCCCAGGCGTCCGGGTCCCGGAAGAACGCGGTGACGTTGATCAGGATGGTGTTGAACAGGGCCGCGAATTCGTCCGAGCTGGCCTGCAGCACGTCGAGGTACTCCTCGAAGGTGCTGTATCCTGCCTGATCCATGCGGTGGCGTACCCGGCGCATCAGCGACGTGCGCTTGTAGCCGGTGAAGTCGAACCCACGCGAGTCCCGCATGTAGCGCAACAAAGCCTCGAAGGCCTCGTCCGTCTTGCCGTCCATTAACGTCCCGTTCGAAAGCGCGTTCGCCGAAGGACTCGAACATTACTCGCTGCGCTACAGCTGATTTTCCCCACCGACCAGTGCCCACACCGTCTTGCCCGACGACGTCTGGGTGGCCCCCCACGCCCGGCACAGCGCCGACACGATGGCCAGGCCGGAGACGATCTCGGCGCCGCGATAGGCGTCTTCGTGCCGGCCCGGCAGGTGCTCGCTGCAGTCCTCGACCGCGACGGTGACGGTGTCGCGCTGGCTCTCGAGGATCAGCACCGGAGCGCTTTCGGTGTAGTCGAGGACGTTCTCCACGAACACGGTGCCCACCGTGGCCGCGACGGGAACGAGGTCGGCCTTGTCCCATTGGGTGAGCCAGTCGGTGATCATGGCGCGGGCCAGGCCGACGCCGACCTTGGTCGCGGGAAGCTCGCTGCGCGCGCGCCGGCGGAGGGGCAGCGGCTGGTTGCCGAGGGCTCCCAGCGCCAACTCCACGTTGGGATGCACCGGCACGTACCGCGTCACGCCGCCGGCGGCGATCGCCGTGCGCACCTGCGGCCGCGCACACACCAGCAGGATCGGAACGTCCGGCCAGATGCTGACGTGCCAGCGGGCGCTGGTGAACACCGTCCACGCCGACGCGGACGGCGCGGACAGGTGATTGACGTCCACGATCACCGCGCGCGGCTCGTCGAGCGCCGCCTTGATGACGGTGTCGCGGATGGTCCGATAGGTGGAGCTGTCCAGCACCCCGTCCATCACCAGGACGGGCACATCCCGCTGAGGTGCTGCTGCGTCGATTCGGACCGCCGACCGCGGTTTATCCATCGGCATCACCGCGATGGGGGGCGTTGGCCGCCAGCCGGTCGCCGAGCACGGCCAGCGCCCGTTCGCTTTCCTCGGCGAGGCCGGTGTAGCGCCGCGAGAGCAGGCCGGGGCCGGCCTTGTCGGCCAGTTGCCGCGCCAATTTGGCCTTCTCCCGGAGGCTGCGCAGGGCGACCCACAACGCGCCCTCCACCTCTGTATCGCGCGCGGCGAGCAGGGCATCGGCCGTCCACGCGTGACCGACCTGGCAGCGGAAGTGACCCTCGGTGATCGTGATCAGCGAGCCGTTGCAGTCCGGGCAGGTATAGCCGGACGGCGCACCCAGGTCCTGGGTATCGAAATCGGTCGAAAACCGGGCGGTCATCGCGATGCGGTTTTCCAGGTCCAGCGCTGCGTCAGGTTCCATGATCGGGTCCTCGATTTCTTTCTGAGAAAGCTCCTTGAGCACCGCCCCGATGTCGGCCGCCGCGGCCTGCCGGTCCAGCACGCCGGCATCCCGGGCGTTTGTCGGCAGGGCCGCGAACAGCGCGTCCCCCGGTGCCTGGCCGATGGTGGTGCCGCCGCGCGAGCGGATGGCGGCCAAACCCAGCACGCCGTCGTCGAGGACGCCCGAGAGCAACACGCCGATCGCTCGGTGGCCGAATGTCACGGCCACCGAGCGGAACAGCGCGTTGATCGCGGGCCGGTGCCCGTTCTCGGTCGGCCCTTGCGATAACAGCACGCGATGGTCGGCGACCAGCAGGTGGCGGTCCGGGGTGCCGACATAGATGTGGCCCGGCTCCAGCGGCGCGCCGTCTTGGGCCGCCCTCGCCGGCAGCGGTCCGCAGCGATCGATGATGCGCGCCAGGACGCTCGGCGCACCGGCGGGGACGTGCAGCACCATCAAGTAGGCGTAAGGCAGGTCGGGCGAGAGGCTGGCCGCCAAGCGTGAGAGCGCTTCGACGCCGCCCGCCGAGGCGCCTATCGCGACCACTCCGCGCAGGCCGTTTTCATTGGTCGCGTCAATCACCACCCTCAACTACCCCCACCAAGGGTACGTAACCGCAGGGCCGGTGGATAGGGACGCGCGGCTCTGTTTACCCCGGCTTAGCCGTGGTAACCGAAAGCCATGGACACCAATCACACGTCCGACGAAAAGCAGCACGATCTCGAGCCGTCACGGGTGCGCCGCGACACCGGGTACCTGACCACCCAGCAGGGCGTCCGGGTCGATGACACCGACGATTCGCTGACCGCCGGCGAGCGGGGGCCCACGTTGCTGGAGGACTTCCACGCCCGCGAGAAGATCACCCACTTCGATCACGAGCGCATCCCGGAGCGCGTGGTGCACGCGCGCGGATCGGGGGCCTACGGTTTCTTCGAACCCTACGACGATTCGCTGGCCGAATACACGGCCGCGCGGTTTCTGACCACCTCCGGCAAGCAGACGCCGGTGTTCGTCCGGTTCTCCACGGTGGCCGGCTTCCGCGGGTCCGCCGACACCGTGCGCGACGTGCGCGGGTTCGCCACCAAGTTCTACACCGATCAGGGCAACTACGACCTAGTGGGCAACAACTTTCCGGTCTTCTTCATCCAGGACGGCATCAAGTTCCCCGACTTCGTGCACGCGGTAAAACCCGAGCCGCACAACGAGATTCCGCAGGCGGCCTCGGCCCACGACACGCTGTGGGACTTCGTGGCGCTGCAGCCCGAGACGCTGCACACGATCATGTGGCTGATGTCGGATCGCGCCCTGCCGCGCAGCTACCGGATGATGCAGGGTTTCGGCGTGCATACGTTCCGCCTGGTAAACGACCGCGGCGAAGGCACTTTCGTGAAGTTTCACTGGACGCCGCGGCTGGGAACGCATTCCCTGATCTGGGACGAGGCGCAGAAGATCGCCGGCAAGGACCCCGACTTCAACCGGCGCGACCTGTGGGACGCCATCGAGTCCGGCCAGTATCCCGAGTGGGAACTCGGGGTCCAACTGGTGGCCGAGGAAGACGAGTTCAAGTTCGACTTCGACCTGCTCGACGCCACGAAAATCATTCCCGAGGAACAGGTTCCGGTGCGGCCGGTGGGTAAGATGGTGCTCAACCGCAACCCCGACAATTTCTTCGCCGAGACCGAACAGGTGGCCTTCCACACCGCCAACGTGGTGCCGGGGATCGACTTCACCAACGATCCGCTGCTGCAGTTCCGCAACTTCTCCTACCTCGACACGCAGTTGATCCGCCTGGGCGGCCCCAACTTCGCCCAACTGCCGGTCAACCGCCCGCTGGCCGAGGTCCGCAACAACCAGCAGGACGGCTATTCCCAGCACGCGATCCCGCAGGGCCGGTCCAGCTACTACAAGAACACTGTCGGCGGCGGCTGCCCGGCGCTGGCCGACGAGAACGTCTTTCGCCATTACACGCAGCGTGTCGACGGCGCCGCGATGCGCAAGCGGGCGAAATCGTTCGAGAATCACTACAGCCAGGCGCGGATGTTCTGGAAGAGCATGTCGCCGGTCGAGGCCGAACACATCGTCGCCGCGTTCGCCTTCGAACTCGGCAAGGTCGAAGTGCCCGACATCCGCTCGGCGGTGGTCGCCCAACTCGCCCGCGTCGATCACGAGCTGGCCACCCGGGTGGCCGCGAAGCTGGGACTGCCGGCGCCGCCCGACGAAGCGGTCGACGGCCAGGTGGCCGCCTCACCGGCGCTGTCCCAGATCGGCATCAGCGACAGCATCGCCACCCGCAAGATCGCGGTGCTGGCCGCCGATGGGGTGGATGTCGTTGGGACGCAGCGTTTCAAGGAGCTCATGGCCGAGCGCGGCGCGATGGTCGAGGTGCTGGCGCCCGTCGCCGGCGGCACCCTGCGCGGTGGGTCCGGCGGCGAACTGCCCGTCGACCGGGCGTTCACGACGATGGCGTCGGTGCTCTACGACGCGGTGGTGGTGGCGTGCGGACCGGATTCGGTCCAGACGCTGTCCCACGACGGTTATGCCGTGCACTTCCTGGTCGAGGCCTACAAGCACCTCAAGCCGATCGGCGCGTACGGCGCGGGGATCAAGCTGCTGCGCGCCGCGCACATCGAGGCCCGCCTCGCCGCCGACAGCGAGCCGGCCACCGACGTCGTCAGCGACCGGGCGGTGGTGACCACCACCGCGGCGGCCGACGAGTTACCCGACGAGTTCGCCGCGGAAGTCGCCGCCGCGCTGGGCGGGCACCGTTGCTGGGAACGCCAAACCGACCCGGTGCCGGCCTAGCCACCGGGGTTTGCAAAGGAGGATCAACCATGCCGCGTTCGTCGATCAAGAACGAAAAGATGTATCAGGATCTGCGCAAGAAGGGCGACTCCAAGGAGAAGGCGGCACGGATTTCCAATGCGGCCGCCGGCCGGGGCAAGTCGTCGGTCAGCCGCAAGGGCGGCAAATCCGGCTCGTATGAGGACTGGACGGTTCCGCAACTGAAGAAGAGGGCCAAAGAGCTTGGCATGTCGGGCTATTCGAGCCTGACCAAGGACAAGCTGGTCGCCAAGCTGCGCAACCACTGACCGGCACTCAACCGGTGATGCCGAGCCGGTCGGCCAGCACCAAAAACGCGACCGCGTAGTCGTTGTCGGCGGTCTGGGCCCGAATGTGCGCCCAGTCCAGCCGTTCGCGCACCGCCCGCACCGCCGGCAGCAGCTTCGCGAAGTCGCAGTGATGTTCGTTGAGCGAGCGCAGCTTCTGGATGACCACCATGGTGGGCGGCAGCACCGGCATCGCGATCGCCAACACGTCGCGCGGCTCGGCGCGGTCCAAGGTCGCGGGTTCCACGCGTTCGCCGTTGATGCGATGCAGAACGTCGACGACCGTATCGCCGGTGCGCGCCTTGAACAGCCAATCCTCCGGGGGATGCTCGATGGCGAATCCGGCCTCGGCCAGCGTGGCCTCGGCGCTGGCCACGTCCGCCTCGGCCACCACCACGTCGACGTCGTGGCTGGGCTCGGGCGCGCCGAACGCCCACAGGGCATACGTGCCGGCCAACGCGAAACGCGGCCCGTTCTCCTTGAGCGCCGACGCGGCGCTGCGCAACGCCTCGCGCAGGTGCGCGCAGGAAACGGGCAGATCCGTGGGCGTTTCGGCCGGTGTCTGGGTGGGTGTCATGGTGCATAGGTCATACCCCGCCGCCGGGGTATGCAACCTGGCCGACAGGCGCGCGACATCGGTTGTCGACCGTTTAGCCGGCCTCCAGACTGGCAAACCTTTGTGTTATGTCAGCCGCCCTGTCCCACGCTCACCGTGCCCACGCGGCCCTCAAGAGATCGGCGGCAGGTGATCACGAGTGACGGCGGGGTTGGTCAAGCACTGGCTGGAGTCGGGACGACTCGAGTTGACCCTGCCCGCGTCGGGGCGTACCGCCGAACGCTGGCAGCGCCTGGCGCGGCTGGCCGAGGACGACATCGTGGCGGCGCGGATCGCCGAGTCGCACGTTGACGCCGTCGCGATCCTGCACGAATTGGGCGGCAAGCCGCCCGATTCCGATCAGCTGTGGGGCGTGTGGGCCGCGGAGTCGCCCGACGCCGCGCTGATCGCCACCAGGGTCAGCGGCGGCGCCGTCGTCCTCAACGGCACCAAGGTGTGGTGTTCGGGCGCCGGGTTCTGCACCCACGCGCTGGTGACCGCCCGACTCGACGACGGAACGCGCGGCCTGTTCGCGGTGTCGGTCGCCGAGCCCGCCGTCAAGGCGTTGCCCACCACGTGGTGGAACGTCGGAATGGCCGGCAGCGACACCAGGGCGGTGCAGTTCACCAACGCCCAAACCGTCGCCGTCGGCGATCCCGACGAGTACTTCCGTCGGCCGGGATTCTGGCACGGCACGATCGGCGTGGCCGCGTGCTGGCTGGGTGGCGCGCGCAGGGTCGCCGAGCCGCTGTATCGCTGCGCCACAAGCAAATCGGCCGACGCGTATTCGCTGGCCCACCTCGGCGCCGTGGACGCCGCGCTCGCGGCGGGCGACGCGATCCTGGCCGCGGCGGCCATGCAGATCGACTCGGACCCCTTCGACCGGTCCGACACCGCCCAGCTGCTGGCCCGCAGAGCCCGCACGGTGGTGGAACACGCGGCCGACGAGGCCATCACGCGCACCGGCCGCGCCCTGGGGCCCGGCCCGCTGTGCCAGGACGGCCGGCACGCCCAGCGGGTCGCCGACCTGACCATCTACATCCGGCAGAGCCACGCCGAGCGGGATCTGGCCGAGCTCGGCAGGCTCGTCGGGCGGCCGCAATGACCACCATCGAGCGCCCCCGCGCCACCCTTCCCGCGAGCAATGCCGCCAAGTTCGCTGCCAAGCCGCTGACCCGCGGCGGCACCCCGGTTCCGCTGTGGCTGGCGGCCCTCGACGGCCGACGGCCGCCGCCGCTGGACCTGAGCGCCTGCCCCGGGCTGGTCGTCGTGGCGCCCCACCCCGACGACGAGACGCTGGGCCTCGGCGCGACGATTGCGCAACTGGTCGCCGCGGGCGTCGACGTCCGGGTGATCACGGTCAGCGACGGCGGTGCCGCGCGGCCCGGCGCCACACCCCAGGAGCGGACGCGCGCGGAAATCACCCGCCGGTACGAACTGCGCAGGGCTGCAGCGGTTTTGGGTGTCCCGGCGCCGGTGTCGCTGGGTCTGCCCGACGGCGAGCTGGCCGACCATGAGGGCACGGTCGCCGAGCTGCTCACCGGGATCCTCGCGGACGCCGCGCCCGGGACCTGGTGCGCGGCCACCTGGCGGAGCGACGGGCACCCCGACCACGAAGCGGTGGGGCGTGCGGCGGCCGAGGCCTGCGAGCGCGCCGGCGCGCCGCTTTTCGAATACCCGGTGTGGATGTGGCACTGGGCCAGCCCGGCCGATCCCGCGGTGCCGTGGGACCGGGCCCGCTCGGTCCGTGTCCCCGGCTGGGCGCTCGAGCGCAAACGCGCTGCGGCGCAATGCTTTCGCAGCCAGCTCGAGCCGGGCGGCGTGGGCGCCCCACCCGTGTTGCCGGCCTTCGTCCTGCAGCGCCTGCTCGCGGTGGGCGAAGTGGTGTTCAGCTAGCCGATGCGCGTCGCCACCTTCAACATCTTGCACGGCCGCACCCTCGGTAACGGGGTGCATCCGGCGCGGCTGACGGACTGCGTGCGCCGCCTGGATCCCGACGTGCTTTCCCTGCAGGAGGTCGACTGCGACCAGCCGCGCTCCTCGCTCGCCGACCTCACCGCGGTGGCGGCCGAGGCGATGGGAGCGGTGGAGCACCGGTTCGTGGCCGCCATCTCCGGCACCCCGGGGGCGACCTGGATGGCCGCCACCGGGCAAGAACAGCCCGGGACCGCCGCCTATGGGATCGCGCTGCTGTCCCGGTTTCCGGCGGCCAGCTGGCAGGTGGTGCGGCTACCCCGGATTCCGATGCGGTTTCCCATGTATCTGCCGGGGCCGAATCGGGTGATGGTCGTCGACGAGGAGCCGCGGGCGGCGGTGATCGCGCAGCTGCACACTCCGTGCGGCGGGCTGACGGTGGCCAACACGCACCTGTCCTTCGTGCCCGGCTGGAACAGGCGCCAGCTGCGCCGGCTGGTCCACGACCTGCGCGGCTTTCCCGGTCCCCGGCTGCTGACCGGCGACCTCAACATGACGCCGGACGCGGTGCACCGCTGGTCGGGCATGCGACCGCTGGCCGTGGCCGCGACGTTTCCCGCGGAGGCCCCCCACCGCCAGCTCGACCACATCCTGACCGACGACGCCGGCCTGCGCGGCGGCGCGGTCGAGTCCGACCTGATGTCGATCTCCGATCACCGGCCGCTGGTCGTCGATCTGGAACGGGCGTGAGTCGCGCGCCTACCCGCCGGCCCGCCCCGTCGCGTCCAGCCGGCGCTGAACGCGATCGATGTCCTCGAGTGAGGGCATCTCGTCGGTGACGCGGGTGATCGCCACTCCGACATCCGCGTTCTCGATGGGCCGGCGCCGGCGAGAAATCAACGCACTAGCGATCATCGCGACCTCGTCGTTGCAGACCCGCCGCGGCATCAGCGCCAACAGCGGCGCGTAGCCGAGGGCGGGCGCGCGGCTCGGGTAACCGGCGCGCAGGAACGCCACGATGCTCGACACGCCGCCGCGCAAGCCCATCGTCCGCCTCCCGCCACCGAATCCTTGCCAGGGATAACCCGCCGCGCCGGTTTGAAACCAAACGAAAAGGGGCCCGGCCCGACATGCGGACCGGACCCCCGGGTGAATCGAGCTACTGGTTTTCCTTCTGGCGCTCTTCGGCGGCCTCCGCGCCGGCGCGCGCCGACTCCGCCTCGGCTTCCTTCTTGCCCGCGTCGCGCTGGGCGTCGGCCTTGTCCTGCTGCGCCTGGCCCTCTTCGACGAGGTCGTCGCGGCCGGTGACGGTTCCGCCAACCTCCTTGACTTTGCCCTTGACGCCCTCGACGGCGCCCTTGACGGCTTCCTGCGGTCCGCTCTTGTCGTCCCCCATGGGTCGACCTCCCTTTCGGTGGTTACGTCGTGATTCGCAACTACCGGCTTCCCGCCCGGGGCGCGGCCAAACGCCCCCGCGCCGATCCTGTGCGCATGATCACGCCGGCGCTTCGCCATGCGAACGACCTTGTTTGAAAACGCGATTCCCGGGTAGTGCCGTCGACCAGGAAGGGGGTGGAGTCACTGAGCACCATCGCTGTCATCGGGGCGACCGGCACGGCCGGATCCCGCGTCGTCGCCAGGCTCAGGGCCCGCGAGGTCGGGATCGTCGAGATCTCCCGCACCCACGGCGTCGACGTGGTGTCCGGGCGGGGGCTGTTCGAGGCGCTGGCGGGCGTGGATGTCGTCATCGACGTCTGCGACCCGTTGCCGGGGCGTTCCGGCATCACCGAGACGGTGGCCACCGCAACCCGCAACGTCGTGGGCGCGTGCGCCGCGCGGGATGTCCAGCGACTGGTCGTGTCGACGGTCGCCGGCGTGGAAGATCCCGTGTTCAACGGGTTTCCGTACTACGAGGCCAAGCGGGCCGCGAAGGCCATCGTGCTCGACGGCCCGGTTCCGGCGACGCTCGTGAAATCGACCCAGTGGTACGAGTTCGCCACCAATCCCGTCGCGGTGAATTCCGACGACGGCGAGGTGAGGGTCCAGGACTGGCTGATCCAGCCCATCGCCGCCGACACCGTCGCCGATGTGCTCGTCGAGGCGGCCACGGGGCAGACGCATCCGCCGCGCACCATCACCGGCCCCGAAGCCGTCCGCCTGCCGGAGCTCACGTCAAAACTGCTTGCCCGGCAAGGCGACAACCGTCGCGTCCGCGCCGTGCAGCCGGCGCTCGGCGCGCTCGCGTCGGGGGCGTTGCTGGCGTCCGACGGCGCGGTGGTCGTCGGACCCGACGTCGACACCTGGCTGCACAACCTGGCCCCGGCCGCCGTTGACGGCGATTCCGCCGACGGCGACGGCACCGCGTCGACGAGGCCGCGACTGCGGGACTTGTCCAAGACGTGAAGGGCGGGAACCCTAGCCGCGAAACGAACGCTTGGCGGCGCGAGCCGCCGCGGATAACGGCCTTCGCGCTGCCTGCCTAGGCCGGGCCAGCTAGGCTGGTGTCCAGTTGAGTTCACAGCTGCCGTTTCGAGCGGCGTGTAGGACACCGCGATCGCTCGCCCTGCTCACCACATTGAGGGGCGTACCCACATGACTTCTTCACCCGACCTCAGACCCGACGCCTGCGGGCAACCGCGCAATCGCTACGTGATCGATTGTGCCGGGGCGCAGATACACGTTCACGCGCGCAGCCTGGCTACCGTGCTGCGCATCGACGGGGAGATCGACGCCTCCAACGCCGAGCTCGTCGCCCAGGTGGTGCGCCGCTTCGCGCGGCTCAAGGCCCCGCTGGTCCTGGACGTCAGCGAGCTGGACTTCCTCGGCAGCGCCGGGCTGCGGGTGCTGCTGCTGCTCGACGAGGAGCACCGCGAGGCCCAACTGCACAACAACGTCGTCAGCGGGGCGGCCCTGCGCCGGCTGACCCGCGTGGTCACCGACCACGGCCTGCCCGTGGTCGATTCGGTGCCCGAGGCCCTGCAGAACACCCACGACTTCATCCATGCGCGGCGCCGGCTCCTCACCGGGCTGGCCCGCCAGGGCGAGCCGCAGCGCAAGGCGCGTTAGCGGCCCGTATCGCCGGCGATCGAGGTCACGGTTTCGTCACGATCCGGATCACGATTGCTTAAGATCCGGTGCCGTTCTCTAAGAATTCTCAGCAATGCCGGGCAAATTTGGTTGCCCGCTTAGCGAAAAGCCGCCCTCGGGCGGCCTCGGGCCGCGCGCGGCGCGGATGGCGCTGTTCGGGTCCGGCGGCGGCACTGTTGTCTTCCGCTACTTTGGTTTTCGAGGGCTCGGGAACCTTCATTGGCAAGTCATGCACATGTATTTCGAAGGAAACACCAATCATGAAAAACAGCAGTATCGGCGCGCGCCGGCGAGTCGCCGGCATCAGCGCGGGCTTCCTGCTCGGGGGACTGACCATGGGCGTCATCGGCGCCCCTTCGGCGGCGGCAGCACCCGACTGCAGCCCGGGCGGCGTGAACGCGACCGTTTCCTCGGCGCAGGGCGCGGCGCAGCAATACCTGGCCGCTCACCCGGACGCCAACGAGGCGGTCACGGCCGCCTTCGGCCAGCCGCGGCCGGAGGCCGCGTCCAGCCTGCGAGGCTACTTCACCGCCCACCCGCAGCAGTACTACGACCTGCGCGGCATCCTGGCGCCGATCGGCGACACCGAGCGGCAGTGCAACGTCAAGGCGCTGCCGCCTACCCTCGAGTCCGCCTACCAGGAGTTCATGGCCGGCTGATCTCCGCTGACAATCGGGTGAACGACCCGCCACAGCGCCGTGGCGGGTCGTTTCGCGTTGCGGAGCCGCGGGTAATTGTCCAGTCAACCAACGGGACTGGAGGTCAGGGTGCGGCTGCGACGCAGCGATCTCGGCAAGCCCGGGATCGCCCGCAAGCGCCGGGGCAAGGGCTTCGCCTACTACGACCCCGGGGGCAACCTGCTGTCCGACCCGGAAACCCTGGCGCGCATCAAGGATCTCGTCATTCCGCCCGCCTGGAAGAAGGTATGGATCTCGCCGCACCCGAATGGCCACATTCAGGCGGTCGGCACCGACGCGGCCGGCCGCCGGCAGTACATCTACCACGACGCCTGGCAGCAAGAGCGCGCCGAGGAGAAGTTCGACCGGGTGCTGGAGCTGTCCGTGCAGTTGCCGCTGTGGCGGGCGCGCATCGCCAAAGACCTGTCGCGCCGCGGCCTTACGCGCGAGCGGGTGCTCGCGGTCGCGCTGCGCCTGCTCGACCGCGGCTACTTTCGCGCCGGCGGCGAGCAGTACGCCGAGGAGAACGAGTCGTACGGCATGGCGACCCTGTTGTGCAGTCACGTGACGGTGCACCGCAACGCGGTCGAATTCGACTACCCGGCCAAGAGCGGGGTGCGGCGCACGGTGGAAATCGAGGACGCCGACATCGTTCGGGCGGTGCGCGCGCTGATGCGGCGTCCCGGGCGCACCGACCGATTGCTGGCGTGCCGCAAGGATTCCGGCTGGGTCGACATCCGCTCCGATGATCTCAACGCCCGATTCAAGGAAATGGTGGGCGACGAGTACTCCGTCAAGGACCTGCGGACCTGGCACGGCACCGTACTGGCCGCCGCGGCGTTCGTCGACGCGGACCCGCCCGTCTCGCAGCGGGTGATCAAGCGCGTGGAGTCCGCCGTCATGAAGGAGGTCGCCGAGGAACTCGGTAACACCCCGGCCGTGGCGCGCGGGTCCTATGTGGATCCCCGCGTCGTCACCGGTTACGAGCGGGGCCTGACGATCGAAGCGGCGGCGCGTCGCGCCGGGCGCGCCCGCCGTCCCGAGGCCGCCCAGGAGATCCTGGAGAAGGCGACCCGCATGCTGATTCGCCGAGTCGCCAAGGGGCACAGCGCATCCGGGATGGACTCACTGGCAAGGAGCGCGTGAGCCAGTAGTGGGAGGCGCGGAGCCCGGCAACCGGCTCCGCGATGCCGCGGCGGCTGGTCAAACCTGGCGGCCGATCCACGAATAAGGATCGCGAATTCGGGTATGCGGAAATTTGTGCGCCGACGCACGCGCGCGAGTGCTGCTCGCAAGGCTGCCCGGAACGTCGAACCCATGGCGATCCGAGTTCTGGTTCGGCAGGGCGACCACTGACGCCCATCGTCACCGCAACTTCTGACTAGGAGGGCAATCAATGTCAAAGCAAGAGGTCTCGGACTACCTGCTGGAGCGGCTGCGGACCTGGGGCGTCGAGCACGTGTTCGGGTATCCCGGTGACGGCATCAACGGCATCCTCGCCGCGTTCGGGCGTGCCGACAACAAGCCGATGTTCATCCAGTCGCGGCACGAGGAGATGAGCGCCTTCGAGGCGGTGGGGTACGCCAAGTTCACCGACCGGGTCGGCATCTGCATGGCCACGTCGGGCCCCGGCGCGATCCACCTGCTCAACGGCCTCTACGACGCCAAACTCGACCACGTTCCGGTGGTGGCGATCGTCGGTCAGACCAACCGCAGCGCGATGGGCGGCTCGTATCAGCAGGAGGTCGACCTGATCAGCCTGTACAAGGACGTGGCCAGCGACTACGTCCAAATGGTCACGGTCCCAGAGCAATTGCCCAACGTGCTGGACCGCGCGATCCGGGTGGCCCTGGCTCAGCGCGCGCCGACGGCGCTGATCATCCCGTCCGACGTGCAGGAGCTGGAGTACTCACCGCCCACCCACGCCTTCAAGATGGTGCCCTCCAGCCTGGGCATCGAGTGGCCCGCGGTTTCTCCCGACGATGAGGCGATCCGGCGCGCGGCCGAGGTGCTCAACGCGGGCAAACGGGTCGCGATGCTCGTCGGCAACGGCGCCAGCGGGGCCCGCGACGAGCTGATCGAGGTCGCCGACCTGCTCGGGGCCGGGGCCGCCAAGGCGTTGTTGGGCAAGGACGTGTTGAGCGACGAATTGCCATGGGTCACCGGCTCGATCGGGTTGCTGGGCACCCGGCCCAGCTACGAGTTGATGCGCGACTGCGACACCCTGCTCACGGTGGGGTCCAGCTTCCCCTACACGCAGTTCCTGCCGGAGTTCGGGCAGTGCCGCGCCGTGCAGATCGACGTCGACGGCCGCTTCATCGGGATGCGCTACCCGTACGAGGTCAACCTGGTTTCCGACGCGAAGGCCGCGCTGCGGGCCCTGATTCCGCACCTGCGCCGCAAGGAAGACCGCGATTGGCGCGACACCATCGAGTCCAACGTGGCGCGCTGGTGGGAGACGATGGACATGGAGGCGAAGGTCAGCGCCGACCCGATCAACCCCATGCGGTTGTTCTCCGAGCTGTCCCCGCAGCTGCCCGACAACGCCATCGTCACTGCCGATTCCGGGTCGTCGGCGAACTGGTATGCGCGAAACCTGCGGTTCCGCGGCAACATGCGGGGCTCGCTGTCGGGCACCCTGGCGACGATGGGACCCGGTGTCCCGTACGGCATCGGCGCGAAGTTCGCGCACCCGGACCGCCCCGTCATCGTGTTCGCCGGCGACGGCGCCATGCAGATGAACGGGATGGCCGAACTCATCACGATCAAGCGATACTGGCAGGAGTGGGGTGACCCCCGCCTGATCGTGGCGATCCTGCACAACAACGACCTCAACCAGGTCACGTGGGAGATGCGCGCGATGGCGAACTCCCCGAAGTTTGCGGAGTCGCAGAACCTTCCCGACATCGACTTCGCCGGGTTCGCGGCCAGCCTGGGGCTCAACGCGATGGCGATCAAGGACCCCGACGAACTCTCCGACGCCTGGCGCAGCGCGCTGTCCGCGGACCGTCCCACGGTGCTGGACGTCTACACCGATCCCGACATGCCACCGATTCCGCCGCACGCCACGTGGGATCAGTTCAAGTCGGCCACCACCGCGGTGCTCTCCGGCGACGAGGATCGCGTCGGCTTCATCAAGGTGGGGCTGAAGACCAAGGCGCAGGAGTTCTTGCCGCACAAGAAGAGCTGACGGGCCATGACCGGAAGTCGAACACCGACGTTGTTCGAGGCGCTGGCGGCCGACCTGCGTGCCCGCGTCGACGGCGAGATTCGATTCGATCCCGGCTCCCGCGCGACCTACTCGACCGACGCCTCCAACTACCGGCAGGTGCCCATCGGGGTGGTCGTGCCGCGCACCCCGGAGGCCGCGGCCGCGGCGATCGACGTCTGCCGCGGCCACGACGTGCCGGTCCTGTCGCGCGGCGGGGGCACCAGCCTCGCGGGGCAGTGCTGCAACGCCGCGGTCGTCATCGACTGGAGCAAGTACTGCACCCGGGTGGAGTCCGTCGACGTCGACAACGGCGTCGCCGTGGTGCAGCCGGGGATCAAGCTCGACGCGCTCAACGATCACCTGCACGCGGCGGGCTGGATGGTGGGTCCCAAGCCGTCGACCCACGTCAGCTGCACGATCGGCGGCATGATCGGGAACAACTCCTGCGGATCCAGCGCCCAGGCGTACGGCAAGATGGTCGATTCGGTGCGCCGGCTGGAGGTGCTGACGTACGACGGCCTGCGCATGTGGGTGGGCCCCACCGACGACGACGAGTTCGCCCGGATCGTGGGTCAGGGCGGCCGGCGGGCCGAGATCTACCGCGGATTGAAGGACCTGGCCGACACCTACGCCGACGATATCCGGTCGTCCTACCCGAAGATCCCCCGCCGGGTGTCCGGCTACAACCTGGACTCGCTGTTGGGAGACAACGGCTTTCACGTCGCCAAGGCGCTGGTCGGCTCCGAGAGCACCCTCGTCACGGTGCTGCGCGCGGAGCTGGCGCTGGTGCGGGTGCCGCCGGCCAGCGCGCTGGCGGTCCTGGGCTTCGACGACGTCTTCGCCGCGGCCGACGCCGTGCCCGCCGTGCTGGAGCACGATCCGGCCGCGCTGGAGGGCCTGGATCACCGCCTGGTGGAGCTGGAGCACTCGCGCCGGCTCGCCGAAAAGGCCCTGCGCCAGCTGCCCGACGGAAAAGCCTGGCTGATGGTGCAATTCGACGGTGACGACCAGGACGAGGCGGACCGCAAGGCCAAGTCGATGATCGACGCGGTGCAGCAGCGCTGCACCGACACCACCGTGCTGGACGACCCGAAGCGAAAGAAGGAAGTATGGGCCGCCCGGGAGGCCGGGCTGGGCGCCACCGCGTATCCGCCCGACGGGCCCGAAACCCACGAGGGGTGGGAGGACGCGGCGGTACCCCCGGACCGGCTGGGCGACTACCTGCGCGATTTCCGCGACCTGCTCGACCGTTACGACTACGGAAGCGCCTCGCTGTACGGGCATTTCGGTCAGGGCTGCGTGCACACCCGCATCCCGTTCGTGTTGTGGACCGCCGAAGGGGTCGCGAAATACCGTGCGTTCGCGGAGGATTCGGCGCGGCTGGTGGTGAAGTACGGCGGCTCGCTGTCCGGCGAGCACGGCGACGGCCAGTCCCGCGGTGAGCTGCTTCCGATCATGTTCGGCGACCGCGTCGTCGGGGCGTTCGAGCGGACCAAGGCGCTCCTGGACCCGCGCAACCGGATGAACCCGGGCAAGGTGGTGCACCCCTACAAATTGGACGAGAACCTGCGAGAGGGGGCGAATTACCGCCCGGCCCAGCCCGCGACCATGTTCGCCTACCCCCACGACGAGCACCGTTTCTCCCGCGCGGCTGATCGCTGCGTCGGCGTCGGGAAGTGCCGCGGCGAGGAATCGGGCGTGATGTGCCCGAGTTACCGGGCCACCCAGGAAGAGGAGCACTCCACCCGCGGGCGCGCGCGGCTGCTGTTCGAGATGGTGCAGGGTGACGTCATCACCGACGGCTGGCGCTCCACCGCGGTCCGCGACGCGCTGGATCTGTGCCTGGCGTGCAAGGGCTGCCGCAGCGACTGCCCGGTCAACGTGGACATGGCCACCTATAAGGCCGAGTTCCTGTTCCACCACTATCGGGGGCGCCTGCGGCCGATGGCGCACTACTCGATGGGCTGGATCCCGTTGTGGGCCCGCCTGGCCGCGGTGGCGCCGCGCACGCTCAACGCCGTCGCGCACGCGCCCGGCTCGTCGACGCTGCTCAAGAAGGTCGGGGGCATCGCCGCGCAGCGCGAGCTGCCGCGCTTCGCCGACGAGAGGTTCACCGCGTGGTTCCGGCAGCGGCCCGCGGCCGCCACCGCGCCGCGGCGGGGGCGGGTGGTGCTGTGGCCGGACTCCTTCGTCAACAACTTCGAACCCGAGGTCGGCAAGGCCGCCGTCGCCGTTCTTGAGGCGGCCGGCTTCGAGGTCGAGGTGCCCCGCCGCACCCTGTGCTGCGGGCTGACCTGGATCTCGACCGGGCAACTCCGCGTCGCCAAACGCGTTCTGCGGCGCACCCTTTCGGCGCTGAGTCCGGCGCTGCGGACCAGCACGCCGGTCGTGGTGCTGGAACCCAGCTGCGCCGCCGTGTTCCGATCCGACCTGCCGGAACTGCTCTACGGGGACGAGGACGCACACCGGTTGGCCGACCAGACCTACACCCTCGGCGAACTGCTGGCGGCCAAGGCGCCGGACTGGAAGCCCGCCCCGCTCAGCGGCGGTGATGCCACCCAAGCCGTCGTCCAGCAGCACTGCCATCAGCACGCGATACTGGGCTACACCCACGAACGCCAACTGCTCGCCGACGCGGGCGTGGAAACGGAGCTGCTCGACGCCGGATGTTGCGGTTTGGCAGGGAATTTCGGCTTCGAGAAGGGTCACTACGACGTGTCGGTGGCGTGCGCCGAGGACAAGCTGATGCCGGCGCTGCGCGAGGCCGATGACGACACGCTGGTGCTGGCCGACGGATTCAGCTGCCGCACCCAGATCCGCAGCCTGGCCGACGACCGTCGGCCGATGCATGTCGCACAGGTTTTGGCGCAAACGATCCGGGCGCCCGGCTCACTGCGCGCAGGCGGCCCGGGCGCTACGCAGGTCGTCGACGAATGACTTGTAGGCCTCGTCGTGGGCATCGCTGCGATCGCGCAGCACCGACGACGGGTGCACGGTCGCGAACACGATCGGCTCCGGCTCCAGCCGGACGTCGAGGGTGCCGGGCAATCCGATCGCCTCACCGCGCTGAGTGGACACCCGAAACGCCGCTCCGAGAAGCGATTGCGCGGCGGTCGCGCCGAGGCAGACGATCACCCGCGGGCGCACCGCCTCGATCTCGGCGATCAGCCACGGCCGGCACGCGACCACCTCGGTGCGGCTCGGCTTCTGGTGTATCCGCCGCTTGCCGCCCTTGCGGGTGAACTTGAAATGCTTGACCGCGTTGGTCTGAAAGGTCAGCGCCGGGTCGATGCCGGCGTCATCGAGCGCCCGCGCCAGCAACCGGCCCGCGGGCCCGACGAACGGCAGGCCGGCGCGGTCCTCCTGGTCCCCCGGCTGCTCGCCCACCAGCATGAGCGGCGCCCCCCGGTGCCCGTGGCCGAAAACCGTTTGGGTGGCGTCGGCGTACAGGGGGCAGCCGTGGCACCCGGCGGCCGCGTCCCGCAGCGCCTCGAGCCCCCGGTCATCCGGCACATAGCGCGCGGCGCTGAGCTTGCTGGTCGCCACGATTCAGGCCCGCCTCCCGACCCGGGAACGGGCGTAGCCCGGGGACGTCATGTCCCCGGGCATACCCCTGCGGGTCGGCGCGAAAACGCCGTGTCAGCCCTTCCCCATGATGGCGTCGCGCGCCCGGTCGAGCATCGCCGCGAAGGGCCCGGCGGTCAGGTTGGCCAGCGGTGACTCGACGCCGGCGTGCGGGCGGGTGGGCGCGATCGCCTCGGCGAGCTTGGCGGCCCGGCCCATCCTCCGCAGCTCGTCGTCGCTCAATTCCTGCCCCAGCTTGGCGAACTCGTCGGATTCCTCGTGCTCGGCGTGGTCGATGACGGCATCGCGGAGCTCCGTCAGGTGCCGGGTGAACTCCTCGCTGTCGACGTCGAGCTTCTCCAGCTTCTGCAACACCGTCTTGGCCTCGTGCTCTTCGGCCAACCGCTTGTCGACCACCGCGGCGCCGTCGCCCAGCTTCCGCTTGGCGCGCGGGTGAACGATCTCCTCCTCGGCCGTCTCGTGCACGGCGAGCATCCGCCGAAGTTCGACGAAGGCCTTCTCCCGTTCCTTTCCGGTGGCCGCCAGCGTGTCGGCGAACATGGATTTGATCTGCTCGTGCTGGTTGACGAGGAAGTCGACCACATCGGTGGGCGACTTGATGGCGGACTGAGCCATGATGTCCCTCCCATTTAAGCCATTGGGTTCTGGTGCAGCGCGCGGGCTGTCGCGCGCTCCTTAGCGGCTACCCGGGCTATTCGGCGACCAAACGGGCTGCGGCCCGCAGCGCTCACAGCAGGGAAAACACGTGTGATCGGCCGGCGTTGGGGTAGTCCCCCAAGTATCCGGGCGAAAGGACGGTGAACGATGGGGCCACGGCTGCGGCGTCTGCTGATGATTGGCGCGGCCGTCACCGCGGCGGCCGGCTGCGCGACGCCCGGATCGACGCTAGAGAGCGCGCCCGCGGTGGCGGTGTGGTCGGTGGGCGCGGCGCTGCATGAGCCGGTGTGGTCGTATCGCACGCACGCGCTCGTCGCGATCACCGACGATCACCGGCTCGCCGAAGTCACCGCCGGCTCGCGCCCCGGCGATGCGAAGACGCGGTTGTCCGCGCCCATGGCGGTGGGGCGCAACCTGCAGATCAGTCAGAAGAATGACCGGCTGGTCTTCGTTCCGCAACCCGAGCGCGGCAGGGTCGCCTCCGTCGACCTCGAAAGCCTGCGCCAGGTCAACGATTTCGGCGCCGGCCCGGCCCCGGCATACCTGTCCGAAGACGCCGGGATGCGCGTGTTGCTCGCCCTCTCGGCGGACGGCACGGCGGTGACCCCGGTGGACCAGTACGGTTTCCGCCAGCTGCCGACCGCGCGGATCGCCGACGCCGCGGACAGCATCGACGGAGCCAACCGCGGGCGAGGCATCGACTACCACCTCTACGGCGCGTCGGGAATCCGCTATTACAAAGGCTTTTCATCGCCGCCCCGGCAACGCGCCGCGCTGGACATGGATGTCGCGGTGTCGGCCGGCGACGGCACCGCAGTAACCCGCGCCTATGTGGCCGGCCACGACAGCGACACGCTGTATGCCGTCGACTCGCGCCGCGGCGGCCACGGGATGGAGGTGTTGGCGAGCGCAAAACTGCCCTCGCCCATCCGCGAACTCGGCACCGATGACACCCGGATCTACGCCGCCACCGACCACGAGGTGGTGGTGCTCGAGACGTCGAGCTTCACCGGCTTTCCCGACCACAAGGTCCCGGTGATCCGCACCATCGACTACCGGTCCGGCCTGCCCGACGGCCCCGCCCGGTCGGCCGGCCTCTCGGGCATGGCCATCGGGCCGCACCGCGTCTACCTCACGTTGGCCGGCACGCCGTACGTGGTCGGCGTCGCCAAGCCACGGCTGTGAGGCGTCGGTGGGGCAGAGGAGGAATCGATGAGCGCAACACGACATCGCACCCGAGCGGTCGACATCGACCACGACGTCGAACTGATCACCCAACAGATCACCGCCCTCAGGGAGCTTGCCAAAAGGGACGACGAACAGGCGATCAGCGAAGGCCAGCGGTACGACTTCAGCATCAGGTGGGGCACCGTGTTGGCCGGGCGGCTGCGCCGGCTGACGCACTACAGCTCGCTGGGCCACCTCGATGAGGCGGACGAGCGGCGATTTCACGCGTTGCGGGACGAACTGTGCACGCTGTCGCATGTGATCGAGCGGTTCCGCCTCGCCACGCCGAACTTCGCCGACGAACCGCCCACCGCGAAGCGGTGTTCTCCCCGGAAGCAGCGCGGCTGAAGGCGCGCCGCCCGCTCAGTCCTCCCAGTGCCGCTGTCGCGGATAGGCGACATTGATGCCCAGCAGCACCGATCCGTGCAACCCGACGAAGGCGCCCGCGAAGGCGAGCGCAAAGGTCGCCGGAGCGACGTCCCAGTGTCCGGTGACGGCGGGCATGCCCGGTACGCCGGCGATCCGGGTGGCGACGTCGATGCCGAGAATAGCGCACGAAAGCAGGCTGCCGAAATACCAACCCGCTTGTGCCACAGCGGGTTTCCTGCCATATGCCATGGCGGCGGCCGCCGCCAGGCACGCCGCGATGACCGCGGCGGCGTACCCGACGAAGGCCGCGGGCAGCGCGCCCTGGTCGGCCACCACGTACAGCAGGTAGCCGTGCACGGCGGCGATCCCGGCGAGCAGCGCGGCACCCAAACCCGTTACCAGCCTGGGTAAGTCGAAGGCGACGTAGCCGCCCAGGCTCAGAACTCGAAATACCCGGCTGCGGTGCCATTTTTCCGGCCACGACCCGACAAGAAAACCCACGTCGCGCACGTACCCGATGCCGAATTGGTCAAACATCGACGCGCAGGAACCGCCGTTTTCGTTTCCTTTCAGTTGCGGCCGGAAACGACTACATTCGCGGCAGGGTCGCAGGCGAAGGAGGAGGCCGCCGCGTGCATCCGCAGGATCCGCTCGGGTATGGCCCGTTCAGTTACGATCCGCTCGGCCGCGTGCCGCCGGCGGAGCCGCCGGTCGTGCCGCCACCGGTCCCCGCGGCACCGCCGCCGCCGCACCGCCCGCCCGTCAACGCGCAAGCGACGCAGTCGCTGGTGTTCGCGTTCCTGTCCCCGCCCGTCGGCGCGATCCTGGGACACCTGGCGCTGGCGCGGATTCGCCGCACCGGCGAGCCCGGCCGAAACCGCGCGGTGGCGGGGGTGGCGCTGTCGTATGCGTTCGTCACGCTCGCGGTCCTCGCGCTGCTCGGGTGGGCGACCCTGGCCGCGTTTCGGTCCACCCCGACGCGGACGGCGGCGCCGGCCAGCACCGCCGCGCTGCCGCCGGGTCCCACCGTCGCGCCGGGCGCCGTGGCCGCGTTATTGCCCAGCGTCGGCGACCTGAAGACGATCGCCGATGACCAGAACCTCGACGCCGGCCAGACGTGGGACCATCCGGCCCGCTCCGATCGGGAGGGCACCATCGACCGTCCGGAGTGCTGGGGGGCCATCGCCCCGGGGACCCCGGACGCCTACAGCGTCGACGCCCTGTTCGGGTACCACGCGGCGGAATTCTCCGACACCCGCAGCCTGCTGAAGTCGGTCCAGGTGATCGATGCCGCGGCCGCGTTCCGCGATGCGCCCGCGGCCCAATCGCAACTGCAGAAGCTGCTGGACGGGTGGCGCCAGTGCGGCGGAACGACCGTGAGCGTGACCATCCCCGAGGCCGGGGCCATCCCGTTCGCGGTGAGCGCCCCCGCCGACGCCGGCAACGGCATCACCACGTTGGGCCTGACCCCCAAGGGGCTGCAGGTGCGCTCCGCCCGCGCGATCGCGGCCAAGGCCAACGTCGTCGTCGACCTGTACGTGTCCTATAGCGGCAGCACCGACGCCGACCGCCCCCGGGCCACGGCCGTGAGCATCGCCAACTTCGTGCTCGACAAGATCCCCGGCTGAGGCGCCCCAGTAGGGTGGGCCGCATGAAATATCTGGACGTCGACGGGGTCGGGCGGGTCAGCCGAATCGGCCTGGGCACCTGGCAGTTCGGGTCGCGGGAGTGGGGCTACGGGGAGGGCTACGCCGCCGGCGCCGCGCACGACATCGTGCGCCGGGCCCGCGCCCTGGGTGTCACGCTGTTCGACACCGCCGAGGTGTACGGCCTGGGCAAGAGCGAGCGGATCCTCGGCGAGGCGCTCGGCGACGAGCGCGCCGAGGTCGCGGTCGCCAGCAAGGTGTTCCCGGTCGCCCCCTTCCCGGCGGTGGTCAAGCAGCGCGAGCGCGCCAGCGCGCGCCGGCTGGGCCTGGACCGCATCCCGCTCTACCAGATCCACCAGCCCAACCCCGTGGTGCCGGACTCGGTGATCATGCCGGGAATGCGCGAGTTGCTCGACGACGGGAAGATCGGGGCGGCCGGCGTCTCGAACTACTCGCTGGCCCGCTGGCGCAAGGCCGACGCGGCGCTGGGGCGGCCGGTCATCAGCAACCAGGTGCATTTCTCGCTCGCCCACGCCGGCGCGCTCGAGGACCTAGTGCCCTTCGCCGAGCGCGAGAATCGCGTCGTGATCGCCTACAGCCCGCTGGCCCAGGGGCTGCTGGGCGGCAAATACGGCCTGGACAACCGCCCCGGGGGCGTGCGCGCGGTGAACCCGTTGTTCGGCACCGAGAACCTGCGCCGCATCGAGCCGCTGCTGCGGACGCTGCGCGACGTCGCGACCACGGTCGGCGCCAAGCCCGCGCAGGTGGCGCTGGCCTGGCTGATCCACCTGCCGGGCGTCGTCGCCATCCCCGGCGCGTCCAGCGTCGAGCAGCTCGAGTTCAACGTCGCCGCCGCGGACATCGAGCTGCCCGCGGATTCCCGCGACGCGCTCACCGACGCCGCGCGCGCCTTCCGGCCCGCGTCGGCCGGCCGCTTCCTGACCGACCTGGTCCGGGAGCGGGTGGGGCTGGGCTGAGCTAGGACTGGGCGGCGGAGTCGGCGAACGCCGCGGGGGCGGCGGGCGCGCCCCTGGCGACCACGACCGGCATCGACGTCGACGCGTTGGTGCGCAGGATGGTGTGGACCACGTCGACGAGGTCCTCGACCGGCATCAGCTTGCCGGGCATGCAGCCACGGGAGGCCCACAACGGGACGGCCTGCATGGCGAGGTCCATGTCCCAGCCGATGTTCATCCCCGTTTGGCTGTCGCCCTCGCCGCCCGCGCATTCGCCCACGATCAGGTTGGTGAAGCCGACGTCCGGGTGTTCGGCCCGCCAGGCTTCCACCAATCGTTCGAGGGCCGCCTTGCTGACGCCGTACGCGCCGAGCCCCGGCCAGGGCGGCCCGAAGGTACCGGCATCGGAGGCCAGGTAGACCACCTTGCCCGCCGACTCGGTCAGGTGCGGCATCGCCGCCGCGGTGACCAGCGCGGCGCCGATCACGTTCGTGTCGAAGACGCGCCGCCAGGTTTCGGCGTCGGTGTCGACCAGGCGGACCAGCGGGCCGATGGCCGGCGTGTACACCAGGTTGTCGATGCCGCCGAGCGCGTCGGCAACGGCAGCCATGGCCGACCGGCACGAGGCCTCGTCGGTGACGTCGCATTCGATGGCGAGAGCGCCCGGTCCCGCCTCCTGCGCGGCGGCCTCGATGCGCTCGCGGCGCCGCGCCAACAGCGCGACGTGGTCGCCCCGCCGGGCGAGGCCGACACCGATGCAGCGACCGAGTCCGCTCGAGGCACCCACCACCACTGTCCTTGACATATTTGCCCTCTCTTGTAACGAGCTGCCGTCGGCAAAAACCTACCGGATGTCGCCCGTCGCAGGGCGAGACCTCGGCTGGTTAGTTGGCCACGACGGTGTTCCGGTCCCCCAACTTGGCCCGGTACATGGCCGCGTCCGCGCGGGCCGTGATCGTGTCCTCGGAGTCGCCGGGAAGGGCAAGCGTGGCGCCGATGCTCAGGGTCGCAGCCAACGTCTTGCCGGAGACGTGGATGGGCGCGGCGGCGTGGCAGCGAATCTTCTCAGCGATCTGGCCGAGCTCGTCGACGCTGCGCACGCCCGGCAGCAGGACGAGGAGCTCGTCACCACCCGTCCGCCCGACGGTGTCCCCGCGGCGAACGCTCCCCCGGATCCGTGCCGCCAGGGTCGCGAGCACGAAGTCGCCGATGCCGTGTCCCCAGGTGTCGTTGATGTCCTTGAAATGGTCGACGTCGCAGAACAACACGCCGACATACGTTCCGGCCGGTTGCGTCTGCTCCAGCGCGCAGGCGAGCCGGCTCATCGCCTCGGCGCGGTTCACCAGGCCGGTCAGGGTGTCGAACCGCGCCAGCCGTTCGAGTCGCTGCTCCGCCTCGACCTGGTCGTCGACGATACGCACCGCGGCAATCAGACCGTCGGTGTTGCCCTCGGCGTCGACGTACGGTTTTCCGTGGCCCTCGACCCAGTGATAGTTCCCGTCGTCGGAGCGGACGCGGAACCGTTGCAGGACCGCTTCGCCGGCCGCGACCCGCCGCAGCGCGGCGAGCACCGTCTCGCGGTCCCGCGGATGGATGTGGCGGTCGAAGTCCGAGCCACGCCAAACGTGCGGTGGCCGGCCCAGCGCGGCCTGAACGGAGGGCGAGATCCAGGCGACCTCGCCGTCGCGAATGTGCACGATGATGTCGACCGCGTTTTCCGCGAGGATGCGGTAGCGCATCTCGGCGTCAGCGCGTTCCTTGCTGACCAGCTCCTTTTCGATCAGCAGTTTCTGCGCACGCTGGCTCAGGTAGAACGTGACCGCCCCGACGACGAGGGTCCCCAGCAGGACGGAAAAGGTCCACTCGGCGTGCTCGCCCAGCCCGAGCCCCAGGAAGATCGGCCGCGACAGCGCGACGACGACCGGAAAGGCGGCGAGGATCCCCATCAACCTCAGCAGCGACGTCCGATCGGGCCGGGCGAGCAGCCAGGCGACCGGGAACCGGTCGGGGCGCGCCAGCGACGTCGCGGCGGCGAGCAGTAATAGAGCGCAGGCCGTCATGAGCGCCTGGCCGGTCGAAGGCGAGTAGCCCACCAGCGCCAGCGCGTTGAACAGGTAGGCCCCGACCGTGACGAACGGGATGGCGGCGCCGGCCGCCATCAATGCCGGCGAGATCACGCGGGTGCGCCGATCCACTCGGATCAGGGCGGCGGCGGCCGCGAGGAACAGGGTCGATGCCGCCGTCTGTGGGCTCGGGCGCCCCGGCCAGCTCTGTTGCGAGGCGCGCACCGCGTCGCCGAACCACAGCTGGTCCAGGCCCGACGACGGCCCGCCCGTCGCGTATTCCGTCAGGGTTATGCCGGCGAGGGCACCCACCATCAGGGCGAACCCGCGCCCCGCCCAGACGCCGCGCCGCGACGGCTCACCCGACTGCGCCAGGATGGCCGCACCGAGCGCCGCCAGCCACCACGCGGTCCACGGCATCATCTGCGGCCAGCTCGGATCGACCCGGGTCAGCCGGTCGGCACCGGTCGCCCACCCCACCCACGTCGCGGCGGCGAGGGCGAACACCGCCAGCTCGGCTCCCCGTCGGCACCAGGCCACGTCATTCAGGCACGCGTCGGACCCCGGCCGGTCCATCGGCTGCCTTTTCCTCTCCCGCGGCCGCACAACCGACATTGTGAGCGGACGGGTCACCGATGTCTGGGGCACAAGGTAATCAGTCCCGGGGCGAAAGGTCACCGATGCGTCGCCGGGCGACCGCCAGGGCCGCTCAGCCGGCGTCGGGGGCCCGCAGCACCACCGCGGTGTGCGCGTCCACGGTGAGCTCGCCTCCCCCCGGCACCTCCTCCGCCGGCGTCTCCTCGTCGGGCCCGGTGAAGACCACGAGCTGCCAGGAGGCGCCGAATTCCTTTGGCGGCAGCGTGAACTCGATCGGCTCGTGGTGGGCGTTGAAGCACAACAGGAACGAGTCGTCGAGGACCCGCTGCCCCCGTGCGTCCCGGTCGGGGATGCCGTGCCCGTTGAGGAACACCGCGACCGACTTCGCGAAGCCCGCGCCCCAGTCCTCCTCGGTCATCTCGGCGCCCTCGGGGGTGAACCAGGCGATGTCGGGCAGCCCGTCCTGGCCGCGGCGGCCCAGCGGCTTGCCGGAAAAGAACCGGCGCCGCCGGAACACCGGATGGTTCGCGCGCAGCGCCGACACGGCGCGGGTGAACTCCAGCAGCCCGGTGTCCGCATTTGCCCAGTCGATCCAGGTGATCTCGTTGTCCTGGCAGTAGCCGTTGTTGTTGCCCTCCTGGGTGCGGCCGAGCTCGTCGCCGTGGCAGATCATCGGCACGCCCTGGGAGAGCAGCAGCGTGGTGAGGAAGTTGCGCTGCTGGCGGGCCCGCAGCGCGTTGACGTCCGGGTCGTCGGTCGGCCCCTCCGCGCCGCAGTTCCAGGACCGGTTGTGGCTCTCGCCGTCGTTGTTGTCCTCGCCGTTGGCCTCGTTGTGTTTTTCGTTGTAGGACACCAGGTCCCGCAGCGTGAAACCGTCGTGCGCGATGACGAAGTTGATCGACGCCACCGGGCGGCGCGCCGTGTGCTCGTAGAGGTCGGCCGATCCCGACAACCGGTAGGCGAACTCGTCGAGGGTGGCCGGCTCGCCGCGCCAGAAGTCGCGGACGGTGTCCCGGTACTTGCCGTTCCACTCCGTCCACTGCGGCGGGAAGTTGCCCACCTGGTAGCCGCCCGGGCCGACGTCCCACGGTTCGGCGATCAGCTTGACCTGGCTGATCGTCGGATCCTGTTGCACCAGTTCGAAAAACGTCGCCAGCCGGTCGACGTCGTAGAACTCGCGGGCCAGCGTGGCGGCCAGGTCGAAGCGGAAGCCGTCGACGTGCATGTCGAGCACCCAGTAGCGCAACGAGTCCATGATCAGCTGCAGGGCGTGCGGATGCCCGACGTTGAGGCTGTTGCCCGTGCCGGTGTAGTCCATGTAGTAGCGCTTGTCGTCGTCGACCAGCCGGTAGTAGGCCGCGTTGTCGATCCCCCGCATCGACAGCGTCGGGCCCAGGTGGTTGCCCTCCGCCGTGTGGTTGTAGACGACGTCGAGGATCACCTCGATGCCGGCCTCGTGCAGGGCCCGGACCATCGCCTTGAACTCCTGCACCTGCCCGCCCGGGGAGGTCGCGCTGGAGTACTTGAAGTCGGGCGCGAAGAACCCGATCGTGTTGTAGCCCCAGTAATTCGAGAGGCCCTTGTCCACCAGGGTCGAGTCGTTGGCGAAGTGGTGCACCGGCATCAGCTCGATGGCGGTGACGCCGAGGCTCTTGAGGTGCTCGATGATCACCGGGTGCGCCACGGCCGAGTACGTGCCGCGCAGCTGTTCGGGGATGTCGGGGTGGGTCTGGGTCAGGCCCTTGACGTGCGCCTCGTAGACGACGGTGTCGGCGTACTGGTGGTCCGGCGGCCGGTCGTTGCCCCAGTCGAAGTAGGGGCTGATCACCACCGACTTGGGCATGCTGGGGGCGGAGTCGTCGTCGTTGCGGCTGTCGGGGTCGCCGAAGTTGTAGCTGAACAGCGACTGGTTCCACTCGAAGCTGCCGTCGATGGCCTTCGAGTACGGGTCCACCAGCAGCTTGGTCGGGTTGCACCGCAGGCCGTTCGCCGGCTCGTACGGGCCGTGCACCCGGTAGCCGTAGCGCTGGCCGGGTTCGATGCCGGGGATGTAGGCGTGCCAGACGAACCCGTCGACCTCGGGCAACGCGACCCGGGTCTCCGTCCCGTCGGCGTCGAACAGGCACAGCTCCACCCGCTCGGCCACCTCGCTGAACACCGCGAAGTTGGTGCCCGCGCCGTCGTACGTCGCGCCCAGCGGATAGGCCCTGCCCGGCCACACCTCACCGGTCGGCGTGGGCGCGGTGGTTTCTGCGGATGTCATGGCGCTTTCCATACCCTACCGGGGCCTTCCCCAAACGGCGGTCCGGAAGGCCTTGCGGCGGAGCGGTTTTCATGGATTTAACATGACCTTGACCGCGCCATCCTGCTTTTTCTGGAAGATCTCATACCCGTGCGGCGCCTCGTCGAGGGGCAGCACGTGAGTGGCGAACGTTTCGACGCCGAGCGGGTCGTCGTCGGTCAGCAATCCCATGATGTCATCGACCCAGCGCTTCACGTTGGCCTGCCCCATCCGCAGGGTCACCTGCTTGTCGAAGAGGGTCAGCATGGGCAGCGGATCCGCCATCCCGCCGTAGACCCCGATCAGGGAGATGGTGCCCCCGCGCCGCACGATGTCGATGGCGGAATACAGGGCGGTGAGCCGGTCGACGCCGGCGGTTTGCATGACCCGCTTGCCGATGAAATCCGGCAACATCCCGCTGGCCTGCTGCGCCAGTCGCGCGGCCGGCGAACCGTGCGATTCCATCCCCACGGCGTCGATCACCGAGTCGGTGCCGCGGCCGTCGGTCAGGTCGCGGATCGCGTCGCCGAGCGGCGCGTCGAGCCGGCCCAGATCGATCGTGTGGATGCCGCGCTTCGCGGCCCGGGCCAGGCGTTCGGGCACCAGGTCGACGGCGATCACCCGGTGGCCGAGGTGATCGGCGATGCGCGCGGCCATGTCCCCGATGGGTCCCAGCCCCAGCACGGTGACCGAACCGCCGTCCGGGACGTCGGCATAATTGACCGCCTGCCAGGCGGTCGGCAGCACGTCGGAGAGGTAGACGAAGCGCGAATCCGGCGGCCCCTCAGGGACTTTGATGTGCGTGAACTGCGCCTGCGGGACGCGTAACAGTTCGGCTTGGCCGCCGGGGACCTCGCCGTAGAGCTCCGAGTAGCCGAACAGCGCCGCACCCATGCCCTGGTCGCGCACCTGGGTGGTCTCGCACTGGGTATAGAGCCGCTTGTCGCACATGTAGCAACGGCCGCAAGAGATCTGGAACGGGATGACGACCCGGTCGCCGACGCGCAGGTCGCCGGTCTCGGGGCCGACCTCGCGCACGATCCCCATCGGTTCGTGACCCAGGATGTCCCCGGGATTCATGAAGGCGCCGAGGATTTCGTACAGGTGCAGGTCGGACCCGCAGATGTTGGTCGACGTCACCTCGATGATGGCGTCGGTGGGGCGTTCGATCTTCGGGTCGGGCACCGATTCCACGCGAACGTCGCGTTTGCCCTGCCAGGTGACAGCTTTCATGTGGCTGGCGCATACCCGTGCCGCGCCGGATGAAACGGCGCGGGCGGGGCTTACCGACCGGCTTCGCTCTGGTGGCGAAGCTTGAGCGGGTGCTCGCTGTCGATCAGCGACCGGGCGATCTCGATCAGCTTGGTGTTGGACTGCTGGGACAGCCGGGAGAGCAGTTCGAACGCCTCGACGGCGTCGAGGTTGAAGCGTTCCATGATCACGCCCTTGGCCTGGCCGATGATGTCGCGTGATGCCAAGGCGTTGCGAAACTGGTCCTGGCGGCGCATCATCGACCACGCCAAGCCGATGTGGGTGGCGAAAACGGCTCCGATTTCGAGTGATTCGTCGCCGAACGCGTGCGGGTGTTCGGCGTAGAAGTTCAACGCGGCCATGCTGCCGCTGTCGGCGAACAACTCGTACGACAGGATCGAGCGGATCGGCGTCTCCTCCAGCGCGTGTCGCTGATAGGTCGGCCAGCGCTGCTCGACGTTGAGGTCCTCCACGTGCATTATGTGGTGCCGCCACGCCGCCGACAGGCAGGGCCCCTCCCCGTACCGGTTCTGGATCGCGTCCAGGACCATCGGGTAGCGATGGGTGGCGGCCACGTTGGTGACGGTCCTGGTCTTGTCGGCCAGGGTGATGCCCGCGTACTGCGAGCCCGCCACGTGGCGGGCGCCGCTGGCGATGAGTTCGAGCAACCCGACGCTCGTCTCCATCTCCTGGCGCTCGAGGTCGGCGATCAGAGCCGTCAACTGGGCTACCACGGTGGTTGAATCGTTCGGCACAGCGTCACCCCCTCCAACGTTCTTCTGGTGCGCATACCCCGCCCGGAGGCCGCTCACCCGTGCCGGGGTGGCCGCGACGAACCACGTGTCGACGCACGTAACGAAGTCTATGGTCCATGAAACGAAGTGCAAAGCGCCTAACGAACCGGATATGCCCGCCTGGACAAACCCCACCACCGAAGGCGAAGCGTCTTTCGCGCGTGCCGCTCGCACCGCAATCGCGAAAACCGTTGCCGCTCAACCGGTTGCGAAGGCCGGCCGGGCGCCCCGGCTTCGCCTGGCTAACTCGTCGGCACCGGTTACACTCGCGTCAATGACCTCGATCGTGATCGTCGGCAGCGGCTTCACCGGATTCACCTGCGCGCACCGCCTGGCCCGAATCCTCGGCCGGCAGCGCGCCCCCGTCGACATCACGGTGATTTCGCCGGTCGACTACATGCTGTACACGCCGCTTTTGCCGGACGTGGCCGGCGGGGTCGTCGACGCCCGCTTCGTCGCGGTGCCCCTGGCCAACACGCTCAAGGGGGTCCGGTCGGTGCGCGGCCGCGTCGACGGCGTGGACTTCGCGCGCCGGACGCTGACGTATTGCGATCCCGAGGAGCGCAGCCACGACATGGCCTGGGATCGGCTGGTGCTGACGCCGGGGTCGGTGACGCGGCTCTTCGACGTGCCCGGGCTCGCCGCCCACGCGCGCGGGCTGAAGACCACCGCCGAGGCCCTCTACCTGCGCGACCACTTCGTCGAGCAGCTCGAGCTGGCCAACATCGAGGACGACCCGGCCGGCAAGAAGGCCCAGGCCCGCCGCACCGTCGTCGTGGTGGGTGCGTCGTATTCGGGCACCGAACTGGTCGCCCAACTGCGGGCGCTGGCCGACGCGGCGGCCACACAGATGGGCTTTCCGGCCGGCGACGCCAGGTTCCTGCTGCTGGATACGGCCGAGCAGGTCATGCCCGAGGTGGGACGCAAGCTCGGCGAAGCGGCCCTGAAGGTGCTGCGTCGCCGTGGCATCGACGTCCGGCTGGGCACCACGCTCAAGGAGGCGCACGCGGATCACGTTGTGCTCAGCGATGATTCGCGGATCGACACCCATACCGTCGCCTGGGTGACCGGGGTGACCGGCGCGCCGCTGATTTCGGAGCTGGGACTGCCGACCGAGCGGGGACGGCTCAAGGTCCGGCCCGATCTGCAGGTGCCCGACCACCCCGCCGTCTTCGCGGCCGGCGACGCGGCGGCGGTCCCCGACCTGACGCGACCGGGAAAGATCACCCCGCCCACCGCACAGCACGCGACCCGTCAGGGCAAGGTGCTCGCCCGCAACGTGGCCGCCAGCCTCGGGTATGGCACACCCAAGCAATACAAACACCGCAACCTTGGCCTCGTGGTGGACCTCGGTCCCCGCTACGCCGTCGCCAACCCGCTGGGCGTGCACCTGTCGGGGCTGCCGGCGAAGGCCGTGACGCGGGGCTACCACCTCGCTGCGGTGCCCCGAGCCGTCAACCGGTGGGCCGTTGCGCTGGCGTGGCTGACCGACGCGCTGTTCGACCGTTCGGTGGTGTCGATCGGGCTGTCCTCGGAACAGGACGCGCAATTCGCGGCCAGCGAGGGCATCCCGATGCCGAAGACGAGTTAGCCGCTGGTCGCCTTCTTGGAGCGCAGGTCGGAGTTGGCCGCCGACAACGCGGCGTTGTCGTCTTCGAGGTTCAGGATGCGCGCGATGCCGGCCAGGTTGACCCCGGCGTCCACCAGCGCGCTGATCCGCCGCAGCCGGGCCAGGTCGTCGGCGCTGTAGCGCCGCGTTCCGCCGTGGCTGCGGGCCGGCGTCAACAGCCCGTAGCGCTCGTACAGGCGCAGCGATTGCACCGGTACGCCGGAAAGCTCGGCGGCCACGGAGATTCCGTACACCCCCCGATCGGGCGCCGGTGCACCCCCGTCGCCGGTGTTCTCGGTCATCGGCCATCCCCTTAACGAACTCTCGCAGAAAATCTGTTTAGCACACTTGCGCTGAACTGTCGATAGTGTTATATCAAATCTATGTCACTGGACATAGCAAATAACCCGCTTCAGAGTTAGAGATTGGAGTGAGAGGTGGCCGCCATGCTGATGCGTACCGACCCGTTCCGTGACCTGGACCGCTTCACCCAACACGTGTTCGGCACGGCCGCACGTCCCGCCGTGATGCCGATGGACGCGTGGCGCGAGGGTGAGCAATTCGTCGTGGAGTTCGACCTGCCGGGCATCGACGCCGACTCCCTGGACATCGACATCGAGCGCAACGTCGTGACCGTCCGCGCCGAGCGGCCGGCCGTCGACCCCAACCGCGAGATGCTGGCCACCGAGCGGCCCCGCGGCGTGTTCAGCCGCCAGCTCGTGCTGGGCGAAAACCTCGACACCGACAGGATCGAGGCGAACTACGCCGAGGGCGTCCTGCGGCTGCACATCCCGGTGGCCGAGAAGGCCAAGCCGCGCAAGATCTCCGTCGGTCGCGGCAACGGACAGAGATCCATCGACGAAGGCGCAGGCAAGCGCGAGGTTATCGACGCCTGATCGATCGGCGGGCAAAGGGCGGCCGGCGCCGCCCTTTGCCCGGGGAGGCGAGGTCCGAGATGAGCTGGCATTTAAACGGCCAGACGCCGCACGTCGAGCAGGCCTTGGCGGGCGGCCTGCCGCAACGGGTGGGATGGTTCCGGTTCTACTTCGCCGACCAGCGCTGGGAATGGTCCGAAGAGGTGCAGCGCATCCACGGCTACGAACCGGGCAGCGTCACCCCGACCACCGATCTGGTGCTCGAGCACAAGCACCCCGACGACCGCGGACAGATCGCGGCGACGATCGATCAGATCCTCAACACCCACGAGGCGTTCAGCACCCGCTACCGGATCATCGACACCACTGGGCACGTGCGCCACATCGTCGTCGTCGGCGACCAACTCTTCGACGAGCACGGCGAGGTGGTCGGGACGCACGGGTTCTACATCGACGTCTCCCCCGACGCCGAGCGCGCACAGGAGGAACTCGTCACCGCGCGGCTGGCCGAGATCAGCGAGCACCGCGCCAGCATCGAGCAGGCCAAGGGCATGCTGATGCTGATCTACAACATCGACGACCACGCCGCGTTCAACCTGCTGAAGTGGTTGTCCCAGGAGGCAAACGTCAAGCTGCGGCTGCTGGCCGAGCGGATTTGCGAAGACTTCCGCCGGGCCGGCCTGGCCCTCAACTCCCAATCGGAGTTCGACCACGTGCTGCTGACGGCGCACCGGCGCATCAGCCGCGCCGACGACCAAGCGGTCAACGGGTGACGGCTTGGCGCGCGGCCCTCGCCTGTTTGCGGCTGGCCTTCACCAGCTGAGCGACGCCGTTCTCGATTCCCGCGGCGAGCGCCTCGACGTCGGGCGCGGTGTCGTAGTCGGCGGTGATGCCGAAGATAAAGGAGTCGGCGTAGCTGAGCATCGCGATGCCGGTGCGCAGCTGGAGCGCGATCGGGGGCACCGGCAGGATCTCCAGCACCCGCCGGCCCATCAGCGTCTGCTGCTTTCGCGGACCCGGGACGTTGGTCGCCAGCGCCACCACCGCCCGCTGGGGCAGCCGCGCCAGCAAGCGAATCGCCCACGCGGTCAACGCAAAGGGGACGTTCTTGGCCGCCGACACCAGCGCGCTGCCCCCCTCGCGCTGACCGCTGGCCTTGGCCCGGGTGAGCCGCTCGTGCACCAGGCGCAGCTGCTCCACCGGGTCGGCCTCGTCGACGGGAAGCAGCGGCAGCATCGCCGAGACCTGGTTATCGGTCGTGCCGAAGTGGTTCGTCGGGCGAACCGAAACCGGAACGAGCGTGCGCAGCGAGTTGCGGCCGGGCCGCTCCCCGCGCTCGAGCAGCATCTTGCGGTAACTGTCCGTGATGGCCGCCAGCGCCACGTCGTTGAGGGTCACGTCGAACGCCCGGGCGACCCGCTGCAGGTCGGCCAGCCGGACGCGGGCCGCGCTGAAGCGCCGCATAGTGGTGACGGGTCCGTTCAACGACGATTCCGGCGCGACGCTGAACAGGCTTGCCGTGAGTTCGGCCGCGCCGATCGCGACGTGTTCGGCCACCGACGCGGCGGCGAGCGCGCTGCGCCCGATGCCGCTCACCCAGTTCAGCGGGTTGAAGCCCAGCCTGGGCATGCTCAGTCCGGAACCGTCCGGCTGTTTGGCGGCGCGGATGTCGGTGGCAAAGGTGTCGCCGCGATCCTCCGCGGCGTCGCTGAACCTCGCCAACAGCTGCGTCGTCGCGATGCCGTCGGCGATGCAGTGGTGGATCTTGGTCAGCACGGCCCACCGGCCGCCGCTGAGGCCCTCGATGAGGTAGCACTCCCACAGCGGGCGCTCGCGGTCGAGCCGTCGTTCCATGACGTTCGCGATCGTCTCGAACAGCTCGACATCGCCCCCCGGATGCGGCAGCGCGAGGCGGTGCACGTGGCGGCTGACGTCGAAATGCGGGTCGTCCACCCATTCGGGCGCCCCGAGATCGAGGGGGTGGGTCCGCAGCACCTGCCTACACCGCGGAATGGTCGGCGCGCGGTCGGCGAAGGCGGAGACGAACTCGTCGTAGCCGGGAGCGGGCCCCTCCATGATCGACACGCCGCCGACCGCAAGGCTCACGTGCGGATCGGAGTCCTCGACTTCGAGGAAGGTGGCATCGAGCGCGGTTAATTGCTCCATCTCGCTACTTTCCGCCCCCGCGCGCCCGCGCGGTCAGAGCCAGAAGTCCTCAACTTTCGGGGCCTAATGACGGCAGCGCGGCGGCATCGGCGGGCCATATCGTGAGCTTCATGAGCGGGTTCACCTACATTCGGTTCTTCGAAGAAATCGGCATCGACGACGTGCCGGTGGTCGGCGGCAAGAACGCCTCGCTCGGCGAGATGTACCAGAAGCTGTCCGGGCAGGGCATCCGCGTCCCGCACGGGTTCGCCACCACGGCGCAGGCGTACCGGCACATCTTGGACCGGGCCGGCGCCTGGGACGCGCTGCACGCCGAGCTCGACGACCTCGACCCGGACGACGTCGCCGCGCTGGCGCGCAAGGGCAAACGCGCCCGCGAGATCGTCTACGGCGCGGGGCTTCCCGACGACCTGGCCGCCGAAATCGTCGCCGCCTACCGGATGCTGCAGGCCGAGTACGGCGAGGACGTGAGCCTGGCGGTGCGCAGCTCGGCGACCGCCGAGGACCTGCCGACGGCCAGCTTCGCCGGCCAGCAGGAGACGTTCCTCAACATCACCGGCGCCGAGAGCCTGCTGGACGCGTGCCGGCGTTGTTACGCCAGCCTGTTCACCGACCGGGCCATCCACTATCGCATCGACCAGGGCTTCGACCATTTCAAGGTCTCGCTGTCGATCGGCATCATGAAGATGGTCCGCTCCGACCTCGCCTCGTCCGGGGTGATGTTCACCCTGGACACCGAATCCGGTTTCAACGACGTCGTTTTCATCACCGGCGCCTACGGCCTGGGCGAGAACGTGGTGCAGGGCGCCGTCGACCCCGACGAGTTCTACGTCCACAAGCCGACGTATGCGGCCGGCCACCGCGCCGTGCTGCGCCGGCTGGTCGGCGACAAGGCCGTGAAGATGGTCTTCGTCGAGGGCGGCACCAAGCAGACGACGCGCAACGTCCCGACCCCCAAGGCCGACCGCGCCCGGTTCTGCGTCACCGACTCCGACGTCCTGGAGCTGGCCGGGTATGCGTGCACCATCGAGCGGCACTACGGGCGTCCGATGGACATCGAGTGGGCCAAGGACGGCCTCGACGGGCGGCTCTACATCGTCCAGGCCCGCCCCGAAACGGCGGCTTCCCAGCGCAGCCTGACGACGGTGGAGAGCTACGTCTTGGAGGGCAGGGGCGAGATCCTCACCGAAGGCCGGTCCGTCGGCGAGAAAGTCGCGTCGGGCGTGGCGAAACGAATCGATCACCTCGAGCACCTGTCGGACTTCCAGCCCGGCCAGGTGCTGGTCGCGGATACCACGACGCCGGACTGGGAGCCGGTGATGAAGATCGCCGCCGCGATCGTCACCAACCGCGGCGGGCGCACCTGCCACGCGGCGATCATCGCGCGCGAACTGGGCATCCCGGCCGTGGTCGGCGCCGGCGACGCCACCACGAGCGTCCCCGACGGCGAGGTCGTCACCGTGTCCTGCGTCGAGGGCGACACCGGGCGCGTCTACCGCGGCGAGGTCGGCTTCCACGTCGATCGCACGGAAGTGGCCGGCCTGGCGCGGCCGCGGACCCAGATCATGGTGAACCTCGGCAACCCGGACCTCGCCTTCAAGACGTCGTTTTTGCCGAACGACGGCGTGGGACTGGCCCGGATGGAGTTCATCGTCAGCGAGTACATCAAGGTCCACCCGATGGCCCTGCTGCACCCCGAAAAGGTCGGCGACGCCGAGGCGCTGCGGACGATCGAGCGCCTCACCCGCGGTTACCCGGACGGCGGAGCCTTCTTCGTGGAGCGCCTCGCCGAGGGAATCGGCACGATCGCGGCCGCGTTCTGGCCCAAGCCCGTGGTGGTGCGGATGTCGGACTTCAAGTCCAACGAATACGCAAGCCTGGTGGGGGGCAACGCCTTCGAGCCCACCGAAAGCAACCCGATGATCGGCTTCCGGGGCGCCTCGCGCTACGCGCACCCGGCCTACGCCGAGGGCTTCGCGCTGGAATGCCGCGCGATGAAGCGGGTCCGCGAGGAGATGGGCCTGACAAACGTCATCATCATGCTGCCGTTCGTGCGCCGGGTGGCCGAGGCCGACCTGGTGCTGCAGACGATGGCCGACCTGGGCCTGCGCCGCGGCCAGGATGGGCTGCAGGTGTACGCGATGTGCGAGATCCCGAACAACGTGATCCTGCTAGATCAGTTCGCCCAGCGCTTCGACGGCTTCTCGATCGGTTCCAACGACCTGACCCAGCTCACCCTCGGCGTCGACCGTGACAGCGAGATCGTGGCCTTCGACTACGACGAACGCGACGACGGCGTCAAGGAGATGATCCGCCTGGCGGTGGAAGGCTGCCGCCGCAACGGAATTCACTCGGGACTGTGCGGGCAGGCGCCGTCGGACTACCCGGACATGGCCGAGTTTTTGGTCCGCGCCGGCATCGACTCGATCAGCCTGAACCCCGACGTGGTGGTGAAGACCACCCGCCAGATTCTCGAGCTGGAACGCCAGGCCGTGCCGCTGCAGTGAGCGCTGCGGTCCGTGCGCCGAGCGTCACGCTGGCGTGACCGTGGAGTTCGGGCGTCACGCTGGCGTGACGTTCGCGGCGTCTAGAAGGTCTAGGCGGAGCCCGCCCGCGGCGGCTGGCGGTACAGCGCCGCCCCGGCGGTGACGCCCGCGCCGGCGGCGACGAACAGGACCCGCGCGCCGGCCGGGAGTCTGCCGGCCTCCGGCTCGAACGCCGCCGCCAGCGCGGCGGTGTGCATGCGCTGATCGTCCGCGACGCGGACCTTGTCGATGGGCACCCCGAGCGCCTCGCTCAGCGCGGCGCGGTACCCGGGCCGGGCCGGGGCGGCGACGACCAGGTCGAGGTCCGCCGGCCGCACGGATTGCGCGTCCAGGCAGGCCCGCGCCGCCGACGCGGCCGCCGCGGCGAATCGCTCGTCCATCCCCTCCGACTCATTGAACCGCAACACGTTACGCGCGTCGGCGAATCCGACTGTGGCCGAGAATGCCTCGGGTTCGTCGGTGTTCACCCAGAACACCCGGCTCAGGCCATGGTCGTCGTCGGTCCAGCGGCACAGCAACGCCGCCCCGGCGGCCGAAAACGGAAAGTGCTCGCTCATCCCGTGACCGGGGTCGGCGTCGCTGGCCACCACCAGCGCGCGCTGCACGCTGTGCGTTCGCAAGAACCCGTCGACGATGTGCAGCGCGGTCAAGACCCCGCACGCGCCGTTGGCGACGTCGAACGAAAAGGTGCCGTGCGCGCCGGCGTGGGGGTCCTCGGGATTGGCACCGATGTCGTCCTGGATGAGCGCGGCCAGCGCCGGCTCCCCCAGGTTGCGGTCGCGGTAGATCCCGGCGTTGACCACCAGGTCCAGGTCGCCGGGGTCACATCCGGCCCGATGCAGGCAGTCCTTCGCGGCGCTCACCGCGAGGTGCAGCGCGCTGTGCCGGCCCCGCAGCCGCGGGTGCGCGAGGTCGACTCGATCAATGACCGTGCCCATAGCGGTTCACCAAATCCTCATCCAGGGTCAGCAAGACCACGCCGATCTCCAATCCCGAGGCCAGCGCCAGCAGCGCGACCGTTTCCCCCGGCTCGATGCGTCCCGCCTCGAGCTCCTCGACCAGGGCCACCGTGTGGGTCGTCGACGCGGTGTTGCCGTACCGGTCGACGGTGATCACGGCGTCGTGGCGGGGGCTGTCGCCGAACGCCTCCGACATCCGCGCCATCCCCTTGCGGATCGCGCGCGCCGAGGTCTGGTGGGTGATCACATGGTCGATGTCGTGGACCGAAATGCCCACGGCATCAAGGACTTCGCTCAGCAGCAGCGGCGTGTTGGCGATCGCGGCCTTCTGGATGGCGCGGGAGTTGGTGAACATCCGGGCGCCCGGGTCGTGGCCCTCCGGGTAGGCCAGGCAGAGCCGGCTGTAGTCGGCCACCGTGGTGAATCCGGCGAGGCTGATCCCGGCCGAGCCCACGGGTGCCCGCTCGAGCAGCAGCGCCGCGCCGGCGTCGCCGAGGGTGAGGCAGGCGAGCTCCTTGCTCATGATGTTGCGGATGTGGCGGGCCGCGTTGTGGCTGAGCTGCGAGATGTACTCGCCGCTGACGACCAGCCCCCGCTCGACGATGCCCTGCCGGATCCAGTTGTTCAAAATGGTTACCCCGGTGAGCATCCCGGCGCACGCGTTGGACACGTCGAAGGTCATCGCCTGTGGCGCCCCGATCGCGTGGGCCACGGCGCTGCTCATCGTCGGCTCCAGCCACTGGGTGAGCCCGCCGCGGAATTTCGTGATGCTGCAGCTGATCACCACGTCAAGCGCGGCCGGATCCTGCTGCGCGGTCGCCAGACAGTTCAGCGCGGCGGAGGTGGCCAGGCTGTAGGAATCCTCGTCGCCCACCGAGACGCGGCGCTCGCGAATCCCGGTCAACCGCTCCAGGTCGATGTGGGTGCGGTGCCGCGTGGTCGCCATCAATTCGTCTGTGGTGAGCCGAGTCTCGGGCAGCTGCCGGCCGGCGCCAGCCAGCCGGGCGACGAACGGAGCGGGAGCGCCCTCCCCAGCGGTCTCCATCACCAGCCAGTGCCGAGTCATCCGCACCACCTCCTCGTTCGTTGCGGGCCGCCCGTCATGCGCGAAACTCGAGGACCTCGGTCACCAGGCGCCGGGCGGTGGATTCCACGTGGTGGCCGCCCAGCGTCGACGCGCCGACCCGGATCAGCAGCTGCGGCGCTCCGGCGGTCCCGGTGAGCTGCCTGACGGTGTCGCGGCTCATGGCCATTTCGGTCATGTGGGTCAGGGTGCAGGTGGCCAGCCCGACCATGGTGCACTCGAGCAACACCGCCGAGAGCGCCTCACCGCAGCGCAGCACGTCGAGCCGGCCGTCGCCGTCGAGGGTGGAAAGCGCCAGGATCGTGGAGCGGTCGTGGTCGAGGTTGGAGCGGTGCGGGTCCTCGCCCGCCGGGGGAAAGGCGCGGGCGACGTCCACCGTCGCGGCCTCCGCGCCGGACACCAGCGCGCTGTCGGGCACATGGGTGGCGTCGGACTCGAACGGCGATGTCCACCAGCGCAGTTCGGACAGGTAGGACGTGTCGTAGCGGCGCAGCTGCTCGGTGAGCCGCGACGCCTCCGCCAGGGCCGGCCGCGCGTCGTCAGCCACCACGTCCAGCAGCACGCCGTACGGAAGAACCGCGCGACGCAGCGCCGGCTCCAGGGATGCCCAACCGGACGGTGCCGCGAACGGCAATCGATCGGTGCGCCGCCGGCGGATCGCGGCGGCCCGCTGCCGCTGCGCCTCCGTCACGGCGTCGTTGGGCTGGAATTCGACGGCGGCGAGCAGGTCCGGCTCGGCCGGATCGGGGAGGCGGGTGGTTTCGGAGTCCCACCCGGCGGCGGCCATGGCGACCCTGAGGTGGTCTAGCACGGCGCCACAACTCAGGATCAGTTCGCGGCCGGCGCGGTCGGTCGCCGGCATCGACCGGCGGGGGTCGGCCCACAGCTGCAAGCCCACGCCGTGGACGACCCACCGCCAGGGCTGGCTGTTGTGCAGCGACGGCGCGCGGCTCGCCAGCATGACCGCGTCCCGGATGACCTCGGACCCCGGCGCCTGCACCGGCATGTCAACCACCCCACTTAGCTTTGGGTTCGACACTAAGAATTGGGTTCGCCGAGTTGACAGGGCCGTTAGTCCCGAACGGCCGGGGCGTTCGGCTCCTAGGGGGAGCGCCAGATGGCCAGGGCCTGGCGTGCCGAGTCCTCGGGGCGCCCCGAGGTGTCGATCCGGTGCGCGGTGTCCCAGTCGGCTTGCTTGGCGGCCATCGCGGCGGCGATCTCCGGGGTCACCTCGGAGGTGCCCGGTGCCCTGGTGGTGATCCGGCCGGCCGCCGTGTCGATCCCCGCCACGCACCGCAGTTCCACCGTCGCCGAGTGCGTTTCCGCGGCGACGCGGCGGGCGAGGGCGCGCAGCCGCGGATCCCGCCAGGTGCCGTCGAGGATCACCGATTGCCCTTCGCCCAGCCGCGTGCGCGCCTGCCCCAGCGCGGCCTCGTAGACGGTCCCGACGTTGCCGGGGTGGTACAGCCCCTCGTTCAGCACGCCGGCGTCCCCCCTGATCGTGCCCGCATCCCGCAATTCCCGCCGCACGTCGTCGGTGGAGATGACCTGCGCGCCAGTCTGTTCGGCGAGCGCCCGGGCGACGGTGGACTTGCCGGTGCCCGGGTTGCCGCCGACGAGTGCCAGGCGCACGCGAGAAGTCTCCAGGTGCTCGACGGCGATGGCCAGGTGCCTCGCGGCGTCCCCGGCGGCCTGCGGCTTGCCCTGGGACAGCCGCACGCAGTCGACCTTCGCCCGGACGCCGGCGCGGTAGGCGATGTAGAAGTGCGCCAGCGCCGGCGGCACCGCACGCTCCGAATGCGCCGCATACCGCTCGAGGAAATGCTCGCCAAGGTCCTTGCGGCCCAAGAACTCCAGATCCATCGCGAGGAAGGCCGCGTCGTCGACGCAGTCGACGTAGCGGAGCTTGTCGTCGAACTCGAGGCAGTCCAGCAGCGCGGGTTCGCCCCGCACGCAGAAGATGTCGTCGGCGAGCAGATCGCCGTGACCGTCGACGATGTGTCCTTCCGCGACGCGCCGCCCGAACAGGGGCCCGCGTCCCGCGATGAATTCGGCGACGAGCTGCCGAACCCGCGACAGGGACTCGGGCGGCAGCGTGCCCGCGCAACGGTCGAGTTCGGCCAGGTTGTCCCGCCAGCGCCGGTCGACGGCGCCCGCCTCGCCCTCCGCGCCGATCGCCGGGCCGCGCTCGGCGCCCCGGTGAAACCGCGCCAACACGGCGGCGATGGCGTCCAGCAAGTCCCCGACGGTCTCGCCCGCGCCGTTCGTCACGAGGGACGCCAGCCGATCCTCGTCGCGGTAGCGACGCATGACGACGACCGGTTCGGCCGGCCCGCCGGCCGGGTCGCTGAGGTGCGCGAGGCCCAGGTAGCTGTCGGGCGACAGCCGACTGTTCAGCTCCACCTCGCGCAGGCACGCGCGCTCGCGTTGTTGCGCGGTGCGAAAGTCGAGAAAGTCGGTCAGCACCGGCTTTTTGGCCTTCAAGGCCCGGTCGCCCACCAGCACAACCATGCCCGTGTGGGTTTCGTGCACGTCGATGTAGGGCACCGCAGCGTTGGTCACCGACCCAGCGTCCGTCGCCGGGGCCGTCCGTGCCAAGTCCTAGATCGGCCGCGCCACGATCACCGGCATCCGGACCGAGTGCACGACGGCGTTGCTGACCGAACCCAGCAGGGTGCGCGCGATGCCGCCCCGGCCGTGGCTGCCGACGACCACCAACTGCGCGGACTCCGACTTCTCGATCAGCTGGCGCGCCGGTCGGTCGCACACCAGCAGGCGCTGGACCGTGACGTCGGGGTAGCGTTCCTGCCAGCCGGCCAAGCTTTCGGCCAGGCTGCGCTCGGCCTCGGCCTGCACGACGGCCCAATCGAATCCGGGAAGTTCGAGCACCTCGACGTCACTCCACGCATGCAACGCGTGCAGCTCGACCCCGCGGCGGGATGCCTCGTCGAAGGCGATGGCCGTGGCAAGCTCGGAGGCCGGCGACCCGTCCAAGCCCAGGAGCACCGGAGCTTGCTGGGGGTGCGGCATCAACGGGTCCTCGTCGCGGATGACCGCGACCGGACACTTCGCGTGCTGGACCACGCCCGTGCTGACCGAGCCCAGCAGCAGCCGGCCGACCGCCCCGCGGCCGTTGCTGCCGACGACGACCATCTCGGCCTGTTCGGACAGCTCGACCAGCGTCGCCACCGGGGGCGAACACTTCAGTTCGCTGCTGATGGAAAGCCGTTGGTGTCCCTGGACGGCGTCCTCGGCGATCTTGACCGCCTGCTCGAGGGCCTGCCGGCCGTCCTGTTCCTGCCACACCGTGACGCCGGCCGGAAGCGGTATCTGGGGGAAGGTCGGCACGTAAGTGCTGTACATGTGGACGAGGGTCAGCGGCACGTTCCGCATCGCCGCGTCGCGGGCCGCCCAGCAGACGGCGGCGTTGGACGCGGGCGAGCCGTCGACGCCGACGACGATGCCGTGGCGGTTCATGGATGTGGACATGGAGTTCCTCCCTCGGTCAGTGAAAACGCTATTGTCCGAACGGTCGTCGATCATGAGGCTTTAGTCCCCAAAGCCGTGGACATGAGGCCCCGTTGACCGGGCCCGCCAAGTGGCATCGTCACAGGGGTGACCGAATGGCCCGCCACCGTCGACAAGCGCTACCACGACGCGGTGATCGTCAGCCTCGACAGCCTTGTCACCGAGACGGAAACGGCTGCCGCCGAGCCGCGGGACTCGACCGTCCCGCTGCTGCGTCGGCTGCGCGACGTCGGCGTGCAGACGGCCGTGAACTCGCCCGGCCGGGACTGCACGCAGGCGTTGCGCGCCGCAGGAATTGACGATCTCGTGGGAGCCGTGGCCGACGGCCTGACCGAGACGGCGAACCTCCTGGGGGTGCGCCCGGTGCGTTGCGTGGCTATCGACCGGCGCCCGGGCGGGGTCAAGGCCGGCAGGGAATCCGGCTTCGGCCTCGTCATCGGGTTCGAGGGAAACGGGGGCGCCGACGAGTTGCTGGCGTCCGGCGCCGACACCGTGGTTGCCGACCTGGCCGAGATCACGGTGCGGCGCGGCGGCGCGGCCATGTCGGAGATCGCGGACGCGATGCAGGCCTACGGCCAGGTGAAAGAACTCGCGGCGACCCGACGGCCGGTGATCTTCCTCGCCTTCGACGGCACGCTGTCCGACAGCGTCGAGCACCCCGACTCGGCGACGCTCGTCGAGGGAGCCGAAGAGGGGTTGCGCGCCTTGGCCGCCCAGTGCCCCGTCGTGGTGGTCAGCGGCCGCGACGTCGCCGACGTCCGCGAACGCGTCAAAGTGGACGGGCTGTGGTATGCGGGCAGCCATGGCTTCGAATTGACGGCACCGGACGGCACCGACCAGGAGTATCCGGCCAACGGTGCCGCCGAGGCCCTGACCCGCGCCGCGGACCGCCTGAGCCGGACACTGACCGGTGTCGCGGGAATTGCCTTGGAACGCAGGCGGTTTGCGGTCGCTGTGCACTATCGCGACGCCGATGCCAACGACGTCGACCGGGCGATACTGGCAGCCCGCGAGGTCGGCCGCTCCGAGGGCCTTCGGGTCACCGCCGGCCGCAAAGTCGTAGAGCTCCGCCCCAACATCGAGGGCGACGAGGGCACGACGCTGGGCTGGCTCCTGCAGCGCATCGTGGGCGGCGACGACGCCGGCCCCACCGCCGTGCTGCCGATCTACGTCGGCGGCGACATCACCGACGAGGACGCGTTCGACGCCGTCCAATTCCACGGCCTGGGGATCGTCGTGCTGCACGACGAGGACGGCGATCGCTCGTCGGCCGCGCAGTTCAGCCTCGAAAGCCCGGCCGCCGTGGCCGAGTTCGTCGGTCGGCTGGCCAACGACCTGCAAGCCGCCACGTCGACAACCGACGACGCCTGGGAGCTCGTGTACGAGGGCTATGACCCGCAGTACGAGCGGCTGCGCGAGGCGCTGTGCACCGTCGGCAACGGCTACGTCGCCACCAGGGGTTGCGCGCCGGAGGCCGCCGCGTCCGACGCCCATTACCCGGGCACCTACGCCACGGGTGTGTACAACATACTGGCCGATCGGGTCGCGGGCCGGACCATCGAGAACGAGAGCCTGGTCAACCTGCCCAACTGGCTGTCGCTGACGTTCCGGATCAACGGCGGGCCGTGGTTTCACGTCGACGACGCCGAAATCCTGTTCTACCGGCAAACTTTCGACCTGCGCCACGCGACGCTGACCCGCAGCATGCGATTCCGGGACGCCGCGGGCCAGATCAGCACGCTGACGCAGCAGCGTTTCGTATCCATGCACCAGCCCCACCTGCTGGCCATGCGGACCACGCTGGGTGCCGAAAATTGGTCGGGCACACTCGAATTCAGGTCTCTGTTGGACGGAAGCGTGCAAAACACCATGGTCGAGCGCTATCGGTCGTTGTCGAGCGCTCACCTGCGGCCGTCCGTGATCGGCGAAACGACATCCGGCTCGGTGATATTGCGGACCGAAACGTCGCAGTCGCACATCTCGATCGCGATCGCCGCCCGAACCAACGTGTGGCTCGACGACGCCCTGGCCGACGCCGAATACGTTTTCGTGCGCGAGGGCGACCGCGGCGGCCACGACATCCGGGTTGCGCTGACGCCCGGACAGTCGGTCGCCTGCGAAAAGATCGCGACCATCTTCACCGGCCGGGACAGCGCGATATCCGAACCGGCAAGTGCCGCGCAGCAATATCTGGACGCGGCCGGCCGGTACGACGACCTCCATCGGCAGCACGCCCGGGCGTGGGCCCGGTTGTGGGAACAATGCAACGTCGGCCTGGCCGACGGAACACCGGCGCTGCGGGTCCTGCGGCTGCATCTGGTGCACCTGCTGCAGACCATCTCCCCGCACACCGCCGAGCTCGACGCCGGGGTCCCGGCGCGCGGTCTGCACGGTGAGGCGTATCGCGGCCACGTCTTCTGGGACTCGCTGTTCGTCTCCCCGGTCTTGAGCCTGCGCATGCCGAACGTGTCCCGTTCGCTGCTGCTCTATCGGTACCGGCGCCTTGCCGAGGCGCGCCGCGCCGCCAGCAGGGCCGGTTACCTCGGCGCGATGTATCCCTGGCAGTCGGGCAGCGACGGGCGTGAGGTGAGCCAGGAGGTGCACCTCAATCCGCAGTCGGGCCGGTGGAATCCCGACGCCAGCGCGCGTGCCCATCACGTCGGGCTCGCGGTCGCGTACAACGCGTGGCAGCACTATCAGATCACCGGTGACCGGCAATATCTCATCGACTACGGCGCCGAGATGCTGGTCGAGATCGCCCGTTTCTGGGTGGGCCTGGCCACCTTCGACGACAGCCGCGGCCGCTACACGATCCGCGGAGTCATCGGTCCCGACGAGTTCCACTCGGGCTACCCGGGCAAGGAATACGACGGGATCGACAACAACGCCTACACGAACGTCATGGCCGTCTGGGTGATCATGCGGGCGATGGATGCGCTGGACCGGTTGCCGCTGCGCGACCGGCTCGACCTCGTCGGAAAAGTCGAACTGACGGCCGACGAACTCGATCGGTGGGACCACGTGACGCGCCGGATGTACGTGCCGTTCCACGACGGGGTGATCAGCCAGTTCGAGGGCTATTCCGAACTGGGCGAACTGGATTGGGAGGGCTACCGGCGGCGCTACGGCAACATCCAGCGGCTGGATCGCATCCTGGAAGCCGAGAACGACAGCGTGAACAACTACAAGGCGTCCAAGCAGGCCGATGTGCTGATGCTGTTCTTCCTGCTGTCGTCCGAGGAGCTGCTGGGCCTGTTCGGGCGCCTCGGCTACCGCTTCGCACCGGAGCAGATCCCCACGACGATCGAGTACTACCTGTCGCGGACGTCGGGCGGTTCGACGCTGTCCGCGATCGTGCACGCGTGGGTGCTCACCCGCGCCCACCGGCACCACGCCATGCGGTACTTCGTCGAGGTGCTGGGCTCCGACGTCGTCGACATCCAGGGCGGCACCACCTCGGAGGGCATCCACCTGGCGGCGATGGCGGGCAGCGTCGACCTGCTGCAGCGGTGTTTCACCGGGCTGGAAACGCGCGACGACCGGCTGGTGCTGGGCCCGCACTGGCCCGAGGCCTTGGGCCCCATCGAGTTCCCCTTCGTCTACCGTGGCCACCGCGTTCATCTGCGGATCAGCGGGCGGACCGGCGTTCTGACATCCGAGGCCGGCAACGCCGGAGAAATCACGGTCGAATGCCGCGGCCGGGTGCAGCGCCTGTTGCCCGGGCGCAGCATCGAGGTGGCCTGACGGTGCAATGGACCATTGCCCCCGAATGTGGGTCGAACGGCCCTCCTGACACGCCGCCGTCGGCCAATAACGTCATCGAATAGCGGTTCCCCGGGACTGACCGGCGGGGAGGCCATGTAGATCGGGAGGAATCATGAATCATCCGCAGGCAACGGCGCGGATCGTGGTAGGGATCGATGGCTCACAGGCGGCAATCAACGCGGCGAAGTGGGCGATCATCGAGGCGGTCAGCCGCAACGTGCCGTTGCGGCTGATCCATGCCATCCCGGACCGGCCCGCCGATGCGGCGGGCGACGAAAGCATGGAGGTCGGCTACGCCCAGGCGTCCCTGCGCGACGCCGACGCCGCGCTGCAGGCGACGGGCAAGCCGGTCAAGGTGGAATGCGACATCGTGCGGGGGTCCCCGGAGGCCATCCTGATCGACGAATCGCGCCGCGCCGCAATGGTCTGCGTGGGCTCCGTGGGGATCGGCCGCATCGCCCGCAAGCTGCTCGGCTCGACCGCCGATGCCGTCGCGCGCAAGGCGCAATGCCCGGTGGCGATCGTTCGCAGCAACGGCCCCAAGCCGGATCCCGGCTGGGTCGCCGTCGTGGTCGACGATTCGCCGGCCAACGACGCGGTGCTCGAGCACGGGTTCCGCGAGGCGCGGCTGCGGAGGGCACCGATACTGGCGCTGGGGGTGTGGCGATGGGGCCTGGGCGAGATCCCCTACCGGCAGCTCGAGCAGCGGCTGGGCCCGTGGGTGTCGCGGTATCCCGAGGTGCATGTCATGCCGGCCGCCGCGCGGCGCGGGCCCGCTGAATTCCTCGCCCACACGCAGGAATCCGTGCAACTCACGGTGGTGGGAAGCGAGGACGCTGACAAGGTGGCCCGGATGGTCGGTTCGACCGGTCCGCACTTCGCCGGCCCCGCCGGGTGTTCCGTGCTGGTGGTCCGCGACTGACGCGCACTACCGAGGGTTAACCGGCGGCCCATTCCTTGGCGCGGTCGAGCTCCTCGAGCCCGAACACCGCGAGCTCGCCGGGGATCATCCACGCGACGGCGTGCAGGGCATGGCCGACCCAGTCCTTGTCGGACACGATCGCGATCCGCTTGAAGGCCGAATGGTGCGCAAAGACCATGCCGAAACCCAGCTTGATGTCCTCGGCGAAGCCGCCTGGCCCGAAGCCCTCGTAGTCGGGGGCGATGACCTCCACGATCCTGATCTCGCCGGCGTTCAGCATCTCTTCGATCTCGGGCTTGAAGTGGCGCAGCTCGTCGCCGCGCAGCCGACCCGACACGCGGACACCGGTCACCCCCTCCGGCATGTCCGGCAGCAGCTCGATCATCGAATCCTCCTAACGAACGACAATCACGGGAACTTTCGCAGATTGCGCCACCGCCGAACTCACCGACCCGAGCAGCATCCCGGGAAAACCCCCACGACCGCGACTGCCGACCACGACGAGCTGGGCGCGTTCGGACTCCTCGAGCAGCCACCGGGATGGCTTGTCGCAGAACAGCAATCGCTCGACGTGCACGTCCGGATACCGTTCCTGCCAGCCGGCCAGGCGTTCGGCGAGGATCTCCTGCCCCTCGCGCTCGCGGTCGCGCCAGTCCATCCCGAGGATGGGGAACACCCCGACGTCGCTCCACACGTGCAGCGCGCGCAGCCCCACCCCGCGGCGCGAGGCCTCGTCGAAGGCCAGGGCGGTCGCGGCTTCCGACGCGGGCGATCCGTCGACGCCCAGGAGGACCGGCGCGTTGGTGTCAGGCGCGGCGTCCTCGCTGGAGTGGATGACCGCGACCGGGCAGCGCGCGTAGTGGATCAGTCCCGTCGTGACCGAGCCCAGCAGCAGCCGGCCCAACGCGCCCAGGCCCTGGCTGCCCGCGACGACCATCGCCGCGTCCGTCGAGGCCTCGACCAGCGCCGGCACCACGCCGGAATAGACCACCTCCGTGCGGATTTCGGGTGGCTGCGCGCCCGCCAGGCCGGCGGTCAGCGTCTTGCGGGCCTGATCGACGACGTGCTGTGCGTCGTCGTGCTGCCACTGCGGCATGTCGGCATACAGTTGCCCCTCCGGCCAGCCGACGACGACCGGCGCCACGGCGTGCATCAAGGTGACGGGCAGTTTGCGCATGATGGCCTCGCGGCTGCCCCAGGCGACGGCGGCGTCGGACGCCGAGGATCCGTCGACGCACACCAGCACTCCGAATTTCTTTGTCATGTCAGACATTTCGCATCCTCGTCGCTCACATCGGGCAGCTCGATCTCCAGGTGACGCACCGATCCGTAATCGGCCGGCTCGCAACGCCAGCCCAGATCGAAGACGACCGTCAGCATCAGGTGATTCTCGCCCAGGACGTCGGCGACGAAGCGCCCGATCCCGTGCACCCGGGCGACGCGGGCGAGCTGCCTGAGCAAGGCCGTGCCCACGCCGACCGAGTGATCCTCATGGGCGACCACGATGGCGAACTCGGCGGCTTTCGGCGCCTCGCGGACGACGACGTAGTGGGCCACACCGATCAGCCGGCCGGCGTCGAACGCGCCGAGCGCGCACAACCCGTCGGGGGGCTCGGTCAGCTTGCCGACGAGTTCGGCCAGCTCCACCGGCTGCAGCGTGAAAAAACGAAAGTAGCGGTCGTGGTCGGACAGGTGCTGGTGCAGCGCCAGGACCGCCGCGCCGTCGTCGGCGCCGAGCCGGCGCAGCGCCACCACCCGCCCGTCGAGCAGCCGGGCCGTCGCCGCGAATTCCACCGCCTGATCGCCCATGATGAACGACGTTATTCGGCGGCGGGGCGGTTCGGCAGGGGCCGTTGGACCCCACCCCCGCGGATTTGGTCCCGCACGGTCCGGATTATTGCCCGGAGAGCGGCGCGACCCAGTGGACCCGGGTGCCGCCCTCCAGCGGATTGCTGATCTCGCAGCTGCCGCCGAGCCGTTCCGCCCGGTGCTTCATGTTGGCCAGGCCGCTGTGCCGCGAGTTGTCGGCCGGGATGCCGCAGCCGTTGTCGCTCACGTCGAGGACGAACATGTCGGCGACGTCGACCTCGACGGTCAGTCGCGAGGCGCCCGAGTGGCGCAGCGCGTTGCTGACGGCCTCGGCGGTCACCGCTTCGGCGTGCTCGGCGAGCTCATCGGCTACGGCGGTCATCGGTCCGTGCAGCCGCATCGTCGTGACGATCTCGCGATTCTCGGTCAGGTCGGCGACGACCTGCTGAATCCGCTGCCGGAAGTCGCCGTTCTTTCCCAACGGGGACTTGAGCTGGAAGATCGTCGTGCGGATCTCCTCGATGATGGTCTGCAGGTCGTCGAGGGTGCGGTTGAGCCGCTCGGCCACCTCCGGGGACCGCGCCCGGGCCAGCGTGCCCTGCAGGTCCATCCCGGCGGCGAACAGCCGCTGGATGACATGGTCGTGCAGATCGTGCGCAATGCGCTCCCGCTCGGCGAGGATGGTCAGCTGGCGCGCGTCGTCGCGCGCGGCAGCCAGGAGCAGGGCCATCGCGGCATGGGTGGCGAAGTCGCTCACCAGGTCGACGTAGCTCTCGTCGAACGGTGGCTGGTCGGCGGCGCGGGCGATCGCGATCACCCCCGCCACCCGATCGTCGGCCCGCAGCGGCATCAAGATGGCAGGGCGCTGCCCGACATCGGTGAATGCCTGGATCGGGTACTGCAGCGACTCGGTGATCAGCGGTTTGCCGGAACGGAAGACCGCGCCGCTGCTGGACTCGTCGACCGGGACCCGCCGGCCCATGACCTCCTCGGCGTGCACCCCCACCGCGGCGGACACCACCAGCGTGTCGGTTTCGTCGTCCGGCACGTCCGCGTCGGCCGGGACCAGCACGATCGCCTGCTCGGCGCCGGTCAGGATCCGCGCGCTCTCGGCGATCAGCTGCATCGGCCGCCGGTGCGGCTGGGTGCTGGACAGCAGGGCGGTAGTGATCTCGCGGCTGGCCTCCATCCACTTCACCGACATCCGCTCCCGCTCGAAGAGCTGCGCGTTGTCGATGGTGGCCGCGGCCGCGAACGCCAGCGCCCGGGCGGCGACCTCGTCGGACTCGGAGAACACCCGGTCGGGGTCGACGTGCGTCAGGTAGATGTTGCCGAACACGATGTCGCGGATGGTGATCGGCACCGCGAGAAAGCCCCGCATGGGCGGGTGGTGCTCGGGAAACCCGACGGCGGCCGGGTGCTCGGTCAGGTCGTCCACGCGCAGGGCCGGTGTGTCGAGCAGCGACAGGCTCAACAGCCCCTTGCCCACCGGCAGATGCCCGATGAGCTTGACGGTTTCGGCGTCCATTCCCTCGTGGATGAACCTGAGCAGGTTGCCGTCGGGATCACGGATGGCCATCGCGCCGTAGGGGGCCGACGTCAGCTCCCTGGCCGCGGCGATGATCCGGTGCAGGGTCGCGTCGAGGTCACCGACGTTCCCGCCGATGTCCACGAAGACGCGGAGTAGGTGCTCCATCTGGTCGCGGGCGGCCAGCAGCTCGTCGAGCTGGGCATGCATCCTGCTGACCAGCCCACGTTGGCCAAGCCCGGCAAAAGCCGAGCTGCGTTCGTCGCCGGCCACCCGACCTGCACCTCCACGACGCCTTCAGCGATGGGGCAGCCCGCGCCGGGCAAGCCGAAACGTAGAAATTGAGCGACGCGAGATGCCTGGGGTCAGCTTAACCCCTGGGGGTAAAGCACCCAAGGTGACCGACCGCGCGCCAGCTGGCCGCCGGCGACGTGAAGCCGACCTCACAGCAAACCCGGACTAGCCGGGCGGCCCCTCCGTGGGCCGGCCGGACCGCTGATCCAGCTTGGAGGCGAACACCGCCGCCTGCGTCCGCCGCTCCATGCCCAATTTGGCCAGCAAACGCGAGACGTAGTTCTTCACGGTCTTCTCGGCGAGAAACATCCGCGCGGCGATCTGCCTGTTGGTCAAACCTTCACTGAGCAGCCCGAGCAACGTCCGCTCCTGTTCGGTCAGCCCCGACAGCGGGTCTTCCCGTTCCGTGGAGCCGCGCAGCTTTGCCATCAGCGCGGCGGCGGCCCGGTTGTCCAGCAACGACTTACCGGCACCGACCTCCTTGATCGCGTGGGCCAGCTCCATGCCTTTGATGTCCTTGACGACGTAGCCGCTGGCACCCGCCAGGATCGCCTCGAGCATCGCCTCGTCGGAGGTGAAGGAGGTCAGCATCAGGCAGCGCAGGTCCGGAATGTCGGACACCAGGTCGCGGCACAATTCGATGCCGTTCCCGTCGGGAAGGCGCACGTCAAGGACGGCGACGTCCGGGCGCAGCGCCGGAATTCTGGCTTTGGCCTCCGACACGGACCCGGCTTCGCCGACGATCTCGAGCTCGGGGTCCGACGCGAGCAGATCGGCGAGGCCGCGCCGGACCACTTCGTGGTCATCGACGAGGAAGACCTTGACCATGACGAATTCTTTCTGCCGGGCGGGTGAGGCAACGGCCGTGAAGCCCCGCCTCAATATCCCACAGTTTTATGGTTGCCCGGGCTCACAAGTGCTGCTGATCGACGATCAGCACCGAGCAGTCGGTGTCCTGGAGAACGGCGCTGCCGGCCGGGCCGAGGAGCTCCCGCACCTGCTGACCGTTGCGGGCGCCGACAACGACCAACCCGACGGACCTCCGGTGGTAGGTCAGGTACTCGAGCAGGCCGCCGTGCACGGCCGTCGAGTCGACCCGCAGGTCCGGATAGCGGCGCTTCCACCGGGCCAGCCGGCGGTCCAGGCCGGCAAGCGCCCGGCGATCGTCCTCGGCCTGGCCTTGCGGCGCGGGTCGGCGGCAGATGATCGCCCGGACGGCCGCGCCGCGCAGCCGGGCCTCCTCGACGGCGGCGCCCAGCAGGACTCCGTTGTCGGGCGACCCGTCCAGTTCGACGAGGATGGAATCCGCGGCGGGGCGGCCGTCGCGGCCTCGAATGATCGCCACCGGGCACCGCGCGGAAATCGCCAATGCGGCCGCGACGGAACCCATCCGGCCGGGTTGGAAGTGGCGCAAGCCGACCGCGCCGACGCACACCATGGCCGCCGACGCCGACGCGCTGATCAGCGATCCGATCGCCCGCCCCGGGACGACTTCGGTTTCTATCTTGACGGGCTTGCCCGCGGCTTCAATTGCCTTGACGGCGCGGCGAATCGACGTCGCTGCGGCCTCTCGCGTGTCGCCCGGCTCGGCCGCGCACAACAGGCGTAAGGGCGCGTCACGGCTCACCGCCTCGTCGATCGCCCAGAGCGCCGCCCGCATCGCCGACTTCGAGCCGTCGATGCCGACGACGACCGATTGCGGAATGGCCAACTCTGGCATCGAAATGGCTCTAGTGGCGGACCACAAGCACCGAACAGTCGGGGTAGCCCACGATCGGATGGCAGTTCGGGGTGGCCAGACCGGCGATCTCGGCGGCGTCGGCGCTCCCCACCACCGCCAGTTCGATGGCGCCGGTGTGCTTCTCGCCGGTTTTCACCCCGGTGCCCGCGGCGACGGTCTGGACGTGCACGTCCGGGTAGCGCCGGACCCAACTGTTCAGGCGCCGGTCGATCTGGCGGACGGTGGCGTGGCGGCGTCGGCCCTGCTCCATGGCCTGGTGCACGACTTCGTCGTTGTCCGGCTCGTCGTTGAGCACCACGGCGATCACCCCGAGCTCGGTCGGCGAACCGTCGGGATTGGTTCGGATGATCGCGACCGGGCATTGCGCTTCGGCCACCAGCGCGGTGGCCGTCGGCCCCAGCAATCCGTCGGACGCCCAGCCCCGCCGCGAGGTGCCCACGCAGACCAGCGCGGCGTCGTGCGATTCATCGATCAACACCTGCCCGGGATCGCCCGAGAGGACGGCCGTGTCGATCTCGACCGGCTTTTTCGCCTTCTGCACGGCGGACTCCGCCTGGGACAGCGCCGTTTCGGCGCGCTCGAGCTCCCACTCGGAAATGGGCGCCGACCCGAATTCCGCCCCCCGTCGGGGGATGACGTAGACGAGGCGCAACGGCAGCTGCCGGCTCACCGCCTCTTCGATCGTCCACTTCGCTGCGTTGACCGCGGCCTGCGAACCGTTGATGCCCACGACCACCGACTTGGCGTCCAGCTGGTTCATGTCGGCTCCTGACTCGTTCCACTCCCTCTCAGGCTATTGCGCCGCCGCTCGTCGGACAGGAGTCGTTAGGCCTTATCTGGGAAGCCGTTCGTCAGTAGGGATGTCGCACGGTTCGGCGGTGGCCGCGAAGAGCATCTCCACATCGGCCCGACTGCAGGAGGCCGTTCCGGGCGTCATCAGCATGGCCGCACCCGCGGCGATGCCCAGCCGCACGGCTTTGACCAGTGGCCAGCCCCTGCAGAGGCCGACCGCGATGGCGGCGACCATCGCGTCGCCGGCCCCGACGCCGCTGCCCCCCGGCATCGGAACCGCTGAAAAGCGCTGGCTGCCATGCCGTGTGGCGAGCAGCGCGCCGTGTGATCCCAAGGACACCAGCACCACTTCCGCCCGGCCGTCATCGACGAGTTCGTGGGCGGCGCCGAGTTGCTCGGCCTCGGTTTCCAGCGGGCGCCCGACGCACTCCCGCAGCTCGCGCACGCTCGCCTTGAGCAGGAACACCCCGGAGGACACGTGCCGCAGGCCGCCGCCGGAGGTGTCCAGGATGAGGCGGACGCCCAGTTGCCGGCACATGTCGGCGACCCGCTGGTAGAAGTCGGCGGTGACGCCCGGCGGCAGGCTGCCGCTGGCCACCACGAACTCGGCCGATTTGGCCGCGGTCCGCAGTTGCTCGAGGCAATGCGCCTGTTCGCGCAAGGTCAGCTGCGGCCCCGGCAGCACAAACCGGTATTGCTGGCCGCTGGTGGCTTCGTTGACGGTGAAGCTCTCCCGGGTGGCCGCGGCGATCGGGACCTGCCAGAACGGCACGCCCTCGTCGCCCAGCAGCTTCGCGATCAGGCCACCGGTCGTTCCGCCCGCGGGGAAAACCGCCAGCACCGATCCGCCGAGCACATAGGCGACGTGCGCGACATTGATGCCGCCGCCCCCCGCGTCGTACCGGGTGGCCGCGCAGCGCAGTTTGTCCGTCGGGCGCACGACGTCGACGCTCGTCGTGATGTCCAGAGCCGGATTCATGGTCAACGTGACGATTTGCGGCCGGCTCGCAGGCGGCGGTGCGGGCGTCTGCATGGTCACTCCGGGTCGTCGGGACGGCTACAGGCCGGTCGGGTAAGTCTCCGGCGTTTCGCCGGCGACCCAGACGCTGGTCACCTCGAGGGGCTCGAGCGCGCGGGTCTGGTCGATGTGGATCATCGCGTCGAACTGGTCGGCGGGCCGGACGTGGAAGTAGTGGCTTTGCCGTTCCGTCTCGGGTCGGTAGATCACGCCGATGGCCCGTCCCAGCCGAACCGCGCTGAGCGGCTCGGTGGCTTCGGGGCTCAGCAGCGCCGACACCAAGAACGCGCTGTGGCCCGTCTCGTGCAACAGTTCCTCGATGCTGCCGCCCAGCGCCGGGCGCACGACTTTCCGCTCGGCGGCGCCGCCCCAGTCGCTGGCGGCGGTCACCGTGCCCGCATACGTGCTGAACCCGATCAGGCGCGCGTCATCGCCGTAGCGCTGCCGCGCCAGCTGACCGAGCGTGAGCTGCCCGTCGGCCCACACCTCGGTCGCCCGCGCGTCGCCGACGTGAGAGTTGTGGGCCCACACCACGATTCGGGCCGAGGGCGCGTCCTGAACGTCCCTGTGGCGGTCCAGGTGCGTCAGCAGCGCCTCAAGGGTTTGCGCCATGTGCTTGTCGCGCAGGTTCCACGACGTGACGCGCCCGCTGAACATCGCGCGGTAGTACGCCTCCGCGTTGCGGACCGTTTGCGCGTTCTGCTCGGCGTAGAACAGTTCGTCCTCGGCCAGCAGCCCGTCGGCGCGTGCATAGGCCAGTGCGTTGCGCTGGATCTCGACCAGCTGCTCGATCGCTTCCTGCTCGCACGAGGGGCCGGCGCCGAACGCCGCCGAAAAGCCGTACGCCTGACCGTCATCGGCCGAGGTGTGGTCGAAACAGCCGTACCGCTCCCGTGCCCGCGCGGCCGCCGTCGGGTCGATCTTGTCCAGGTAGGCGATCACCTCGCCCATGGACCGGTGCAGGCTGTAGAGGTCCAGGCCGTAGAAGCCGGCCTGCCGACGGCCGTTCGACTCGTGCAGCCGGTTGTAGGCGCGCAGCCAGTCGGCGAAATCGCTGACGACGGTGTTGCGCCACATCCAGGCCGGGAAGCGCTCGAATCCGCTCAGCGCCTCATCGGCGCTCTTGTCGTCCCCGAGCCCGCGCACGTACCGATTGACCCGGTAGGCGTCGGGCCAGTCCGCCTCCGCCGCGACGGCGCAAAAGCCCTTCTCCTCGATCAGCCACTTGGTGATGGCGGCCCTGGCTTCGTAGAACTCGTGTGTCCCGTGCGAGCTTTCGCCGATCAACACGACCCGCGCGTCGCCGATCAGCTCCTCGAGCGCCTCGCGGGGCGGCAGACCCTGGGGCGCGTCGATGGCCACGCCGCGAACCACCTCCGCCGGGGTCCGCGCCGCCGGCCGGGCCGCCGCGGCACCGGTCGTCGGGGTGGCGAGCAGCTGGCGCACCTCGTCGTCGCTGACCTGGCGGAAATCCCAGAACGACTCCCCCACCGCGAGGAACGGGGTGGGCATCGAGGCGCACACCATGTCGTCGACGAGGCCGGCGAACTCCCGGCAGGTCGATTCGGGCGCGGCGGGCACGGCGATGACGATGTGCGCGGGCTCGGCTTCGCGGAGCGCCTGCACCGCCGCGAACATGCTTGCGCCGGTGGCCAATCCGTCGTCGACGAGGATGACGGTCTTGCCGGCCACCTCGACGGGCGGCCGTCCGTCGCGGTAGGCCGCCTCGCGGCGGACGAGCTCGCGTCCTTCGCGCTCGGCGATCGCGCGCAGTTCCTGCGGTGTGATGCGCAGACCCCGCACCACGTCGTCGTTCACCACGACCCGACCCCCGCTCGCCAGGGCGCCGACCGCGAACTCCTCGTGGCCGGGGGCGCCGAGCTTGCGCACGATGAACGCGTCGAGGGGGGCGCGCAGCGCGGCCGCCACCTCCCATGCGACGGGGACCCCACCGCGCGCCAGGCCGAGGACGATCACGTCCCCCCGGTCGCGGTAGGCGCCGAGAAGGCTTGCCAGCACCCGGCCGGCCTCGCGGCGGTCGCGGAACACCCGCCGCGGCGAGCGCCGGGTGGCGTCGGCTGCTCTGGTCATGGTGCCATCCGATCAGTCGACCGCACTCGGCGATAGGGACCGAAGTCCCGGCGTTGCGGGTCGTTCGTCGCCGCGCGATCGCTAGTCGGAAAGCCGGGCCCGCGGCGAGTGTTTGTCGAGATCGACGCCAGCGCGGAAAAGTTCAAGAGAGATGCACGCTAATGTCGATTTCGCTTCTTCAAAGCGCGATCGCTAGTCGGAAAGCCGGGCCCGAGCGGCGATGTAGGCCATCACCCGGTCCAGGATCAGGCCGTAGGTGTCGCCGTCTTCGACGAGCCGGACCAGCCCCTCGCGGCGGAGAAAGCCGTCGAGGCGGCGATCCAGCGGCCAATCGGCGTAGTCGTCGCAGGCGTAGGACGAGTGCAGGAATTGCCACGCGAGCGCGTCGACGTCGCCGTCGGTCAGGATCGGCGGACCGCTTGGCAGCGAGGCCGTTTCAGTGGCCATGGGCCTGGGCGGAGATGGCCGCCTGCATCGCGACAAACCGTGACCGCGCCCGCTCGTCGGCGGCCTGCTGCTCGGCCGCGGTGACGACGATCGCGTCCGGACCCGGGTACACCGTCGCCCGTTCGTCGGTGTCCAGCCACCGAACCTGGTACGGCGGCTCGCCTTCCGGCGATCCGACCTCGGTGATCAGCCCGCGCAGGTCCCGGCGACCGATCGTGCCGCCCTTGATCACCAGCCAGTCCCCGACTTTCGCTTTCATGGCCGGCGAATCTCCAGCACGTCGGTCAACGGCCGCCGCGGGGTCGGCGCGGGCTCCGGCTCGCCCTCGGGTTCGACGCCGACCCGGATCAGAACCTGGGGCACCGCCGCGCGACGGCCGGTGAGATCGGCGATGATGTCCCGGCTGGACACCAGCTCCGTGAGGTGAGTGACCGGGCACGTCGCCAGTCCGGCCATCGTGCACTCCAGCAGGATCGCCGACAGCGCCGCGCCGGAATTCAGGGCGTCGGCGCGGGTGTCCAGCGGGGTGGACAGCACGAGGATCTTCGCCTGGTCGTAGGTGCCCGCCGAGCTGCGCTCGTCGGACGCGTCGACGGGAAACCGGCGGTTGACGTCGACCCGGCGGGCGTCCGACTGCGACACGAGCGCGGTGTCGGGTATGCCCTCCGCCTCCCGCAACGGCGATGTCCACCAGAGCAATTCGTGCTGATACGAATCGTCGTAGCGGCGCAGCGAGTCCGTGAGCCGCGACGCGTCGGCCAACTGCGGGCGCGCGTTGTCGGTCAGCACGTCGAGGAAGACAGCGTCCTTGTCAAAGGTGCTCCGCAACACCGGTTCGAAGGATCCCCAATGCTTGGGGGCGCCGAACGGCAGCCGGCTGGTCCGCCGATGCGCAATCGCGTCGGCGCGGTCCCGCCGTGCCTGCGCCACGAAGTCGACCGGGGCAAAGTCGACCGAGGCGAGGTGATCGAGGTTGTTCGGGTTGGGAAATGGATCGACGTTGGTGTCCCACCCCGCCGCGGCCATCGCGACGCGAAAGTGATCGAGCGCGGCGCCACAGCTGATGATCGCCTCGCGGCCCGACCTGTCGGTCGCGGTGACCGTTCGATCCGGGTCGAGGAACAACTCGACGCTCGTGCCGCCCGCAACCCAGCGCCAGGGCTGGATGTTGTGCAGGGAGGGAGCTCGGCACGCCAACTCGACGGCGCCGGTGATCACGCCGATGTCCACCATCGTCTGCGTCATTCGCCCACTCACTTCCTGCCCCACATCGACCTTCGGGCATGTGCGCACCGCGCGCCAGGGTCCTTGGTCCCCTGCACGAGGTCGATGGGCCCGCGTCCGTTTGATGACTTTCGTCTCTATTGCGGAATCGAGGGCCCGGCAAACGATGGGGGTGCCCAGACGAGAAGAAAAGGGCCCCCCATGGATGTCATCCGCAAGACGCCCGACGACTACGCCGTCCGTCCCAACCTCACCGACTACGAACGCACGCGCGCGCAGTTCCACTGGTCCGACGTGCCCGCGCTGTGCGAGGGCATGGGACCGGGCAGGTGCAACATCGCCTACGCCGCGGTGGACAGGCACGCCGAGGGCCCGACGGCCACCCGCACCGCGCTGCGTTTCATCACCGACGGCGGCTGGGACGGCGCGATCACCACGCGCGACCTCAGCTACGCCGAGCTCGGCCGGCTCGTCAAACGGTTCGCCGGCGCGCTGCGTTCGCTCGGGATCAACAGGGGCAACCGGGTGTTCACCATCATGAACCGCTCCCCCGAGCTCTACATCGCGATGCTGGGCGCGCTCCGCAACGGCAGTGTGGTTTCGCCGTTGTTTTCCGCCTTCGGGCCCGAGCCGATCGCCACGCGGGTCAACATCGGGCAGGCCGACGTGCTGGTGACCACCCGCGCGCTCTACGACCGCAAGATCGCCAAGATCCGCGATCGACTGCCGTCGGTGCGGCACGTGTTCGTCGTCGACGATGGTCGGGCCGGCGGCCCGCCACCCGGGACGCTCGACTTCTGGGGCTGGGTGGAGGCGGCCGACGAGGACACGCCGATCGAACCCACCACCGCCGACGACCCGTCGCTGCTGCACTTCACCAGCGGCACCACCGGTACGCCGAAGGGCGCGATCCACGTGCACGGCGCCGTCACGATGCACTATGTCACCGGCCTGTACGCGCTGGACCTGCATCCCGACGACACCTATTGGTGCACGGCGGATCCCGGCTGGGTGACCGGAACGTCGTACGGCATCATCAGCCCGCTGCTGCACGGGGTCACCTCGATCGTCGACGAAGCCGAGTTCGACGCCCAGCGGTGGTATCAGATCCTGCAGGACCAGGGCGTGTCGGTGTGGTACACGGCGCCGACCGCGATACGGATGCTGATCAAGGCGGGCCCGGAACTGCCCGCGCAGTACAGCTTTGGGCGCCTGCGATTCGTCGCGAGCGTGGGCGAGCCACTCAACCCCGAAGCGGTCTGGTGGGGAAAACGGGTGCTGGGCTTGCCCATTCACGACAACTGGTGGCAGACCGAGACCGGCGGCATCATGATCGCCAACACCCCCGCGTTCGACATCAAGCCGGGCTCCATGGGCCGCCCGCTGCCCGGCGTCGACGCGTTCATCGTGCGCCACAACGACGACGGCACCACCGAGGTCGTCGACGAGCCGGACGTCGAGGGCGAGTTGGCGCTCAAGCCGGGCTGGCCGTCGATGTTCCGTGGCTACCTCAATGCGCAGGAGCGGTACCGCAACAGCTTCGCGGACGGGCTTTACCTGACCGGGGACCTGGCGAAAAGGGACGCCGACGGCTACTTCTGGTTCGTCGGGCGCAAGGACGACGTGATCAAGTCCGCGGGGCATTTGATCGGGCCGTTCGAGGTCGAGAGCGCGCTGACCGATCACCCGGCGGTCGCCGAAGCGGCCGTCATCGGCATCCCCGATCCGACCGTCGGGGAGATGGTGAAAGCCTTTGTCACGCTGAAGAATGGCGTGATCGCCGACGAGGACCTGCGCCTGCAGCTGCTGGGTCACGCGCGCAAGCGGCTCGGGGCCACCGTGGCGCCCAAGGAGATCGAGTTCGTCGACGCGTTGCCGCACACCAGCAGCGGCAAGATCATGCGGCGGCTGCTCAAGGCCCGAGAGCTGGGGCTGCCCGAGGGCGATACCTCCACGATCGAAAGACACCCGGACCACCACCCCGAGGGGGTGCCGTCATGACTGACACCAAGCTGGCCCATGAGCTGTTGTCCGACATGATCCGGGTGCGCCACATGGAGGAGAAATGCGCGGAACTTTACAGCGCGGCCAAGATTCGCGGGTTCCTGCATCTCTATGTCGGTGAGGAGGCCGTCGCCGCCGGTGCGTTGCGCGCGCTGGCCGACGACGACGCGGTGGTCGCGACGTACCGCGAGCACGCGCACGCGCTGCTGCGCGGCATCCCGATGACCTCGATCATGGCCGAGATGTTCGGCAAGCAGGAGGGCTGCTCGCGCGGCCGCGGCGGCTCGATGCATCTGTTCGACGCGTCCAAGCGGTTCTACGGCGGCAACGCGATCGTCGCCGGCGGCCTGCCGCTGGCCGTGGGCATCGCCCTGGCCGACGCCATGCTGCAGCAGAAGCGGGTGACGGCCTGCTACTTCGGCGACGGCGCGGTGGCCGAGGGCGCGTTTCACGAGTCGCTGAACATGGCCGCACTGTGGAACCTGCCGGTGCTGTTCTGTTGCGAGAACAACCTTTACGCGATGGGCACCGCCCTGGACCGGGCGCAGTCGCAGACCGACCTCACCGTCAAGGCCGCGTCGTACCGGGTCCCCACGATGGCCGTGGACGGGATGGACGTCGAGGCGTGCCATGTCGCCGCGCAGCAGGGCGTCGACCACGTCCGCGACACCGGCGGGCCGTTTTTCATCGAGTTCCGCACCTACCGGTTCCGGGCGCATTCGATGTTCGACCCCGAGCTGTACCGGGAGAAGGCCGAGGTCGAGCAGTGGCGGCACCGCGACCCGATCCGCTCGTTCACCGAGAAGTGCCTGGGCGACGGCACACTGTCCGAGGACGATGTGCGCGAGATCGAGGACGCGGCCGCCGCCGAGATCGAGGCCGCGGTGGCCTTCGCCGAGGCCGGAACATGGGAGGACGTGGCGGATCTCGAACGCGACGTCCTCACACCCGCGGAGGCGGCGCGATGAAGACGACGAAGACCACCTACCGCGCCGCGGTGCACGACGCCATGCGTGACGCGATGCGCGACGACCCGCGCGTCGTGCTGATGGGAGAGGACGTCGGGCGGTACGGCGGAACGTACGCGGCGTCCAAGGGCCTGCTGGAGGAATTCGGGCCCGAGCGGGTGCGCGACACCCCGCTGTCGGAACTGGGCTTCGTCGGGATCGGAATCGGGGCCGCCCTGGGCGGGCTGCGCCCGATCGTCGAAGTCATGACCGTGAACTTCAGCCTGCTGGCGCTCGACCAGATCGTCAACACCGCTGCGGCCCTTCGCCACATGTCGGGCGGGCAGTTCTCCGTCCCGCTCGTCGTCCGGATGGCCACGGGCGCCGGGCGCCAGCTCGCCGCCCAGCACTCGCACAGCCTGGAGCCCTGGTACGCCCACATCCCCGGCATCAAGGTGCTGGCACCCGCCACCGTCGAGGACGCCTACGGCATGCTGGGCCCGGCGCTGGCCGATCCGGACCCCGTGGTGATCTTCGAGCACGTCCAGCTCTACAACACCTCGTCGGACATCGAGGACGACCTCGGGCCCACCGACATCCGGCGGGCGGCCGTCCGGCGCAGCGGCACCGATGTGACGGTGGCGGCCTACGGCGGCTCGCTCTGGAAGGCGCTCGACGCCGCCAACGAGCTGTCGCTGGCCGGAATCGACTGCGAGGTGATCGATCTGCGGATCCTGCGGCCCCTCGACGAGGACACCATCCTCGACTCCGTGCGCAAGACGCATCGCCTCGTCGTCGTCGACGAGGCCTGGCGCAGCGGCAGTCTCGCCGCGGAGATCACCGCGCGGGTCGTGGAGGGCGCTTTCTACGACCTGGACGCCCCCATCGCCCGGGTGTGCAGCGCCGAGGTCCCGATGCCGTACGCGAAGCACCTGGAACAGGCGGCCCTGCCGCAAACCGCCCAGATCGTCGCGGCCGTCCAGAACCTCTTCGGTGAACGGCAATGATCGAGTTCACGATGCCGGCGCTGGGCGCCGACATGGACGAGGGCACGCTCAACGAGTGGCTGGTCAAGCCCGGCGACAAGATCACCCGCGGGCAGATCGTCGCGGTCGTGGAGACGACCAAGGCCGCGGTGGAAGTCGAATGCTGGCAGGAGGGGACGGTCAGCGAGCTGCTTGTTCCGGTGGGTGAAACCGTCCAAGTGGGCGCCCCGTTGGCGACGCTGCTGGCCCCCGGCGAGAAGGCGGAAAAGCGGGCCGAAAAGCCCCGGCCGGCGGCGCGCGAGGTCACCACACCGTCGGCGGCGCCGTCCCAGCCGCATCCGGCCGTCACCTCCCCCGGCGCCCCGCAACATCGTCGCTGGGTCTCGCCGGCCGCGCGCCGGCTGGCCCAATCGCTGCACGTCGACGTCGGCGCGGTGAGCGGCACCGGTCCGCAGGGCGCCGTCACCATCAGCGACGTCGAGCACCCGGCCGCCGGCCTCGCGCACGCCGCCGCCGCCCGGCGCGCCGCCAAACCGGCGGCCGAGCCCCCGGCCAAGACCAAGCCGGCCGACCGCGCGGCGCTGATGCGCAAGTCGATCGCGGCGGCGATGAGCCGGTCCAAGCGCGAGATCCCGCACTACTACCTCGCCGAGGAGATCGTGCTGGAGAACGCGCTGACGTGGCTGACCACCCGCAACGCGCAGCGCTCCATCGACGAACGCGTCCTGCCGGCCGTCCTGCTATTGAAGGCCGTCGGCGTCGCCGCGCAGCGGTTCGGCGAGTTCAACGGGTTTTGGCGGGACGACGGCTTCCAACCCGCCAACGGGGTCCACGTCGGGGTCGGGATCTCGCTGCGCGGCGGCGGTCTCGTCGCACCGGCCATCCACGACGTCCCGGAGAAGAAGCTCGACGAGCTGATGGACGACCTCACCGATCTGGTCGCGCGGGCGCGCTCCTTCTCGCTGCGGAGCTCCGAAATGTCGGATCCGACGATTACGGTCACCAACCTCGGCGACCAAGGCGTCGACGCGGTGTTCGGTGTCATCTACCCGCCGCAGGTGGCGCTGGTCGGTTTCGGCCAGCCGGCGCAACGCGTCTGCGTCATCGACGGCGGGATCCGCGTGGTCCCCACGGTGCAAGCCACGCTCGCCGCCGACCACCGGGCGAGTGACGGCCACCGGGGGGCTCTGTTCCTGAAAGCCATCAACGAGTTGCTCGGCCAGCCCGACCTCTTAGAAAAGTGAGCTCACGATGACGACGACGAACGAAGACACCCGCTCGGCGGTGCTGTCCGTGCTGACCACGATTGCCCCCGAAGTCGAGCCAGGCGACATCCGCGACGACGTCCTGCTGCGCGACCAGGTCGACCTCGATTCGATGGACTGGCTGAGCTTCCTGCGCGGCATTCACCGCCGGCTGCACGTGGACATCCCCGAATCGGACTACGCGTCGCTGCGGACGTTGGCCGACGTGGTCGGCTACGTCGAAAAGAACGCCTCGGCTTAGGCCCGTTGGGGCCCTTCGGCATCCGAATGACCCCCGCGGGCTGGGTCGAACGGCCCTGGCCGCCGGCCCGGATGACGCCTACCGTCGAGGTATGAACGCGACGCCGGACGCACCGACCCTGACAAGGGCGGTGCAGCTCGCGTGCCGGGCTCCCTCGGTGCACAACAGCCAGCCGTGGCGGTGGGTGGCCGAGGATGGCGCCCTGCACCTGTTCGTCGACCGCGACCGGACGGTGCCGGGCACCGACCGTTCCGGCCGGGAAGCGATCCTCAGCTGTGGCGCCGCGCTCGATCATGTCCGGGTCGCGATGCTCGCCGCGGGCTGGGGCGCTCAGACCGAACGGTTTCCCAACCCCAACGACCCGAACCATCTCGCGACGATCGAATTCCGTCCGGTCGAGCTTGTCACGCGCGCGCAGCGCGACCGCGCCAACGCGATCCTGCATCGCCGCACCGACCGGCTCCCGATGGGCGAGCCCACCTATTGGCACCTCTTCGAGCCCGTCCTGCGCAGCACCCTGGACGAGAGCGAGGTGACGCTCGACGTGCTCGCCGACGACGCGCGACCCACGCTGGCGCAGGCCTCCCGGCTCACCGAGGCGCTGCGCCGCGACGACGCGTCCTATCACGCCGAACTCGAGTGGTGGACTTCGCCGTTCGCGTCGCACGCGGGCGTGCCGCCCCCCGCGCTGTTGTCCGACAAGGAAAGCGGCCGGGTGGACGTGGCGCGCGAATTCCCGGTCCGGACCCACGCGGACCGGCGTCCCGAGGTCGCGGTGGACTGGTCGAAGATCCTGGTGCTGTCCACCCCCGGGGACACCCGTGCCGACGTGTTGCGGTGCGGCGAGGTGTTGTCGACCGTGTTGCTGGAGTGCACGATGGCGTTCCTGGCGACCTGCACGCTGACCCACCTGATCGAGCTCGACGAAAGCCGCGACATCGTGCGCGGCGTGCTCGCCGACGGCGGCCAGCCGCAGGTGCTGATCCGCGCCGGCATAGCGCCGCCGATGGAGGCCGTTCCCCCGCCCACCCCAAGGCGCACGCCGGACCACGTGCTGCGCGTCCACTAGCTACACTTGCACGAACCGCCAAGTGGTTGAAGAACTTTGACCCATCGAAGAAGGGTGGCTGATGTCCGGGACCGATGATGTGGTGACCATCCTGCCGGTGCACGAGTGTTGGGACCTGATGGCCGGCGTCACGCTGGGACGGTTGGTCACCAGCGTGGACGGCCAGCCCGAGATCTTCCCCGTGAACTACGCCGTCCAGAACCGCACCGTGCTGTTTCGCACCGCGGAGGGCACCAAGCTGGTCAGCACCGCGATCAACAACCGGGTGCTGTTCGAGGTCGACGACCACAACGTCGCCGAGGGCTGGAGCGTCATCGTCAAGGGCCGGGCGCGCTCGCTGCGCACCGACGAGCAGATCGAGGAGGCCGAACGCGCCCAGCTGCTGCCGTGGACTTCGACCGAGAAGACCCACTACGTGCGGGTGATGCCCGAGGTGGTCACCGGCCGCCGGTTCCGGTTCGGCCCGCCGCTGCTGGGCAGCCGCGAGCGCGCCTGACTCATCGCACCAGCCGGTGGCGCCGCGGGCGCGGCAGGAACTCCAGCGACAGCAACACCAGCAGCGCCGCCGGGATGTGGTGGGCGCAGAGCACCACGTAGCGCCGCTGCGCCAGCGCATGGAACTTGCGCAGATAGCGGTACAGCGACTCGAGCCGGATCAACGGGTCCAGCAGGTGGATCAACCGATACGCGACCCGCTGCGCCGCGGCGGGTTGGGCGGCATCGAAGATCTCCGGAAAGGCGGCGAACGCCAGCGAAAAGCGCAGCGCCCCCTTGCTTTTCGCATCGGTGATCATGTCTGCGCTGAGGCGCTCGTCGACGCCGTTCGGGGCGTCCGGGCGGCGAAACGGCGCGTCGAGGCTGACTTCTCGCCCCGCATCGGCGGTCGCGTACCGATGAAACGCCACGACCCGCCCGCGCCGGTCGCGCGCGATCGCCAGCTTGACCCCCGGGTAGCGGCCCCGCAGGGCCCCGTCGAGGTTCATGCAGAACCCGCGTTCGGTGCGCGCCGCGCGGTGCGCGGCGTAGAGCACCTCGGTCAGCTCGGCCGTCAGCGCGGCGTCCAGCTCCTGCTCGTCGACGATCTGCGTGGTGACTCCGCCGTTGCGGGTCCGCTGCACCGCCTGGCGCAGGTTGCGAAAGCGGCGCCCCCGCAACGTGAAGCGGCGGACGTCGACGACGACGTCGCGGCCGATCGGCACCGCGAGCATCTTGTGCCCGACCACGTCGTCGCGCCAGAGCCCCAGGTGCCGCTCCCCGCCGGCCAGCACGATGATCTGCCACCCCCGGCTTCGGCACATGCCGACGAAATCTGCCACCAGCGGTTCGAATTGGGCGGCGTCGCCGATCGGGTCGCCGCTGACGACGGCGAAGCCGAGCCGGGTGCGGTACGCGATCGCCGCGGAGCCCTCGGCGCTGAAGTAATAGCTCTTGCTCGAGTGCAGGGCAAAGGGCGCCAGCGCGTCGCCGGATGTGGCGTCGACGAGCGCCCAGACCCGATCCAGCAGCTCCGGTTGCGGTTTGGCCGTCGTCGGCGACATGAGCGCGAGCCCACTGACCGCGATGAGGACGTTCCCGAGCGCGCCATATGACAGGAAGTGCGCGGACACGCCCGCGCCCGCCGCGGCGGCCGCGACCGTCGCGTGCCCGGCGGTAACCGGCCGGCCCAAAAAGATGCCGCGCGCGATCAGGGCCGCCGCGGCCAGCAGCGCAACCGACCATCCGAACCGGCCCGGGGCGGCCCGCTCGTAGCCGAGGTACTCGCGCACCGCCAACAGCGCCAACCAGCCCAGGGCGCAGAGCAGGATCGCGACGCTGCCGAAGCGGGCCGCCGGGACGCCCGCGCCGACCAGGACGCGTTGGCGACCGCGCGCCGCGACCGCGCTCGCCCTAAGTCCCATGAGCGGCGACCCGCCCGATCTCGCCCACCGCCATGTCGACCACCTCGGCAACCGCGCGCTCGACGGGAGGGGTCAAGCCGACGCCATGACCGGTGTCGGCCACTTCGACGGTGAGCAACACCAGCTCGGCCGGCACCCGACCGAGCGCCTCGCCCAGGGCGTGGGTGCGCACGAGATCGATGCCGTGCGAACTCAGGCCGTCGCCGGACGCCACGTCGCCCAGGGCGCAGCGCCGGACGCGGCCGGGCGCCGGCGGCGACCCGACCGCGCCATCGATCACCACGGCGAACCGCGCCCCCGACCACGCCTGAAGCAGGCTCATCGGCTCCGCGATGTCGGTGACGACCCGAACCCCGCTCAGCCCCAACCGCTCCAGCTCGTCGGCCGCCACGATGCCGACGCCGTCGTCTCGGCGGTAGCGATTGCCAAGGCCGATAACGACTGCGTCGACGACCCCGGCCGTCATCGCCGGTCGACCGTCAGCTTCAGGAAGTGCGCCGAACACGAGATGCACGGGTCGTAGCTGCGAATCAACTGCTCGCACAACGCCGTCAGCGCGGCATCGTCGAGGGCGAGGTTGCCGGACACCAGGCGGGCCAGGTCGGCCTCGATGGCCGCCTGGTTTTGGGAGGTCGGCGGGACGATCGTCGCCGCGGAAACCAGCCCGTCCTCGCCGATCCGGTAGCGGTGATACAGCAGGCCGCGGGGCGCCTCGCTGACGCCGTGCCCTACGCCGGGCCGCGCCGGGACGTCGACGAAGGGGCGCGACGGCCGCTGGTAGTCGCCGATGATCCGCAGCGCCTCCTCGATCGCGTAGACGACCTCGACGGCGCGGACGACGATGCTGCGGAACGGGTTTCGGCATCCGCCCGTCAGCCCGGCCCGGGCGGCGGCCTGCGCAGCGACGGGCGACAGCGTCGCCGAGTTCAGCGAGAACCGCGCCAGGGGCCCCGTCAGATAGCGTCCGCCGTCGAGGGTCGCGTGCAGCGCGGTGGAGTAGGGCACCTGCGACTCGGCGACGTGCGCGGTGAAGTCGGCCACGGGAAACGACGGGCCCGCGCTGCGCGCGATCGTGCCGTCCTCGATGGGGTACCGGCCCGGCGCCGCGAGCGCCAGGAACTCGTGGTCGAGCTCGAGGTCGGGGAACTCGAAACCGGACACCCATTCGACGGTCGCCAGCGCGCCCTCCAACGCGTGGCGCAACGTCTCGGCGATCGGCTTGAAGTCTGATCGCGTTGGCACCGAATAGAATCCGCCCAGCCGCACGTTGACGGGGTGTATCGCGCGCCCGCCGACGAACTCCATCAGCTGGTTGCCCGCCTTCTTCAGCGCCAGCCCGCGCTCGACGGCCTGGGCGTGGTCGCGCGCCATCCCGATGATGTCGGGATAGCCGAGGAAGTCCGGCGCGTGCAGCAGGTAGATGTGCAGGACGTGGCTGTGGATCCATTCGCCGCAGTACAGCAGGCGCCGCAGCGCGACCAGCTCGTCGTCCACCCGGACGCCGCAGGCGTCTTCGATCGCGTTGCACGCGCTGACCTGATAGGCGACCGGGCAGATGCCGCAGACCCGCGCGGTCAGGTCGGGCGGCTCGGTGTGGGCGCGCCCGCGCAGAAAGGCCTCGAAAAACCGCGGCGGCTCGTAGATGTTGAGCTGCACGCTGTCCAGGGCCCCGTCCTTCAGCGTGACGTGCAGCGCGCCCTCGCCTTCGACCCGGGTCAGCGTGCCGACGCTCAGCGTGCGGTTTGACTCGGTCACGGGCGGCTCCGCTCGGCGTTGAAGGTGGTGACGTTGAACGTCGAGAACACCCGGTCGACGTCGCCGTCGGACATCCCGTCGCGGCGCAGCAGCGGGATCAGCGTCGCGGTCCGGGGCACCGCGGACGGGCCGAAACAGCCGAAGCAGCCGCGATGGTGCCGGGGGCACAGCGCCCCACAGCCCGCGTGCGTCACCGGGCCGAGGCACGGGATGCCCTCGGAGACAACGACGCACGTGACCCCGCGCAGCTTGCACTCGGTGCACACCGTCTTGGCCGGCAGCCGCGGTTTGCGCCCGATCAGCAGCGCCGCGAGGGTGTCGAGCAGTTGACCGCGGTCGATGGGGCAGCCCGGCAGCTGGTAGTCGACCTTGACGTGCGCCGAGGCCGGCGTCGAGGTGGCCAGCGTGTCGACGTACTCGGGCTTGGCGTAGACGACGGACGCGAACTCGGCGACGTCGGCGAAGTTGCGCAGCGCCTGCACTCCCCCGGCCGTGGCGCACGCGCCGATGGTGACCAGAACCTTGGACTGCTCGCGGATCTCACGGATGCGCTGCTCGTCGTGGTGGGTGGTGACCGAGCCCTCGACCAGCGACACGTCGTAGGGCCCGCCGACCATCGCGCTGGACGCCTCTGCGAAGGTGGCGATCTGCACCTGGTCGGCGAGGGTGAGCAGCTCGTCCTCGCAGTCCAGCAGCGTCAGCTGGCAGCCGTCGCAGGAGGCGAACTTCCACACGGCCAACGTGGTTGGGCTCATCTACAGCTCCTTCACGGCGAGCAACGGGCCGGCGACGTCGTAGCCGACGACGGGGCCGTCGCGGCACAGCAGCAGCGGGCCCAACTGGCAGTGACCGCACCAGCCCACCCCGCACTGCATGTTGCGTTCCAGCGACACCCTAATATCCCGCGCCGCAATGCCTTTGGCGAGCAAGGCCTCGGCGCCGAATCGCAGCATCGGCTCCGGCCCGCACAGGAAGGCGGTGGTGCGGGCGGGGTCGAGCGTGAGCCGGCGCAGCGGCTCGGTGACCAGGCCGACCTCGCCGCTCCAGCCCTGGACCGGGACGTCGACGGTGACGTGCAGCTCGATTTGCGGCTCCTGGGCCCACTTTTCGAGCTGGTCGACGAACACGAAATCGGCCCGGGAGCGGGCGCCGACGACGAGCGTCACCTTGCCGTAGCGGGCGCGCCCGGCCAGCGCACCCAGCACCGCGGGACGCAGGGGGCACAGGCCCACCCCGCCGGCGACCATGACCAGGTCCCGTCCGGCGGCTTCGTCGAGCCCCCAGGTGGTGCCGAACGGGCCGCGGACCCCGACGACGCTGCCCGGTTCGGCGTCGTGCAGCGCGCGGCTCACCGCCCCGACGGCGCGGATGGTGTGCGTGATCGACCCGTCGGTCACCGACGGGTCGCCGCTGATCGAGATCGCGGCCTCGCCCACCCCGAACGCGTAGAGCATCATGAACTCCCCGGGTTGCGGGATGCGCAGCGCCTCGCCAACGGGCTCCAGGCACAGCGTCGCCGAATCGGGGCTCTCCACCACGCGGCTGCGCACCCGGTACGGGACGGGCGCCATCGCCGACGCCGGCTCACTCATCGCCGGCCATCTTGTTCATCTCGGCGGTGATGTCGATGCCGGTCGGACACCACGCGATGCAGCGGCCACAGCCGACGCAGCCCGACATGCCGAACTGGTCGTGCCAGCTGCCCAGCTTGTGGGTCAGCCAATGCCGGTAGCGCGAGGCGCCGGACTGCCGGACGCTGCCGCCGCCGTGCACGTAGGTGAAGTCGAATTCGAAGCACGACGACCAGTGGCGCCAGCGCTCGGCGTGCTCGCCGGTGAGGTCGCTGACGTCCTCGGTGGTGGTGCAAAAGCAGGTCGGGCACACCATCGTGCAGTTGCCGCAGGTCAAACAGCGGTCGGCGACCTCGTCCCACTGCGGCGATTCGCGGTTTTCGATCAGCAGTTGCCGCAGATCGGTGTCCGGCATGTGGCGGCCCATGCGATGCGACGCGGCCTCGACTTCGCCACGCGCAGAGGTGATTTCGTCACCATCGGCGTCGCGGTGCGCAACCGCCGCCAGCACGTCGGCGCCCTCGGGGCTGCCGACGTCGACCAGGTAGTCCGGCGCGTCGCCCCCGAGCCGCTCCGTCAGCGCCAGGTCGTAGCCCGGCCCGGCCGCGGGGCCGGTGCCCATCGACGCGCAGAAGCACAGCCCGCCCGGCTCGGTGCAGTTCACCGCGACGACGAAGGCTTGCCGGCGGCGGCCGACGAAGGAGCGGTCCGGGTAGTCCGGGCGGCCGAGCACGCCGTCGAGGGTGGCGATCGCGGCCAGGTCGCACCCGCGCACCCCCAGGAACGCATAGCGCGGGACTTCCTCGTCAGCGTCGCCGGCCCCGTCGCGGGTGCCGGACCACATCCGCTGCCGCGGGGGGTGCAGGAACTGTTTGAACGACTGCGGGCCTGCCGAGTGGCCGAAGACCGCGTCGTCGTCGCGGCGGCGTACCCGGTAGTGCCCGGGGGCGACGTCGACGCCCCAGCCGCGCGGCAGGTCGTCGGCCGACTCGAGTTCGGCGAGCACGATCGCGTTGTCCCGCAACGTCGGACCGATCACGCGGTAGCCCCGCTCGATCAGCACCTCGACGAGGCGGTGCAGGCCGGCCGCGTCGAACAACGCGACCCGGTGGTCTCCGGTCACCGCCACATCATCCGCCTAAATCGCCTGCGCCGCTGCCGTCGCTACTCGTTCACCCATTCGACGAAGTCGGACAGTTCGCGCCGCGGCGTCGCCGGCAACGGGTCGGCGTTGATCGGCGCCCAGCCCACCCGCAGCAGCATCTGCGGGTAATCGCCCCCGCCGAAGATGTCGGTCCGGACCAACTCGCGCGTTCCGGGAATCTCCAGCGGTTCGGTGACCGGGCAGCTGGCCAACCCCATCGACGTCGCGGTCAACAGGACGACGCTGGTGGCCTCACCGGCGCGCAGCCGCGCCAGCCGGTCGTCGGTCCGCGTCCCCAGCGCGAGGACGACGGCGCTGTCGTCGGCGGGCGCCGAGTGCGGCGCCTGGGGCAGCGTGGGGCCGGCGAAGAACCGGCCCGGTATTTTCGCCGCGGGATCGGATGCCGGCGTGCTGTGGGCCGGAACCCCCGCGACCGAGGCGTAGCGCCCGCTCCACGCGGTGAGCTCCGCGAGGTAGTCGCGGTTCAGGTGCTCCGCAACGGATTCGGCGACGATCTTGTGCAGCTTGTCGAGGTCCTCGACCTGGCACAGCGTCACGCCGTTGCGGGCCGCCCGCGCGGCCATCAGCGCGATGTCGGCGACCGGCACCGGCCAGGAACTGTAGTGCCGCCGGTCGGTGCGGCGCCGCGGTATCGCCGCGGCGATCGCGATATCGGCCGCGTCGGCGGGGTACGGGGACAATTCGATCGACGCCAGGTGATTGGGCTCGTCGGGGTTCGGCAAGCGGGTCACCTTGGACAGCCACCCGACGGCCGCGAACGCTGCGACGCAGTGATGCAACGCGGTGCCGCAGCTCAAAATCAGGTCCCGGCCGTCCGGGTCGGTGTTGGGCAGTTGCCGTTCGGGGTCGGCGTACAGATGCAGGCTCGCGGCGTCGACGCGCCACCGCCACGGTTGGGTGTTGTGCACCGAGGGTGCCCGAGACGCCAGTGTCAGGACGGTCCGGACCGTGCCGGCGTCCGGAAAGCGTGCGTTCATGGCGGTTGTTCCCTTCGGGTAAAGCGTCGTCACGTCTTCCACCATCGCGCAGACTCGGCCGGTGAAACGAGAGCACGACGGCACTAGGCAAAGGGACTTTGTGCCAATCCCTAGGCCGCGGGTGCGGCGGGCTCCGGCGCCTTGACGCCCGCCTGGTGCCGCGCGGCCAGCGCCCCCGCGATGGAGGTGCAGGCGACCGTGACCAGGGCGCCGAACATCAACGCCGACGCTTCGCCCTTCACGAGCAGGTGCTCCTGGGTCCCGATGGTGGCCGCGGCCACCGGGACCCCGAGCTGGCCCGCCGACAGCACGGCGAGCGTCAGCGGCTGGCCCAGCAACCTTCCCGCGCAGTGCGCCACGACGGCGCCCAGCCCCAGCCCGATGCCCAGCAGGATCAGTATCGGGTGCGAACCCAACTCCCGCACTTGCAGCGAGGCGCCCAGCCAGACGAAGAACAGCGGGCTGAAGAACCCCTCGGTGATGCCGAACAACTGGCGGGCCAGGCGGTGCGGTTCGCCGACCAACGCGATCACCAAACCCAACGCGAAGCCCGCCAGCATGATCGACACGTGGGTATCGGAGGCCAATGCCGCCAGCGTGAACAGCACGACCAGGTTCGTCCGCAGTTCCAGCGCGAAGCGGCGCTCCTCGGAGTACCGGTGCAGCCGCCGGCGCAGGCCCCGGCGGTCGGCCACCCGCAGCGCCACGAACAGCACCAGCGCGCAGGCCGCGATCGCGAGCCCACCGAGCGCAGCGATCGGCGCGCGCTTAAGGTCAATCACCAACGGCAGCAACACAATACACGCCGCGTCGGCGATGGCGATCTGTACGGTCACCGACAGCACATCCGGACCCCGCAGCCGCAGCGAATCGATCACCGGCAGGGCCAGCGCCGCCGACGAGGAGGCCATCAGGACCGCATACAGCGCCGCGTGGCCCGTATGGAAAGCCGCCGCCAGCCCGACGCCGATCCCCGCCGCGACGGCGCCGATCACGACCGCCCGCAGCAGCGCCCGCGGCGCGGCCGCGCGCAGCTTGGGATCGCGAACGGGAACGTGGGTCCCCACCACGAACATCACCAGCGCGAAGCCGATGTTGGCCAACAACCCAAAGGTGGGGTTGGCGTCGTCGACGACGCCGAAACCGGTCTTGCCGACGATGAGGCCCGCGGCCAGTTCGCCGATGATGACCGGGATTTGCAGGCGCGGCAGCGACGCCAGCAGCGGACCGGCGAAACCCACCGCGGTCAGCAGCGCCAGCGTGTGGAAGCCGAACCCATGCACGTCAGCGGCCCTTCCGCGCGGTCAGCACCACGTCATTCTGCATCCCGGTTCGCCGCGGGCAGGCGAATGGCGCCGGAGAGTCCTACGACCGCCTGTTCACGGCCCTAGGCCCCATACTCGTCGCTCACCGGCCATCCGCACATCTCGAGATGCCGCTTGACGCGTTCGACCTCAGCGGGTGCGGGCATCTGGTCCGTAATCTTGCTGATCATGACCCGGATAGTCGTTGCGTCCACGGGCACGTCGCCGTGCTCGACGAGCTCCGCCGCGATCCGCATGACCTCCCGATCGGCCAGACGCCGACGCAGCAGCGCCAGCAACGGGAAGGTGTCGGTCGCCGGTATCCCCTCCGGGTAGCCGGCGCGCACGAACCCCACGATCCGCCCGATGACCCCGGAAACAGACATCGGCTCTCCTCGGGCCTGAAAGATGACGCGACGTCCGATCTCGACGGCGTGGTCGGCGAAGCGTTCGTAGTACCGGCCGAGCAGGGTGACGTCGACGGTGGCGGCCACGCCATGGTTCCACGGCTTGTCGATCATCAAGGTGAACAGCTGCCGGTGCAACCCGTCCATGGCGTCGTCGTCGCGCCGCAGTCGGGCGGCCGCGACGGGGTCGCGGGACCGCACGGCGTGTCCGGCGATGTTGCTGAGATCGGCGGCGATGCGGCCCATTTCGGTGAAGTGATCGATCGCCTCGTCGGGCACGGCGCGCGCGGGGTAACGACGGCGGGCGATTTCTGCCACGTGCGATGCCAGCACACCCATGCGCTGGGCGTCGGCGACGTTCTTCAGGTCGCCAACGACCACCCGAAGGTCACCGGCCACCGGGGCCTGAAGCGCCAACAGTGCCAAGGCCTTCCGTTGGGCCTGGGCGCCGTGACGCATGATCTTGTCGTGGTCGTTGAGCACGCATCCGGCCAGCGACCCATCGGCGTGCAGCAGCGCGTGCGTAGCGCGCTGCATCGCACCGCCGGCCCGCGCGCACAGGTCGGCGACGGAGGCCGTCAGCGCCTCGAGTTGCCGATGGAACGCGGTCCGCATGTGCGCCCACACTAAGGCGGCCATTGCTGCGCGACAACGGCTTTGGCCGGTGACAGCGCTCGTTGCCAAACCTCGACCCGCCGCTCGGCACTGTCGGCGGGCACCGGGCGCTGAGGCCATTTCCGCTGGTAAACCTCTACCGGAATCGACGCGCTTGGCAGAAGATGGTGTATGCGCACGGCGGCAACCGCCGCCGTCGGGTCGATGACCGGATGAAGGAGCCCGCCATGTTTCTCCCACTCTGCTTGTCAAGCCGGCTGATGGTCGGCGCGATCGGAGCAGGCGCGGTCTTGTGTGCGAGCGCCGCGACCGCCGCGGCCGATACGTTGCCCCGGCCGGCCAACTGCACGGCCGCCGACGTGGCCGGTGTCGCTGCGGGCGTCGCGGCGTCGCTGTCGACCTACCTGTTCACGCACCCGGACGTCAACGGGTTCTACACCGGACTGCAGGACCGTCCCAAGGACCAGATCCGCGACGACGTGCAGAATTACTTCAACGCCAACCCGCAAGAGCAGGCCGACCTGGAGAACATCCGTCAACCGCTGGTCGACATCCGGCAGCGCTGCCAGTGGACCCCACTGGCCGGGGAGCCCGGCGCCACGCCCTAGGCGGTGCATGGGAAGGGAGATGACCATGAATCTGTCGGTGCGATCGTGGGCTGTCGCGGGGATCGCGACGTTGGCTCTCACGGCGATCCCCGAAATGTACGCCGTCGTGCAGCCCTCCGGTGTGGCCAACGCCGACGTCTGCGCGAGCGTCGGCCGGCGCGTTTCGGTGAGCGGATGCACGAACGTGGCCGACACGGTCGACACCTACGCGCCGCCGCCGGGCGACTATGCGCCGCTGCCGCAGGACTTTCCGCCGCCGAACGTGAGCGTCTGCGCCGGGGTGGGCCGGCGGATCCATGTGAGCGGCTGCACGTAGCAGCGGCGGCCGGGCCTAGTCGTCCGAGTCGTCGGAGTCCTTGTCGTCGGAATCCTTCTCGCCGGAATCCTTCTCGTTGGAGTCCTTCTCGTTGGAGTCCTTGTCGTTGGAGTCCTTGTCGTCGGAATGCTCGGACTCGTCGGTGTTTTCCGACTTGTCGGAATCCTCGGACTGGTCGGTTGTCTCGGACTTATCGGACTCGTCGACCTTGTCGGCGAACTTCGTCAGGAGCCCAGCTAATGCACGGGCCTCCTGGGGCGCCAACAGATCCTCGAATACCTGTTTGTCACCGTCAGAGATGCGCTCAAGGCACACGGCGTTGCTTTTGACGCTGACGTCCCACCGGCCCTCCTCTTGACTCGCCATGCGATCCGCCTTCCGAAGCTGACTTGTGTTTGGCCGCCCGATTACTGGGTTAGGTACCCATTTCCGCCGCCCGCGCAACCGCCACGATGTCGGGGATCGGTGGCGTCAGTCGGCGCCGGAGCGGCGACCGCGCGGAGCGGCGGAGCGGGGCGGCCGGGAACGCATGTGGTCGCGGGCGCGGCTCATCACCTCACCGAGGGTGCGTACGTCGCGCTCGGAGAGCGAGTCGAACAGCAGGTCGCGCACCACCTCGATGTGGCCGGGCAAGACCTTGGCGACTCGGGCACGGCCCTTCTTGGTGATGGTGACGACCGTGGCGCGCTGGTCGTCGGGCGAGGCCGCGCGGGTGATGAGGCCTTCCGTTTCCAAGAGTCCGGCCTGATGCGTCAGGCCGGAGCGGCTGTACACGACGCCGTCGGCCAGGTCGGTCATGGTGAGGGGGCGCTGCGCGTCGGCGAGTTTGGCCAGGATCTCGAATTGCACGTAACTCAGATTTCCGTCGGCCTGGAGCTGCTGGCGCACCTCGTACTGCAGCAGGCTGACGGCCTCCATCAAGGCGAAGTAGGTCCGCAGCTGGACGGGGTTGAGGGCCTTGGCCACGCCTCGAGAATAGTGCTTCGATGTCGAAGTGTTCAGCGATAGCGCGTGGCGAGTTCCGGGCGTTGCGCGCCGAAGGCGGCGAGGTCGGCCTGGAACACGGCGTCCAGGAGGCTGGCGTCCTCGACGCCGGGGGCGCAAACCGTCTCGCCCAGCTGCAGGCCCCGCAGGCTGGCGGTGACGACGTCGTCGGCGCTCATCCGGGGCACCGCGCTGAGGTCCATGTTCTGACGTTCGTGGAACTCGGTCGCCACCACCCCGGGGCACACCACCTGCACGGCGACCCCGGTCCCTTCGAGCTCGGCGCCGAGGGTCTGCGACATCGCGACGAGGTAGGCCAGGGTGCCCCCGTAGACGGCGCGGCGGGGCAGCTGGGAGTGCGGGGCGGGACCGCTGAAGGCGATCATGCCCGCCATGTTGACGATCGCGCCCGTGCCGCGCTCCAGCATTCCGGGGACCGCGGCGCGGGTAAGCATCGTGGGCGCAAGGACTTTCACGTTCACCAGTTCGGCGGCCTTGCCCGCCGGGAGCTCGGCCAACGGCATGTAGTGGGCGACCCCGGCGTTGTTCACCAGCATCGTCAGCGGCTCGGACGCGCAGATCTCGGCGACCCGGTCGACGTCATCGCCGTTCGCAAGGTCCGCGACCTCGGCTCGGACCGTCACGCCCGGGTGGGCGCCGGCGAACTCCGCCAACCGCTCCGCACGCCTGCCCACAATGATCAGGTCATGGCCTTCGGCGGCGAGGCGTTCGGCGTACGCCCGGCCGATTCCCGAGGTGGCGCCGGTGACGAGTGCGAGCTTGTCCATGGGCTGTTTCCTTTCGGGTGGGGCCGTCCCGGCGACGGCCCCACCTCAGTGTGGTTGTGGCAGTGCGTTACTGACCGGCGGGGACGAGGATGGTCTTGCCGTGCAGGCGCCCGGCGTCGGAGGCGGCGTGCACGTCCGCGGCCTGCTCCAGCGGGCGGCGGTCGGCGACCTCGATGCGCAGCTGCCCCTCGTCGACGCGACGGACCAGCCCGGCGAGCTGGCTGGCGTCGCTGCGGACGAAGATCCGCTGCGTGCGGACTCCCCGCCCCGGATTGTCGGGCCCGAAAACCATGGTGCCGACATGGAATCCGCCGTCGGCGACCACGCCGATGAGGGCCTCGGTCTGCTCGTCGGTGGTGCTGACCAGGTTGAGCACCGCGTCGAACGGCGCACCCTCGACGTCGATCGGCGAGTGGGCGTCGTCGACGTAGTCGACGATGCGGTCGGCACCCAAGCCACGCAGCCGGTCGGCGTCGCGCGCCTTGGCGGTCGCGGTGACCACGGCGCCGGCCTGCTTGGCCAACTGAATCGCGTAGCCGCCGACCGCGCCCGAGGCGCCGTTGATCAGAACCGATTGGCCGGCGGTGAGTCCGGCGATCTCGAACAGCGCCTGCCACGCGGTCAACGCGGCCTCCGGCAGCGCCGCCGCGTCGGCCAGCGGCACCGTCGTCGGTGCGGCGGCCAGCAATTCGGCCGGCACCAGCGCGTACTGGGCGGCGGCACCGTCGGCGTCGAGCGCCAGAAACGCCACGACGGCGTCGCCGACGTTCCAGCCCGTGACGCCCTCGCCGAACTCGGCGATGGTCCCCGCCACGTCGACGCCGGGAATGTGCGGGAAGCTGATCGTGTACACCTCGGCCAGGTAGCCGCCGCGGATGCCGGCGTCCACCGGGTTGAACGAGGTGGCGGCCACCTTGACCAGCACCTGCCCCGGGCCCGGCACCGGTCGCGGGGCCTCCTCGTACCGCAGCACGTCGCTGTCGCCGTACTCGTGGTACCGCACTGCCTTCATGGTGTCCCTCCTCGGTCTCGGTTGCTTCGACTTCGAAGCGGTTACGCGCCGTGCAACTCGCTTCGATGTCGAAGCAATTCCCGGGTGTTGGGAGATCGTGGTCACACGAGCAGGAGCGCGGTCGTGACGAGCATGACGGCGGCGGTCCCGCCGTGGACGCCCCAGGCGACCGACCTGGAGCCGCCGTTGCGCAGCACGATGGCGGCGTCGGCGATCGGGATGATGGTGGCGGCCAGCATCACGCAGCCCACCAGGTGGGTGGCGCCCGCGATCATCAGGATGAGGACGAGCAGCCCGGTGGCGATGTCGCGGATGCCCTTGACGCTCAGGTAGGCGCCCGCACCCGGCCGGTCCAGATCGGGCAGCACGCCGTAGCCGGCGGCGGCGACGCGCGGCGCGACGAGGAAGCGCGCGCCGATGAAGATGATGGCCGCGGCGAGGATTCCGGCGAGGACGTAGCCGGTGGTGGCGGTGATGGTCATCTCGAGCCCTTCTGGGTGTGGTTACTGAATCGGCGAAAAAGCCGTCGGATCAAGCAATGTCGTCCGGACGTCGACGATGTCGGCGACGTCGAAGCCGGCCATGTCCGCGGCGAATTCCGGGCTGGCCACGATGTGCCGCGTGAGTTGGTCGGGGTCGGCGCCCTCCGGGTAGCCGATCAGCGCGACGAGTCGGTTCGCGTCGCCCCCGAGCTCGGTCCACACGCCGTGCGTGGTGACCCCGAACGTCTCGAACGTGGCCAGGTGCCGCGCCCAGTGCACGACCGCGTACCGCCTCAATGCTTCCGGCGATCGCAGGGTGTAGGTCCTGAGCTGAAACATCGAAATCTGTCTTGTTGCAATGAGATTGGGTTAAGATCGGCTCCACAGCACCGCGCAGAGGGCCGCCACGGCCAGGCCCTGCAGCATCGCGCGAGCGTTGATGATCGAGTCCCACTTCGCTTGCAGCACGCGCCCGTTCGGCAGTGGCCGTCCGGCTTCGGCGGCCGCGGTCAGTTGCCGATTGATGGGCGCGCTCACCTGCGTGTAGAGCGCCAGCCAGATCAGCAGAAGGGCCAGGGCGGCGCCCGCCGGGATGGCCTGCGCCCAGTGCGCGCCGACCGCGGCCAGCACCGTCGTCACCGCGGCGGCGACGACCCCGAGCACCCCCGGCACCGGCATGCGCCGGTCGCCGTAGCGATGCACGTGCCCCGTCACCGCGACCAAGGCGCCGTCGTCGACCAGCGCCAACGCCGGTCGCAGCACCATCGCGCAGAAGACGTCGGTTCCGTAGACCACCGCCGTTCCCAGCACCGCGACCAACGCCGCGGCGCGGGTGATGTCGTCCAAAGCCATGTTCCCAGCTCCCCTCTCGTAGGTGTTAGCAACGCTAACCCCTCGGCGGAAGTGCGTCAATAGCGTTGCTAGCTTTTCTAGCCTTGATACGATGAGGCATGGCCATTGAAGATCGTCGTGAGCGCGAACGCGCCGCCCGACGACAGCTCATCGTCGGGACCGCGCGCCGGCTCGCCGAGGCCGAAGGGTGGGAGGCCGTGACCACCCGGCGGCTGTCCACCGAGATCGAGTACAGCCAGCCGGTGTTGTACAAGCACTTCGCCGGCATGGAACAGATCGCCGACGCCGTCGCCCTCGACGGGTTCGCCGAACTCGCCGGGGTGATCCGGGCCGCCCGCTCCGGCAGCGACGCCGCCGGAGACACCCTGACCCGAATCGCCAACGCCTACCTGGATTTCGCCCGCGACAACCCAGCCGTCTACGACGCCATGTTCACCCGTACGACCGGCCTGCGCTTCGCCGCCGAGGACACACCGCGCCAGCTGATCGACGCCTTCGCCGCGTTGCATCAAGCGGTCGGCATGGTCGGCGCCGACCAGGACACCGACACGCTCACCGAGGTGTTCTGGGCCGCCCTGCACGGGCTGGCCACCCTCGGCCGCACCGGACGGCTGCGCCCCGAGTACGACGCGGCCCGTGTCCAATTGCTCGTCGACGAGTTCACCGGCGGACGGGAAGGGGCGCGCTAAGGCGGGGCGCCGACGCCAGAAAAATGGCCCCAGGAGTTTCCTCCGGGAGCCATTTCCGCTGGTAGCGGGGACAGGATTCGAACCTGCGACCTCTGGGTTATGAGCCCAGCGAGCTACCGAGCTGCTCCACCCCGCGTTGGTAAATGACAGGTTACCGAACGCACGTCGCGGCGGCCAAATCGCTGCCTGACCAGCTCGTTCTCAGCGGCGCACGCGCGCGGTCAGTGCGCCGAGGCAGCGGAAGTCGCCCACGGGCTGCAGGCCCACCACCAGCCGCCCGTCGATCAGCCAGGCCGGTGTGCCGTCGACGCCGCGGTGCCGCGCCACCCACTCGGCCTGCCCGACGGACATCGCCGCGCCGCCGTCGGCCAGGGCGGCGTGCAGCCGGCCCACGTCGACGCCGGCCACAAGGGCGTGCCGGTCGATCACCGCCTGGTCGTCGATGTCCTCGCCGAAAACGAAGTGCGCGTCGAACAGCCGCCGGTGCAGTTCACCGAACGCGTCGGGCTCGTTGAGCCGCGTCCACTCCGCGGCCGCCAAAGCCCTTCGGCTGTGCGGTATCCGCCTCGGCCAGCGCAGCGGCATCGCCACCGCGCGGGCTTGGCGCTCGATCATGGCGTGCCTGGGCCCGTGGCCGAACCGCATCGGCAGGCCACCGGTCGGCATGCCCGGGTGCGCTTGAAACGGCAGCAGCACGACGTCGAACCCGGCCTCGACGAGGATCGCGGTCCGGTGCTGCGCGAGGTAGGAGAAGGGGCACACGAAGTCGTACCAGTGCAGCACCGTGCGGTCGTCGTAGTAGGTCTCAGTCATGGTTTCCTCCCTGGCGCGGCGTGGATTCACGGATCAGCGCTTCGGTGACCCGCGCGAGCAGGTTGGCGGCGTCCTGTGTGCAGCGCCGCGGATCGGGCTCGAGCTCGGTCAGGGTGCGCACCGCGGCGAAGCCGGCCGAGCGGGCCTGGGCGCTGGTGAGGGTGGACACCCCGGCGATGGCGAAGGTCGGCACGCCGTGCTTGTGAGCGCACCGGGACACGCCGACGGGCGCCTTGCCGCGCAGCGATTGCACGTCGAGGGACCCCTCGCCGGTCACCACCACCTTGGCGCCGGCCAGGTTTCGGTCGAGCCCGATGAGTTCGAGGATCATGTCGATGCCGGGCCGCATGCGCGCGCCCAGCACGGACAGCGCCGCGAATCCCACGCCGCCCGCGGCGCCGGCGCCCGGTTGGTTGCGGCAGTCGGTGTGGGTCGCCCGGTCGACGAGATCCGCCCACCGGGACAGGGCGCGGTCGAGGGCCGCGACCTGGTCGCCGTGGGCGCCCTTCTGGGGCCCGTAGACGATCGCGGCGCCGTGCGGTCCGCACAGCGGGCTGTCCACGTCGGCGGCCAGCGTGAAGGCGCTCTCCCCGATGGCGGGATGCAACCCGCTCAGGTCGAGGTGCGCGGCGTGCGCCAGGCCGCAACCACCGGGCGGGATCGGGTCGCCGTGGCGGTCAAGGATTTCGGCGCCGAGCGCGACGAGCATGCCGGCGCCCCCATCCGTGCTCGCGCTGCCGCCGACGGTGACGACGATGTCGCGGCAGCCGTCGTCGAGCGCGAGGCCGATCACGCTGCCCAGCCCGTAGGTGGTGGCCGTCATCGGCGCGGGCGACGCCGCGGGTAGCCGCGGGGCACCGCAGACGTCGGCCAGCTCGATGACCGCGCGCGCGCCCCTCCGCGCGTAGGCGGTGTGCACCCGCGCACCCGTTGGTCCCGTGACGTAGGCGGGCATGCGCTGAAACCCGGCGGCCAGCACCGCATCCCGGGTCCCCTCCCCGCCGTCGGCGACGGGACAGGCGACGGTGGTCGCGTTCGGATCGGCCCGCCACACGCCCTGCGCCATCGCCCGCGCGGCCTCGTCTGCGCGCAACGATCCCTTGAACTTGTCGGGCGCCAGGACGATGTGGCCGCCCATCACACGACCATCCAGCCGAGCCACGAGGTGCTCTGCAGGTACACCAGGACACACATCAGGGCCAGTAGGAACAGGCTCCACTTGAACACCTTGCGGAACAGGTCGCCTTCCTTGCCCTTCATCTCCACCGCGGCGGTGGCGATGACCAGGCTCTGCGGCGAGAGCATCTTGCCGATCACGCCGCCGGACGAGTTCGCCGCCGCCAGCAGGGTCGGGCTGAGGCCGGCGGCGTGCGCGGCGCTGACCTGCAGCACCCCGAACAGCGAGTTCGAGGAGGTGTCCGAGCCGGTGACGGTGACCCCGAGCCAGCCGATGATCGGGGCGACGATGCCGAGCAGGCCGCCGGCGCCGGCGATCCACAGGCCCAGCGTGGTGGTTTCGCCGGACAGGTTCAGCAGGTAGGCGAGCGCCAGCACCAGGCCGACGGTGATTGCGGCGCCGCGCAATTGGATCGCCGCCTGCGCGTAGGCCCGTGCCGCCTGGCCGACCGACGTGCGCAGCACGACCATGGTGAGCAGCCCGCTGACGAGCAGCAATGTGCCTGCGGCAGACAGGAAGTCGAGCTTGTAGATCATCAGCGGGGACGCCTTGTGCGCCGCGTTGGCGACGTGCAGGCCGGGCCAGGCGAAGCTGGTGCCGCCGTGCTTGAGCAGCGCGGTGAACGGCTTCCACATCGACAGCGAGAAGATCGCGGTGACCATCACGTACGGCGCGTAGGCCAGCAGCACGTCCCTGCGGGAGTCGGCCACCTCGTCGCGCACCCCGCTCGCCGCGTGGGCGGTCAGCACCGCGCCATCCGGACGGCCCACCGGCGCTGCGGCGCTTGGGGTTTCGTGCGTGAGCGCGACCTCCTCCGTCGCGCCCACCAGTGGCGCCTTCGGGCGCCAGACCCGAAGCAGCAACACGATGGAACCGGCGCTGATGATCGACCCGGCGATGTCGGTGAGCTCGACGGAAAAGAAGTTCGAGCACAGGAATTGGACGATCGCGTAGACGCCGCCACCCATCGCGGCCGCCGGCCAGGCGTGTTTGAGGCCGGCGCGGCCGTCGACCATGAAGATCAGGATGAACGGGACGATGCAGGCCAGGATCGGGGTTTGCCGACCGACCATGGCGCCCAGCGTGTCCAGGGGCAGCCCGGTGACCCCGGACAGCGCGACGATCGGGATGCCCAGGGAGGCGAACGCCACCGGGGCGGTGTTGGCCACCAGCGCCACGGCGGCGGCCTTCAGCGGCGAGAACCGCAGCGCGACCAGCATCAGCGACGTGATGGCCACCGGGGTGCCGAAGCCGGCCAGGCCCTCGATGAGCGCGCCGAAGCAGAACGCGACGATGACGGCCTGGATCCGCTGGTCCGGGGAGATCGACGCCATGGACCGGCACAGCACGTCGCGATGGCCGGTCTGGACGGTCAGGTTGTAGATCCAGATCGCGTTGAGTACCAACCACATAATGGGAAACATCCCGTAGGCGAACCCGAGCACCGCCGAGTCGGCGACCTGCGCGACGGGCATGTGATAGACCCCCCACGCGATCAGCGCCGCCGTGCCGACGCCGACGGCGGCGGCGATGGGCGCGCGCACCCGAAGCCCGCCGAGCAGGACGAACATGATGACCAACGGCACCGCCGCGACGGCGGCGCTCCAGCCGAGGGAATGGGCGACGGGGGTGTAGTCCGGCTGGAACATCTAGAGCACCGCCCCCGGGTTGAGGATGTTCTGCGGATCGAGGGCCCGCTTGATGCGGCGGGTCAGCTCCATCACGTCGGGTCCCACCTGATCCGGCAGCCAGGCCTTCTTGAGCCGGCCCACGCCGTGCTCACCGGTGATGGTGCCGCCGAGTTCGATTGCCAGGTGCATGATTTCGCCGAACGCGAGGTGCGCGCGGCGCGACTGGTCGGGATCGGCGGGGTCGTGCACGATCAGCGGGTGGGTGTTGCCGTCACCGGCGTGCGCGATGACCGCGCAGACGATGTCGCGTTGCATGGCGATGGCCTCGATCCCTTCCACGAGCGCGGGCAGCGCCGGCAGCGGCACGCCGACGTCCTCGAGCAGCAGGTCGCCGAGGCGCTCGACGGCCGGGATGGCGAACCGTCGCGCGGCGGTGAAAGCCTCGCCCTCATCCGGGTCGTCGGTGGCGAACACGTCGGTGGCGTTGGCGTGCGTGAAAGCCTGTGCGATGAAGGTCATTTCGCTCTCCCGGTCGCCGGGCGAGTCGGACTGGGCGATGAGCATCGCGCGGGCGCCGAGATCGAGGCCCATCTTGAGGTGGCTTTCGACCGCGGCGATCGCCGTGTGGTCCATGAACTCGAGCATCGCGGGCCGCATGACCCGGGTGATGCTGCAGACCGCGTCGGTGGCGTCGCGCACCGAGGAAAAGGAGGCCACCACGGTGCTGGCGGGCGGCTGCGGCGGCAGCAGCCGCAGGGTCAGCTCGGTGATGACGCCGAGCGTCCCCTCGCTGCCCACGAACAGCTTGGTCAGCGACAGCCCGGCCGAGTCCTTGAGGCGCGGCCCCCCGAGGCGCACCACCGTCCCATCGGCCAGGACCACTTCCAGACCGAGGATGTAATCCGTTGTGACGCCGTACTTGACGCAGCACAGGCCGCCCGCGTTGGTGGCGGCGTTGCCGCCGATGGAACAGAACTCGAACGACGACGGGTCGGGGGGATACCACAGACCGTGCTCGGCGACCGCCCGTTTGACCTCGGCGTTGGTCAGCCCCGGCTGCACCACCGCGGTGCGCGTCACCGGGTCGACGTCGATGCCGCGCATCAGCTCGGTGGTCAGCACGACGCCCCCGTCGACCGCCGTGGCGCCGCCCGACAAGCCGGAGCCCGCGCCGCGCGGCACCACCGGTACCCCGGCCGCGCTGGCCCAGCGCAGCACGGCCCGAACGTCGTCGGTGCCGCGGGCCCGCACCACCGCCAACGGGCGCCCGGCGTCGGGATCCTTGGCGCGGTCCTGTCGATAGCCCTCGGTCACGTCCGGGTCGGTGAGCACGAGCAGGTTCGGGATGCTGGTGACGAGGTCACGTTCGTCGAGTGCCGTCATGGGCGATTCCATTTCGTATATTGGAATTGTTATTTCGCTTGAGTCACGGTGGCATGGCTCACGTTTCGCTGTCAAAGGAAACCCGTGTTGTCAGTAGCGGTTTGGGCGAACTACGCGGTCCCTGAACAGGCTTCACGCAAAATTTGCGGATGCGGCGGTTGACAATTCGCGCGGGGAGGGCCTTCACTGATTCCGTAATTCGGCTACATTATTTCGTATTGCGGAAGGAATCCCGTGACCTCTGCGACCTACGCGGTGAACTGCTCGATCCTGTTCACCGACCTGCCCCTGCTGAAGCGGCCGGACGCCGCCCGGGCGGCGGGCTTCGACGCGGTCGAGTTTTGGTGGCCGTTCGCCGAACCGGCGCCGCCGGAGGGCGACGTCGACGCGTTCGTGCGCGCCATCCGGAACGCCGGGGTTCAGTTGAGCGGGTTGAACTTCGCGGCCGGTGACATGCCCGCCGGCGACCGGGGCATTGTGTCCGATCCGGGATCGGTGGCCGCGTTCCGGGACAGCGTCGAGGTTGCCGTCGACATCGCGAAAACGCTGGGCACCCGGGCCTTTAACGCGCTCTACGGCAACCGCATCGAGGGCCTGGCGCCGGCGGCCCAGGACGACGCGGCCGCCGAAAACCTCGCGTACGCGGCTCAGGCCGCGCAACGCATCGGCGCCACGCTGCTCATCGAGCCGGTCAGCGGCGCACCGCGTTACCCGATCAGGACGGCGGCGGATGCCGTCGCGGTGATCGACCGGGTGCGCAGCCGCTCAGGGTACGAAAACCTGCGGGTGCTGGCCGATCTTTACCACCTGTACGTCAACGGTGACGACGTGGCCGCCGCGCTGCGCGCGCACGCCGACCGGATCGGCCACGTCCAGATCGCCGACGCCCCGGGTCGCGGCGAGCCGGGCACCGGCGAGATCGTGCTCGCCAGCTATCTCGCGATCCTGCTCGACCGCGGGTATGACGGCTACATCGGCCTGGAGTACAAGCCCAGCCGCCCCGACACGTTCGACTGGTTGCCCGAAGCGGATCGGGGTCGTGCCGGCGTCAATATCGAATCCCTTGCGGCACTTGTGGAAACGAGGAGTCAATGAGCACCATCGCGTTCATCGGGTTGGGCATCATGGGCGGCCCCATGGCATGCCACCTGGCCCGGGCCGGCCACACCGTCGTCGGCTACAACCGTTCGCCGCAACGCACCGCCGCGCTGGTCGAGGCGGGCGGGGTCGCGGCGGAGTCGATCGAGGCGGCGGTCAAGGACGCCGACGTGGTGGCCGTGATGGTGCCGGACTCCCCCGACGTGCAGGCCGTGTTGGCCTCGGACGGCGGGGTGTTCGCGCACGCCCAGCCCGACACCCTGGTGATCGACTTCTCCTCGATCCGCCCCGACGTCACCAGGGAACTGGCGGAGGAGGCGAGGAGACGTGGGTTGCGCATGATCGACGCCCCGGTATCCGGCGGTGAGGCCGGCGCCAAGAACGCGTCGCTGTCGATCATGGTCGGGGGCACCGCGGACGATTTCGCCGCCGCCAAGCCGATTTTGGCTGCGGTCGGCACGACGATCGTCCACGTCGGCCCCAACGGGGCGGGTCAGACCGTCAAGGCCGCCAACCAACTGATCGTGGCGGGCAACATCGAACTGCTCGCCGAGGCGATCACGTTTCTGCGGGCCTACGGGGTGGACCTCGACGCGGCGGTCACCGTGCTGGGCGGCGGCCTGGCCGGCTCGGCGGTGCTGGATCAGAAGGCCGCGAAGATGTTGGCCCGCAACTTCGACCCGGGATTCCGGATCGAGTTGCACCACAAGGACCTGGGCATCGTGACCAGCGCCGCCCGCGAGGCCGACGTCGTCATCCCGTTGGGCGCGGTCGTGGCCCAACTGATGGCGTCCGCGCTCGCCAACGGCGACGGCGCCCTCGATCACTCGGGCCTGCTGCTGGGCGTCGAGCGGTTGTCGGGACGCGGGGAAAGCTAGCGCGATGACGCGGATGCGCACGGTCGACGCGGCCGTCAGGATTCTTCAGATCGAGGGCGCCACACAGGCGTTCGGCCTGCCGGGTGCCGCGATCAACCCGTTCTACTCGGCGATGCACGCCCACGGCGGCATCCGGCACGTCCTGGCCCGCCACGTCGAGGCCGCCAGCCACATGGCCGAGGGGTACACCCGGGCCGCGGCCGGCAACATCGGCGTGTGCGTCGGCACCTCCGGGCCGGCGGGCACCGACATGATCACCGGGTTGTATTCGGCCAGCGCGGATTCCATTCCGATCCTGGCGATCACCGGGCAGGCGCCGGTGAACAGGCTGCACAAGGAGGACTTCCAGGCCGTCGACATCGCGGCGATCGCGGCGCCGGTGACGAAGATGGCGATGACGGTGCTGGAACCCGGGCAGGTGCCCGGCGCGTTCGCCCAGGCGTTCCACCTGATGCGCTCGGGACGCCCGGGCCCGGTGCTGATCGACCTGCCCATCGACGTCCAGCTGGCCGAAATCGACTTCGACCCAACGACTTACGCCCCGCTGCCGGTCTACAAGCCCGCCGCCGGCCCCGCGCAGATCAACAAGGCGCTCGACATGCTGCAGACGGCGCAGCGCCCGCTCATCGTGGCGGGCGGGGGGATCATCAACGCCGACGCCTGCGAGCTGCTGGTCGAGCTCGCGGAGGTGCTCAACGTCCCCGTGGTGCCCACGCTGATGGGCTGGGGCTCGATTCCCGACGACCATCCGCTGGCCGCCGGGATGGTCGGGCTGCAGACGGCGCACCGCTACGGCAACGCCACCCTGCTCGAATCCGATTTCGTGCTCGGGATCGGAAACCGTTGGGCCAACCGCCATACCGGCGGGCTCGACACCTACCGCCGCGGCCGTCGCTTCGTGCACATCGACATCGAGCCCACCCAGATCGGCCGCGTGTTCGCGCCGGACCTCGGCATCGTCTCCGACGCCCGGGCCGCGCTGGAGCTGCTGGTGGCCCTCGCGACGGCGCGGGCGGCGGCCGGCACGCTGCCGGACTGGACCGACTGGGTCCGCGCCTGCCGGCACCGCAAACAGACCCTGCACCGCAAGACCCACTTCGACGACGTGCCGATCAAGCCGCAACGCGTCTACGAGGAGATGAACCGCGCCTTCGGCCGCAACGTCCGCTACGTCACCGCGATCGGGCTCTCGCAGATCGCCGGCGGCCAGTTTCTGAACGTATTCAAGCCCCGCCATTGGATCAACTGCGGCCAGGCCGGGCCGCTCGGATGGACGGTGCCGGCCGCCCTGGGCGTGGTCACCGCCGACCCCACCGCCACGGTGGTCGGCCTGTCGGGCGACTACGACTTCCAATTCCTCATCGAAGAGCTCGCCGTCGGCGCCCAATTCAACCTGCCCTACGTCCATGTCGTGGTGAACAACTCCTACCTCGGGCTGATCCGCCAGGCCCAGCTGAACTTCGACATGGACTACTGCGTCTCGCTGGCCTTCGACAACATCAACGCCCAGGAGTCCGGTGACACCGAGCTGCCCAAGGGATACGGCGTCGACCACCGCAGCGTCGTGGAAGGACTGGGCTGCAAGGCCATTCAGGTCACCGCGCCGTCCGAGATCGGCCCGGCGCTGAACCGCGCGCAAGAACTGGCGCGCGAACACAAGGTACCCGTCGTGGTCGAGGTCTTCCTGGAACGGGTCACCAACATCGCGATGGGCACCGAGATCGACAACGTCACCGAGTACAACGAGCTCGCGACGGCGCCCTCCGACTGAGCGGCGGGCTGCTTGCTGCCGGCGTCGATTTCGTGATACGAAAAAGCGCAGGCGGGATGACGGGCCCTCGGGGCTGGATCGGAAGCGGTGATGGCTCGCGAGACCCCACGTACGGGCGGTGTTCAGTCGGTTGAGCGGGCGTTCGAGCTGCTGGAGATCCTGGCCACGATGGGCGGGACGGGCGCGCTGGCCGAGCTCGCGGCCCGCGCCGACCTGCCGGCGCCGACGATCCACCGCCTGGCCCGCACCCTGTTGGGCATGGGTTACCTGCGGCAGCTGCCCAACCGGCATTACTCGTTGGGGCCCAAGCTGATCCGCCTGGGCGAGAGCGCGGCGCACCTCGTCGGGACGTGGTCGCGGCCGCATCTGCTCGAGCTGGTGGAGCGCACCGGCGAGACGGCGAACATGGCGCTGATGGACAACGACATGGCCGTCTACGTCGCGCAGGTGCCCTCGCCCCATTCGATGCGGATGTTCACCGAGGTCGGCCGCCGCGTCTACCCCCATTGCACGGGCGTCGGCAAGGCGCTGCTGATGCAGCTGCCCAACGACGCGGTGCGCGCCCTGGTGTCGCGGACGGGGATGCCCGCCTCGACCGAGAACTCGCACACGACCCCCGAGGCGCTGCTCTCCGACATCGAGCTGTGCCGGTCGCGCGGCTACGCCGTCGACGAGGGCGAGCAGGAAGTGGGCGTGCGGTGCTTCGCCGTGCCGGTGCCCGACGCGCCGTCGCTGACGGCGATCTCGATCTCGGGTCCCGCGGCCCGGGTCACGCTGAAATCCGCGACGGAGGTCACCCCCCTGCTCAAGAGGGTCGCCCGCGACATCGCCTCGGAATTCGACAAGGAGGCGGCCGGCTAGCTGCCGCGGGACGCACCGGCCTGGCGCCGGGCCCACCGCTTGGCCCACCTGCCCAGCGGTTCATAGGCCGCCAACAAGCTGCGGCCCTCCTCGGAGAGCCGATAGCCGTTGGCCCCTTTGCCGAGGATGCCCGCCTCGCGCAGCTCGTGCAGCCGGCTGTTGAGCGCGCTCGCCGACACACCGCTACAGCGTTGCTGCAGTTGGCGAAACGTCAGCTCGTCGGCGCGCAATTCCCAGATGACTCGCATCGCCCACCGCCGTCCGAGCAGGTCCAGCAGGGCCATGATCGGTTCTTTCGAGCTCTCGGGCACAGCAGCAGCGTAACTCCCCGGGCCGGCTTGCGCTCTGATTTGCAGAGCGCTATGGTGGTGCTTCGATAATCAGAGCACGGAGGTGGGTGTGTCGCGTCGAGTACGGATCGCTCCGCTGGAGCCGCCCTACGAACCCGATACCGAGCGGCTGCTTGCCAAGTGGATGCCACCCGGGTCCGAAGTGCCACCGTTGGCGTTGTTCCGCACCTTGGCCGTGCACGACGAGCTCGCGGCGCGCATGCGCCCGCTGGGCGCAGGCATCCTGGGCAGCCGCACGGTGGCGCCGCGGACGCGCGAGGTGCTGATCGCCCGCACCTGCGCCCTGTGTGGCGCCGAGTACGAATGGGGTGTGCACGCCGCCGCCTTCGGTAGACCGCTCGGCTTGACCGACGAGCAGCTGTTTTCCACGGTGCACGGCGGACCCGACGACGCCTGCTGGGATGCCCAGCAGCGCAACGTCATCCGGCTCGCCGACGATCTGCACCACACCAGCGCCATCTTTGATGACCTGTTCGACGACCTGCGGGCCGACTTCGACGACCGACAGATCCTGGAGCTGACGGTTACGGCCGGCTGGTATCACACCATCGCCTACCTCATCGGCGTCGCGGGCGTCGCGGCCGAACCGTGGGCGCCGCGGTTCCCCTCAGTGTGAGGGCGGGTCCAGCCCGTATCGCCGCGCGATGTCGTCCATCCAGTCCGGTGACCCGTAGGTCAGCCCGTATTTGTCGGCCAGCGCGCCGAATTCGGGCAGCTCGTGCAGGGCCTTGCCGACCGGGTCGCCCGCGTGCTCCATGAGCAGCTCACCGAGCTCGCGGAAGTAGTTCTCGAATCCGCCGGGGGTGATGACCTCGATGATGCGGCCGGGCTCGCTGCCGGCGTTCCACATCGCGTGCATCTGCCCGCGCGGCTTGGTGATGTAGCCACCCGGACCGAGGACCACTTCGCTGTCGTCCGAACGGAAACCGATCTCGCCCGCCAAGACGATCGAGTGCTCGTCCTCGCGGGTATGCCGGTGCGCCGCGGTGAGCAGGCCAACCTCGAACGGGTGCTCGACGATGGAGACCTCGCCCCCGTTGGTCTTGCCGGACAGCTTGAACACCGCGCCGAAGCCGGGCAGGGCCACGTAGTCCCCCTCGCCCGGCTGCACAACGGTGACCCCGATGTGATTCGCGGCTTGATCCATGGGGACTACCTCCTCACAGTGCCCGCTATTCGGGCCAGGTGTTCTTCATGATGATGTCGACGAAGTCGGCGCGGACGAACGTGGGGTCGAAGTGCGCCAGCACGTCGGCGTTCACCGTGCCGAAGGTGCTGTCCGGACGGTGCTTCATCCCGTCGTTGAACGCCGCCAGGATCCGCCGCTTGAAATCCGGTCGCGGGTGGGCGGCGGTGACCGCCGCAAGAGCTTCCGGGGACAGGTCGTCGCGGCCGATGCCCAGCACGTCGGTCTCCACACCCGCGGTGACGCAGGCGATCTCGGGCGCCAGGAACTCGGGCACGCCGGGCGTGGTGTGCAGGGCGATGCTCAGCCACACCTTGTCGGCGTCGGCCTCATCGACGCCGTGCCGCAGCAGGAACTCTCGCGCCGCGTTGGCGCCGTCGACCTCGAAGCGCAGGGCGGAGCCGCGGTAGGGCTCGGTGAGACCCAGGTCGTGGAACATCGCCCCGGCGTAGAGCAGCTCCAGGTCCGGCTGCAGCCCCCGGCGCCGGGCCTGCAGCGCGCCGAACAGAAAGACCCGGCGCGAATGGTCGAACAGCAGGTCGTCCTCGGCGGCGCGGATGTATTCGGTGATCTCGCGCACCAGGTCGGTGTCGGGTATCGCGATGTCGGCGATGGTTTCCGGCGTCTGGATGGCCATGATCTCGTCTCCTGTCATCCCACGGCGACCAGGCCGGCCGTCTCGTCCTGAGGCGACCACAGCGGTCGCGGCACCTCGACACCGAACGGCGCATCCCAGCGGTTGCGGGACGAAACCTCATGCACGGGACGGCGATTGGCGGCCACACCCCACCTTCCCCGCGGGTAGCCAAGGGTCAGCATCGCCGACATCTGCCAGCCTTCCTCGACGGGCACCCCCAGCAGCTCGTTCACCCTATCCCGATAATTGTTGAGCACCATCGTCATGACGCCCCCGACACCTTCGGCGCGGGCGGCGAGCAAAACGCTCCAGATCGCCGGGTAGATGTTGGCGCCGCCGAGGTCGTCGATGGCGAAGACGAAGAGCAACAGGGGAACCTCTTCGAAATGGTCGGCCAGGTAGTCCCCCGAACCCTTGATGCGGCGCATCGTCCCGGCGTGCGCGGCCGCATCCGCCCCGGGCGCCGGTGTCACCATCGGCCCCTGGCCGGTCCGGAACTTGTCGTATTCGAGCGCGCGGGCCTGCCGGAACAGCTGGGCGAACTCGCGGATGAGTTCGGGATCGTCAACGGCCACGAAGTGCCACCGTTGGGTGTTGCCGCCGTTGGGCGCGCGGACGGCCGCATCGAGGATGCGCGCCTGCACGTCCAGCGGAACCGGGTCCGGCCGCAGCCGCCGCATCATCCTGGTGGTGTACAACGCCTCGTGGATCTCCATTTGTCCACTCCTTCCGCTATTCGGGCCAACTGCTGTTGACGATGCTGTCGACGAGGTTCGCCGGCGTGAAGGCGGGGTCGAAATGCGCCAGCACGTCGGCGTTCATCGTGCCGAAGGTGGTGGCCGGACGGTGCTTCATCCCGTCGTTGAAGGCCGCCAGGATGCGGTTCTTGAAGTCGGGACGCGGGTGGGCGGCGGTCACCGCGCCGACCGCTTCCGGGTCCAGGTCGTCGCGGCCGACGCCGACCACGTCGGTCTTGACACCGGCTGCGAGCAAGGCGGTTTCGGGGCTGAGGCGTCCGGTGACCTCAGGCGTGGTGTGCAGGGCGATGCCGAGCCACACGTTGTCCGCGCCGCAGCGGTCGACGCCGTGTGCCAGCAGGAACTCGCGCGCGGCGTCGGCGCCGTCCATCTCGAAGCGCTGCGTCGAGGTGCCGTAGCGCGCGGTGAGGCCGAGGTCGTGGAACATCGCGCCGACGTACAGCAGTTCCGGGTCCGGAGCCAGGCCGAGGCGGCGCCCGTGCAGCGCGCCGAACAGGAACACGCGCCGGGAGTGGTGGAAGAGCACGTCGTCCTCGGCGCCGCGAATGAACTCGGTCGCCGCCCGGACCAGTGCGGTGTCGGGTATGACGATGCCGGCAATGGTTTCGACGGATTGAACGGCCATGATCGCTCCTTTTTGTCCAGGCCCATCCTGCGGCACCGCGCGGCCGCCCGACGACGTCGTTTCAGCCGTCTTTCCCATGGATTGCGACACAATGTGTGCGTGGCTGAAACCGGTGGGCAGTCGCGCGTGATGGTGATCGTCGTCTTCGACGACGTGACGATGTTGGACGTCGCGGGAGCCGGCGAGGTCTTCGCGGAGGCCAACCGGTTCGGCGCCGATTACCGGCTCAAGATCGCGTCGGTGGACGGTCACGACGTCACCACGTCCATCGGGACCCGGCTGGGTGTCACCGACGCGATCTCGTCGATCGAATCCGCCGACACCATCCTGGTCGCGGGCAGCGACCACCTGCCGCGGCGGGGGATCGATCCCGAGCTCGTCGACGCGGTCAAGTCGGTCGCCGGCCGCACCCGGCGGCTGGCCTCGATCTGCACGGGCTCATTCGTCCTGGCGCAGGCCGGCCTGCTCAACGGCCGGCGCGCCACCACGCACTGGCATGACGTGCGGTTGTTCACCCGGGCCTTCCCCGACGTCACCGTCGAGCCGGACGCGATCTTCGTCCGCGACGGTGAGGTCTTCACCTCCGCGGGGGTGTCGTCGGGCATCGACCTGGCCCTGGCGCTCGTCGAAATGGACCACGGCGCGGACCTGGTCCGGGAGGTGGCCCGGTGGCTGGTCGTCTACCTCAAGCGCGCGGGCGGCCAGTCGCAGTTCTCGGTGCTGGTCGAGGCCGATCCGCCGCCGCAGTCGCCGCTGCGCAAGGTCACCACCGCGATCTCGGCCGACCCGGCGGCCAACCACGACGTGAAAACCCTTGCCGCCCGGGCGTCGTTGAGCACCCGGCAGCTGACCCGGCTGTTCCAGTCACAACTCGGCACGACACCCGCCCGCTACGTCGAGATGGTGCGCATCGACGCGGCACGTGCGGCACTGGACGCCGGCCGCAGCGTCGCCGACAGTGCGCGCCTGGCGGGGTTCGGTAGCACCGAAAGCCTCCGGCGGGTCTTCGTCGAGCATCTCGGCCTGTCGCCGAAGGCCTACCGGGAGAGGTTCCGCACGGCGGCGCGGGGCTGAAACGTTCCGGCATACTGTTCCGCCATGCACATCGACGTGATGACGGTCCCGCAATCGCTGGACAAGATCGGTGATTTGGCCCGTCGAACCCAGGCCGCCGGGTTTGCCGGGATGCTGTTGACCGAGACCGGGCGCACGCCGTACCTCAGCGCCGCCGTCGCCTCGCAGGCCGCACCGGGCCTCGAGCTGTCCACCGGGGTTGCGGTGGCCTTCCCGCGCAGCCCCTTCGTCACGGCCGCCACCGCCTGGGAGCTGCAGGAGTCGACCGGCGGGAGGTTCCGGCTCGGCCTCGGCACGCAGGTGCGCACCCACGTGGTGCGGCGCTACGGGGTGGCGTTCGAGCGGCCGGGGCCACGGCTGCGCGACTACGTGCGCGCCGTCAAGTCGTGCTTCGCCGCGTTCCGGACGGGCAAGCTCGAGCACCACGGCGAGTTCTACGACCTGGACTTCATCACCCCGCAGTGGAGCGCCGGACCGATCGACGCGCCCGACCCGAAAGTCGATGTGGCAGCGGTGAATCCGTGGATGCTGCGGATGGCCGGTGAGGTCACCGACGGCGTGCACGTCCACCCGCTCGGCGAGCCGGGCTACCTGGCCCGTCACGTCGTGCCCAATGTCGCCGAGGGGGCCGCGAAGGCCGGGCGCTCCCCGTCGGACATCGCCATGATCGTGCCGGTGATGACGATCGTCGGCGACACCGACGAGGAGCGCGCCAGCGAGCGTGAGTCGGTGCGCGCCAGCATGTCCTTCTACGGCAGCACGCCCAATTACGCGTTCATCTGGGACGAGGCGGGATTCGAGGGCACGACGGCCCGCATCCGGGAGCGGCAGAAGGCCGGCGACTTCGCCGGCATGGCGGCCCAGATCACCGACGAGCACATCGCCGCGTTTGCCACCGAGTCGACGTGGGACGGGTTGGCCGGCGCGCTGAGCGAGAAGTACGCGGGGGTCGCGACGCGCCTGGTGCTGTACAACGCGCAGGGGGCGCAGGGCGAGCGCTTCGAGCGCTACGGCGAGGTGGCGCGGCGGCTGCAGGGGTAGGTGGCGCCGGCGCCTACCCCTGTCCCGCGAGCGTGCGCAGAATGCCGTCGTTCACGGCGTGTCGCCGTACAAACACGCACGCTCGCGGCAAAAAAAGGGGGCAAAGCTATTTGGTGGCGTTGTACTTGTTGATCGCGTCGTCGAGGCGCTGCAGCGCCGCGCCGTAGGCGGCGAAATCGCCCTTCTTCTGGGCGTCTTTCGCGGCGCCGATGGCGGCCTGGATGTCCTGCAGGGCCGCGGCTTTGGCCGCCGACAGCGTCACCGACCCGTCCGGCGACGGCGGCACCGCGGTGGGCGGCGGCGGTCCCGGTGGCGCGGCGGGGGCGGGGGGGGCGCCGGGGC
>NZ_LZIS01000154.1 GCF_001667015.1 Mycobacterium sp. E3198 | reverse complement strand
CCGACGACGGCGCCGCAATCGCCTCCGCGCTGCTGCGGCCCGGGGACCGGCTGGTGAAGAATCAGCCCCGCCTGGGCCTCAACGGCAACCACAACAAATGCCTGGAACTGGCGCGCGGCACGTGCGTGCAGTTCGTGCACGGCGACGACTGGCTGCTTCCGGGCGCCTTGGCGACGCTCGCTCCCTACTTCGACGACCCGACCGTCGGGCTGGCGTTCGCCCCCCGGCGGGTGGTGCAGGACGAGAATCTTCCGTGGCGGCGCCGAGTGGGCCCTGCGCACAAACACTTTTGGCGGCTTCGCGAGCGCAACCGCGGGCCTTGGCTCGCCGCGCAGCAGCTGCTCCGCGGCGGCGCCGGCAATTGGATTGGCGAGCCGACCTGCGTGATGTTCCGCCGCCGGCTCGCCCTGGATGCCGGGGGGTTTCGGACCGACATCTACCAGCTCGTCGACCTGGATTTCTGGTATCGCCTGATGGTCCGGTCCACGGTGTGTTTCCTGCCCCGGGAGCTGTCGGTGCGAACCCACACC
>NZ_LZIS01000153.1 GCF_001667015.1 Mycobacterium sp. E3198 | reverse complement strand
GCGCGGAAATCCATGAACTAAAACCCTTCCCGGCGCCGGCCGGCGCGTGCGAGCTCCCGCGCGCCGAGCGGCGGGCGCGCGGCCCGCACCTCGGCGAGGATGTTGAGCAGGCGGTCCGCGGCCGCGTCGCCGCAGCAGCGCCGCGCGTAGTGGCCCGCCGCTCGGCGCGCGGGAGCTCGCACGCGCCGGCCGGCGCCGGGAAGGGTTTTAGTTCATGGATTTCCGCACGTTTGTCCGGACGCTGACGGCTCACTGGAAGCTGTTCGTGGGCGCGCTGCTGGCCTGCCTCGCGGGGGCCGCCGCCGTCACCGCGCTCCAGACGAAGAGCTACCAGTCGTCGGCCACCGTCCTCATCTCGTTTTCCGGCGAGACCGACCTGGCCCAGGTGTATTCGGGAACCCAGGCCGCCCAGGAGCGGTTGTCGTCCTACGCGGCGATCGCCGGCGGGCACGCCGTCGCCGAGCGCGCGGTCAAGCAGTTCCACCTGCCCATCGGCGCCGACGCGCTGGCCAGCGAGACGCATGTGGAGTACACGCCGAAGTCGACGCTGTTCACCATCTCCGTCACGGATACCGATCCGAACCGCGCCGCCGCGCTGGCGAAGGCGATGGCCGACACCTTCACCGGGATCGTCGGCACGTTGGGAATGAATCCGAAAGACCCGGTGGCACTGGTGAACAGCTCGCCGCCGCAGGCGCCACCGCCGCAGGCGCCCCCGACCCAGGGCCCGACACAGGTGCCCACGGCACCGGACACCGACGGCCCGCCGGCCACGCAAGCCGGCGGCGACACCCCGACGGTGGACCCGCCAGCGCCCCCGGCGCAGGTGGCCACGCCGCAGGCGCTGCCGCCGCAGGTTGCCCCGAATACGCCGATGGCCAGGGCGACGGTGATCGAGCAGCCGGGCGTGCCGGACAGCCCGATCAAGCCGGTCCCGGTGCGCAACATGGCCATGGGCCTCGCGGCCGGCCTCCTGTTGGGGACGGGGGTGGCGTTGACGCGCGAGGCCGCCGATCGCACCGTGCGCGATCGCGCGAAGCTGGAACGCCTCTCCAATTTGCCGACCCTGGCCGAGCTGCCCGGAAGGCGCGGCAACGCACCGCGATTCGGCACCGACATCTCGTTCGACGACGCGGTGCGCGGCCTGCGGGCGCGCCTGCTCCGCGCGATGGAACCCGGCGCGCGCCGGGTGCTGCTGACGGCGCCGTTCGGCGGGGAGGGCACCACGACCACGGCGGTCAACCTGGCGCGGGCGTTCGCCGAATCCGGCGAAGACGCCCTGCTCGTCGAGGGCGACACGCGCCGACCGGTGATCGCCGGCCTGCTGAAGGTGGACTCGGGAGAGGGGCTGGGCAATGCGTTGTCCGACCCCGACATCGCGACGGAAGCCGTTAAGCCGACGACGATTCCGGGGCTATTCGTCCTGGCGGCCCGCGCGGTGCGCCGGGACACGCTGCCCAGCAGCGCCTACCTGCCGGAGGTCCTCGACAAGGTGCTGGCCGACGTGTCGGCCAGCTTCGACCGCACGGTGGTCGACGGCCCGCCGGTTCTGGCGACCGCCGACGCCGGGCTGCTGGCCGCGGCGGTGCAGGCCACCGTGCTGGTGGTCCGCGCGGGGCGCACCACGGAGGACGAACTCAGCGACGCGCTCACCGCGCTGCGCGCCGCCGGCGCCGACGTCGTCGGCACCGTGCTGACCGATGCGCGGATATCCCGGCACGCCCGGGCCGCGGCCCGCACCTACCGGACCAAGGTAGGCCGGCCGGCGTGATCCTGTACCTGCGGAGCCGGCACCGCCTGGCGATGTCTGGAGCCGTCCTGGCGGTATTCGCGTTGGGCTGCTTCGTCTTCGGCGTGCTGTCCGTGCGCAACACCACCCAGGGGGTGATGTTGATCGGCCTGTCGTTCTGCCTGGTGATCTACTGGACGAGGCCGGCGACGATGATCGGCGTCGCGCTGTTCCTGGCGTTCGCGGCGCTGCCCCAGGGCCTGCACGTCGCCAAGGTGATCGGCCCCGTCTCCATCAACGCCTACCACGTGGCGCTGGCGCTGGCCATCTGCTTCGCGCTGCCGGCCGTGCGGTTGCGCTTCTCGGAGTATCTGTTGCCGGGCATGTTCGTGATGATCGTGGCGTACTTCGCCGCGGTCGGGTTCGCGACCGGTCATTCCGCGCCAATCATCGTGCGCGAGGCCACCTTTCTGCTCGAGATGGTCGGCGGGTTCATCCTGGCGCTCGTCATCGTGTACGGCGACTACGTCAAGCTGTCCATCCACGCGATGGTGATCACGCTCTGGTTCTCGGCGGCGATGGCCGTCCTCAGCTCCTCGGGCGGCCTGCGCCTGGCGGGCAGGCTGGAAAGCCTGCAAAGCGACACGGGCGACACGGCCACCCGCGTCATCACCGCCACCCTGACGCCGGCGATCGCGGTGCTGGCCGCCCTGGTGGCGGCGCAGATCGTCGGGCGGCTGGCGCCCATCTGGTACCTCGCGTTGGGCCTGCCCGCGCTGATCGTCTCGGTGCTGGCCTTCTCCCGGAACACCCTGATCGCCCTCGGGGTCGCCGCGCTGGTCGCGTTCGTCGCCACGCTGGGGTGGTCGTCCCTGCGGCGGGCCGCGCGGCTGGCCCTAACCGCGGCCGGGATCTTGGCGGTGGCGGTGCCGGGAGCACTGTTTTTGCTGCAGCATTCGACGGCCGGCGAGTGGCTGGGCGATCAGATCACCGGATTCAGCCACCGGGTGCTCGGCGGCGTCTCGAGCAACGCGCTCGCCGTGGACTCCTCGACGCTGGCGAGGCTGGCCGAGGACGCCAAGCTCAACCGGGCCATCGCCGGGGCGCCGGTGTTCGGCCACGGGCTGGGCTACGCGTATCAGGAGCCGTTCGGCAACGACCCGGACGAGTTCACCAACACACTGGGCACCACCTATTCGCACAACTTCTACCTGTGGTGGCTGGCCAAATCGGGTGCCGTCGGCATGGCCGCGTTCGCGGTGTTCGCGCTGACGCCGGTGGTCGCCGCGCTGCGCAGCGCGTCGGCGCCGGCGTCGGCCGCCGCGGCGGTCTCCGCCGGTCTGCTGGTGATGTGCGTCGTCGACCCGCTGCCCGAAGACCCGGCCAACGCCATGACGCTGGGCATGGCGCTCGGAGCGGCCCTGGCGTTCGCGCGCCTGCGGCGCCGAACGAGCACCCCGGCCGACATCGACGAGCCGGCCACCGAGCCGATGCCCTCGCTCGCGGGGGCCGCGCGGTGAGCGCGAGCCGGAATCCGGTGCGGGTGTTGGTGATCGGGCCGGCGCCCGCGGCGGCGGACAGCCGCGGCGGCATGGCGACGGTCGCCGCCCTGATGGCCGTGCATCCGGACGAGCGGATCAGCGTCGCCGTGGTGCCCACCTACGTCGACCGGTCGCGGTCGGCCAGACTGCTGGTGGGCATCCGCGGAATGCTGTGCGCCAGTTGGCTGTTGCTGCGCGGCCGCGCCGACGTGCTGCACGCGAACCTGGCCCAGGGCGGCAGCGTGCTGCGCAAGGCAGTGCCGCTGGCCGCGGCGCGGCTGGCCGGCGTGCCGGCCGTGGTGCACGGACACAGCTACGACTTCGGTGGCTGGTTCGACCGGCTGCCCGCACCGGCGCGGACGACGGTGCGCCGGATGCTCGTCGCCGATCACTGGCTGGTGCTGGGCGAGCGCCACGTCGACGAGTACGCCGCCCGGCTGCGGGTGCCCGACGGCCGGATCAGCGTGCTGCACAACGCCGTCCGCATCCCGGAAACCGCGGTGGCCCAATCGGGTGTCGACCTCGTGCACGCGGTGGCGCTGGGCCGGTTGGGAAGGCGCAAGGGCAGCTACGACATCGTTTCGGCCGTCGGGGCGCTCGATGAGACGGTTCGCCGCCGGCTGCGCGTGACCCTGGCCGGCGACGGCGAGGTCGACGACGTGCGCGCCGCCGTCGCGGCGGCCGGTCTCGGCGACACCATCCGGGTGACCGGCTGGCTCGATGCGGCGGCCCGCGACGAACTGCTGCGCGCCGCGCACGTTTTCCTGCTGCCCAGCCGCGACGAGGGCCTGCCGATGGCGCTGCTGGAGGCGATGGCGTACGGGCTGGCGCCGGTGACCACGACGGTCGGCAGCATCGGCGAGGCGGTGACCGACGGCGTCACCGGCGTTGTCGTGCAACCGGGTTCGCCGGATCAGATCGCCGACGCGCTGAGCGCGCTCGTCACCGACGATCCCCTGCGCGCGCGGCTGGGCGCCGCCGCGCGCGCCCGCGCCGGCGACTTCGCGCTGCGGCGCTGGTACGACTCGCTGGCCCGGCTGTGGACCGGCCTGGCGGGCGCGGCCGCGCCGGGGCGCGAGACGTCGCTGAAATCACTGCCCGTTCGCTGATATCGTCGAGTCCCGCGGAATGTCCAGCGTGGCAATCGGATACAGTCCGGCGCCGTCGCGGCCGTCGCGGGCCAACGCCATCGGCGCGTAGTTCACCACGTGCGATGCGCCCGGCTTGTGCTGCTGCCAGTCGACGGACGCGCGCAGCGTGTAATGGCCCGGCGCCAGGCCGTTCAGGTCGATGCGCACGGTCTCCGTCGTCGACGCCGGGACCGCCTCCTCGCGGGTGGAGCCGGTGTCGTCGCTCACCAACGTCTTGAGGTTGACCGTCGCCGGCAGGCTGCGCACCACCGTCCCGGAGAAGTCCACCAGCTTGTACCCGGGCGCCCACTGCTCGGTGGTGGCCGCCGAGCCGTAGTTGGTCCAGACGACCGAAATGGTCGCCGCCTTGCCCTGTAGCGATTGGGAGCCCGGGCGCCCCTCGACCGAATACCGGTAGCCCGCCGAGGTATTGGCCTGGGCCCACAGCAAAAACAGCCCGGGGTCCATCGCCGAGCGGGACTCGCGGTCCGCGAAGTTGACGCTCGACGTCATCGACACGTGGTACCGGACGACGTCGTGCAGGCCCTTCTCGTAGTAGGACCGCGGGTCGGTTCCGTTGGGCAGCTGGCACCACTCGGTGATCACCGGGGCGGACGCCATGCGCTGCTTGAGCGCGCCCACGACGGCGTCGTTGCTGCGCACGTATTGCGAGTCGCTGGATTCGGCCCACGCCGGCAAGGGCGCCTGCACGCCAAGGCAATCCGAGCGGACACCCACCGGCGCCGAGAGTTTCTTGGTCACGTCGTCGGCCAGGAGCTCGCGCACGATCTCGGGGTTCTGCGGCGTGACCACCAATTGCGTGTGCGGGAAGGCGTTGACGTTCGCCGCGACCAGCTGCCGAATCGAATCGGTGGTGATGCTCTGATCGCGGAACTGGCTGTAATACCCCAGCATCGCGTTGCTCTCGTCGGGCGCGGGACCGGGCGCGCCCAACACGTCACGCAGGTAGGCGATGTGGTTCTCGCTGAAATCCCCGTACCCGGAGAACTCGAACACGGACAGGCGCTCGTCCCCGTCGTAGCGTCGGCCCAGGGCGGCGAGCAGCTGGGAGAACGCGTTCAGGTAATTCGGGTCGTTCCAGCTCGGCACCACCTGGGTCACCCCGGGCGTGGGGCTGTTCGCCGGCGCGGGATACGGGGTGGACGCCGACCGCATCCAGTCGGGGATCGCGATGTTGGTGTTGTCGGGATAGGTGTCGTTGCAACAGGAGTTGTAGGCGTACACGCGCAGCGTCAGCCGCATGTTGCGGTTGGCCAGCTTGGTCAGCGCGTCGTCGATCGCGCTGAAGTCGAACTTGCGGTCGTCGGGCGCGTCCGGCGGCAGGGTGCGCGGGTCGGTCGGCTGCAACTGCCGCCACGAGATGCGCATGCTGGCGTCGTAGGACGCCGGCCACGCCGGGTACCGCTGCTGCGCCGGATTGCCTTGCGGGAAAAGCGGAATCAGCAAGTCCTCGTACTGGCCGCGCAGCGGGTTGGCGATTTCCTGAACGGTGGGCGGGATGGCCGGAAAGACCATCGCGGACAGCGGGCCCGGATTGGGATGCCCGCCGCACCCGTTCAGCAGCAGCGCCGTGCCCGCGATGACCGCGGCGAGGGCCCGTTTGCCCCTTCGATTCGACGAACGAAACATGTGGGCTAGATCGCGCCTAACGACAGCGCCTCGCGGTCGGCGAGGAACGGCATCGGCATCCACCGCGCGGCCAGCAGCGCTTCCATCGCGTTGCCCGGGACGGGCCGGGACAGCAGGAAGCCCTGCGCGCGGTGGCAGCCGTGTTGCATCAAAGTCAGTGCGGCGGCGGGTGTCTCGACTCCCTCGGCGACCAGTTGCAGGCCGAACGCCTCGGCCAGTCCGATGATCGCCCGGACGATGGCCAGATCTCCGGCATTGGTGCCCAGGTCGCGCACGAAACCGGTGTCGATCTTGAGCATGTCGACCGGAAGCGACTTCAGGTGCGACAGAACCGCATAGCCGGTGCCGAAGTCGTCGATGGCGATCTGGACACCGACCTCCTTGAGCTCGTGCAGCGTCTTGCGGGTGGTTTCGATGTCATGGACGACGGCCCGCTCGGTGATCTCGAGACAGACCGATCCGCCGTCGATGCCGAACTCCTCGATGGTGTCGGCGACGCTGCGCACGAAGCCGCGCGTGATCAGCTGGATGGGCGAGACGTTGATGCGCAGGACGGCGCTCTGCCCGATGCCGTTGGCCCGCCACCGGCTGAATTCGGCGCAGGCGCTGCGCATCACCCACCGGCCCAGCTCGCCGGCCAGGTTGGTCGATTCGGCCACCCCGATGAACGAATCCGGCAGCAGCAGGCCCCAAATCGGGTGCCGCCAGCGGACCAGCGCCTCGGCGGCCACGATGGCGCCGGTCCAAAGGTCGACCTCGGGCAGGTAGTGCAGCAGCAGCGCTTCGCTGTCGATGTCGCCCTGCAGATGCAGCTCGATGTCGTTGCGGAAGGCGCTTTTCAGCGACATGTCGTCGGTGGACAGCGCGACCTGGTTGCCGCCCCCGCGCTTGGCGGTCAGCACGGCCTCGTCGGCCCGGCGCAACAGGTCGGTGCTGTTGTCCCGCCCCGGCATGCCCACCGCCAGCCCGATGCTCACGGTCCGGGTGATCATGTGCCCGCCGATCGCCAGTCGCTCGCGCAGCATGGTCCCCAGGCGGCGCGCGAACGACTCCGCGGTCCCCGTCGACATCGCCTGGTCCGGGATGACGACGAACTCGTCGCCACCCAGCCGGGCAATCATCGCCTGGCCGCCCGCGCACACCCGAATGCGTTGCGCGAAAACGCGGATGAACCAGTCGCCGGCGGTGTGGCCGAGGTAGTCGTTGATCGGCTTGAGCCGGTCCAGATCGAGGTACAAAACCGCGACGGGCCCCGGGCTGCCCGGCGCGAGCCGTTCGGTCAGGTGCGCGACCAACGCCCGCCGGTTGTACAGGCCGGTCAGATCGTCGTGCTCGGCGAGGTAGCGCAGTCGTTCCTCCGCGGCGATGCGGGCCTGCAGCTGCGCGAACAGCGCGGCGACCGCCTCCAGGGTGTTGATCTCCTCCTGTTTCCACTTCCGCGCGCCGTTCTTGACGAAGCCGAGCACCCCGGTGGTGGTGTCGCCCGACACCAGCGGTGCGGCCGCCACCGAGGGCGACGCCGGTTGCTTGGCCCCTCCCGCCCGGCGCCCGAACGCGCGGTTGTTCTGCTCCGGGCGGATCACCACCGGCTTCCGTCCGTGCTCGCACTGGGCGAGAACCGGGTCGGCGCTGGTGAAGTGGACGACGGCCATCGGATCCGGGTCCGGGATGTCGGTGCGCGGCGGCCACTCCGCCACCAACACCGAGGCGCGGATGTCGTGGTCGTGATGGCGCAGAAAGCTGGCGTCCAGATTGAACTGCTCGACGAGCTGGGCGAGCACCCTTTCACTCACCTGGGTCGCAGTGGACCCGGTCGCCTCCATCAGCTGCGTGGCGACGGAGGTGACGACGAGATCCAGGCTGCGCGGCAAGGACTCCTCCGATCGGGCACGTGTCCCAGCTGGGCTTGGCCTTGTCAGGGGCCCAAATCAAGGATTTTTCGCGGTGGCTGTATTCGGCCCGGGGCAGGTCACGAATTGCTGCGAAGCGTATCATGTGCGACCCGGCTCAGCCCCGGTCACGCCTGGCGCTCAACGAGGATAAGGAACCCACAAATGTCCGTCGCACGCTCGGCGAAACGTCGGCTCGCACCGGCGGCCAAGACCTTGGCGCCACGGCTGTTCTGGCGGCGCAAATTCCGCATCCTGCGGCGGCTGGGCGAGTCCCGCCCGGACGTGCAACTGGTTGCGTCCCTGTGCAATCCCGACCGCGTCTCGCTGGACATCGGGGCCGACGTCGGCGAATTCAGCATCGCGATGCTGGCGTCGTCGCGCTCGGTGATCGCGTTCGAGCCGCGGCCGGCTCAGGCCCGCGAGCTGGCGGCGATGTTCGACGCGGTCGGCGCGGCGGTCCGGGTGGAAGCCGTGGCGCTGTCGGACCGGCCCGGCGTCACCACGATGCGCGTGGTCGAATCCGACCCGGGCCGCAGCACGATCGACACGGCCAACGCCCTCGGCGACGCGGACGGGGGCACGGTCGGCACCATCGACGTGCCGGTCAAGCGAGTCGACGACCTGGGCCTCGACGACGTCGGAATGATCAAGATCGACGTCGAGGGCCACGAACTGGCCGTGTTGCGCGGCGCCACGGACACCCTCGCCCGCAACCGGCCGGCGGTCCTGGTGGAAGCCGAGGAACGCCATCACCGGGGCGCCGTCGCCGCGATCACCGAGCTGCTGACGGGGCTCGGCTACCGGGGCTACTTCGACGGCGGCGACGGGCGGCGGCCCATCGAAGAGTTCGACGCGGCCACCCACCAGGACCCGGCGAACATTGGCGGCATCCAGGACGGCTGGGCGGCCCGGGGCGTCTACGTCAACAACTTCGTCTTCGTCCCGACGGGGCAGTGAGACAGCTCACAGTCGCGCCGTGACTGTCACGCCCCGCCGGGCTCCGGTGTCTCAAGGGCAAGAGTCCCGTGAGAGTAGGAGACAGACATGACCGATCCGGCCGCCCCAAGCACCCACGTCGTCGTCGTCGGCGGCGGATACGCCGGCACCCTGGCCGCCAACCACCTGCGCCGGCGCGCCGGGGTCGACATCACCCTGATCAACCCGCGCCCGGTCTTCGTGGAGCGGATCCGCCTGCACCAGTTGGTCGCCGACACCGGCGCCGCGCTCGCCGACTACGACAGCCTGCTGGGTGACGGCATCGGGCTGACGGTCGACGCCGTCGAGCGCATCGTGCCCGCCGACCGGCGGGTGGTGCTGGGTTCGGGCGCCGAACTGGACTACGACTACCTGATCTACGCCGTCGGCAGCACCGGGGCGCTGCCCTCGACGGTGCCCGGGGTGGCAGAGTTCGCGCACTCGGTCGCCGACCTGGAAAGCGCGCAGCGGCTGCGCTACGCGCTGGCCGACCTGCCGCTGGCCGCGCCGATCACCGTCGTCGGCGGCGGCCTGACCGGCATCGAGACGGCGTCCGAGCTGGCCGAGCTGGGACGCCCGGTGACCCTGGTCTGCGGCGGCCTGCTCGGCCCGTCGCTCAGCCGCCGCGGGCGGCGTTCGGTGGCCAAGCAGCTGCGCGGCCTCGAGGTCAACGTGCTCGAATCCGTGTCCGCCACCGAGGTGCGCTGGGACGCGGTGGCGCTGTCCGACGGCGCCGTGCTGCCCAGCGCGGCGACGGTGTGGACGGCCGGGTTCACCGTGCCGGACCTGGCGGCGCGCAGCGGGCTGAGCACCAACGCGGCGGGCCGGCTGCTCACCGACGAGACCCTGACCAGCATCGACGACGCCCGCATCGTCGCCGCCGGTGACGCGGCCGCGCCGTCGGGCCAGCCGCTGCGGATGAGCTGCCAGGCCGCCGGGCCGTTGGGCGCCCAGGCCGCCAACACCGTGCTCAGCCGCATCGCCGGCGAAACCCCGGCGCCGCTGGACCAGGCGTTCACCGGCCAGTGCATCAGCCTGGGGCGCTCGCATGCGACCGTTCAGCTCGCCCGCAAGGACGACACCCCGGTCGAGCTGTACCTCGGCGGCCGGTTCGCGGCCTCGGTGAAGGAAACGGTGTGCAAGGGCACGCTCTGGGCCATCCGCCGCGAGGCCGCCAAGCCGGGCTCGTACTTCTGGTTCAAGGGCGGCAGGCGGCTCGCGCAGTCGCCGGCCGACGAGCGGGTCGCGTTGCCATGACGGCTGCGTCCGAGCACGCCGAGCGGTTCACGCTGCTGCGACCGTTGCTGTTCACGATCGCCTACGAGATCCTCGGCTCGGCAACCGAGGCGGACGACGTGTTGCAGGACAGCTACCTGCGCTGGGCGGGCGTGGACCTGGGCGGCGTGCGCGACACCAAGTCCTACCTCGCCCAGCTGGTCACCCGGCAGGCGCTCAACGCGCTGCGCGCCGACGCGCGCCGCCGCGAGGAGTACGTGGGGCCGTGGCTGCCCGAGCCGCTGCTGCTCGACGACCAGGATCCCTCGGCCGATGTCCTTCTGGCGGAATCGGTTTCGATGGCGATGCTGGTCTTGCTGGAAACACTGAGTCCCGACGAGCGGGCGGTGTTCGTGCTGCGCGAGGTGTTCGGTTTCGACTACGGCGAGATCGCCGAGGCGGTCGGCAAACCGGCGCCGACCGTGCGCCAGGTCGCGCACCGCGCGCGCGAACACGTGCGGGCGCGGCGGAAACGGTTCGAGGCGAACGACCCCGATCGCAACGCCGAGATCACCGCCCAGTTCCTGGCCGCGGCGGCCGGCGGTGACGTCGAAGCGCTGATGTCGATGCTCGCGCCCGACGCCACCTGGACGGCCGACAGCGGCGGCATCGTCAGCGCGGCGCGCCGGCCGGTGGTCGGCGCCGACCGGGTGGCCCGGGCCGTCGCCGGGCTGATGCGCCGGGCCGCGGCCATGGCCGGGGTCCGCGTCGACATGGTCACCTGCAACAGCGCCCCGGCGGTGTTGCTCTACCTCGGCGACCAGCTCGAAGGGGTGATCACGCTGGAGATTTCCGACGGCAAGATCACCAACTTCTACGTGATGCGCAACCCGCAGAAGCTGGCGGCTTTGGCCAGCACCCGTGACATCAGCCGCGGCTGAGCGGCGGGCGTGCCGCTCTGTCAAGCTAGGTCGGTGCGAATCGACCGGCTTGGCGACCTGGGCGCCGCGCCCGGGGTGCTGCGTGCCGTCGGCGACGCCACCGCCCGGCTCGGGTTGCCGCCGCCGGCCGCGCTGACCGGCGAGTGGTTCGGGGCGTTGGCCGTGATCGCGCCCAGCCTGGCGGCGCGGCCGGTGGACGCCGGCGACGCGTTCGCGGTCCCACAGGCCGCGCCGGCGCCCGATTCGCAGGCGGTGGGCGGCGGCTGGGTCGGCTACCTCTCCTACCCCGATCCCGGCGCCGACGGGCGCGGCAACCGGATCCCCGAGGCCGCCGGCGGCTGGACCGACTGCGTGTTGCGCCGCGACCGCGACGGGCAGTGGTGGTACGAAAGCCTGTCCGGCGCCCCGATGCCGCGGTGGCTGACCGCCGCGCTGGCGGCCCGGCCGGGCCGGCCGCGCGATTGCCGGATCGACTGGGGCGCCGCCGACCGCGCGACGCACCGCGGCGGGGTCCTGTCCTGCCTGGCGGCCATCCGCGCCGGCGAGGTGTATCAGGCCTGCGTATGCACCCAATTCACCGGCTTCCTGACCGGCGCCCCGTTGGACTTCTTCGTCGACGGGGTCGCGCGGACGTCCCCGGCCCGCGCCGCCTACGTCGCGGGGCCCTGGGGTGCGGTGGCATCGCTGTCCCCGGAGCTTTTCCTGCGGCGCCGCGGCACGGTCGTGGCGTCGAGCCCCATCAAGGGCACGCTGCCGCTGGACGCGTGGCCGTCGGCGCTGCGGGCGTCTGCCAAAGAGGTCGCCGAAAACATCATGATCGTCGACCTGGTCCGCAACGACCTCGGCCGGGTCGCGGTCGTCGGCACCGTCACCGTCCCCGAGCTGCTGGTCGTGCGGCGCGCGCCCGGAGTGTGGCACCTGGTTTCCACGGTGTCGGCGCGGGTGCCGGCCGAGCTCCCGACGTCGGCGCTGCTGGACGCCGCCTTCCCCCCCGCCTCCGTCACCGGAACCCCGAAACACCGTGCCCGGCAACTGATTTCGCAATGGGAACAGCATCGGCGCGGAATATACTGCGGCACAATTGGTCTGGCGTCACCCATCGCCGGCGCCGAGCTGAACGTCGCGATCCGGACGGTCGAGTTCGACGCCCGGGGCGGCGCCGTGCTGGGCGTCGGCGGCGGGATCACCGCCGACTCCGATCCCGACGCCGAGTGGGAGGAGTGCCTGCACAAGGCCGCCCCGATCGTCGGGCTACCGTCCGTCGCGCCCGCGGCCTCGGTGGGCTGAAGCGGTCGGTTGGGTGAAACCTCAGCGGCCCGGCCATGAATTTCGGATAATGCCCCACGCCGCCTGCCCGGTCGTCCTAAGCTTCAGGGATTGACCCGCGCCGATCGCGTGTCGACAGCTTGAGGGGGCCGTCATGAGAATCGCCGTCCTGGGCGCCGCTGCGTCCGCCCTGATGGGTGGGACGCTCGCGGTTACGCCTCTGACCTCGGTCAGCGCGCCGCTGCCGGCCGCCGGGCCATGCACCAACGGCGGGGCGGGATGCGAGAAGGTGGCATCTGTCCTGATGCCCGAGACGCCGAAGCCGTCGGGGCCGGGCGCCGAGGCCGCGGAGGCTCCGCCCGTGCCGTTCCAGCAGGCGGCCAACGTGACGGGCCCCGGCGCCCCGCCGGCACCGGGTGGCCCCGCGGCCGCCGCGGTGCCCGGGATGGGCTCATCGGGAATCGGCGGGGCGCCCGTGGGCGGCGTGCCCGCGGTGGGCGCGCCCGGGGTGGGCGACCTGGCCGGGCTTCCGGACCCCAACCTCGTGCTGCCCGCCCTGGCCGGGCTGCCGGCCGCCGCGGCCATCCCGAACAGCGCGGCCGTCGCGCTGTCCGTCGTGCAGGGCGTCGTGGGCGTGGGCGGCAGCGTCGTCGGCATCGGAACCGGCGCCGTGGCCAGCCTGAGCACCGCCGCCATCGCGCTGGTCTACCTCAAGAACGCGGGCCTGCTGCCCGCCAACTTCACCCTGGGCGTCCCGGGAGTCGGCATCCCGGCGCTCCCGGGGTTCGGCCTCGCGGCCCTGCCCGCCGCGGCGGCGACCGTCCCCGGCGCGGCCGCGGCCATCCCCGCCGTGTTGGCGTCGGTCCCGGCGGGGCTCCCGGCGGGCCTGCCCGCGCTGCCGGCCGCACCCGCGCTCCCGGCGGCGCCCCCGCTGCCTGCGATGCCGGCTGGTCAGCCTGTACGACCGGGTCGAGGCCGCCCGGGTGCCCGGCCTGCTCGACGCGATGCGGGACGGCGCG